>NZ_JADGEV010000029.1:20914-49691 GCF_016744175.1 Neptunomonas sp. | reverse complement strand
CTCGGATGAAGGCGGGGTTAAGCCGCACAAAAGCAAACCTTTCAGTAAAATTAGGCAATCTCTTTCTCGGTAAGAAAGAGATTGATGACGAGCTACTAGAAGACATTGAAACACTGCTTTTAACAGCGGATGTTGGCGTTGAAGCAACAACAGAAATTATAGGCCGGTTAACCGATAGGGTAGAGCGCAACCAATTAGCCGATGCTCAAGCATTGCATGAATCTTTGAAGCAAGAACTCGCCGGTTTGTTAGGTCAGGTTGAGCAGCCGTTGGTAATAGATGCAGAGAGTAAGCCTTACGTGATCCTTATGGTAGGGGTCAATGGTGTAGGTAAAACAACGACTATCGGAAAACTAACTAAGCGTTTTCAGGCACAAGGAAAATCCGTCATGTTGGCGGCTGGTGATACGTTCCGTGCGGCAGCTGTCGAGCAGTTGCAGGTGTGGGGTGATCGAAATAATGTTCCTGTCGTTGCTCAGCATACCGGTGCAGATTCGGCTTCAGTTCTATTTGATGCTTTAGAGTCTGCCCAAACAAAGAATGTTGATGTATTGATTGCTGATACAGCAGGCCGTTTACAAAACAAAGACCATCTCATGCAAGAGCTTGAGAAGGTTGTACGTGTTATGCGTAAGAAAGATGCAACGGCCCCGCACGAGGTAATGTTAGTGCTAGATGCAGGGACTGGACAAAATGCTATGAGTCAGGCGCGTATATTCAAAGATGCCGTGGGTGTTACGGGCATCACGCTGACTAAATTGGACGGGACTGCAAAAGGCGGAATCATATTTGCTATTGCCAAGCAGTTGGAATTGCCTATTCGCTTTATCGGTGTCGGCGAACAAATAGACGATTTGCGACCTTTTGTTTCTGAAGAGTTCGTAGCTGCATTATTTGATGAATAAGGACAGGTTTATCATCTGAGAGTTACTTATTATTAAACTGTTATTAACGGTATTGGTATTTATATAGATGTACTGTATATTTATCCATGTTTTTAACTGGATGAGAAAATAGCTTTGATAGGGCGACTTAAGGGTGAAATAATCGAAAAGCAACCACCACAACTGCTGGTGGATGTGCAGGGTGTTGGTTACGAAGTAGAAGCTTCCATGAACACTTTTTTCCGCTTACCGGACATGGGGCATCACGTTGTGCTTTATACGCACTTTGTTGTGCGAGAAGATGCGCAGCTACTTTATGGTTTCATTGATAAGCAAGAGCGTGGTTTATTTCGTTCTTTAATTAAGGCGAATGGTGTTGGCCCGAAAATGGCAATCTCTATTCTTTCAGGGATGACCACGGAAGAGTTTATAGGTTGCCTGCAGCGTGAAGATGCAGCGGCGTTAACGCGTATCCCAGGTGTAGGTAAGAAAACTGCCGAACGTCTGATCGTAGAGTTAAAAGATAAACTTAAAAGCCTTCAACAAGCTGAACCTGCTGACTTCCAGCTTACTGGTAATGATTTACCTGATATAGCGCAACACATGGCCGGTTATAGAGAAGAAGCAGAAAGTGCATTAGTTTCTCTTGGTTATAAGCCTGTACAAGCCACGAAGGCAGTCGCGCAAGCTGAGCAAAAATTAGGGGTGGATGTTAGCAGTGAAGAGCTTATTCGCCTGGCACTTAAATCGATGATTTCAGGCTAATCTTCCTAGTTTTGTAAGGCATATAGTTAGTTAATATGTGTTGTTCTTTATTTGTTCACTGAGGCGTTTGTCGTGATCGAAGCGGATCGTTTTATTTCTCCTGTAAGTGCACCTGTCGAAGAGCAGCATGATCGTGCAATTCGTCCTAAAACACTGGCAGATTATACTGGGCAGCCCGTTGTAAAAGAGCAGATGGAAATTTTTATTCATGCCGCGAGGCAGCGTAAAGAAGCGCTCGATCATACATTGATTTTTGGCCCGCCAGGGCTCGGTAAAACAACGCTAGCAAATATTATTGCTCATGAAATGGGTGGGGATATTAAAACAACCTCAGGCCCTATTATTGAGAAAGCTGGTGACTTAGCTGCTTTGCTCACAAATTTAGAAGAAGGCGACATTCTCTTTATTGATGAAATTCATCGCCTTAGCTCAAATGTTGAAGAAATACTCTATCCTGCAATGGAAGACTATCAATTAGATATTATGATTGGTGAAGGCCCTTCTGCACGTTCTATTAAATTGGATTTGCCTCCGTTCACTCTAGTTGGCGCTACCACTCGCGCGGGCTCTTTAACTTCGCCATTGCGTGATCGGTTTGGGATTGTGCAACGTTTAGAGTTTTATAATATAGAGGATTTAACACAAATTATTCTCCGTTCTGCACAATTATCAGGATCCAAGATTGATGCTCAAGGTGCCAAAGAAGTGGCTAAGCGCAGTAGAGGTACCCCGCGTATAGCTAACCGATTGCTGCGTCGTGCTCGTGATTATGCCGAAGTAAAGGGTGATGGCGTTATCACTCAAGACGTAGCAAATCTTGCGTTAAATATGCTGAGTGTTGATGAGCGTGGTTTTGACCACATGGATCGGCGATTACTGTTGGTGATGATTGAAAAATTCGGTGGAGGGCCTGTTGGAATCGATAGTCTGGCTGCTGCGATCAGTGAGGAGCGCGATACAATTGAAGATGTGCTTGAGCCATACCTTATTCAGCAAGGTTATATTATGAGAACATCAAGGGGGCGAGTGGTCACTGATCACGCCTATTTACACTTTGGTATAGATAAGCCTGACGAGGATCAATAACCCCTACAAAAATAGTGTGTTTTACTCTCTGTATGCTTTGTTAAGCGTGTTAATACACTAACAATAAGAGAGATAGCACTATGTCCCCCCAATTAAATGCCTTTCAAGTTAAAGCTATAAAAGCAGAGCTTTTGGAGTTGCTTGGTCACCTGCGTGAAGATGTTGGTCATGAGCTAGAAGATCAACAGGGTGAAAGAGGGCATGCGGGCGTTAGGGAGACCCACGATCGCGGTGACGAAGCAACAGCGGACTTAGATTCTACAATTAATATCACGAATGTTTCACGGCATTTAGGTGAAATAAGAGAGTGCCAAGAAGCATTGCATCGTTTAGAAAACGGTTCTTTTGGTTTGTGTATTAGCTGTGATGAAGAAATCGAACTTAATCGTTTAAAAGCTAACCCTGTCTCTTCAAGGTGCCTTTCATGTCAATCCAAAGAAGAAAGTGGTCACCCTGAAGTTCATTATGCTTCTTTATAGAAATGAATAAATTATGGAAAGGTTGTTTTTAGTAATAGAGCCCAAGATATAAAAATAACCTTATCATTTTCAATACCCTTCTTGTATAAATCTGCGTGCCTGCTATTGTTGCGTTTTTGCTCTAAACACCATCGCTTAGGTACTAAATTGCGCTTGTTGGTTTGTTTGGATGAACTTTTCAAACATACAGATATCACAGCATGAACAAGTTCCGCTAGGCGTTGTTTATAACATTTAATTATCATTTACTATTTCTATTAACTTGGAACCAGTTAATAGGCTTGTCACGGAGAAAGTGCAGTGGGCGAACAGTTGTCGATCTGGAGTCTTGTTATCAATGCAAGTGCAGTAGTGCAGGCAGTTATGGCTATTCTAGTGCTCGCATCTTTTATATCTTGGGTGATTATTTTTCAACGCTTTAGTGTCATTCATAAAACGACCAAAGCATTACGTAACTTTGAAGATAGATTTTGGTCTGGAATAGATTTAGGGCAATTGTATCGTGAGATCACGGATTCAACCGGGAAAATCAGCGGTGCTGAAACCATTTTTTGTGCTGGCATTAAAGAATACACTCGAATGACACAGCAAAAGAATTATGACCCTGATGCGGTGATGGATGGCGTTCATCGAAGCATGCGTGTTGCTTTAGCGCGCGAGGAAGAAAAACTAGATCAGCACTTACCTTTTTTGGCGACGGTTGGCTCAACAAGTCCATATATTGGTTTGTTTGGTACAGTATGGGGGATTATGAATGCGTTTCGTGGGCTTGCAAATGTCCATCAAGCTACGCTGGCATCTGTCGCTCCTGGTATATCAGAGGCACTAGTTGCAACCGCAATAGGTTTGTTTGCGGCAATCCCTGCTGTTATCGCTTATAACCGTTTTTCCGCTAAATCAGAATGGTTAATGAATAATTACGAAACCTTTGCCGATGAGTTTTCTAGTATTCTGCACCGCCGTATTCATTCGCCAATTTAATGGTTTAATAAAATGATAAGACGGAAGAAAAATAAACGTAAACTCAACGCGGACATTAATGTTGTCCCATATATTGATGTCATGATGGTGCTACTCGTCATTTTCATGGTGACAGCACCGATGTTGACGCAAGGCGTTAGTGTTGAGCTTCCTCAAGCTACTGCAGAGCCCGTTGATGCCCAGGATGAAGAACCCGTTATTGTTACTGTGGATAAAGATGGCCTTTATTACATCAACATTGGAGGTTCTGAAACAGAGGCTGTTAGTAGCGAAGAAGTATCTATCCGTGTACAAAAGATTATGAGTGTTAACCCAAAGCAGTTGTTACTGGTGAGGGGAGACAAAAATGTTTACTACGATAAAGTCGTGACCTTGATGTCCCTGATGCAGCAGTCAGGTGCAAGCAGTGTTGGCTTGGTAACAGAATAGGTTATGGCGTGGGTATAACCAGTTATATTATTCCAATACTATTCGCCATTATTTTGCACGGCGGGTTATTGTTGCTGTTAATTCCTCATTGGTTTCAGCAAGAAGATCCTTATCGCAGAATGCCGCGACATATTCAGGCGCAAATGATTGACTTAAAAGCATTAAGTAATCAGGAGGATTTGCAGAAAAAGTTTCAGGAAGAGCAAAGAAATAAAGCTATTCAAGAAAAAAAGCGTGAAAAAATTGAGAAGCAGCATCAAAAAGAACTCCAGAAACAAAGAGAACTTGCGCAACAAAAGCTTGAAAGTGATCTAAAGCAGAAAGCTGAAAAGTTAAAGAAAGAGACTGAGGTTAAGCAAAAAGCGATAGCTGAAAAGCAACGTAAAGCAGACCAAAAAAAGAAAAACGCAAAACTGAAAGAACAAAAAGAAAATGATTTGGCGCGAAAAATTGCTGCAGATAACGAGCTGAAAAAGAAAGAACTAAAAAAGAAAAAAGAAGATAAGAAAAAAGCAGAGGCTAAAAAAAGAGCCGCTGAGAAGAAAAAAAGTGAAGTAGAAAAAAAACGTAAAGCGGCTGAAGTTAAGAAAAAAGCCATAGCTGACGAAAAACGTAAAGCTGAAAAATTGAAGCAAGACGAAAAACGTAAAACCGAAGAACTAAAACGGCAACAAGCTGAAGAACGTTTGGCTGAACAAAGGGCGGCCAAGAGTAAAGCGGCGGCAGAGCGTGCTAACAAAATGCGAGCTGAAATTAGTGGGTATATTCAGGCACTAATTGAACGAAATTGGAGATACCCGAGTAATACTCGTAATGGTATGAAAGCTAAAGTACTTATACGCTTGTTTCCCTCGGGAGAGGTCGATAGTGTGGAAGTGCTTCAAAGCAGTGGTGATGCAGCTTTCGATAAATCAACAGAAAAGGCTGTATATAGAGTTGGTGGCTTTCCTCGAGTTGCAGAAGTAGACCCGCTCTTTTTTGAAAGAGAGCTACGTCGGGTTATTATTGAGTTTCGACCAGAAGGATTAAGGTGGTAAAACATGGTTAAACAAATCTTGGTAGGTGTCGTTTTACTATTATCAGCGTTGGCTGTTCGGGCAGAGTTGGTTATAGAAGTTACTCAGGGTGTTGATGCCCCCACCCCTGTTGCGGTTGTTCCTTTTGGTTGGGATGGCGAGCAACTCAGTGATGATATTGCACAAATTGTATCCGATGACCTCGGTCGCAGTGGTTTCTTCAGTATGATGAAGCGAGAAAACATGCTGAGTAGTCCTCAGACTCAGGAACAAATTTTCTTCCGTGACTGGCGTGTTTCGGGGAGTGATTACTTAGTAGTCGGTCGGATTATCCCCGCTGCAAATAATCAGGTCACCGCTACTGTAGAGCTTTATGATGTTCTTAAAGAGCAACGAGTTTGGTCTGAAACTGTTAATGGTAACGCAGGGAACTTAAGAGATGTGGCGCACTATATAGCCGATCAAATCTTTCAGCAGTTGACGGGGATTAGAGGTGCATTTTCGACACGTGTTGTTTACGTAACAGCTGAGATGTTGGGAGAGAATAAATATCGTTATCGTCTCCAAATGGCAGATTCTGATGGTGCTAGGCCACGCACTATACTTGAATCAAAAGAACCTATTTTGTCACCTACATGGTCGAAAGATGGAAGCAAGCTGGCGTATGTCTCATTTGAAAGTACTCGCCCATCTATTTATGTTCAGCACTTAGCCACGGGGCAACGACAAAGAATTCAGTCATTTAAAGGGTTAAATGGAGCACCTGCTTGGTCACCACAAGGTGATAGGCTTGCTTTAGTGTTATCAAAAGACGGAAACCCAGAAATCTATGTGTTGACCTTGGCTACTGGGCAGTTGGACCGAGTAACACGTCATTATGGCATTGATACAGAGCCTACCTGGGCTCCTGATGGTGAATCACTACTGTTTACTTCTGATCGAGGAGGTATGCCTCAGATATATTCATTGCACTTGCCGACGAGAGATCTCAAACGTCTTACGTTTGAAGGTAAGTACAACAGCCGTGGTCGTTTAACACAGGATGGCCGCTTCTTAACTATGGTTCATCAGGATTCATCCGGTTTTCATATTGCCGTTCAAGATTTAAAAAGCGGCAGGTTAGATGTCCTTACCAGTACAGGTTTGGATGAATCTCCTACGATTGCACCGAACGGAAGCATTATTCTATATGCAACTAAAAAAGGTGGGCGGGGAGTGTTGGCCGGTGTGTCTTTGGATGGGCGTGTTCGCTTTACAATGCCCAATACCCGTGGCGATGTGAGGGAGCCTGCGTGGTCCCCATATTTGCAATAAAATATTGTTATTAATAAATTAGTAGTGATTAAACTACAAGCTAAGGTAAAGACCTAAGCTACTTAACTATTTTCAGGAGTTTCTATGCGCGTTTCAAATGTTGCAAAAGCAATATCTTTAGCATTATCTGTTGCCTGGGTCGCGGGTTGTAGCTCGCCAAGCACTCTTACTGATAGCAGTGGTTCGTCGAATGAGAATAATGGATCAGCAAGTACCTATGGTGCAGGATCTGGCGCAGATGTTAATGGATCAGGTGTTGCAGGCTCTGTCGATGTTGCTAATTTACAAACCATTTTCTACTTTGACTTTGATGCGTCTTCAGTGCGTAGTGATAGCATCGCAGATTTGGAAGCTCATGCGCAGTATCTGGCAACTCATCCAAACGCATCAGTACGTTTAGATGGGCATGCAGATGAACGCGGCACACGCGAATATAACATGGCACTTGGTGAGCGTCGCGCTAAAGCTGTTGAGCGCTTTTTGTCAGTAAATGGC
Organism: Neptunomonas sp.; assembly: GCF_016744175.1. GTDB lineage: Bacteria > Pseudomonadota > Gammaproteobacteria > Pseudomonadales > Balneatricaceae > Neptunomonas. Next base: position 42,242 of record NZ_JADGEV010000029.1, on the reverse strand, counting down.
GTAAATAGTGCCCAAGCAGAATCTATTAGTTATGGTGAAGAGAAACCAGCTGTGATGGGGTCTGGTGAAGGATCATTGTCTCAGAACCGTCGTGTTGAACTGAAATACGAAGCGCGATAATGAAATTGATATTCCCTAAAAGAATATCTGTCGGTGTAGTCACCATCGCCTTTGCGATGGTGACTCAGGCCGCTCAGGTTGTCCCTGTTATCGAAATTAACCAGGGCAATACGGCGTCTAGCAATTACGCGCTGTCGCAAAATAGCCAGTTGATTATTACGATTCAACAATTACAAGATGAATTGCGGGAGTTGAGAGGTAAGCTAGAGTCACAAGAATATCGGTTCAAGCGTATGGAGGCCTCTCAAAAGGACCGCTATAGAGATCTTGATCGCCGTTTAAGTCTTGTTATTCAAAGCCAAATGCAAGACGACGATTTACCTGAGTCTGCAGATGTACCGGCGAAGAATATAGCAGAAAATGCCAGCTCTGCTCTGCCACTTAACGCTTCAGTAGTTTCAGATGCACCTATAGAGGAAAATGAAAATACTACCTCCGTTGCTAATAATCAGACAAAAGATGCTAGTAATACTCCCAGCATAAATGACCAGAGGGATTACCAAGCGGCATTTAAGCTGGTTAGAGAGCGAGATTTTAATGGAGCAGCTAACAGTTTCACTCAGTTTTTAGCTGATTATCCTAATAGCCCACGAGTACCTAATGCGTACTATTGGCTGGGTGAAATCTATTTGGCTCAAGGTAAGCATCCTCTTTCTGAAAAAGCATTTTTGCGTGTGACGGATCAATATCGTGAATCTCGTAAGGCGGCAGATGCTTTGTATAAGTTAGGCATTTTATATAAGCAGCAGGGTGATCTTAAGAAGTCCATGGTGTTTATGGCTCGAGTAGTGAAAGAATACCCTCAAACTTCAGCGGCTCAATTAGCTGAAAGTGCGTTAAATCAATAAAGAGTAGGAATGAAATTGTTATGAGTAAGCCTGCACCTAAGGCTGTTGTGCTTTTATCGGGAGGCCTTGATTCGGCTACTGTATTAGCGATGGCTAAGAATCAAGGTTTTGAGTGTTTTGTTTTAAGTTTTGATTATGGGCAGCGCTCTTTAACTGAGTTGAATGCTGCACGACGTATTGTGGAGCAATTAGACATTGCTGAGCATCGTGTTATACGTCTACATCTTGAAGATTTTGGTGGGTCTGCCTTGACCGACCATAGCATCGATGTGCCTGATCACGAAACTGGCGGCATTCCTATTACTTATGTGCCTGCACGTAATACGGTTTTTTTATCGTTAGCGCTTGGGTGGGCTGAAGTTCTAGAAGCGGACGCAATTTTCATAGGTGTTAATGCCGTGGATTACTCTGGGTATCCAGATTGCCGTCCTGAGTTTATTGATGCGTTTGAGAAAATGGCAAACCTCGCTACTAAGACAGGAGTCTCTGGCCAGGGTGTTAAAATTCATACGCCCTTAATGAATATGACTAAGTCAGATATCATTCGTGAAGGCCAAGCCCTCGGGGTTAATTACGCTGAGACTATATCTTGTTATCAAGCGGATGATAATGGATTGGCTTGTGGTATTTGCGATAGCTGTCGTTTACGCGCCAAGGGATTTGAAGATGCTAATATTGCCGACCCTACACGTTATATTGGTGCTTGACGTTTAGTTTATTATTTGAATAATTCTTCTGGTATTACAGTAGCGTGAAAATAATTGCGCCATAGTGTACCCTATCACTCCCATTTATTTTCTACTGGCGATATCTGACTATGTTGAGCAAAAAGGACATTTCGGATCGTATTCTGGTTCAAGAACACTTTGCGCAGGAACACCTGCCAAGTGAGATGGAGCTGGCTGAAATCGACCGCTATAAATCACGTATTAAAACATTGCTTAAAGAGAAAAACGCCTGTTTAGTAGCTCATTATTATACCGACGCTATCGTTCAGGAAATCACCGAAGAAACCGGTGGTTGTATCTCTGATTCACTTGAAATGGCACGTTTTGGTACACAGCGCCCCGAGCAAACATTAGTGGTCGCTGGTGTTCGTTTTATGGGCGAAACAGCTAAAATTCTTAACCCAGAAAAACGTGTTTTGATGCCAACGCTGGAAGCGACTTGTTCATTAGATATTGGCTGTCCAATTGAAGAGTTTTCGGCATTTTGTGATCAGCATCCCGACCACGAAGTGGTGGTATATGCTAATACATCTGCGGCGGTAAAAGCGCGTGCTGACTGGGTAGTAACTTCTAGTATTGCCGTTAATGTTGCTGAGCATCTGGAAGAGCAAGGTAAAAAGATTATCTGGGCGCCTGATAAGCATCTTGGTGAGTATGTACAAAAGCAAACCGGCATTGAGATGTTGATGTGGGACGGCTCATGTATTGTCCATGAAGAGTTTAAAGCTAAGGGTATTCTTGAGCTGAAAAGCGTTTATCCTGAAGCAGCAGTGCTAGTGCATCCGGAATCTCCCGATGCTGTTGTGGAAATTGCTGATGTAGTTGGTTCTACCACGCAGCTCATTAAGGCGGCCTCTGAGTTGCCTAATGAAACATTTATTGTGGCGACCGATCGCGGTATTTTTTATAAAATGCGTCAAGCAGCCCCCGGGAAAACTTTCTTAGAAGCGCCTACCGGTGGAAGCGGTGCAATGTGCCGTAGCTGTGCTCATTGCCCGTGGATGGCCATGAATGGACTCGAAAATATTATCTCTGCACTTGAGACAGGTGAAGGAGAAGTATTGGTGGAAGAATCATTAATTGAGGATGCTCGTCGTCCTTTGCAGCGTATGTTAGATTTTTCTAATAGTCTGAATAATAAGTCATAATAGTAAAGATATCACTCGTTCAGTGTGATGCTGAGCGGGTGATAATTATCACTTCATGTTTTTGTATTATCTCCGCTACCTATATCACTTAGTATATTCCTCTTAAAGTGCCACTATATGTCGCATAATACCCCTATAAACTTTTTTGAAATTATTGCTTTTCAAGGAATGGAGCTCTGTAAATATGCCCACTATATCTTGGTTATCACTGTCATGGTGTGCTCTACCAGTATTGATGATTTGTGGTATTTATCTTTATTGGCAGGGTAAGCCGTCCGAAATATTATTATCCAGTGCGCGAATGACATTACAGTTGATTGGTGTTGGCTACATTTTAGTCGCACTATTTGGTAATCCATCTATATGGCTCACCTTAGTGGTATTAGTGGTTATGATTAGCGCAGCCTCCTGGATTGCTATTCGTCCTGTCAGGCACCATAAAGGCTTTTTGAAACCTGCTTTTATTGCATTAGGGCTGGCAGTTAGTCTGCATTTATTAATAACCCTAAAGTTAGTGTTGGATGTAGACGTTTGGTATGAGCCTCGTGTGATGATACCGCTTGCAGGGATGTATTTTGCTAACACTATGAATGCTATTAGCCTCGCCGCAGAGAGATATCATGCTGAGTTACATGAAGGTAAGGATGAAAAGCAAGCAAGGCTGAATGCTTTTCATGCTGCTATGATTCCTCAGATTAATGGCCTACTTGCTGTCGGTTTAGTTGCATTGCCAGGAATGATGACAGGCCAAATCCTTTCGGGTGTTTCGCCGCTTATAGCCGTTCGATATCAGATTATGATTATGACGATGATTTTAGGAACTAGCGGAATGGGCGCCGCAATGATGCTATGGTTATTAGGGCGTAGGTATCGTATAGCACCCGTTGTAACTGAGGTTGTAAAGTAAGTTATCACTGGTAAAGTAATACGGGTAAAAATTGATATAAAGGCGAAACGCTAAAGAAAATGGCAGTAAGTTAACACAGTGACTGCCATTTAATGTGTCGATAACGTTAGGAAATAGTACCTTCAATTGGTGATGAAGCACTGGCATATGCTTTGCGAGGCATTCGTCCCGCCAAATAACCCTCACGACCACACTCAACAGCTTTGCGCATAGCTTGTGCCATTAAAACAGGTTGTTGAGCATGCGCCACTGCGCTGTTCATCAGTACGCCTGCGCACCCTAATTCCATAGCAAGCGTTGCATCAGAAGGTGTGCCTACACCAGCATCCACAATAATGGGCACCTGGGCATTTTCTAAAATCAGTTTAATATTATGAGGGTTACTAATACCAAGTCCTGAGCCAATTGGTGCACCTAGTGGCATAACGGCAACACAGCCCATGTCTTCTAAGCGTTTAGCAATGAGTGGGTCATCACTTGTGTAAACCATGACGTTGAAACCATCATTTATTAGTACTTCAGCAGCTTTGAGTGTTTCTGTTACGTTAGGGTATAAAGTTTTTTCATCGCCGAGTACTTCGAGTTTTACAAGGTTGTGACCACCGAGCAGTTCTCTTGCTAAACGGCAGGTGCGTACAGCCTCTTCTGCCGTGTAGCAAAATGCAGTGTTTGGCAATATGCAATATTTTTCTGGAGAGATGACATCCAGTAAATTGGGTTCATTCGGGTTCTGCCCAATATTGGTTCGTCTCAAAGCAAGAGTGACTATTTCGGCGCCACTCGTTTCAATTGCTAGACGCGTTTCTTCCATATCTTTGTATTTACCGGTTCCTATCATCAGTCGTGATGTAAAGGTGCGGTCGGCAACAATAAACGGGTCATTCAAAATAATATCGGGTGTCATCTTGGTTTCCTCCGAAGAAGCTAAGCTAATGAATTAACGATTATTTTTATGATTAGCCGCCGCCAATTGCTCGAACGATTTCTACTTTATCACCTTCACGAATACGCGTACTTTGGTGCAAGCTTTGAGGGATGATTTCGCGATTAACTTCAACAGCAATTCGCTTCTGGCCTAGGTGAAGTGATTCTAGTAATTGTTTTAAATTGTCTGTGCTGTAGAGCTGCATTGTTTCGCCATTAACGGTAAGCCGAATCATTTTATTTCCCTTCTAATTCACACTAGAACAATAGATATGTTCAGTTATTTTTATCCTGCAATACTCGGAAAACTACTGTGAATCGAGAAGAGCCAAAGTGTTTTGAAGTGTGAGTCCAGTACTTTGAATCTTTGTTTTGATGTGTGGTTTAAGATCACATTTAATGCGCTGGTATCATTATCGTGAAAGATCTGGTTCTAACTCACTTTCATGCTTGGACAGTAATTTAAACGTCATTGGTAGGCCGGGCGGGGTGCTTTTTTATAGGTGTTAAACCTTAAGTGTAAGTACGTTAACGCGCTTCAGTCTTTATAAAAACGACAGAAGTTAGGAGCAAAAGCTCCTGCCTCAGTATAAAAATAACAGTATTTCAGAGGAAGTGAGTATGACTTACAACGCTAACGAATTTGATGCAAAAGAAGTGGTTGGTAACGACCGTAAACATATTTGGCATCATCTGACGCAACATAAACCATTCGAAGAAGCTGATCCGATGGTTATTGTTAAAGGCGAAGGCATGCGTGTTTGGGATGCTAAAGGTAATGAGTATCTGGATGCAGTATCTGGCGCAGTATGGACAGTCAATGTTGGCTATGGTCGTACGGAAATTGCTGATGCCGTGCGTGACCAACTGGTTACCCTTAACTATTTTGCTCAAACAGCGGGTAACGTACCTGCTGCACAATTTGCAGAAAAACTCATTGCTAAAATGCCGGGTATGAGCCGTGTTTATTACTCAAATTCAGGCTCCGAAGCAAACGAAAAAGCATTTAAAATTGTTCGCCAGTTAGCAGCTAAGAAAAATGGCGGGCAGAAGCATAAAATCTTATTCCGTGAGCGTGATTATCACGGCACAACTATTACAGCACTCAGTGCGACAGGCCAGTATGAGCGTAAAAACCAATACGGCCCGTTTACACCTGGTTTTGTAGAAGTACCGCATTGCTGTGAGTACCGTGCTCAAGAAGAGTCGGATAAAGAAAACTATGGTGTTTGGGCTGCTAACCAGATTGAAAAAGTCATTCTTGCAGAAGGCCCAGAAACTGTTGGTGCATTGTGCTTGGAGCCCATCACTGCAGGCGGTGGTGTGATTGAGCCGCCTCATGGTTACTGGGAGCGTGTTCAAGAAATTTGCAAGCAGTACGACATATTGCTTCATATTGATGAAGTTGTGTGTGGCTTAGGCCGTACAGGAACTTGGTTTGGCTACCAGCATTACGGTATTAAGCCAGATATGGTTACCATGGCTAAAGGTGTTGCATCGGGTTATGCCGCAATCTCATGTACCGTTATGACTGAAGATCTTTTTGATCAGTTTAAAGATCCTGAAGACCCTCGTATGGATTACTTCCGTGATATCTCCACATTTGGTGGGTGTACTGCAGGCCCCGCAGCTGCATTGGTTAACATGCAAATCATCGAAGATGAGAACCTTCTTGATAATGTAAACCAGCAAGGTGAGTATCTGAAAGGCCGGTTGAATCAGCTCATGGAAAAATACGACGTCATCGGTGATGTGCGTGGTAAAGGTTTGTTTGCAGGTTTTGAAATGGTTAAAGATCGTGTGACTAAAGAACCTGTTGATGAGAGTGTAGCGATGGCTATTGGCGCACACTGCATGAAAAACGGTGTCATTATTGGTCGTACTAACCGTTCATTCAAAGAGTACAACAATACTATTTGCTTGAGCCCAGCGTTAATTGCTACACAAGCAGATATCGATAAAATCGTAGATGCTATTGATAATGCACTGGCTGAACTAGCGCCTAATGCATAAAGCATAAAGCATAAAGCATAAGACAGACTCTCTAAGTCTTCGTCTATGTGGATAGACAACTACCCATTCTTGGGTAGTTGTCTTTATCATGCTAAAACTGCTTTACCTCGTTGAAATCTTACCAAAAATTAATATTTCTTTGTCCTTGACGGAAGTCTGCTGAGTAATCGGCTGCCATACACTATACTGCGTGTAATGGTGCTTTATTTTACGCATCGCATATAGGTTTGCTGCTTTGAGGTTGTCGACTAACGTTTGTTTGATGACCAGGTTTCAGTGTGCAAAAATTAAAACAAGAAATAATTGCAAAAGGCTAAATGAATGTTTCATCTCTTTCACTTAACTCCTGGTAAGGGCGGTAGTCTTCAGCAGCAGTTGAGAGAGCAGATAGCAGCGGCAATATTGAATGGCAATATCCCCGTTGAATCTCCGTTACCTTCTAGTCGAAAATTGGCTCAGCAGCTTCATGTCGCGCGCAATACAGTCGTTTTGACTTATGAGCATTTATTAGATGATGGTTATTTGATAGCAAGAGAACGCAGTGGTTATTACGTAAACCCTGATATATTACAGGGGCAGGTAAAGACTGTCCCGCCAAGCGACTTACAAGACGATGAGTCAGCGGGTACTTACTGCCCATATTGGGAAGGACGCTTTAAGCTAAAACCATCACAACAAACGAATGTTATCAAGCCACGAGATTGGCAGAAATATAATTATCCTTTTATTTATGGTCAATTTGACTCTTCATTATTTCCAACAGTTAACTGGCGCGAGTGCTGTCGCGATGCTGTCAGTGGTCCTTCAATTAGTGAATGGGCGGCAGACCGTTTTGATAATGACGACCCATTGTTGGTAGAGCAAATCCGCACACGCTTACTGCCTCGACGTGGCGTATGGGCTTCAGCTGACCAGATACTGGTTACCGTTGGTGCGCAGCAATCGTTGTATATGCTGGCAAAACTTCTTCTGGATAAAACGAGCGTGATGGGATTAGAAAATCCAGGCTATGTTGATATCCGCAATATCGCAACATTGAATCCTTCTCAAGTACGGACGATTCCTGTTGATAAAGACGGCATGATTGTTGATGACCGCCTCAAAGGCTGTGATCTTGTCTATACGACACCCAGCCATCAGTGTCCGACGACAGTTACTATGCCAATCGAGCGCAGGTATGAGCTGCTACGCCGCGCGAACGAAGATGATTTTATAATCATTGAAGATGATTATGAGAGCGAAACAAACTTTAAAACTAATCCAATACCCGCTTTAAAAAGCTTGGATAAGAATGACAGAGTTCTCTATATCGGTAGTTTATCTAAAACATTAGCTCCGGGGTTGCGGGTAGGTTACTTGGTCGGGCCTGCTGAGCTCATACATGAAGCCCGAGCACTGCGTCGCTTGATGGTACGACACCCTGCTGCTAATAATCAGCGTTCAGTCGCTCTGTTTTTAGAGCGTGGATACCATGATTCTTTGATTATGAATATTATGCGTAATTACCAAACAAGATGGAGAGCCATGGATGAAGCATTGACTGCTCATCTACCAGAGTCACATGATCAACCAACATTCGGGGGATCTTGTTATTGGGTCAAAGGCCCTGAAGGTCTGGATGCCTCCATTTTGCAAGAGCGCGCGAAGCAAGAAAGTATTTTGATTGAAGCGGGGGCTATTCATTTTCTTGATGATGCTCCGCCAAAGAACTACTTCAGACTCGGATATTCGTCTATTTCTACCGACCGGATTGAACCTGGAATAAAGAAATTGGCTGAATTGATTCGCGCCATGGCTTAAATTCATGTCGATGGGGCCAAAAAAAAACCACTTTTATAAGTGGTTTTTTTTTATTTCTATTTTTATTAAGTTATTGAATTTAAAGTATTTATAAAAAAATAAGCCATTTATTTTGTTCTGGCTTAACCCATTCTTTTAATCTGGTTCTACTGACTTTAGGGCCAGACTCCTAATCTTCTAACCATGCAACCTGCGTTGGTAATGATGTTTTCGTAACAGACCAACCCAGAAAAAAACTCTACTACCTTGAATGATAATAATAGTAAACGGGAGTGGTATTATGTTGATAGGCGTTCCTAAAGAGATCAAAAATCATGAATACCGGATTGGTATGGTTCCCGCAAGTGTTGAGGAGCTAACCAGTCGTGGTCATCAAGTGATGGTTGAAGCTAATGGCGGTGTTGGTATTGGTTTTTCTGATGCAGACTACCTTGCCGCAGGCGCTACGATTGTTGAAACAGCAAAAGAAATTTTTGCAGCTGCTGATATGATCGTCAAAGTAAAAGAGCCACAAGCAGTTGAGCGCAAAATGCTCCGTCCAGGCCAATTACTTTTTACCTATCTTCATCTCGCTCCTGACCCTGACCAAACAGATGACCTTCAAGCGAGTGGTGCAACGTGTATCGCTTATGAAACAGTCACATCTGATAGAGGCGGTTTGCCTTTATTAGCGCCGATGTCTGAAGTAGCTGGCCGCATGTCTATTCAAGCAGGCGCAGCTTGCTTAGAAAAATCCAAAGAAGGCCGCGGTATGCTTCTTGGTGGCGTGCCAGGTGTTGAACCAGCAAAAGTTACCATTATCGGTGGCGGAGTGGTTGGCTCTAACGCGGCTCGAATGGCCATCGGAATGGGCGCACAAGTGGTTATCTTAGATCGCTCTGTTGATGTGTTGCGTCGTTTGGTGTCTGAATTCGGAACGGCTATTCAAACTGTATATTCAAGTAAAGCAACGTTGGAAGAGCATGTGCTTTCTGCTGATCTAGTGATTGGTGGTGTGCTAATTCCTGGCGCTGCAGCTCCAAAACTGGTGACTGCTGATATGGTTTCTCGCATGAAACCGGGTTCCGCAATCGTTGATGTTGCAATTGATCAAGGCGGTTGCTTTGCAACGTCTCATGCAACAACACACCAGGACCCTACTTATATAGTGGATGGCGTTGTTCATTACTGTGTTGCCAATATGCCGGGGGCGGTTGCCCGTACCTCAACATTGGCTCTCAATAATGCAACGTTACCATTTATCGTTTCATTAGCTGATCTTGGCTGGCAAGAAGCAATTCGCCGTGACAAGCATTTAGCGAATGGTCTGAATGTCCATAACGGGCAGATTACCAGCAAAGAAGTAGCTGATGCACTAGGACGTGATTACATCTCTTACTGTGCTTGATTATTTAACTTTTTCTACCGGCAGCAGAAATTGTTGTCAATTTTAATAATAAGGAATTATGACTATGGCTCGTATGACTCCTAGTGAAGCAATGGTGGAAACACTTGTTGCAAATGGTGTAACTGATTGTTTCGGTATCATGGGTTCTGCTTTTATGGACGCAATGGATATCTTCACTCCTGCAGGTATTCGCTTGATCCCTGTAGTGCACGAGCAGGGCGGTGGTCACATGGCTGACGGTTACTCTCGTGTATCAGGTCGTCACGGTGTGTGTATTGCTCAGAATGGTCCGGGTATCACAAACTTTGTTACAGCCATTGCTGCTGCTTACTGGGCTCACTCTCCTGTTGTATGTATCACGCCAGAAACGGGTACTAACACACAGTGGTTGGGTGGCTTCCAGGAAGCTCAACAGCTACCGTTCTTCGAAACTATTACTAAGTTCCAGGTAACAGTTACTAACAACGCACGTATGGCTGAATACACAGCTCGTTGTTTTGATCGCGCTATGCTAGAAAACGGTCCTACTCAGTTGAACATTCCTCGTGACTTGTTCTACGGAGATATTGACTGTGAGATTCCTAAGCCTATCCGTATCGAACGTGCTGCTGGTGGTGAAGAGTCACTTAAAGCTGCTGCTGAATTGCTAGCTAACGCTGAATTCCCAGTAATGATTTCTGGTGGTGGTGTTGTTATTGGTGATGCTTTCAACGAAGCTATTGCTATCTCTGAGCAGCTTGGTCTGCCAGTTGTAAACAGCTACCTGCACAATGACTCTTTCCCAGCGTCTCACCCTAACTGGTGTGGTCCTCTGGGTTACCAGGGTTCTAAAGCAGCGATGAAATTAATTGCTAAAGCTGATGTTGTACTAGCACTTGGTACTCGTCTAGGTCCATTCGGTACTTTGCCACAGCATGGTCTAGATTACTGGCCGAAGAACGCTAAAATCATCCAGATTGACTGCAACCCTAAAATGCTAGGTTTGGTTAAGAAAGTTGATGTAGCAATTTGTGGTGATGCTAAAGCAGCAGCTAAATCTATTATGGCTCTGATGGAAGGCAAACCTGCTAAGTGCCTTGATAACCGTGCTGCTCGTGAAGCTGAAGTTGCAGCTGAAAAAGCATCTTGGGAAAAGGAACTGGACGAGTGGATCCACGAGCGCGACGATTACTCTATGGAGATGATCGAAGAGCAAAATGGTGAAGAAGGTCAATACCTACACCCACGTCAGGTTCTACGTGAGCTTGAAAAAGCGATGCCTGCTGATGTAATGGTATCAACTGATATCGGTAACATTAACTCTGTTTCTAACAGCTACTTGCGTTTTGAGCGTCCACGTTCATTCTTCGCAGCAATGGCTTTCGGTAACTGTGGTTACGCATTGCCTACAATGATCGGTGCTAAAGTTGCTGCTCCTGATCGTCCAGGTATCTCTTACGCTGGTGACGGCGCATGGGGTATGTCTATGATGGAAATCATGACATGCGTACGTGAAGATATTCCTGTAACTGCAATCGTTTTCCATAACCGTCAATGGGGTGCAGAGAAGAAGAACCAGGTAGATTTCTACAACCGCCGCTTCGTTGCTGGTGAACTAGAAAACCCAAGCTTTGCAGACATTGCACGCTCTATGGGTGCTCAAGGTGTTGTAGTTGATAAGTTAGAAGATGTTGGTGCTGCTTTGAAAGCTGCTCTTAACGACCAGATGGAAAACCGTAAGACTACTGTTATCGAGATCATGTGTACTCGTGAACTAGGCGATCCGTTCCGTCGTGATGCACTGTCTAAGCCAGTACGTCACTTGGATAAATACAAAGACTTCCAATAAGACTTTGTAAATTGATTCGGTAATATCTAACCGAAGGCTAACCGGCCTTCGGTTCTTTTTTCATTTCAAACATATCTGTAAGCCGTTTGGATACCGCTATTATTTTTATGTTGAATCATTTCGGCTCCTCTGGACAGTTCATTGTTATCAGTGAATTGCTCAGAGGCTCCCTCTGATTAATCCTTGAGGAAAAATATTTATGAAGGCCCTGAATAATATTTTTAAACGTGCAAATGAAGATCCAAAAAGGGTTGTGCTTGCAGAAGGGGAAGATCCTCGCATTATTGAAGCAGCTACTATCGCAACAAAAAAAGGCATTGCTAATATTACATTGCTGGGAAATATACCCGTAATTACAAATAAAGCGGCCGAATTAGGCCTTGATTTAAATTCAATAGCGCTAATAGATCCTGCAACATCTGATGCTTCAGGCCGATATGCAGAGGCGCTTTTTCAGTTGCGCCAAGCAAAAGGAATGACAACAGAACAGGCAGCTATCAGTATAAAAGACCCTTTGCACTATGCTCAGATGATGGTGCGTTTGGATGATGCTGATGGGTCGGTTGCAGGCGCTGTGTATACAACGGGTGATACGGTTCGTTCTGCGATTCAGATAATTGGTATGTCTCCATCTAGTCCTATGATATCTAGCTTTTTTCTAATGATGCTGTGTGAACCTTTCCATGAACTGAAAGGTGGTGTTTTATTTGCTGACTGTGGTTTAGTCATTGACCCGGATGCATCCCAATTGGCCCAAATAGCTATGTCTGCATCAAACAGCGCAAGAACATTACTCGAAGAGGAGCCTCGCGTAGCTATGCTTTCTTTCTCCACGAGTGGCAGTGCTAAGCATGCTGCAGTTGATAAAGTAGTAGAAGCGACGAGACAGGTGAAGGAAAAAATGCCTGATTTGGCCATTGATGGTGATGTGCAGTTGGATGCGGCAATTGTGGCAGAGATATCAGATCGTAAAGTCACTGAGTCTGCGACTCATGGTCGTGCCAATGTATTAATTTTCCCGAACCTTGAGGCTGGGAATATAGGTTATAAGCTTGCCGAAAGGATAGGTAAAGCTGATGCAATTGGTCCCATTTTACAAGGTTTAAACAAGCCCGCTAATGACCTTTCTAGAGGTTGCAGTGCTAAAGATGTGGTTAATGTAATCGCGATAACTGTCGTACAGGCTCACGTGTAGAGTTTTTATATATTATTGTTTTTTAAGATTTTTTATTTGTATGAATTGCGTTTATTGCGTGATTAGTTGTTTATGCTCGTCCCTATCAGCTTGTTGCTGAGTTCGCCGCTTCATGATGATTCTGAAGCGGCTTTTTTTTACCTGCTTGTTTTTAAATATTAGCAGTAAGTTGATATTTATTTTATAGACAAAGCTTGCTGGCTCCACATTTCAAAAAGCTCTGGTACTAAGGAGTTTTCTTAAAGCAGTCTTAAATGAAGTTACTGAAAGCTAAAGCAATACTTTGGCAGGAAGCCTTAATGAAGAGACTTCACAAAGCAGGGCTACTGCTTGGATAATCATAATAATGTAATTTCAGGAGAGTGGGATGGCTTTACAACGATACGGTTTCATTGTGAAAAGCAACGATTTGGAGATGTTCAAACATCATGCCCGATTAAACAGTGAAAATTTTAGCATGATGGTATCCGGTGTTTCTGATGTGGCTCAGGCTGAAATGGTTGCGCAAGAGATGATAACTAAAGACGTACAGCTTATAGAGCTTTGTGGTGCTTTTTCTGCAGAAGATGCGCAACAAATTCGCGATGCTATCAATGATCATATACCCGTTGGTTATGTTCAATATACGGCTGATGAGCGGTCTCGTCTTAAAAGTGAGCTTAGCTAAAGGTATTCTATGAAAGTTGTCATTGCTGATGCGTCTCCGTTATATCGCTTGGGTGTTCAAGTTGCACTAGATAATGCAGGTATTACCGTTAAGACGTCCTGTGTTGATAGTTACAGCGAATTGACTCGCTCGTTATCTAAACGGCAGGAAGCTGTGATTATAATACTTGATGCGCGCTTACATGGGCTTGAGGAGCTTGATCATGTAAAGCGAATTATGCGGCGGCCTGATACAAGAATCTTAATGCTTACTGACAATAAAGATATTACCTGGATGCGCCGGGTGCTTTTTAGTGGGGTTAATGGTGTTATTGCTAAAACAGCTTCACTTGAGGAGCTAGGGATGGCAATTAAAACAGTCTTAGACGGTTGTATTTGGCGTTATGATGACGACAATTCGCATGACTTAATCGATAGTCAGAAAACACGTTTGGGGCATGCTCTTTGTCGTTTGTCGGGCCAGGAGAATCATGTTCTAAAGTGGGTTCGATGTGGGATGCGAAATAAACAAATAGCTCATCAGATGTCTTTGACTGAACACACGATTAAAACTCACATGTCCAATATTCTGCGTAAGCTTGAAATAGAGAACCGCACGCAGCTAGTAGTTGCAATGCAAACAATAAATGTAGACCAGGGCCAAATATGTGTTCCTGATTGAAATTTCTTTGGAGGTAAGCTATGTCTTCTGTATTTAACGTATTTGATATTGAAACGCAAAGTAGCACTGATTACGCATCTTCGAGTGCAGTCATGTTGACGACTATAGCTCGTCAAAAGCCCAGGGTGCAGTGCATTACAAATACAGTCGCCATGGACTTTACCTCTGATATATTACTGGCTGTGGGTGCGCGTCCCTCTTTAACCATGGGTGTTGAAGAGATCCAAGAGTTTGTAGCCAGCTCTGATAGTCTTAGTATTAATATTGGTACGCTAGATAACGCGCGTAAAGCTGCTATACCCTTGGCAATTGAAACCGCACGTGATTATAACCGCCCTTGGGTTCTTGACCCTGTCTCTGTACATGCTTCGCAAAAACGTTGTGATTATGCACGAGAGCTGCTTTCTTTTAAACCAACGGTTATTCGTGGTAATAGCGCTGAAATTAAAGCGCTTGTTGGTAAAGATGTGGCCGAAGCTGCGTGGATACTAGCAACACAAACGGGTGCTGTTGTTATCCAAACGGGCGAGGCGGATATCATTACTGATGGTAAAAAGGCTCTAATGATTGCTAATGGCGATTTAATGCAAACGCGGGTATCTGCTATGGGGTGTGCCGCAACTGCTTTTGTAGCTACGTTCTTGGCTGTTAATCGGCGAGCCTTTGATGCAAGCGTCCAGGCAATGTTAACACTATCTATTGCAGGGGAAATTGCTGCACAACAGTCCCAAGGGCCTGGAAGTTTGCATTTGCACATGCTGGATATCTTATATGGGCTTAATAAGGACGTATTAGTTGAGCATGCGCATATTCTGACGTGTAAAGAAATTGCAGCGTAAAGTTTAAATTCGACTAATAGCTCTTAAAGAATGGGGCTGAGCTAGCGCTTTAGTTGCGCTAGCTACCTTAATATTAATGGCGAGTTTGTTCTTCTTCTGATTCAAGCCAGCATTCATTTTCATGGTTAACATGGCTAAACTCTTCCTCAAGAAAAGAGCTATCTGGGCAGTGTGGGTCTCTCCAGCGTAAAAGTTTTTCAACAGGGACATGAATACTCGTTCGGATGTTTACCTGTTGCTTATGTTCTTTACTGATCATAGCTACGTCCTCATCTTATTAAACGAACAGATCTTGAAAAGTGCTGCTACTAACGAGTAGAAACCTCGCCTTTAAAAGACCCTTTTCTTAAATACTCATTAAATTCATATTAGACGATAAAACTATGGAGTAAAACCCTGAATTGCAATGATGATGGGTATGACGGGTACCTATTACAATTTTTGGGGCGATAGGTTGTGGAGTAAAATGTGCCGTTGCCACCAATCACTCGCAAGGATAATTCTATTAATAAAATCTTTTTCACTTTTATCACCATAGACCGCACTGGGTGTAGAGCCTTGTATAAAGAGTAAGGTGCGAATTAGCTTTAGTCTTGTCGAGCTATGGTGCTGTGCGTAAGAAAGAGATGGCTGCAACCTTTTATCAAGAGTAGGTATAGGGAAAACTGGCAGCTGTGGACACAAATAATAGAGTAACCAGCTAGCGATATGATCGTGATCGCTGTTCTTAAGTGCATTTCGAGCGATATCGTCTACAAGCTGTACAGCTAAGTTATGTTTGTGTTCATGTCCTAAGAATTCAAGTTGAGTCCATAAGGGGAGTAGTGTTTTATGGATGAAAGCATCCAACTGGATGGCAAGGGTATGCGGCATTTGCTCTATGGGTGGAAGTGGGACTACTTGCCAAAGAATGTGGAGGTACGTTTTATTAATGAGTGGGCGCTTTGGGTCTAGCCACTTGGCTTGGGAGGCTCGCTCTACACTTCCCGCAAAAATTGCGAGCAATCCGTTTTCACTGCTTCTAGGGTCATGACCACTTCCAATTGACGGGTTTGATGCGCTCCATGCATCAATATTTAACCGTGTTTTTTGAGAGTCGTTGTGACAAGTCATGATTATTCCCTGTGAAATCTCTTTATCATCCATCGCTTAATAGGGCATCTATAACATAGAAGTGCAGTAATGAACGCTAAATCAAACACTATTTATTGATAATACCAAGGTCGTGGTATCTACATTAATTCCACTTTTATTTGTTTTTACTTCTCAATTAATGACTTACGTATCTTATTCCTTAAAGTTATAAGTATTGTCTTTAATGATCGTTTACGTCTGGGGCCGTGTTCTGGTTATATGATAATTCAGTTATGCAAAGTGGTTTTGATAAGGGAATGAGGAAGCCATAGCAAGCTTATCGCAGATGTTCCCCCTGATGTGATAATGCCCCAGCACGTATGTGCTGGGGCTTTTTTTGGTGCTAAATTAGGTCCGTCTTATCTTTTAGATAATGGAACGATCATGACAGGTGTTCGTGTATGGCTTAGTACGTTTTTTGCTACGCTGCCTAAAAAGGTATGGAGCAAGCCTTTATCGTGAGTTCCCATAACGATCAGGTCAATATCAAAGTCTTTAGCCATCTTTAGAATCGTTTCTTCAGGGTACGCTTCTACAACATTGATTGATTTAATCTGCTTCTGAACTTCAGCATCATCTTTGTGTAGATTGTCCCAGAAGTTTGCTTGGCGCTCGTCTAACTTTTTCCTCGCGTTTTGTACACGTTCTTGTAGGAGCTCATGTCGACTTGTTGAGTCCATTACATATGTTTGTAATGTGATTTTGGCCTCGCTAGATAGTTTTTCCACGATGTGCAGTATATGAATTTCTGCACCGGTTTTTTTAGCGATGTAGGTAGCGTGTTCAAATGCTGCCGTGGAGCCTGCTGAAAGGTCAGTGCTATAAAGAATTTTTCGGATTTCAGGTAGCATTTTGATATCCCTCAAAAAAATGAAAGCCCTTCACTGAGGAAGGGCTTGATGCATCAGTATCCAAACACTCCGGGAAGAAAGAGTGAAATTTCCGGAACGAAGGCGATTAGTACAACAGCCATGGCTGAAACCAGTGCAAAAGGTAAAGCTTTGGCCGTAACTTCTTCAAGTGAGATATTTGAAATACCGGAGGCAACAAATAAGTTCTCTCCCAAGGGGGGAGTAGAGAAGCCAATAGATAAGCTACATACCATCACAATACCGAAGTGAACTGGGTCAATCCCTAGGTTATAGGTAACAGGCAGCAGAACAGGCGTCAGAATCATAATGGCTGCCAATGTTTCCATAAACATGCCAACAAACAATAAAAACGCAATGATCAGTATCCAGATTAAGTAGAGGTTATCAGTCACACTCAGCATTGACTCAGCAACCATTGCTGGAATTTGATTCTCAACCAGTAGGCGTCCAAAAACTGTCGCTGTAAACAGGATCAAGAGAACACGACCTGACAACCATGTTGTGGTTTCCAGGCAGCGGGCTAAGTCTTTCCATTTCAATTCTTTATGGATGAAGAGACCTACAAAGAGAGTGTAAAAAATAGCGACAATTGCCGACTCAGTGGGTGTAAAGAAGCCTGAGTAGATGCCTCCTAAAATAACCAGAGGAGCCATGACTGACCAGAAACCTGTACGGAAGGCACTCAGAATTTGGCTTAAAGACCAGCCTTCTTCTGTGCCTTTATAACCTAGCTTTTTACAGCGAAAATAATTTAGTGTCATTAATGCGCCGGCCAGTACCATGCCGGGAATGAAACCAGCTACAAATAGCTTGGTGATGGATACGCTTTGAAACTCACCATGCTTAGCAATCGCTTCAGCAGGTACTTGCATACCAATGGCTGAAATACCGAAGATAACCATAGGGATAGACGGTGGAATTACGATGCCCAGACCACCAGATGATGCAGTTACAGCAGATGCGTAACCTTTATCATAACCACGCTTTACCATGGCGGGGATCATCAGCATGCCTACGGCGGCGGTAGTAGCAGGGCCTGACCCTGAAATTGCACCAAAGAACATACAGGCAAGCACTGCAGCGGCAGACATACCTCCAGTAACGGGGCCTGCGAAACTTTCCGCTAGATGGACTAGCCTTTTGGATATTCCTGCGGCCTCCATCAGTGCACCTGCCAAAATAAAAGCAGGAAGGGCCATCAGTGGGAAAGAGCCTACTGATGTAAAGGCAATTTGGACAAACTTTATAGGGTTCTGGTCAAGATAAAGGAACGATGCTAATGCTGCCACACCCAGTGAGACAGTCACAGGTGCTCCTAATATCAGCAAGCCCAGAAACGACCCGAACAAGATAAGGACAATTGATGTTTCGGTCATGAGCCGACTCCCGAATTAATCGAATTATTTATTGTTGTTTTCGTCGATGTGATGAGCGTCATCGATTAGCTCATCCAGCTCCTGTGATTCTGGATCCCGAATATCAACACCTTTCACTAACTTGAAGTAATTCACCTGAATAATGCGAATAGTCATCAAAGCGAAAGCGATAGGAAGAACCATATAGATGTATTTCATGGGAATGCCCAGTGTCTGGGATTTCCAGAACACGTTCATTTTGTTGAATACAAAATCATATGATAGATATACGAAGTAACAGTTAAAACCAATCCAGATTAGATCGGAAATAAATTCTAAAACAGGTGGTACCTTTGCAGGCATCATTTTGTATTGAAAGGTAACGCGGTTGTGAGCGGCTAATTTTGCGGCATAACTTGCGCCGAAAAAAACAAACCAAACAAACATGTAAACGGATAGCTCTTCACTCCAAGAGAACGAATAGCCAAAAAGTTGGCGGGATACAATCTGTGCAAACAGTAATGTTACAAATAATACCAACAGCGTACGACAGATATAACTTTCAATGTTATCAAGGAAATGAAAAATCTTGCTGCCCATGATATGACCTCCGGTATAAAGTACACGCACCAGACCGAAGTGCGATGCGTGTACCTGTTGTGATAAAGAAATCTTACAACTTAATTAGATTTCATCACGTCCCAAAGAGCGTAGTAGAGCATTAACTTTGTCTTTGCCGCCTACACTTTCATAGTACTTAGGCCATACAGCCATCTGAGCTTTTTTAGCCCATTCAGCTTCATCAGCTAGAGTATCTATTTGCATTTTATACTTGTTAACTAGCTCATCTTTGATCGTAGCTTCCTGATCTTTCAGCCACTGCAAGCTATAAGCTGTTGCTTCAAGGCCTGCTTCATCGATTGCTTTTTTCGTGTCACCGTTCTGATCTTGGTATAGAGACTCAGAAATAATTAGTGGCTCAAGCAAGAACAAGTAATGTAAGTCAGTGATGTATTTTTGAACTTCACCAAACTTCATTGCATAGATTGTAGTGTATGGCGTGTCCTGCCCATCAACTACGCCCTGTTGTAATGCAGTAAACGTTTCTGACCAAGCCATAGGTGTTGGGTTGTTGCCCCAAGACTTATAAGTATCGATCATGATTTCGTTTTTAGGAACTCGAACAATAACGCCATCTAGGTCAGCCAGTTTTTGAATTGGCTTTTTAGAGTTACTAAGAACGCGGAATCCCGAGTAAGTCCAACCTACAATACGAACGCCAGAATCACGGACGGTATTAGCGATTAGTTCTGCTGCGATAGGACCTTCGACAGTTTTTTGAGCTTGCTCAAGATTTTCGAAGATATAAGGTAGCGAAAGAACACCCAAAGTAGGAGAGAAAGGTGCGAGGTTATTACTTGCTAAGATTGAAAAGTCTAATGTGCCTAATGCTGCATCATTGACTGTATCTTGCTCAGAACCTAGCTGACCGTTCAGGAACAGTTTTGCTGTGTGTTTGCCGCTAGTTTTTTCTTCTAAAGATTTAATAAACTTTAAACCAAGGGCTTCCTGGGCACTTCCGCCACCGTCACCTACTGCAATGTTCCAGCTAGCGGCGATTGAGCTAGCAGAAAACACCATACCAGCTGTCAGGGAAAGTACTTTAACGATCTTATTCTTATGTTTCATAAGTATCTCCTGGATTTTTATGTTCTCCCACCTTGCAAGATAAGCTGGGAGTTTTAGTAGCCTGAAAAATTCAAGCAAACTTACTAATCGAAATGAGTGTGACCTTCTTTGGGCCATGTATTATTCGATTAACAAGTCATTATCACGCTTTAAAAGCATTTTTTTGAACCTGGTGACTCTTTTAATAAGTTCCATAATCCTAAAGTGACAATAACCCAATAGTTAACTTATATAGTGAGATTTTTTAGGGCCAGCTCATCCGATATAGTAGAACCAGTCTGAGAAAACAGCAGTTACGGGGGCTGTGGCTGAGTACTAAATGTGTAGTTTTATTCACTAAATACATTATTTGACGAGTCCATCGGCAATAGACTACTACCTTTGGCTGAACTTCTTTCCTTGAGATGGCTTTGTATTGAAGAGGTTCGCTGTTTGTTCGTGCTAAGCGGATACTTCATACCAAAGATTTTTGCTACTATGCATTGCAGTTATTTAACCCCATAGGAAAAGTATGAACCAGCAACACCAACTAAGTAGAGAAACTGCTGACAGTGAAAACCTTCGTATTGGCAGTCAGATACGTGATTTGCGTAAAGCCAAAGGGATCACATTGATCGTTATGGCGGAAAGAATAAACCGTTCTGTTGGTTATGTGAGTCAGGTTGAACGCGGCGTTTCTTCTTTGCCTATTCCTGTATTACAGGCGATCAGTGAAGTGTTGGGTGTACAAATAAGTTGGTTTTTTCATACAGATCAACATCCTCCGATGGATGAGCTTCATCATGTAGTACGTCGAAGTTCTAGACGAAGCCTCAATTTTGCGGGAACAGGTATCCGCGAAGAACTCCTTTCGCCGCGCCTTAGTGGGCAATTGCAAATGATACTGACTACGTTTTCTCCTGGGGCGGGTAGTAGAGAATCGAGAGAACGAAAAGGGGAGGAGGCGGGGTTTATCCAGTCAGGTACGCTTGAGCTAGGCGTTGGAAGTAAAGTTTTTCAACTGCAGGCAGGCGATAGTTTTTCGTTAACTGGAGACGAACCACATTGGGTGTTGAATCCTTCCAGAGATGAGGAAGCTGTTGTTATTTGGACGCTTGCGGGAGCGAGCTATTAAAGCTGGGTTTGTCGCTAGTAGCTTTGTATTTGCTTATTAATTAGGAGTATTTTTTTCATGTCTGCACAGATGTTGGATGGTAAGTCATTAGCTAAAAATC
>NZ_JADGEV010000029.1:15336-20814 GCF_016744175.1 Neptunomonas sp. | reverse complement strand
GCTGGGTTTGTCGCTAGTAGCTTTGTATTTGCTTATTAATTAGGAGTATTTTTTTCATGTCTGCACAGATGTTGGATGGTAAGTCATTAGCTAAAAATCGTGAGCAGCAGCTAAAAGCATCGGTTGAACGACTTACCGGGCAAGGTGGAAGAAAACCAGCACTGGCAACTATCCTTGTGGGTGACGATCCTTCGTCTGCAACGTATGTTCAGATGAAAGTAAATGCTTGTGAACGAGTCGGCATGGGGTCACAGAGTATAGTCTTGCCTATTGATACTACGACAGAGCAACTACTTTTAGAAATAAAGCGTTTAAATAACGATCCTGCAGTCAACGGTATTTTATTGCAGCACCCGGTACCTGAGCAGATAAACGAGCGTGCTTGTTTTGATGCGATTGCATTAGAAAAAGATGTTGATGGCGTAACAACACAGGGTTTTGGTCGTATGGCGATGGGTGAAAAAGCATTTGGTTCTGCCACACCTGCCGGAATAATGACCCTATTAAAGCATTATAATGTAGAGATGGAAGGTAAGCATGCTGTTGTCGTTGGCCGTAGCCCAATTTTAGGTAAACCGATGGCAGCCATGCTGCTAAACGCGAATGCAACAGTAACTGTTTGTCACTCACGTACTGTTGATTTGGCCCAGCAAGTAAAACAAGCGGATATCGTCATTGGTGCTGTTGGCCAGCCAGAGCTTATAAAGGCACAATGGATCAAGGATGGTGCTGTGGTGATAGACGCGGGTTATCATGCAGGTGGTATTGGCGATATTGAAAAGCACGGGCTGGAAAACAGAGTCAAAGCTATGACACCTGTTCCAGGAGGTGTGGGGCCGATGACTATTAATGCACTTATTAGCCAAACACTTGAGTCTGCTCAGCTGGCAAATCTGTAATATTTATTCCATTCCTCCTAGGGTAAACTCCTGCGCATTCATTTGATGTCTGGGGTTTACTGTCATGCTACGCCGTATATCGCTCATCTTTTCAGGGCTGTTCATACTATTAACGACTAACACTCATGCAATTGAAGCCCCGTTGCCTACAATGAATGCACTGGCTGAACAGACGTCTGTTTCTGGTCTTTCATCTGGAGCATACATGGCTGCTCAATTCCATGTTGCCTATTCAGAAAAGCTTGTAGGGGCCGGTATAGTGGCTGGTGGTCCGTGGAATTGCGCTTCGACTTTCTCGTTTATGTCTCCACTGAGCAATGCCCTTACTACCTGTATGGACCCCTGCAAATATACGTGGTTTATTTGTCCTTCTGCATTTTTTCCTGTTGGAAAAGAGTTGGCTAGTGTTGCCAAGCAATCAGGGGAAGCTGAATTAATAGATACACCTGACAATCTACTTGATGACCAGGTGTACATCTTTTCTGGTCAAAGCGATAGAACAGTTGTTACAAAGGTGGTTGATTCAACATCTGATTTTTATGAGTCAATTGGCCTTAACGGAAATCAAATATTTTATAATAAATCGGTTAATGCTGGGCATGCCTTTATTACCAATGACGCTGAAGACGCTGCTTGTGATGTCACTCAGTCTCCTTATATAAATAATTGCAACATTCCTCAAGCAGAAAGAATGTTGGAACATATTTATGGTGAGTTAAATGAGGCTGTAACTAACCCACAAGGGGAACTACTTCGCTTTAACCAGAGGTCATTTTTCGAATCTGAATTAGCAAGTATGGATGATGATGCTTACGTGTATATCCCCCAATCATGTAAAACACAACAATGTCGTGTACATGTTGCATTACACGGATGTCGACAGGGAATTTCTATTATGAATACAACCTACATTGAACAAACGGGATATATGGAAGTAGCAGATAGCAATAATATTATTGTGTTATATCCTCAGGTAAAGAGATCAAATATCAATCCGGTAAATCCACGCGGCTGTTGGGATTTTTGGGGATATACCAGCAATAATTTACCGCCATTTAATTATGCATACAAAAGTGCCCCGCAAATGCAGGCGATTAACAGAATGATAGAACGCTTGATTAGCCCTTTAAGGTCTGCGCAGTGAGGTACTACCTTTGGGAATGAAATTAGCCCACATATATGCGGGCTAAAGAATTGATTAAAGCAAGGGTGAGTTTTTAAACTTTGAATTGTTTCATTATGTTACTCAAATCATTTGCTAAGCTTGACAGTTCCCGCGCGTTATCGAGAGTTTCTTCAGCCCCTTTAGCTGATCCAACAGCGGTTTGATAAACGGTTTCTACATTGTTTGAGATTTGCTGCGCTACCATGCTTTGTTCTTCTGAAGCACTGGCAATCTTCACATTCATATCTAGAATTGTTCCAACGGATGCGGCGATAGAGTCTAGCGCTACTCCTGCCTCTTCTGTCTTATTTGCCGTTGATTCTGCATCTTGAATGTTGAGTAGCATGGAGTCTACCGAACGCTGCGACTCAGATTGTAGTTTCGAAATCATCAATTGAATTTCTTCGGTGCTTTCTTGAGTTCGGCTTGCAAGGCTTCTGACTTCGTCAGCCACCACCGCAAATCCTCGGCCATGCTCACCGGCACGGGCTGCTTCAATCGCTGCATTTAATGCAAGAAGGTTGGTTTGGCCAGCAATACCACGAATAACATCGAGAATACATCCAACCTGGTTGGTTTCTTGTTTAAGGTTTTCGAGGTTTAGACTGACATCATGTATACGTGTCACCAGCCCTTCCATTGAGCTGCGAGTTTCAGCGACAACACTTTTCCCAGTAGTAGATTCGTTATTAGATTGATGTGCCGAGTTTGATGCTAGTTGGGCGCTTTCCGCGATCTCTTGGACTGTTCCTGACATTTCGACCATGGATTGTGATGTTTGTTGTAAGTATTCCATTTGGCTTTCTGCGCCTTGAGTCGCATTCTCGGTAACCGTTGTAAGGTGAGCTGCAGATGTGTTTAATTGTTGTGATGATTCAGATATTTTTCCTAGCACTGTTTTCAGAGTACCAACCATGTCTTGCATGGCTGCATAGATACCGGTTTCTTTGCCTGTAGTGGTAAATTGCATTGTTAAATCACCAGAAGCAATTTTTCGTGCGAGTTGTTCAATCTCTTTTGGTTCGCCACCAATAGGTTCGCGGATGACTCGAGCAATATACAAGCTCAGAAATATCCCCGCTATGAGAACAATGAGGGACACAAAAAGAACGGTTGAAATAGCAGACTCACTTGATTTTTGTGCCAGTGGGCCAAGTTCATCTTGATCTTTTTTGACGGACAACTTCACTTGTTCAAGTTGATCGGCAACATGTGGCCCTATTTTGTTTAATGTGCCATTGATGATTTTATTTCGCGCTTTAATTGTGGCATACACATCATCAACATTGATGGTATAAACTTTCATGCGTGATTGAGTGTCGCTTAATAGCTTTCGCCGTGTAGGGTTTTCTAAAACAGAGTCAAGCTGATGAAGGTCTTCTGCTAGTGCTTTAAATTCTTCTGTGGCGCGTTGATAATCAGAATCTAAGTTAGTGACTAAAAACTTAGTGACATAAAGCCGGCCTAGGAGTAATTGTTCTTGCGCGCGCGAGGCATAATAAGTTGCTTGAGCATCATTATCCTTATAAGCCGAAGTAATGATGTCCGTTACATTTTTGCGCATTTCTAACCCATTTGGATTAAGGGATTTTTCTACAATATCATTACGGTGTTTGAAGTACCCCTGTACTTCTTTGAAGCCTTTTTCATACTCATTAATACTATCTATAGCACTTTTGACGAGATGAGCACGTGTTGGTTTTTGAATTTCTTCGCGCGCTTCAATTAATAGCTCTTGTAGAAGGGCTAATCTTTCATTGAAGTTGTTAACATTTTCAGGGCTTTGCTGTTTTAAATATTTAAGAGCATTTAACCGGACTATTAAAAGGTTGGCCTGAACTCGGCCAGCCAAATTACTGTCTCTAGCTAAGCCTCTGTATTCAACAAAGTTACTATAGCCTGTATTTAAGCCAATATAGGCTACGGTTGCTAGGAGGGACATGAGAATTAACATGGCACCGAAAGATGAGAAAAGTTGGGTTGCAAGCTTCATTTTTTTGAACATCGAGCACCTATTTAGGTTCAATTTTTGTCTACCGTCCTTAGTAGGTTTTTAAATACATTTGCCAAAACTCATCATGAAGTATGTCTATTTATTATTATGTGTCTTATGACATACAGGGCTTGAGTTAAGCTTATGTTAATATATGGGATATTTTTCTATCTGCTTATTTTTATTGAATAAAAACAAGAAAGTAAAAGGTAGTAGATGGATTTTATATTTAACAATTTTTTTAGCTTTTTATTAAAAGAATTTAGAATTGACGACATTTATGTCGAGTTCGTCTTATATTGCAGACACAAAATATGATTCGATGAGAGTGACTTTAAATTCTTTATCTTTATGTGAGTTCGGTGAGTAAAAGTATAATTTTTTGATAAAGGAGAAAATGTTGGATAGGGCTATTATTCCAAATGCAAATACAGTCGTTGTACTCGATTTTGAGACCACTGGTTTATCACCTGATATGGGGGATCGAGCGATTGAAATTGGAGCGGTACGCATTGAACAAGGTGAAATAACAGGGCGATTTCAGGCGTTAATGAATCCTGGTAGACGTATCAGTAGTTTTATTGAAGATTACACGGGTATTACTAACCACATGTTAAAAGAAGCTCCTTTGTGTGCTGACGTAATGTGTGAGTTTGCTGACTTTATCAAAGACTATAATTTAGTGGCGCATAATGCCTCATTTGATAAACGCTTTTTAGATGCAGAGCTACATAAGATTTCTAGAGATTACACAGGGGAGTTTGCATGTTCGATGCTAGTGGCTCGTAGGTTGTACCAAAATGCGCCAGACCATAAGTTAGGCACATTGATTAAACATGCCAATATTCCCAGTGAAGGTACTTTTCACAGAGCCTTATATGACTCGGAAATGACAACTAAACTATGGGTTTCTATGCTCGATGTCATGCAGGAGCAATACGGAATAACAAAAGCGCCTTTCAAGCTGTTACAAACGCTTGCTAAAACGCCGAAAAATTCTGTTCGACGGCTACTTGAGAGGTCTTAGCAAAACAACAAATAAAAAAAGCCCCTCAAAGAGGGGCGCAAGACCTGTCATTTAAAATGGGCTAGGCGCCGATGATGCCACCATCCTCGCGCTGTACTGTCATAATAGTTGAGCGAGGTTTGCTGTTGCCGCCAGCAGGGAAGTGGGAGGGTGCGTTCTTTTCACCTGGGTGTTGCACGCCAACAAACATGGTTCGCTGATCGGGAGAGAATGTCAGGCCGGTAATCTCGCAGGCGATAGGGCCTGTCGCAAAGCGACGTATCTCACCGGTTTCTGGATCTGCACATAGCATTTGGTTATTACCCATGCCCGCATAATCACCTTCGTTTGAATACTTACCATCAGTAAGAACCCACAAGCGACCCGCTTTATCAAAGCCTAAGCCGTCTGGGCT
>NZ_JADGEV010000029.1:0-15236 GCF_016744175.1 Neptunomonas sp. | reverse complement strand
ATATCCATTTCTGTACCAGGTGCTGCAAAGTAGCCGTTAAAGTTTTCTTCACACGTTAGATATGTGCCCCACGGTGTTTCACCATTAGCACAGTTATTAAATGTACCGAGTACTTTTTTTCCAGTTGGGTCTGCAGTAGTTTTTAGAAGAGGGTGCCCAGCAGCAACTCCTGTCACTTCCATTTCTGTATTGGCGGTAATACGACGGTTATAGGCAGAGTCTGACAAATAATGCCAATGACCGTCGGCTTTACGCTCTACTTCAAAGACAGACACCCCGTGTGCGGCCTGGGCCTTTTTCACATCATCGGCGGTAAGCTCTTTTCCCTGATGAGCAAATAACAGTAGGTAATTAGTATATTCGTTGTTAACGGCTAACAACGCACGGTTAGCCGAAAGAGGAAACAAGCTCATGCCATCGGTGTTGTCTCCAAATTGTCCTGCTTGTGCATCACTCGACTGTATACCTGATTCATCAAAAGCCGGTGCGCCTTTTAAAATAGGATCCCCCCAAGATATAAGTGGCTTGGCAATGTAACCTTTAGGCACAATGAATTCATCTGATGTGCTGATAGGTAACGCGGTAAAGCCTAATAACTGACTTGTTGGCTGTGTGGCAGCTGCAATTGCTTGTACTAACGGATTGGCGGCTAGGAAAAGCCCCATCGCAGTAGCACCATTTTGCATGAAACGGCGGCGGCTTAATCCGCTATCCACTATTTTAGAAAAATCAGAGTCACCATCATTAAGGCGATTAGCAGCACTTTGGCGTTTTAATTTGTTCATTACTGATATCCAGTTACTTTCTATAGGTAGAGCCACAAAGGCATTGGTTAATCTAATAACAGGAAGGCTAGACTTAGTTTGTTAAAAAAATATGACAATCATTACAGAAGTAAAATAGAGTAGAATTGTTCAAGTTTTAAGTGTTGGTAAATAGTGTAGTGGTCTACACTATAGAGAACAAAACTAATGTATTAATTTGCAGACAGCAAATGTCGCAATGGTGTTGGTAGCTATTTTTCTATTGTCGCAAAAAATGTGAGTTTTTTGAGTATTGTTGATAGTTCAGGATTTATCCTGCAGTGTTCTTTTTCTACAAGGCTTCAAAGAGCTATGGCTAATAAGCTGAGGCTGAGCAAAAGGGAATTGATCGGTGGATCATCACAATAAAAGCAGACAAGAAGTGTTGGATGTGCAGTTTTCTACGCGCTATCGATTGTGTAAAATTCAAGCATTTATTGGGCTGGTTTTTTTACTGGTTTTCAGTTGGGTTAGCTATTTAAATCAGTCGTTTGCGCTGGCTGTGATACTTCTTGGTTGTGCGATAATTTGTGCTGTTATTGTTTATGTCTTATATAAAACTACGCGTATTGAATTAGCGGTAAATCTACTAAACATCAATCTCTTTATCTTGCCCCTGACACTGTTAGTGACAGGAGGGCATGAAAACACCGGAATACTTTGGATTTACCCAACGTTGGCGGTCACACTGTTTGTGAACCGGTTTTGGCCTGCCGTGACTCTTTACGGTAGCTTTATCTTTCTCAGTAGCTTGCTTCTTTTTACACCCATGTCTGAATTGTTACTCACCAGCTATACGATTCATGAGTCTATCCGTTTTGAAGTGACACTTTTCTTGTTGAGCCTAATTTGTTTGGCGGTTCTACATTCCAAAGAACGAGCTGATCAGATGATCCTTCAGTTGCATGATGAAGATATTAGAAAGCTCGCTTATTATGATGCGCTAACTGGATTACCGAATCGTAGGAATTTCAAAAAGAACCTATCAAGGTTGTTAAGGCGGGCTGAAAACGAGGGTGGAAGTGTCGGACTTCTTTATATTGATTTAGACAATTTTAAACAAGTAAATGATAAGTACGGCCATGAAGTTGGTGATAAGTTACTCTGTGATTTTAGTGAAAAGCTTAAAGAGGCTATTCGTCCTACAGACATGATTATCAATGAGAAATTTGATGAGCTTGCCAGGCTAGGCGGGGATGAGTTTGTCGTTATCCTGAATGAGCTACACAGCCCAATTAATAGTGGTGCTGTGGCAGAGCGAATACTCAACATGTTTGTTGATGGTTTTGAAACATTTGACAGAACACACTCTGTTTTCGCTAGCATTGGTATTGCTACCTTTCCGGATGATGCCTCTTCTCCGGATGAGCTATTACACAGTGCAGACTTAGCCATGTATGAAGCAAAACGAAATGGCCGTAATCGTTATGAGTTTTATACGAAAGATATTGCACAGCTCATGCGTGAGCAGCGCAGAATTGAAGAGGCGTTGAAAACGGCATTAGCACACAACTTACTATCACTAGTTTATATGCCGGTGTTTGACTGTCGTTCGTTAGCTGTTACCGGTATTGAAGTACTACTTCGATGCCCCGATTTAATGGTAGATAATATTGGCCCGGAGCAATTTATCCCAATAGCAGAGAAGAGTGGTTTAATTAAAGATATTGATCTTTGGGTAATCGAAAACAGTTTTAAAAGTTTACTGTTGCTACAGTCGTCACAAGAGTTTAGTGGCAAGATGTGTATTAATATCTCGGGGTTGGAGTTACAAAACGAGTTATTTCCGAGTAAGGTTAAAACTCTCTTGGAAAAATACCACATTGCTCCGTCATCAATAGAGTTTGAAATAACAGAGACAGCCTTTGTATTGAATGATATTAAAGGCATCAGCACGCTGGAAAAAATAAGTGCGTTGGGTATTTCGCTTGCGTTGGATGACTTTGGGACAGGCTTTACGGCATTTGGACAATTAAATAGTTACCCTGTTAATTGTCTTAAAATAGATCGTACTTTTGTTGCTGATTTATTTTCTGAGCATGTTGCTAAGAAAAAAATGGTTAAAATAATCAATAATTTAGCAGATCTTTATGAACTTAGATCTGTAGCAGAAGGCGTTGAGTCTTTGGAGCAGCTAGAGTACTTACAGGGTATTGGCTGTGACTGGGTACAGGGCTTTCATCTTTGCCGTCCTTTGGCATTCAATGACCTCGTTAATTTTTTAGTACAAGAAAAAAAGGAAGAGAACTTTACTGTCACTGATCCATTATTAACCTGAAACTTTGTTACTTGTATTGGCCCGTATAAATGCTCGGCGCAAGACCAAGCTCTTTACGAAACATGTACGTAAAGGCTGATACTGATTCGTAACCTAGATGATCAGAAATAGTGCTGATGTCATGCTGCTCACTTAACATACTTATTGCAATTTGCACCTTTAGACGCTGTTTCCACTCTCGGTACGATAAACCTGTTTCTCTGATAAAAAGCCGTGTCAGGGTTCGAGAAGAAGCACCAATCTGTTTTCCCCATTCTTCCAGCGTTTTACTATCACAGGGTGTATTCTGAAGATGAGTTGTCATTTGGATTAAGCGCGGGTCTTTAGGATAAGGAAGTTGTAAGGCAATATCATCTGCCTCGATTAGATAATCTCTAATAAGCCGTAATAAGCGTCCATCTTTTCCTGACCAATCGTAAGTGAGTGAAATTTTACAAGCTTCTTTTATGAGTGCTTTAAGTAGCTGGGTGATATTGAGTACTGCACAATGTTTCGGCAGCTGTAGAATTTCATCTGTCGCAATGTAAAAGCTAGCCAGAGTGACATCATTAACAGTGATTATTTCATGATCAGTGTGCGGAGGAACCCACACAGCTTGTTCTGGAGGCACGATAAAGCGTCCTGCTGAAGTAATAACCGACAAGATACCCTTGGTCGCATAGATGAGTTGTCCCCATTCGTGTTGATGCTTTTTAACAGCGCGCTTGCCTAATAGATTTCGATTTAAGACCGTAATAGGACGCTGTAACGCTTTCTGCCCGAGTCTTGAGGGTGGGATTATCTTCATTGTGTCTTAATCTATTGTTATGTTGTCAGATTGTAGATAATAAGACTCAGAATAAGAATCTACAATAGATTTTTTGGATAACACTGGAATCACAATGCTAGCGTACGAAATGATAGTCGCCTTTTTATTACTCGGCGGATTTGTAGGTGTTATGGCCGGCTTGTTAGGCATTGGAGGTGGTGGAATTATGGTGCCAGTGCTCACGACACTTTTTATTTATCAAGGTGTTAGTAATGAGATGGTTGTTCATTTGGCACTAGGGACATCGATGGCGTCTATGGTGGTTACAGCTTTATCGAGCTTGCGGTCTCATCATGCCAAGCATGGTGTGTTGTGGCGAGTGGTTAAAGCCATGTTGCCCGGTGTGTTACTGGGCGCGTTTGCAGCCGCTTTTATGGCTTCCTTGCTCAGTACTGTATTTTTAGCAGTGTTTTTTGCTTCGTTTATGTTCTTTGTTTCAATTCAGATGTTTTTAAATAAAAAACCAACATCAGATAAAGGTTTGCCTAACAATGTTCATTTATTTTGGGTTGGAGGAGGAATAGGAAGTATTTCATCATTGGTCTCAATTGGTGGCGGCTCATTGATGGTGCCTTATTTCGTGTGGCGTAATGTGGATATTAAACAGGCGATAGGATCTTCCGCTGCGGTAGGTTTTTTCATTGCAGTGGCAGGTACCACAGGATATTTAATCAGTGGTTGGGAAAGCACCCATGAAGAGGCCTTTGTGATTGGCTATATCTATTGGCCTGCAGTCTTACTTATTTCAGCTGTCAGCTTTTTTACAGCCCCTTTGGGTGTTAAGTTGGCTTATCGTATTCCTGTTGCTAATTTAAAGAAAATCTTTGGGATGCTGCTTTTTATCCTGAGCATTAAAATGCTAGTTTCTGTCTTGTAAGTTCTTCTAGGAAGGTGTGTTTAGAGTAACGTTGATTATTGTTTATACTCAAAATCTTCAAGATCTTTGATAGAGGCCGGCTTGCTAAACAAATAGCCCTGCCCAAGGTCGCACTTGTATTGCTTAAGTAGCCGATGCTGCTCTTTTGTTTCTATACCCTCAGCTACAACTTTTAAATGTAGCTTATGTGCCATTGATATTAACCCATGAACTATTTTCTGATCGCTTTCATCTGTTTCTAAATCCGTGATGAAGCTTTTATCAATCTTCAGTTTATCAACGGGAAGTTGCTTTAATAAAGCAAAGGAAGAATACCCAGTGCCGAAGTCGTCAATGGCCACGGATATTCCCATTTCTTTGAGTTGTAAAAGGGTGCTACTGGTATGCTCAACATCTTCCATGATACAAGACTCAGTAACTTCAAATTCGAGTGAGCTACCCTCTATTTTTGTCTCCTGCATGATATGACGAATATTTTCTAGTAAATGAGTGTCTTTAAACTGCTTAGGGGATAAGTTGATTGAGAACCTATGATGGGGGGGGAGTGTTAATGTACACACCATTATTTGTTCACATACCTCTTTGATTACCCAATAACCAATATCAATAATTTTTCCTGTTTCTTCTGCTATCCCAATAAACTTATCAGGGAATAATAGCCCTTGTTCAGGATGGTTCCAGCGAATAAGTGCTTCGTGTCCGCTCACTTTATCTGTTAATTGCGTGAGAATAGGTTGGTAGTGCAAGATGAATTGTTTTTCGTGAATAGCAGAAATTAGATCATTTTCTAATTGCAATTTAGCGATGGCGATGGCTTGTAATGATGGGTTGTAAAAGCTGAATCTTTTCTTGCCCGCTGTTTTTGCTGAATACATAGCCATATCGGCATTTCTAAGAATAGCATTAGCATCATCCCCGTCTGCAGGAATCATTGTGATACCAATAGAAGTAGAGACGGCGAAAGGTTTGCCTTCTAAAATAATTGGCTGTTCGACGGCAGCTATCAGCTTCTTGGCAATTCGGCTGACACCTCTTGTTGAATGTATGTCTAAAAGTAAAATGCTGAATTCGTCACCGCCTAGCCTTGTTACAAGGTCATAGGAACGCACGTTGTTTTTTAAACGAACAGCAATTTGCTGCAATAAAGTATCGCCGGCACTGTGTCCCATTGAGTCATTTATTTTTTTAAAATCATCTAAATCAAGGTACATCAGTACCGCGGGTTTTTGATTGCGGCTGTATGTGTTTAATACTTTAATGAGTTGCTTGTTTAAATATCGACGATTAGCCAGCCCTGTTAAGTGGTCAAAGTAGGCAAGTTGTTGTAGCTCTTGGGTTTTTTCTTTTACTTCTTTTCTTAGTTTTTCAGGTTGGAGGAGTACATAGTGGGTAATCCAGGCAATCAGTAGAGCGGTGAAAATACTGGCGATGTAGCCGATAGATGAACGCAATATAGAGATGCTTTCGGTACGGCTAATAACGAGTTGCCAAGTAGCATTTGGTACATTAATAGAGACAGAATAGGAGTCATTTGTTAGTGGGCTGGTAGAGCGGGCGAACGTCTCAGCTATACCCGTATCAGGATCCGGGCGCAGTAGTTGATAGCTATAGCCTCGCTTTTGCAGTGAATCTAGTTCAGTTACTTTGAGTAGGTCTTCTAAATAAATAAGTGCTGAAGCAAACCCCCAAAACTTTTCTCCCTCTTCACTTGGAAGATACACAGGGTTTCTTCCAATAATAGCAATTCCGCCTTGAATTAATTTAAACGGCCCTGCTAGGGTAAGGCGTCGCTCATGAATAGCAAGCATCGCTTCTTTAAGACGGTGGTCATCTTTTAAAATATTATGTCCAATCGCTTTTTCATTACCTTCAATTGGATGGATATAGCGGATAATACCATCAGGTGCTAGCTGTAGATTAGAAACACCCCCAACCGCTTTTAGTACCTCATCGGCATAGACTTCAAATTGACTAATTGCACCTTTATGCTGGCGTACACCTTGCGCTAAAATTCGTGTTGAAGACAAAGAGCGAGTTAAACGGCGTTCAATAGCAGAGGCTTGCGAATTGACCAGTTCGCTCATGTAAAAGCGTTGTTCGTTTCGGTCAAGAGACCGTCCGAGGTGCGTCCAGTAGCTTCCTAAGCTTGAAACTAGGAGGAATATTAGAACACAAGTAGCTGCTGTTTTTGTTATATGCACAGTTAAATGTCCGTTATGATAAAACTATATTATTTTTTACGGATCAAAAAAGTCACTTTCATCTGAATAAGTTCTGTTGATTAAACACGATATCAATGCTGATAAATAAGCTTGATATGTAGCATAGCAGTGAAAGTAGAATCTTGTTGTGTATAAAATAGGTGCCACTTAAGTTTGTAAGGACGTGTTGCTAGACGTCTAATGCAGAAAAAAAATGCCTAATCAAATAGGCAAAAAAATATGATGATGAGTATGAACAGAGCCGAATCTTTAATACAAATAATTACCTTTGGTGAGTTTAAGGAGCAGGCATTTTCAGTATTATCCAAATGTGGAATGGGCCATCAGGATGATGACTTGGTAGAAGTGTCAGATGCAATCTTAGCCACAGTACTGCAAAAATTTATCTCGGGTAGTATCTCAGAAGATGAACTAGAGGAGTGGGCACTCTTTATAGAATGTAGAGATGATATCAATAGCGACAAGAATGAAGGTTATATCTATGCGCTTGCAAACCCAGAGTTAATGGGTGCAATCACTATCGAAAAAATACATAAAATGCTATTAATATTAGATAGTTAAGCTAGAGTCGTAATGTGAATTAATTGTTAATTATTCAGCGAGCAAGCCTTTCAGCCATTTTATAAATCCCTGGGCCAATAAAAAATGAAATCAACCCAGCTGCAGGCCATGCAAGTATGAAGGCATGAAGCCAGTGGGTTAAGAAATTTTCAGTCCACCCTAAGTTGATCCAGGTAACCCAGCAGGTCATAAAAAACGACAATAGGAAGGACATCATTACAGCAAAGATAATTCTTTGTTTCATATTATTCTTCCTCTAAACCGTCAATAAGTTTCTCTAACAACCTATCTAGTGTTTCTTGTTCTTCTCTGCTGAGGTTCGATAGCGAGCGTGCTTCGTTTTCTACATGCAGTGGGACGATGCGGTTCATTAACTCTAACCCTTCTTCGGTTAACAACACCAGCGTACCGCGGCGGTCTTCAGGGTTGGGAGCACGTGCAATTAATCCTGCTTTTTCGAGCCGGTCTAACCGGTTAGTCATTCCGCCAGATGAAATCAGTAATGCTTCAAATAACTGCGTGGGTGCTAATTCATACGGGGCACCTGAACGGCGTAAAGTGGCCAGAACATCAAACTCACCTAGCTGTATACCGTGGCTTTTAAAGAACGGGTCTAAGTAATTTCGTGTAACTAAGCGGGTTGCTTTACCTAAATTCCCAACGACTTTCATCGGTAAAAGGTCGAGTTGGGGCATCTCTCGCTGCCATTGAGATGTGACTAACTTGATTTTATTCATTGTTATAAATTTATCTCTACGCTAAGATACTTTTCATCGAGAAGCTTTTTGTCAAGAAACAGTTTGCTAAGAAGCTTGTTGTTAATACATATAATAGCATGCAATAGGAGTAGGGTGATGTCGGTTAGTAGAAAGTCGAATAACCACATATCAGCTAAACCAGCTAATAGAACAGGCTTATATGCTTTTACGTGTTTGTTGCTGGTGGGTGTTTTTCTATCGTTATCTTTAGTCGTGGGTAAGCTTGCTTCTACGGCAGGGGCTCCGTTATTAACTTTTCTTATGGTGGCAATGTTGGGCGCTAGCAGCGTGCTTTGCTTAATCTCTGTACTTAAACGCCACCCGATGGCATTAAACAAACGCATGCTTGAGTACGGATTAGTCGCTGGGGTGTTGTTTGCGCTACCCAATGCACTTGGGTTTTTAGCAATACGCCATGTTGGCGCAGGGTTTATTTCATTAAGCTTTGCCTTCCCTATACTCATTACATGGTTGTTAGCGGTTGTGCTACGAATGGAGCGGCTGCGAGCATTGCGTCTTGTGGGTGTTCTATTAGGGCTCAGTGGTGGCATAGTGCTTGCGGCAGCAAAGAGTGGCGGCACGGGCGAAGCACAGGGCTGGATTCTTTTAGTGTTATCGATGCCCGTTGTGATTGCCTGCGGAAATATTTACCGAACACTGCGTTGGCCTACAGGGGCATCTCCTGTGTTTTTGGCAGCACTCATGATGATGGGAGGAGCTATTACGCTGCTACCGTTTGTGTTGTTTCTTGAAACAGGCCAAGCGGCGGGTCTATTCACGTCAAGCCAAGCGGTTGTTTTACTCGCCTTAGAAGTTACCGTTTTCACGATTCTTTATCTGTTTTATTTCTTGCTTCAGCAGCTTGCGGGGCCTGTCTACCTTAGCCAAATTGGAACGGTTGCAGCGCTCAGTGGCACGGTATTAGCAGTATTTGTATTGGGAGAAGTCGCACCGCCTAACCTTGGCTTGGCAGGTGTTCTGGTCGCCATTGGCATTGTGCTATTCCAGCGTGGTGCGAAAGAACACACAACACCATTACCACACTCATCAGCTACATCTTTACCACACTTGGAGAAACACGCATGAATACGCTTGATGCCATCTACAATCGTCGTGCGGTTAAGCACTTTGATGCGCAGCATCGCTTAACAGCAGAAGAAGAAAACACATTGCTAGAAGCCGCGATACAGGCACCTACTAGCTATAACTGCCAGCACTGGCGTTTTATCATACTACGTGACCCTGCATTACGTGCGCATATATGTAAGCAGTACGCTAATGACCAAGCACAGATTACCGATGCATCTATGTTGGTGTTATTTACCGCAGATGTAAAAGCATGGAACAAAACACCAGAGCGCTATTGGGCTAATGCACCACAAGAAGTGGGAGAAATGCTAGTGAGTTGGATGGGGCCATTTCATGAAGGGCGCGATTGGCTGCAACGCGATGAAGCACACCGCTCAATTGGTATGGCAATGCAAACCATGATGCTAGCAGCTCAAGAGTTGGGTTATCAGTCTTGCCCGCTAATTGGTTACGACATTGATGAAGTGGCGAAGTTAGTCAATTTACCAGATGATCATGTGATGGGGCCGATGATAGCCATTGGTAAAGGAATAAAAGATCCGTGGCCTAAAGCAGGACAACTGCCGCTAAGTGAAGTGGCATTCGAGAACTCCTTTTAACGTAAAACGGTATGTATTTCTGCTGCATAAATAGCTTTTATTGGCTGCCCTGTGTAGACAAGAGTGGAAGATCGTACTTCTTAGCAAACAGCTTTAACCCCGCTGGGGTAAAGTGAATTGCTCTTGAATCTAGATCTTTGGACGCCCAGCCCTTATTAAAGATATCGTTTAATACCCATTGGCCTAAAGCACCGGCTAAATGGCTGCGGCGTTCACTCCAATCTAAGCAAGCCTTACATATCGGACGTTTGCTTGTACTTAGGATGTTGAAGTCAACACCAAGCTCAGTGAAGAACGCTTTTCCTGTAACCGTTAAGCGTGCTTCGTTATCATTTATACCGTTATCTCCTATCCATTCATTTTTAATGAGTGAGTTAAACAGGGCAACGCTCAGCTCGCCTGCCAAGTGGTCGTAACAAACCCGTGCTTGGCGCAATCTGGGGTCGCTAGGGCCTGTTACTGTTTTACTATGTGTGGTTTTGGAGGTTATGTTTAAAAGCATTTCTAAAAGCTGTGCAACATCACTGCCTTTTAACTGAAAGTACTTATGCCGACCTTGCTTACGAACGATAAGCAGCTGTCCATCTACTAACTTACTTAAGTGGCTACTG
Organism: Neptunomonas sp.; assembly: GCF_016744175.1. Taxonomy (GTDB): domain Bacteria; phylum Pseudomonadota; class Gammaproteobacteria; order Pseudomonadales; family Balneatricaceae; genus Neptunomonas. Next base: position 4,630 of record NZ_JADGEV010000029.1, on the reverse strand, counting down.
GCCGTTTGCGATGTAATGCCCGCTTCAATTGCTAACTCGGTAGCCGTTAGTGCTTTACCACCCATTAAAGCGGTGAGCATACTGGCCCGTGTAGCGTCACCAATTAGGCCAGCTACAAATGATATGTTGGGTTCCACTTTCAGCAAGCCTCCATTGCGTTATGAGAGATCTATAACCGTCCTACTTAACTGCTCGTTATTCCCTCGCTTGATAATACTTCGATGCTCATCGAAGCAGCGCTTTTATCGATGATTAGAATGCTTGTAATACAAACAGGAGAGAGCACTAATGAAAATAACATGCTTTATTGAGTACAAGATAGATCCTTTTCAAATAGACAAGTTTACAACCTATGCGCAAAGCTGGGGGCGTATCATCCCTTTGTGTGGAGGTGAGCTTGTGGGTTATTTTTTGCCACACGAAGGCAGTAACGATATCGCCTTTGGGCTGATAAGCTTTAATAGCTTGGCTGATTATGAAAAATACAGAGCAAGACTTAAAGAAGATCAGGAGGGCCAAAATAACTTTATGTTTGCTCAACAAGAGCGCTTTATCATAGAAGAGAAACGTTCATTTTTAAAAGTAGTACCACAAACCTACCAACAAGCAGCGAGAGTAGACATATGATTGCCGTGATTTTTGAGTTAGAACCAAAAGATGAAGGAAAAGAAGAATACTTCGAAATAGCGGGCGAACTAAAAAGCATATTATCTGAAATGGAAGGCTTTATCTCAATCGAGCGCTTCCAAAGCTTAGCCAATTCTAAGCGCTTTCTTTCCTTATCTTTCTGGGAGAATGAAGCTGCCGTAAAAGCATGGCGCAATCAGGTAATGCACCGTAAAGCACAGGCAAAAGGACGTGGTTCTTTATTTGATAACTACAGGCTACGGGTGGCAGAAGTACTGCGTGATTACGGTATGGACGATAGAGACCAAGCGCCTAAAGATCTTGGTTAGTAGCATTGAAGCCTTTATTTAAATGGGGCTTCTCGTTTTTCATGAGCCAAAGATTTTACTGTCATTTTTTTACGGCACCGATTTTTAATCGGCTACTACTAAATAGTATAAACAGGGTATAGTGCAGACCATAGAATCCAACAAGATAAGCGATCGACATGCTCAACTACTATCTTCACGCTGAAAATGCCAAGCAGGCACTCGCGGCGCTAGCTAAAGGGCTTACCAGCGTAGAGCTCTCAACTGACCTGAATCTTTCACAACAGAGTTTCTCCTTGAATGACCAAGGCCTGGTACTCGACGAAGATAATCAGCTCTCTATCGATGAACTCAAATATATCGCTAAGAAAAAACAAAAGATATTTCTGTGTTGTGATGGTGACTTTGACCCTCTAGAAGACCGTAGCTCTGGTTATTACAAGCTTGTTCCTACGGCTGGGTCACCACTACTAGAAATTAGTGGCGTTAAGATGCACATATCTAAGGGCACCGACCCTTTTAAAAGCGCTTCCGAGATGGCGCAGCAAGCAGTACATAGCGGTGACAAGGTGCTGGATTGCTGTAGTGGTCTAGGTTATGCCGCTATTGCGGCACACCGTCTGGGTGCAAGAGAAGTACTAAGTATCGAGCTTAGCCCTGAAGTCATGGCACTGCGCGTTCAAAACCCTTGGTCAAATGATTTAGGAAAAGAAGGAATTACTCAACTGCAGGGCAGTAGCTATGAGCTAATAGGCACAATGCCAAGTAACTCCTTTGATTCGGTTATTCATGATCCACCGCGTTTTTCTCTTGCTGGTGAGCTTTACAGTGAGGAGTTTTATAATCAAATTTTTCGTGTGTTGCGCCGCAATGGACGGCTTTTTCACTACACTGGAAACCCGCACTTACTAAGGAAGGGCAGCAGCTTTGTTGATGGTGTGATCCGCAGGCTCAAGTCGGCGGGCTTTAAGAAAGTGGAAAAAGTCGATCATCTGATGGGCGTTAGTGCACAGAAATGATTTAGTTTCGTATCTTTTTTATAGAAGAGCACCGTTGTCACTCAGCAGCTCATAGATCGACTCGGCCATCTTACGGTAGCCTTGTGCATTGAAGTGCACATGGTCAGACTTTAAGGATGGGCTGCGTATTAAATTACCAATCAATGTACCATCAAAAACGAGTTGGTATTCCTCGGCTAGCTCTTGGTAAAGTGGCGCAGAATCTGAGAATAAACGCTTTTGCGGCACGCCAATAAGTACTACCGATATATCTTTGCTTTGGGCTAGCTCAATCATTTTTTTGAGATTAGCTTTGATGGCTGACTCGCTTTTATTCTGCAAAATATCATTGCCACCCTCGATAAGAATCAATAGATCGGGGGAGGTGCGTTCTAATTCAAGCGGCAGTCTTTTTAAGCCACTTTCAGTAGTCTCACCAGAAATACCTGCATTAATAACATTGAGCCCGCTAAGTTCTGCAAGGATAGATGGGTAGCTATTGGTTTGCACGGTGCCAACGCCAAGTGTAAGACTGTCGCCGAAGGCTAGAATACTGCCGCCATACCTAATAGGCTCTAGCTTTGGGTCACTACAGCCGTTAAGTAATAAGGTAATGAGTGCCACGGTAATAATCTGAAAAAGCGTATTAGATTTAATCATAGCGTTCAGTGTAGACGATCCATTTTGGTTTCCTAGGTGTGTCTGGATTCAATGCGACTCATGTAAGGTTTAACCCAACTTTTGACATAGCGCACTAAGCTTTTCGAGCTGAACATCATTGAGAGCTTTAAGTGCGTTATCTGCACAATGTTCAACAGTCACAGATGCATCTTTATAAAGACGCTCGCCTGCTTTTGTCAGCTTAACTAAACTTTGGCGTGCATCGCGTGGGTTAGATTCTTTTTCGACTAAGCCTATTTTTTCCATGGGAGCTATTAGGCGTGTTACGCCTGACGCGCTTATACAAACACATTCCGCTAACTCTATACGGCGCATGGTAATAAGAGGGGAGGTTGATAAATGATGCAATATCATATATTCGGTAAAGCTAATGCCGTGCACACTTAAGGAGCCATCGACCTTTTTTGAAAGTTTAGAGGCCAGTGATGATTGCTGGATTATAAAAGCAGATTGGAGTGACATATGAGTACCTTGATTTATATTTGAATAATACTTGATTTATCAAGCATAGATCAAATATAGATACGCTTCAATAGTTAATACGGCTATCTTGTTGGGTGTTTACCTTAGTGATTGCTTAATCTGTTAGTAATTACAATAACCATCCCGCACGGAACGACACGCCCACTAAAACAAACAGGATTGAGAAAAGCGTAACAGGGATAATATGCCACGCCATATCGACAAGATTTTCTTCTGATAGCTTAGGAATAACACGAAAGCGAGCATCAATAGCGAACACAACGGTTAACGCTAATAAGGTCAGTTTTGCTGCAATGCCATGCGCTAAAGGATTGCTAAAATCAAACCATAATGAAACATCGGGAATCAGCTGATAAGCTAACATCAAGCCACTCACAACCTGAATAATAAGTGCTGGCATGCCTATCTTTTCAAAGCCGGACTCAAAATTAAGCAATTCCTCAGGAGAACGGTTTTTGAGTACCCGAGGCAGAATCACCAACGATAAAACGATGTGACCGCCTGTCCAAATGGTGGCAGACAAGATGTGAATAGCTAAGAGAAAACCATACATGCTTTTGGTGCTTCCTTTATGTGTTTGAGACACTAAATTGTAGTAAGACGCAGAACACTACCACAAATGTAATGAGCGTAAATGCTCATAAATCAATTTAAGTCTTTAAAGCACTTTTTCGTAGTTATGTGATGTTTTTTTCAAGACAAAAGCTAATGATTGATAAAAAACATGTGAGGCATCTCTTGTGATGTTTGAGTGCACAGATAAGCGAGCTAAGCCTAGATTTGTTGCCCAAACTTGTGCGGCTTGGACTAGTTGATTACCCACGCCTACACGACGGTATTGAGTATTGACAACTAAGCCGGTTATCTCTGCTTTAAAGCCGGCCTCAAGTGATATGCGTTTTTCAACAACTATCCAACCGCATAACGCTTTTCCTGATACAGCAACCATTACCCTATGGGTCTTCGAGTTTAAGATATAACTGAGCCACTCTTGTGTTTGAGCTTCAGTGGCGGAGTAACCCAGCTCTTGAGTGAGAGCGGTAATGGCTATTACATCATTAAGAGTTGCCGTAGTTATCGAAATATTCATACATCACCTTGAGCTTAGCTAAAGGGGGAAAGGGCTTTTTGAGTATTCTATGTTCAAAAGACCTAAGCATAAAGCCACGGCAGAGTGATACGTATCAATGTGTTTAAAGAATAACGCTTTATGCGACCAAGCAGCCTTCCTAAGATGTAACTGGCGCGATAAGCTTGCGATTGTTGAACTAGCAGAGTCCCATTGTAAAAGTAGGGCTCCAAAGTATTTCAAGATAATAGAGAAACGAGTAGGTGAGCATTAATAATGAGTGAAATTACCTGTAGTCATTGCTCCAAAAGCTTTTCGGATCAGCGGGGTTACTGCCCGAACTGTAAAACACCAACAGCTGCCCAGAAAGAGAAAGAAGTTCACGCTGCTCAAAAAAAGTTTATCCGCTATTTTATAGCCTTGGTCGTGTTCTGCGGTGTCATGATTTTTTGGCTGCCACGTTA
>NZ_JADGEV010000082.1 GCF_016744175.1 Neptunomonas sp. | reverse complement strand
CATATTTATTCATTTTGAGCAGATTACATACAATAAAGGCGCCACGAGGGCGCCTTTATTATATCGATCCCGCATCACGAACTCTGACTGTTTGTCTCATCTTCATCGATCGCAGCTTCTAGTTCACCATCGAGATCATCATCTTCCACCTTCTTCACAAACACTTTTGATAGAACAATACCCAGCTCAAACAGCAGCCACATAGGAATTGCCAAAAGACTTTGTGAGATGACATCTGGTGGCGTCAACAACATCCCAACAACAAAGCAACACACAAGTACATACGCACGCTTCTCTGTCAGCGCTTTTGCTGTCGTTGCTCCTGACCAAATCAGTAATAGTGTTGCTATTGGAATTTCAAAAACAATTCCAAAAGCAAAGAACAATTTCAAAACGAAATTCAGGTAACTACTGATATCCGTCATAATCGCTACGCTTTCAGGCCCCGTACTAGTAAAGAAGCCAAATATCAGCGGAAAAACAACAAAGTAGGCGAATGCTATGCCTGCATAAAACAAAAACACACTGGAAATAAGCAACGGTGTTGCCAATCGCTTCTCGTGATTGTATAAGCCCGGGGCAATAAAACCCCATACTTGATGCAGTATGAAAGGAATACCAAGAAAAATTGCCAGCACAAGCGTCAATTTAAATGGCGCAAAAAACGGTGACGTCACATCAGTCGCTATCATACTAGTACCTTCTGGCAGCAACGCTGTTAGCGGTGCAGAAAGATACTCATATAAATCATTAGCAAAATAAAACAGACAAAGGAATACGGCAAACACGATCAAAATAATACGCATCATTCGCTGGCGCAACTCAACCAGGTGAGAGACCAATGTTTGTTCTTGCTCTTGCTTTGGCGCTTCGCCTAGCTGATTACTCATTCGCGGGCTTTTCAGGTTGCGCGACACTACCTGTAACAGCAGCTACATCATCGCTTTGTTCTATGGTTGGAGAAGAAGTCACTTCAGTGACTGGAGAGTCATCTTCAAAGGCATGATTAAAGGGCTGCTTCATTTCATTTAACTCTTTATCTAGCTCTTCTTTCTGGATAGCTGCTGTCCGCCTCATTTCATCAAGTCGAAGCTCTTCAGATATTTCACTCTGAATACTAGAAACAGCGCGCTTAGCTCGCCCCATCCATAAACCGACAGCACGCACAGCGGTTGGAAGCTTTTCGGGCCCCAACACAATCAGCGCAACAACGCCGATTAGTAGTATTTCAGCAAAACCTATATCAAACATTCAACAGATCCGTATTATTTTTGATCAGTCGACTGTTCCTGCTTTGCTGCAGGCTTACTCTCTTCCGTAAAGTTAGCATCTTGCTCTTGCTGTTCAATTTTTTTTGCATCTTCAGGTTCTTCTTTAATCGCTTTTTTGAAACCTTTTACTGCACTACCCAAATCTCCACCGATGTTGCGAAGTTTTTTAGTACCAAACAATAAAACAATGATTCCAAGCACGATCACTAACTGCCAAACACTAATTCCACCAAAACCCATTTTACTTCTCCTCAAGATCTAGAGCGCCATTGATAACGATTTTATGGCTTATTGCGCGATTCTTTTTCAACTAAACCCGACATTTCAAAACGACGAGCCAATTCATTTAGGACAGCTTGCGGTGTCTCACCTAGATGAGACAGCATCACTAAACTGTGAAACCACAGATCCGCAGTTTCATAAACTACATCACTTGTATTACCAGAAAGCTTGGCATCTTTTGCTGCAATAATTGTCTCGACAGCCTCTTCACCAACTTTCTCTAAAATTTTATTTAAGCCTTTTGCATGCAAGCTTGCTACATACGAGGCTTCAGCGGCAGCACCTTTCCGCTCTTCTAGAATTTTTCCCAACTGCGTCAAAACATCACTCATCAGACGGCTTACCCCTTATAAATATCATCAGGATTTTTGAGTACAGGATCGACAGCGTCCCATTGACCATCACGCAAGACGCTATAAAAACAACTTTCTCTTCCTGTATGACAAGCAATTCCACCCTTCTGCTCAACTTGTAGCACAAGCACATCCCTATCGCAGTCTAACCGAATCTCATGAAGAACCTGCACATGCCCTGATTCTTCTCCTTTACGCCATAACTTTTGGCGAGACCGAGACCAATAAATAGCCCGCTGTTCCGCTACAGTCAGCTGCAGGGCTTCTTGGTTCATCCAAGCAACCATCAGTATGCGCCCAGTTTTATAATCCTGTGCTATTGCAGGTATCAAACCTTGCTCATCCCACTTAATACTTTCTAGCCAACTGTCTGTCATTATTCTACTACTATTCGGTCTCAGAGAAGGGCAAGCATACCGGATCAACTAGATAAGCTCCATCCCAGATATTACTCAGATTGATCTATCTCTATTTATTTAAGAAGAAGATAAATACCTAAGCCACCCAAGGCCCAGCCCATTAAGCTCAACTGCTCTAGCCATTCGTGGCTAGGCTCATGACCAAACCATAAGGCGGCAATAATACACGGGACGGCAAGTAGTCTTTTTCTACCATCTTTAACAGCGCGCTCTTGTTGATGAACAAGGGCTAACTCAGCAGCTCTACTTTGTAATGGTTGATTTTTAATCTGCTGTAGAGCGTCATATGCAAGCTGCGGCATATATGGCATTTTATCTAGCCAATCAGGTGCCTGCTGCTTGAGTGTTCTATATGCAGCTTTAGGGCCGACTCTATCCTTCATCCATGATTCGAGAAATGGCTTACCTGTTTGCCATAAATCTAAATCTGGATATAACTGCCTACCCAACCCTTCGATGTTCAGCAACGTTTTTTGTAATAGCACTAACTGAGGCTGCACTTCCATATTGAACCGACGAGCCGTTTGAAATAGCCCCAACAATACTTGGCCAAACGAAATATCTTTTAGCGGCTTGTTAAATATAGGCTCACAAACGCTACGAATAGCCGTCTCAAACGCAGTGACGTTCGTCCCTGCCGGCACCCAACCTGAATCGATGTGTAACTGGGCTACTTGGCGATAGTCTCTTGTAAAAAAAGCTAGGAAATTACGTGCTAAATAACTTTGATCTTCTGCTGTTAGTGAGCCAATAATTCCGAAATCAACGGCTATATATTGCGGTGTGACGGGGTTATCTCGCGATACAAAAATGTTTCCTGGATGCATATCCGCATGGAAAAAACTGTCTCTAAAAACCTGTGTGAAAAATATTTCAACACCACGCTCAGCTAAGGTCTTCATGTCTGTCCCTTGCGCCCGAAGCTCATCTACTTCGGCCACAGGTATGCCATAAATGCGCTCCATCACCAACACATTCTGACGTGTCAGATCCCAGTATATTTCAGGAACATAAAGGATATTGGAGTCTTCGAAATTACGTTTTAGCTGTGAACCATTAGCCGCTTCTTTTCTTAAATCCAATTCATCAAAGAGTGTTTGTTCATATTCCGCCACAACTTCTACAGGTCGAAGCCTGCGCCCCTCTTTCCAAGCAGCATGAACCAAGTGCGCTAATGTATATAATAGTGCTACATCTTTCTTAATGGTTTTTACGATACCGGGACGAATAACCTTTACAACAGCTTCTCTTCCATCCAGTAGTGTTGCTTCGTGAACTTGCGCGACGGAAGCAGAAGCGAGCGGCTCTACATTAAAGGCTGCGAACAACTCTGTCACCGGTTTGCCTAATGATTTTTCAACGATCAACTGGGCTTGAGGGCCAGAGAATGGAGGCACTTTATCCTGTAATCGTTTTAACTCATTTGCAATATCATCAGGCAGCAAGTCTCTACGTGTCGACAGCATTTGCCCAAATTTTATAAATACAGGGCCTAACGACTCTAAAGCTAATCTTAGGCGCACACCTCTTGGCTGTGTCACTTTTATAAAGTATCGCCACGGCATCAAATAAAGAAAAGCTCTTAGATACCAAGGCAATAATAGATCATCAAAAAATGTATCAAGACGATAACGAATTATAGTATGAGCTATTTTCAAACTTCGAGAGAGGCGTCGCACCGTGAAGAATCCTATAAAAACAGAGCTAAATCAGCGGCACAAGTGTGCCCGTTCCCGCTCAATAGGTAAAGAGTTAGCCAATACAAACACGGTTGCGCCCGTCTTGTTTCGCTTTATAAAGCGCCGCATCAGCACGGTCAAACAGCGCATCTTTAGTATCAGACTCACGTGTTTGCGTCACGCCAAAAGACATTGTGATAGTGACTCGCTTGCCATGAAAATTAAAAGGGCTTTTACTAATCGCATCTCGAAGCTTTTCAATTGCTTTTGCCCCTTCTTCCGCTTCTGTGGATGGCATGAGTATGACGAACTCCTCACCACCAAAGCGTGCGACAAAGTCAGACGCTCGCAAATTACGGAGTAAAACCCGAGAAATCAGACGTAAAACCTTATCTCCAGCCAAATGCCCATATGTGTCGTTAATACGTTTAAAGAAATCAAGGTCACCAATAGCTACAGAAAAGCCCTGTTGATAACGCCCCCAACGCTCAAATTCTTTATTCAAATGATCATCATACGCTGAACGATTAGGTAAACCTGTTAGCGAATCAGTTCTGGCTTTTAAACGCTCTTCTTCCATATGCGCTTTAACACGCTTAGTTTCATCTTCCATTTCAGAAACGTGCTGCATCAACGCATCATAACGCTCCTGTAACCGCTCATCACGATCTTCTTCACTACGTTTGAACTCATCCATAGCTCGCACAATTTCTAGAAGCTGGGATGATACGGACGTCTTCAACTCACTAATATCGTGGGAATCCTTAACCGCTTTACTTATCGTACCAACATCACGTCTTACCTGTAGATCTAATTGCTTGTGTGCATCTCCAGCTGTTGTTTGCTCAGAATGACTTTCTTCAAGAAACCCCTGTACCTCAACTAGCTGAGTATTCAAATTAATCAGGTAGTTCTCGAAGTCCTCGTTACTAGTAACGGCAGCTAATTGAGCCAGCTCAACAACTTTCGATAGAACATCAGCTAGCTCCTCTAGCTTTATACCCTTCTCTATACGGTCGACTATGTCATGCGATTTCTGGCCTCTTTCTCCTGTCAAGTTGAGTACATTAATCAATTGAAGCAACTCTGAGCTAATCAAAGATAAATCGACATCAATAGATAACTGGTTAGTGGCGGTGCTTAATTCTGCTTTTGTCGAAGAAAATGCAGTAACCTGCAATGCAACTAGGGACTTAATTAAGGGTGGGAATTTGTATAGCCGCTCCACCGAATCTGCTGTGGCACTATCTAATTCAGCTAGCGTTTTATTTTCCGCTGCCTCTAAGGTGAAGTGCTTTTTAAGGAGCTGAATCCAGTCCCTAACGGAACCCGTAACAGCTTTTGCAGTATCTTCTCTTGACTGGTCAAGTTTTCGAACATGCTTTTCAATGTTCGCCACCAATTTTCTGGGTGGTGGCTTATGAGTTGTGCTATTTAATGTATTACGCAGTGATGCAAGCTCTCCATCTAAATCTTCTGATTGGCCTTGTAGCCCAAGAGTTAGGTGAGAAACAGCTAAGCGCAACTGGTCGTTATTCTGGTTCTTTTCCAGATTATCAATTTCCAATGCCGCTTCTTTATACTTCTTTTTCCAGTCTACTGGTTCCTTGCTCACTATTTCTATCCATTCATTAGAAGATTACTAACTCAATACTAGTCCAAAGCAGGTGGATTTCCTAATCGCACCACAATCAAAAAACCGCCAAGAAAAGGCGGTTTGGTCTATCAATAGGAAAGATGCTATTGCTCTAGAGCTTTTTGCTCTTTGGCAACAAGGTAGTTTACAACCTCAAGCATCTGCTTTTGCCCACCAGCCATTGCTGCCGTGACGCGATACTTCCCATTAACAACAAGCGACGGCACACCATCAACTTGATAGCCACGTACTTTGGAGTCACCTTGGTTCAGCTTAGTATTTACTGCAAATGATCCATAAGTCTTTTCAAATTTAGCGCGATCTACTCCTAGTTCGGCATAATAATCCGCTAGGTCATCCATATTTCTAAAGCGTTTTTTCTGAAGATGGATTGCATCAAACATTGGTTGGTGTGTTTTTTCTACATCACCTAGTAACTCAGCCGTATAGTAAGCGCGAGCCATAGGCTCCCAGCTACGGCCAAATACAACCGGAATACGCTTAAAGTCGACTACTTCTGACTGTTTCTTATGCCATGCCTCAAGTACTGGTTCAAAGCTATTACAATGAGGGCAAGGGTAACCGAATAGCTCTGTCACCTCGATTTTTGTAGGATCAGCTGTCTTAACAACAGAGGGGAGTTCTACAAAGTGCCTTCCCGCTTCATACTCTTGCGCAGCCGATGTTGTCGTACTCAAACCCAAAACCAACAGGACAGACATTAACGTCTTCCACATATCATTTCTCCAATTGCATTACCTGATTTTCAAATCAGACAGTGGTGGCCTTAAAGGGTTCACCCATAAATATAAAAAGGCAGCCGAAGCTGCCTTTTTATCAACTACTGTCAGGATTAATACAAACCTTGAACGTAGCTAGAAACCGCTTTAATTTCTACATCACTAAGTTTTGCGGCGATATCACGCATCATTGCCTGCGGATCATTATTACGCGAACCAACACGGAAATCCTTCAATTGCTTTTCAGCATAAGCTGCATGTTGTCCTCCAACAGCAGGGAAACCTGCAGAAGCCATACCTTTACCATCAGCTGCATGACAAGCACTACAAGCAGGAACACCCTTTTTAGCTAAACCAGCACGGTAGATCTGTTGACCTAATTCTAGCTGGTCTTTAGCAGCCTTTCCGCCTTGAATAGCTTTACCCGAAAAATATGCTGCTATATCTTCCATGTCCTGATCACTCAGGTGATCTAGCAAACCTGTCATTTCTACAACAGGACGAGTTCCTTCTTTAATCTCTTTCATCTGCTTAACGAGATAAGTAGCGTTCTGGCCTGCTATTTTAGGAAAATTTGCAATGGCACTATTGCCATCTGCACTATGGCATGCGGCACAGACTGCTGTTTTTGCTTTTCCCGCTGTCGCATCACCTGCCGCATTTGCTATACCAGTGATACCTAAGGTTAACAGTAAGCCGATTAGTAGTTTATTCATGATTAACCCAGACTCTTATCATTCAGTAAAATGGATGATTATTTTGATATCAATAAATGACCTCAAAACAAACCGTAAATCTTTATTATGCCCTGCCACTAGAGCTAGACTCTGTTCAAGGGTAAAATTTGGCGGCATTATAACTTAATATCCACACAAACTGGAACGGTTAATATAGAACCAATCCCTTTAGGTAACCTAAAGTCTATGACTGCTAACGTGAAT
>NZ_JADGEV010000028.1 GCF_016744175.1 Neptunomonas sp. | reverse complement strand
CTTCCAAATCAACTCTCAGAACTGCGTGCACTGTAAAACCTGTGATATTAAAGACCCATCTCAGAATATTACCTGGGTGACGCCTGAAGGCGGCGGCGGCCCTAACTACCCTAATATGTAAGCTCACACATGTAAGGCCTGAGATGCAGCCGGAGAACTTTACATGGAATAATGAATAGTGATTGCCCAAAAGCCCGTTTTTCGGGCTTTTTTATTCGCCTTTTTAAAGAATTGATTGAAGCTTTTTTTAAAACAACTTAGATTGAAACCTACTATATATCTATTCAAAAACACTAAATACATTGAGCAATATATGCCGCTTACTGCCAATAATAGCGTTAGCTATGATGAAGCTATCTGGACTGCTATCGGATTTATTCCTGAAGGAAAAGTAGCCACCTATGGTCAAGTAGCAGAAATTGCTGGCTTTCCCCGAACGGCGCGTGCTGTTGGTAGAGTATTATCAAAGCTTCCTAAAGATACTCTAATCCCATGGTTTAGGGTCATTAATGCTAAAGGCGAAATTTCCTTTCCTATCGGCAGTAGTCGATACGATGCACAAAAACAGCGTTTACAGGATGAGGGGGTCGTCGTTTTGAACGGGAAAATCAACTTAAAATCATATCGTTGGGAAATTTAATCCATTCGTAACCTATTTAATACTGAAGCAATATGCTTGAATATTGATAAGAAATATCTCAAGCATTATTAGATATAAAATATGGATAAAAAAACTCTCGCATTAGATAACGCAGAACTACAACGCGCTCTTAGGCTCGCCGCAAAAAGAGTGGAGCACGATGAAACCATACTCAATCGCTTTTTTGACATTGAACTGCGCCTACTTGCCTGCCATAAATTATCCGATCTTTTAGATATCTTATTGAATCATTTCAAAGATGTTTTTCGCTTATCTGCTGTTTCAATTATTTTATTTGATCCAGAGCAAATAGCATTAGACTTGCTAGAAGAGATGCCTGTTGCTGATAGAAGTAGACTGAAATTTGAGCCCGACCAACGCCTTTTACGCCAGCTTTATCCTAGCAAGACACTACATGCAGGTGAAATAGATTTAAATATGCGTAAAAAGATATTTCCTGATAACCCTTATATCCTCAGTGTTGCAATGCTCCCTTTAATTCGCCAGAACTGCCTCATTGGTAGTTTGCACTTAGGCGCTCAAGACATTCATCGTTACACTGTCGACTATCGCTACGATTACCTTTCCCACTTATCATCTGTTATCTCCGTCTGTATTGAAAACTGTATCAACCACGAGAATTTACACAGACTCAGTATTATCGACATGTTGACAAGTGCTCACAACCGAAGAGCATTTGACTTAGAAATCGTCAAAGAGGTCACTCGCTCCAATCGTAATAGCGAACCATTGAGCTGTCTCTTTATAGATCTAGATCATTTTAAAAAAATAAATGATGAATACGGACATCAAACAGGAGATCGCGTTCTCAGAACCATCGGTCTCTTACTAAAGCAACTTCTACGTAAGACTGATTTAGTTGCACGCTATGGCGGCGAAGAGTTTTCTATTCTTTTACCTAGTTGTGCAAAACAACAAGCAGAAAAAGTTGCAGAAAATTTACGCCAAAAAATATCAGTGCAAATCTTTCGTAGCCTAAATGGCACTCCCTTTAGAGTTACGACATCAATTGGTTGCTCAACTTACTTGCCTACAGACACTGACAGTGAGAAAGACCAAAAGAAACAAGCCGACCTATTGCTCAATAGATCGGACAAAGCGCTATATGAGGCAAAAAGCATGGGAAGAAACCGTGTATGTTATAAAGGTTTTTCTTACAACGTCCCTCAAAATAACGATACAGACCATACTACGAGTTAATGTCTCTCATTAGCTCTACATAAAGTGCTTTATATTCTTCTGATCGTTTTTCACCAAAAAGCGGGTCGTTTTCAATGGGGAGCCCTGCTTCAACAGCCTTCCAGTCAGCATCTGTTGCTACTTCATTGAGTACTGGAAAAACGCTCGCTTCTTCGAAATCTAGATGTTTTTTTTCATTACGCACAAAGTCTTCAAGCTTTTCAATAAAGTTATCCATTGGCATGACTGCATCATGTAAAACTCCATCAATGACTTCCAGCAATGCATGCGCGAATCCTTTGAGGTTTGTATGAGCTACTTCACACTCTTGCATAACGCCATCTAGCTTAGTATCACGCCCTTTGAAGAAGGCAAATACCTCATCTTCTTTTGGGTGATGATAGCCTTCTGCATAATTGGCTATATACCCGATAACATCAGCCATTAATCCTATATTAGGTTGGTTTCCATCCTTTAACTTGATAATTTTTTTATCTAGAATCTCAAGCAATTTACTTAAATTAACATGATCCTGTTGCAACTCTGATATTACTGTCATGTCCCTTCCTCCAATACATGGATATAAACACTATAGCTCAAGCTGAAAGATATTTTTGATAGAAATCAATGCTTCAAATATTGAGTAATTAGGGTGCTTATGAAAAGCTAGAAGTACACGTATCAAATAAACCTTTGCTCTAAAAACATACAGATTCTCTATTTTGAAATAAGTTCAAATGAGTTTTGCTAACTCAGCAAGAGAGTTATAACGATAGTCACTTAATTCTGGCCATTGCATGTCCCTATCGGTACTGACATGCACTGTCTTACAACCCGCAGCCTTACCTGCCAAGAGGTCATATTTAAAGTCTCCAATCATGACGGCATTACTTGCAGGTGCGGCCCATAAAGAAAGCAGCTTACCTATCCCCTGAGGGTCCGGCTTAGGAACCGCATCATCACGCCCAATAATGCACTCTGAAGGAAAATACTCAGACAAGTTTAAAACAGACAAGGATAGCTGCGTAAAAGCTTTAGTATTACGAGTCACTATCCCCATATTACACTGCTTATGAGATAACTCCTCTAGTAATGAATAAACACCATTCGCGGACTTAGCTTGTAGTGCATAAAAATGCTCTAATTGATCTAGGCGCTCAACTTTTTCACTACGTATTGGCTCAGAAAGGTTCGCCAAATGTTGTAAAATATCTTCACCCGGCGTGATGTCTAGCTCTCTTCTAATGAGATCAAAATCGTGAACGGGTTGCGTGAGCGTTCCATCAAGATCGAAGATCCAATGCTCGCAATGTTTTAAGAAATCAGACATAGAATTACTTCTTATCGGAAGACATGCGTTTAAGTAGTAAATCAACTTTATCTTCGAGTCGTTGAATCGCTACTTGGCGCTGCTCAAAATTTGCATCATCAATAAGGAAGCGCTCTAACTTTCCGAGACTATCCTGGCTATCTTTTAAGGTGTGTAGAAGGTTCCGGGAGCGTTTCTTTGTGCTGTCAGTAATTCTGGCAAAGCGCCCCAATGTGCGCTGCAGCTGGTCATCCAAATCATGGATATGCTGTGCCACGGCCAGCATGTCGCTACTAAGAGAATGATTGATATTACCAACCTGAGATTCAAGCTGACTTACTGCTGTACGAAAACGAGACAAAAATTTATCGCCCTCGCTGTCCATAAATATGAGTAACAATTCTTCAGGATAAAGCGCGCGATTACGCCCATCCGCGCGAATTGAGTACTCTCCGCGAGGAGAGCAGTACGGCTTTAAAAGCCCCAAAGGAACTTCAATCCTCATTATGGCTTTCGCTTTTAAATTCTCAACAAATATTTGAACATCTACGTTGGGGTAACAATCAGTTGCTTTATTAATCACCATAAGACGAGCGTTATCGTCTACCTCACACCCAACAACTTTGCCTCTTTGAAGCCCACCCTGCGTTGTATACTCATCGACTCCAATGAGCAAAGTGCCACCATTAGGCGCATTGGCCAGCGCAACAATATCGCTACTTTTTACACCGCTGACATCACGCTTAAAATCAACATTTGCTGTTTCTGTAGAAGCCAACATCTGACGAGTACGTTTCGTCAAATGTTGGTACTCACGCTTAACCGGCATCGTGGAGCGTCTTATTGATAGAGGCTGTCATTGAAAGGATCTAGAGGTGTTTCCATCATCTGATCATCACGGAAATATAAAATACGTCCTTCAAATTTCAAACCTTTACCTGCAAACCATCGGTCTGTATCTTCTCGCCCTTCTTCTGCCGACCCAACTTTCATTGAAGCCATTATAATTCGGTAAAAATATAGACCAAATAATGCCGTCGAAGCGCCAAGGAAAAAGTCTGAAGCCACTGCAAACAAGAGCGCTATAACTCCGGCTACCCACACTCGACTTGCACGAGCATCTTTCGCTGTTTCGTTCGCTATTTCGTATTGATCTTGAAACTTAAGATAACGTCGAAAGTTTTGTTGTAAATTAAATTTATCTTCAGATGAGAGCTTTCGGTCCATCAGCACACCTATAGTTCAGTATTATTTTTGAATGAGTGATTTGTATGACTACCAAACCACTCAATTAGTTCTATCATGCCAAGCTTTTACTCACAACCTCAAATACATCCCTGGATAAATTCCCACTATCCATAATTCGTTGTAATTGTGTCCTCATTAGCTCCTGCCTATTGCTATTATAACGCCTCCAACGTGTAAGAGGCGTCACTAAGCGTGAAGCTATCTGGGGATTGAGGTCATTAAGAATAATAATTTGATTTGCTAGAAAACGATAGCCACTTCCGTCAAGTTCATGAAAATTAACCGGGTTTAATGAACAAAAGCTTGAAATAAGACTGCGAACCTTATTTGGATTTTGAAGATTAAACGCTTCGTGCTCCATTAGCGTTTCAACCTGAGATAGCGTCCCTTCTTGGGGATTTGATGCTTGCACCGAAAGCCATTGATTAACGACTAAAGGTTGATCCGACCAACGCTGATAAAATTGATCAAGTATCACTTCACCGGCTTTCTGAAAGCTTGAGTGCACGACAAGACTCAAGGCAGCTTGGCTGTCCGTCATATTATCGGCTTCATGGAACTGCGCCAATGCTAATTCAAGGTATTCCTGTTTACCCGTTGCCATTAAATAACTCAGACAAACGTTACGCAACGAACGTCGAGCAATACTATCAGCACGAGGAGAATATGCTTCAGTTGATGTGCAACGTTTGTAAGTAGAAAGCAATTCAGTTTCCAGCTGCTTAGCTAATTGCTGACGCACAAACTGGCGCGCTTGATGTATGGCACTAACATCAATGACTTCAGCCAACTCACTGAGGTATGCTTCTGAAGGCAAAGTCAGTACTTTTGCAACCATTGCCTTATCTAAGTCGTTGTTACCTAAAACAACCCTAAAAGCATCCCCTAATTGTGTATCTAATTGAAGTTCTTTGCCTTGCGAAAGCTCTGAAACCAACGATTGCAGAATATCAACACCTAGCTTTTGTGCAGCTTCCCAACGGCTAAAACCGTCACTATCGTGACTCATTAAAAACGTTAAATTATCGTGCGAGTATGGGTAATTCAATTTAACAGGTGCAGAAAAACCTCTCAACAAAGAAGGTACAGGCTTAGCAGTAACGCCGATGAATTCAAACGTCTGCTCAACATCATGTAACTCAAGTACTTGCGTGGTTGCACCATTTGGCAACACTAAATCAGCTCCTTCTTCATCCAACAACCCGATCGCTACAGGTATATGGTAAGGATTTTTGGTTTCCTGTCCCGGTGTTGCTGGGCAAGATTGAGTGATTGTTAGTTGATAAGTTTGTGTTGCCTCATCATACACATCCGTCACAGTTAGAACGGGTGTACCTGCTTGAGTGTACCAATTTCTAAAGTGTTGTAAGTCTTGTCCTGAGGCATCTTCCATCGCCTTAACAAAATCTTCCGTTGTTACGGCTTGCCCATCATGTCGAGAAAAGTATAGATCACTCCCTTTACGGAAAGCATCTTCACCTAACAAAGTATGAATCATGCGAACAACTTCTGCTCCCTTCTCATAAATTGTCATTGTGTAGAAATTGGAGATTTCCATAAATGAAGCAGGCAATATTGGGTGCGCCATAGGACCGGCATCTTCTGCAAACTGAGCGGTACGTAACAAGGCTACATCTTCAACTCGTTTAACTGTTCGCGAGTTCATATCAGCAGAAAACTCTGCATCCCGAAAAACAGTAAATCCTTCCTTTAAGCTTAACTGAAACCAATCACGGCATGTCACACGGTTACCTGACCAATTATGGAAGTACTCATGCGCTACTACGCCTTCGACACGCTGAAAACCAGCATCTGTGGTCGTTTCTGGGCTAGCAAGGACACAAGATGTGTTAAAGACATTCAAGCCCTTGTTTTCCATCGCTCCCATATTGAAAAAATCAACCGCCACTATCATATAGATATCTAAGTCATACTCTCGACCGTATACCTTTTCATCCCAGCGCATCGCATTAATCAGAGATTTCATTGCATAATCAAGTTTATCTAGGTCTTTGTCCGCTGCATAAATACGTAAAGCAACATTGCGCCCACTTGAGGTTTTATACTGATCTTCAATTAACTTCAGATCACCGGCTACTAATGCAAACAGATAAGCGGGTTTAGGATGAGGATCTTCCCATGTAATCCAATGACGTCCTTCATCACTTTCTCCTGCGGCTACAGGATTACCATTGGAAAGCAGTACAGGATACGCGGCTTTATCTGCTTCAATAGTTGTCGAAAACACAGACATAACATCGGGTCGGTCAATATAAAAAGTTATTCTCCTAAAACCTTCTGCTTCGCACTGAGTACAGTAAATACCATCAGAACGGTACAGCCCTTCTAAAGCAGTATTCTCATCAGGGTTAATCTCAGTAACTGTTTCAAGGACAAATGTATCAGGAACATCTGAAATAACTAAACCCTGCTCATTACGCTGAAACTCATTCTCAAGCAATACATGGTCATCAACTGATACTCGGCAAAGCAATAATAACTTATCACCCTGTAGTTCCAGCTCACGACTATTACTTTGTGATTCAGGATTACGGCGCATTGTCATTCGAGCTTTAACCAACGTTTTGTCAGGTTTTAGCTCAAAACGTAATTCTGTGTGGTCGATAAGAAAAGGAGGGACCTTGTAATCTTTAAGGTATATAACTTCGGGTTGCTGGGTCATAAAAAAATCTCTAATTCGAGCTGGCTAATCTATACTGAGCTCTATCTGGTAAGACGTAAATTTGCGCAAGTTAATCACACCGGTATCCAATATCAGATACTGCCCTTTTATACCTAATAATACCCCTTCAATTTCTGGTGTTTTATCAAGATTGTGCGACACAACCTTTGTTGGGTATTGTATAACAGGGTACTCAATAGCAAGTGTCTTGCTATCATGTAAAGGTTGGATCGACTGTATCCCATGTTCATTCTGTAAAGCAGTAACTCCATCAAGACACAGCTCTAGCATTTCGTCACGTTTTTTTTCAAGGTCGAGTAATACTACCTCCCCTTTTAGCATCGCTCTCCAATTGGTCCTATCAGAAATATGCTCACCATAGATACGTTCAACTAAGCCTGACTGAAAACGTGTTTGTACGTTAAAAATGGGTAACGCTTGAATTGCTCCTTGATCAATCCAGCGCGTTGGCACCTGGGTACCCCGCGTTATGCCCACTTTAACACCCGAAGAGTTAGCAAGATAAACGGTGTGTGGCACAAAACAATTACGCTCCCCCCAGCTTGCATCCCGGCAAGTTCCTTCCTGGAAATGGCATTTTTCAGGGCTCATAATACACAAATCACATTGCGGCAAGCGCTTAAAGCATGGGTAACAGAAACCTTGACTAAAGCTTTTTTTAGTTTTTTTACCACAATGTGAACAATTAATTTCTCCTAGAGAACGGATTCGAATCTTTTTCTCCAGAAGCTGGTTCATAACGACCGGTGTCTCGCCAAGTATCAGCGAATACCTTACTTGCTCTGCTAGCTCAGTGTGCATTTTGCTTAATGCACCAGTACCTAATATTTGCATTGAATTATCTTATTAGTGAGTATTTATAATTTTTAACACATCGGCATCCAAGGAATCTTCACCATGCTGAGTTCCATTTTTTTTGGTTCTGTCGATATAGCCAGTACGTTGGTCTTCAGGGAGATGTTTTTGGTCGTAAGCAATCACTGCTCGCATACACGTTTCGCGCTGTTCAACTGACAGGGCTTGACCCGTAGGCCATTTACCTAGCTCAATCGCACGCTTCAAAGACTGGTGAATTTCCGGTGTCATATTACTGATAAGATCTTCATAATTCACAGTAGTACCCTCGCAGTAGAATGTTATTAAAGTACAGTTTCACGCTTAAATATTGCTTGGATTAAAGGCACAGCTAAAAGACCTGCTACCAGTCCGGCTAAATGAGCGGTATTAGCTATCGAGCCAAAACCAATCACTTCCAATAACCCCGTGTAGCCAATAACCAACCAAAAAACCATAAAGATCATTAACGCAGGCGGAAAGCCGAAAAACGGGACTCGCGCCTGTTTATCCCACAACCATGTGTAGGCGAGTAT
Organism: Neptunomonas sp.; assembly: GCF_016744175.1. Classification (GTDB taxonomy): domain Bacteria; phylum Pseudomonadota; class Gammaproteobacteria; order Pseudomonadales; family Balneatricaceae; genus Neptunomonas. The sequence goes on along the minus strand of NZ_JADGEV010000028.1, from coordinate 42,050 downwards.
GGCAAACACCACACCTGATAAACCACCAAACAAGGGGCCTGATACCCAAAATTGTGCAATATTAGACGTAACACCCGCCCATAATACGACAATTAAAAATATCCATGTGCCTTGTAGTTGCTCAATGCGCCTTCCAATGACCCATATCCACAGTGCATTAAATAGAATATGCGGCAAGCTGAAGTGCATGAAGATAGGCGTAATAAAGCGCCACACTTCGAACGTTAGAAGTGACTCTAGCAAGCCATCCTGCAAAATAACTCGGCCTTCAAGACGAAAATCAGTGATAGTTAACCTGTGCATTAAACTATATTGACCGCCAAACCCAATACCAAACGTAATCAACGCACTTAGAATTATTAGCCCAACCGTTAACGGAAAATCCAAAGGGTTAAAACGCTGCCGCAGAGGCCTTTGAACCTTAATATCTGTTAACTTTTTACCATTTCGCCATTGCTCGAAAATAAACCGAACACGGTCAGCGTTAACATGGCGAGGCACCCAAAGTGATTGGCTCTGCTCATCTTCCAGAATACGATGAGGAATTTCATGCATCCAAAGAAACTCTGCAAACTCTTTTAAATCATCGCTCAATGAAACTTCAAACACTTTAATCATATAAGTTTAACTTACCCAGCACTGGCTAATTAGGCTTTTTTATTTCAGCACGAACATCGACCCACACAAACTTATCCGAGCTCAGCTGAGTTTCATAGTCATATCTATACGCCACTAACTTTCCATACTTAACGGCTGAATAGTCAAGGCACGCTATATTGCTACTGACAGGGGTCGGTTCACCTTCACACCAGTAGTGCCCAATAAACAGAGGCTTTTCTTGCTCACCATAATGAACAAGGTCTTGATGGTTCTCTTCAGACAAATGAATTCTAGCAATATGCTCAGGTAAAGGATCCGGCTGAAACACCACGTCGACAAATTGTTGCGGCTCAACCGCCCAAAATTTGGTTCTAAAAAAACGACGTTTAAATCCATCACGGCTAACCATCACTTCATCATTAGGCAGCCTTAAATGAGTGCCTCGCAACAAGCGGTCCATTAGTATCCATTCAAAAGTATCGGGAACAGCGGAACGATGTAAAAAATCATCCTTTATCTTATTCCCTCCGAGTATTGATTTAAATTGCTCAATTAACTCATGATGCCAACAAGCGTGCACGACTCGAAAATCATCCATCTCAAGAAACAACGGCATCTCTTTTATCCATGCCAGAAAACTTCGTTTATCTTCAGGGTAGGGATCAAGCTGCTGCAACGTTTCTTGAAGAATACGCCGGTGACGCTGGGTATGCTCCCTAAGATACGGCTGCTTTTGCGGTGTTCTACTTGGTGTACAATAACAAAGAAGATTGTATTCATGATTGCCCATGACTATCTGGGCATGACCGGCATCAACCATATCGCGCACGATGTGCAATGCTTCACGAATATGCGGACCGCGATCTACGATATCACCTAAGAAAATGATTTGACGACGAGGGTGAAAATAGACCCCATTCTTTTTGCTATAACCTAAACGCGCAAGCAGCATCCTTAAGCTTAAACCGCAACCATGGATGTCACCTATTAGATCATAGCCCTCAAAACGTCTTATAGTCACATCATTTCCCCAACTTAGTACCCCAGCCCAGTTTTTCTCGGCAGGTACGGTAAAAGTCATAATTTAAGGGGTGCAATAATTTCAATTTATGTGGTTTTTTGTGGATAGTAATAACATCACCAGGCGCTAAGCTAATATTGATTTGCCCGTCACAAGAGACTGTCGGATATGTTTCATTATCTTCACTAATAACCAGTTTTAATTCACTATTTCCATCAACAACAATTGGACGACTAGACAATGTGTGAGGAAACATTGGCACTAGTACAATAGCATCTAGCTTAGGATGCATAATTGGCCCACCGCCAGACAATGCATAAGCAGTTGATCCTGTTGGAGTAGAAACAATCAAACCATCTGATTTTTGGGTGTAAACAAACTGGCCTTCAATATAGAGCTCGAACTGAATCATTCGAGTTGCTTTGCCCGGGTGAAGCACACAGTCATTTAGTGCGGTCCCCTCTCCTATAGGCTCCCCTGCACGCTTAACAATCATGTCCAGCAAGAAGCGGCTTTCTACCGTATATTTACCTTCCAGTACTTCAGAAACCTTCTCTTCTATTTCATTGGGAGATATATCTGTTAAAAAACCTAAATTTCCGCGATTCACACCTAATACGGGTACGTGACATTGAGCAAGTGCACGGGCTGCACCCAACAAACTCCCATCACCACCTACTACAATAACCAAATCACAAATTTCACCCATTATTTTTTGCTTGCAGATTTGCTGACCATGCCCAGGCATCATTTCAGCAATACGCTCATCCAGTATCGTGTTTAAACCTCGCTCCTGTAAAAATCGCATTAGGTGTTTGAGTGTATCAATCACGGGCTTGCTACCCAGCCGACCAATTAAACCGATATTACGAAAATGATCCATCTCATTACCTTTTAACTCATATGAACAGGGCAAATTACTGCTTACATGATCACCGGCTTAGTAAAAGATTTCAAGCACTTACAGAACTGATCTGCGCCCTTGCAAGCCACCGGTATGTACCAACGCCACTGTCGAACCAATAGGATATGCATCTTGCTCTACTTTTTCTAAAAACCGACGTACTAACTTTGAAGTGTATACAGGATCAAAAAGCATCTTAAATTGCTCTTCAAGCGCTAACCAGTGTGCCTTGTGTTCTGTATTGATTTTTCCATAGCCTCCGTAGTGAGCATCAAGATCCAAAGACCATGAGCAATGAGCATCAACGTTTGCTGCTTGTAATAATTGCTGGATATCCCCGTAAAGGAAGTTAGCGCCTTTCAAGACAGGGTAACCCTCAAGCTTTAATTCGTTTGGCGCTCCACTAATTAATCCCGCCAAAGTGCCGCCTGTTCCACAAGCACACAACAAATAGTCAAGATTTGGTAACGTTATTGAAATATCATTCATGAGCTCAGCAACACCTCGAATTGCCAAAGCATTGGAACCGCCTTCAGGGATAATAACACCGCCCCCGACCTCTCTTTGAAGTGCGCCTAACCATTGCGGGTCGTGCCGTTTTCGATAATTGGCTCTATCAACAAAATGTAGCTTCATCCCCCAAGACTGGGCGTCCAGCAACATCGGGTTTACAACCTCTTCTCCTCGCATAACACCCGTACAGGCTATCCCTAGCTGCTTAGATGCCCAAGCCAGTGCGTGAATATGATTAGAGTAAGCTCCGCCAAAGCTAATAACACGAGAAACACTTCCCTCGTGTGCAGCTAAGAGATTATATTTTAACTTATACCACTTATTCCCACTGATCAGCGGGTGCACTAAGTCGGTACGAACAATAAAAACGTTTAATTTCTTTTTTACAAAGAGAGGAAGCTCAGCAGGCTCGACAACTAACGAGGTATAAGTATTAAAAAGATCGATAACCGCCACCTATCAGTTAATCCGTCCAATATTAAAGAAATCATCTTATTGCAATAGCAAAGACTTAAACAGACAAAAGGGCTAGAAAATCAAGATGCATATCATTTCGAGAGATAAGTTACAGAAAACTAGGAGATTATTGATAATCAATGAAGAATAGATACGACATAGGGTATAAAGACTATGGTGGGCGTGGAGAGGTTCGAACTCCCGACATTCGCCTTGTAAGGGCGACGCTCTCCCAACTGAGCTACACGCCCATAATCCATGGCTTATTTGTAGACTAATAATATCAGCGCTTTGATTTTATTAGTGGCGGAATGGACGGGACTCGAACCCGCGACCCCCTGCGTGACAGGCAGGTATTCTAACCAGCTGAACTACCACTCCGCATTTTACATTATGGTGGGCGTGGAGAGGTTCGAACTCCCGACATTCGCCTTGTAAGGGCGACGCTCTCCCAACTGAGCTACACGCCCATAATGCATTGGCTATAAATTTTTATACTAATAAAATCAGCACGTTGATTTTATTAGTGGCGGAATGGACGGGACTCGAACCCGCGACCCCCTGCGTGACAGGCAGGTATTCTAACCAGCTGAACTACCACTCCGCATTTTTACATTATGGTGGGCGTGGAGAGGTTCGAACTCCCGACATTCGCCTTGTAAGGGCGACGCTCTCCCAACTGAGCTACACGCCCATAATGTACTACAACATTTTATACTAACAAGCTTTACTGACTCAATAGAGACATGCTCAATTTGCTAGTTACTTAATGCAATCTCATCTTTCAATGATACTGCTATTAAGTGGCGGAATGGACGGGACTCGAACCCGCGACCCCCTGCGTGACAGGCAGGTATTCTAACCAGCTGAACTACCACTCCGCATTTTACATTATGGTGGGCGTGGAGAGGTTCGAACTCCCGACATTCGCCTTGTAAGGGCGACGCTCTCCCAACTGAGCTACACGCCCATAATGCATTGGCTATAAATTTTTATACTAATAAAATCAGCACGTTGATTTTATTAGTGGCGGAATGGACGGGACTCGAACCCGCGACCCCCTGCGTGACAGGCAGGTATTCTAACCAGCTGAACTACCACTCCGAACCATTTTCATCCAAGGCGTTAAACACCTCCTTGAACGAGGTGCGCATTTTAAATACTTTCCCTGCATTGTCAAACGTTTGCAGCAAAAAAAGTGATATATTTTTATCTCACGCTAAAACTAAAGCCTTCATCAGCACTCAAGGTACTCAGCATTAGGTAGCGATACTATCATCAGGCACTTCCTGCAAAGTTTGTAAATAGGCCTCTATCAGCACGATATGCAAAAACAACAGTCCCAAAAAACCCTTTTACGTGCGCGCATATCTAATCAGGTTTAGCTGACAGTATCCCCACTGAGAAAAACACATTAAAATAGGCCCAAAACCAAGACACCATAAGAGCCTTGCAAGACACCATGCAAATACCCGAGATTTTAGACGGTTTTATTACCGAATGGCTGGACCTTCATACCGACGCCCCTCCTACTGTAGCTTTTGATCCGCAATGGCCATCTCAATGCTATGAGTCGTCCTCCTTACAGGCTGGCGAGCAAGTCGCATGGCTACCACAAAAGCAAACCGTCGCCTGTGACGTTTTTACTCGCTTAGGCGAAGCACTTGAGACCACTATTCATCCAGACATTATTACTTATTACACTTATCTATGGTCCGATCACCTTAGTGCTAAGGCACCGGAAGGAGACTTGGTTTTGCTACAAGTATGGAATGAAGAAGATATAGAGCGCCTACGTGCCAATCTCATTGGCCACGCAATGAACAAAGCAAAAAAGAAACGACCACTGACTCTATTTTTTGCATGCACGGAACCAGATGACGGAATATTAAGCCTACTCAATGAAGATGGCAGCATATGGCTAGAATACCCTGGCCAAGAACCCGTCAAAAAAATAGCCGAAAACCTTTGTGATTTTCTCAGCCAATTATCACCCCGCTAAAAATCATTACCAACCGACTGTAAATGATAATAAACGACTGATATGACACAGTGGCCTCTGCGACTCTGCGCGCCACTCATTGAATACATTTTGCACAATCTGCAAATCTTTTTTCCCTGTGGGGCGCTTATCTACTATCCCTAATGCTTTTAGTGCAGCAACTACATCGTCTGTTAACACGAAAGTATCTTTACCTATCATTCGTAAAAAGTACGCCCCTGAGTTGCCTCCAAGATGTGAGCCATTTTTCTTCAACTCACGCCACAAACCAATAATATCTTCTTCTGGCCAGTCAGCTATCCACTGAGCACAACTGCCATATTTCTCTGCCATTTCCAGCATCATTACAGCATTTAGGCGCGTAGCCTTTATCTTTCCCCAATGTCGGATTATTTGATCATTTTGCATCAAATTCTCTAATTGGTCATCGCTCATTAACGCAACTTTATAGGGATCAAAACCATGCAATGCTTGCTCAAACGCTGGCCATTTACTATCAACCAATGAATGCTTTAAACCTGCATGAAAAACTCGTCGCGTTAACGTGGAGAAAAGAACATTATCACTCTTAGCCACCAGCGCAGAACCTGATATAGGCTTTGGCAATAAAGATTCTAGCTCAGCACCCTTATGCTGCAATGCGTGTTCGTATAACCACTGAAATTTTTTCAAGATATCTTTCTCTATAATCTGACACTACTTAATTCTACAACGTTCTAACCTTACCACTTAAAACTCAAGGGTAACCTCTCACCTTCAATTAGCATATGACTTAGAACCATTTACTAATGCCTCTAAGTTCAGGCGCATTCATTTTTACTCTTCCCTAGCAAACCTTTCCTACCATTCTAAAATAATGGACAAGAGCACACAAAATGAAGCCCTTCAATATTGGCAGCTGTTCTTTTTGCATATAAAAAAGCGTATGATTATCAACCTTTTCAATTAAAAATTAGCTCGCCATTAAGCAAATAATCATGGTGGGCCACGGGATTGTTACATGTCAGTTATCAGAAAGTCGAACAAGCTGATTAACGTTTGTTATGACATCCGCGGGCCAGTGCTCCAGGAAGCCAAACGTTTAGAGGAAGAAGGTAATCGTATCTTCAAACTCAATATCGGCAACCCTGCTCCATGGGGCTTTGAAGCGCCTGAAGAAATCGTTCAGGACGTGATCCGTAACCTTCCTGCCTCTCAGGGTTACTGTGACTCAAAAGGCTTGTTCGCCGCCCGTAAAGCCATTATGCAAGAGTGCCAAAGAAAAGAAATAACCAACGTCACTGTTGAAGATATTTATATAGGCAATGGCGTGTCTGAGCTTATTGTCATGTCCATGCAAGGCTTGTTAAACGATACTGATGAAATGCTCATCCCATCGCCTGACTATCCTCTGTGGACAGCGGCCGTCAGTCTTGCAGGAGGAAACCCTGTACATTACGTATGCGATGAGCAATCCGGCTGGATTCCTGATATTGAAGACATGCGTAGCAAAATCACAGAGAACACTCGTGGGATTGTGGTTATCAACCCGAACAACCCAACGGGTGCGGTGTATCCTAAAGCTATTTTGCAGCAGATTATTGAACTTGCCAGAGAGCACGATCTGATTGTTTTTGCTGATGAGATTTACGACAAAATTATCTACGACGAAGCTAAGCACATTTCTCTTGCATCCTTAGCTGATGATGTCCTGTGCCTCACTTTTAACGGCCTCTCTAAAACTTACAGGGCAGCTGGCTTTCGCTCTGGCTGGGTTATTGTTAGCGGCCCAAAACACCGAGCACGCGACTATATTGAAGGGCTTGATATGCTCAGTAATATGCGCTTGTGTGCTAACGTCCCTTCCCAGCACGCAATACAGACCGCTCTTGGTGGATATCAAAGCATTAATGAGCTGATCGTACCTGAAGGGCGCCTACATGAACAACGAGACCTTGCATGGAAGATGCTTAATGACATTCCTGGTGTTTCTTGTGTAAAACCAGATGGCGCTTTGTACCTCTTCCCCAAGCTGGATCCTAACGTCTATCTTATCAAGAATGATGAAAAAATGGCGCTGGACTTACTGCAACAACAAAAAGTACTTATTGTACAAGGCAGTGGATTTAATATGCCTGATACCCAGCATTTTAGAATTGTATTTTTACCTCGTATAGATGAACTTGAAGACGCCATAACACGTATCGGGACATTTCTTAAAACTTACGAGCAATAAACAAAAGCGGCTGAATAGCCGCTTTTTTATAAACATCGGTTGTGCGGCACATAAACTCACGCTAATGTTTGTAATAAATGCGTCATCAAAGTGACATAGTATTCTTTTCTGTTAATCACATTTTCTAGGTGTAGCGATGTTTATCAAGATTAAGAAAAATTGCGGTATTTTCATGGAACACAATGGATTAGAAAAGCAGCATTGGGTTCCTGTTACATCCAACTTCCTGGTTAATCTCGATCATGTTGCCGAGGTTTCTTTCTATACGATTAAAGAGAAAAGAACTCGCTACGATCTTGAAAACCATCAATTCGATGTTCAACCTCATACTCGCGTGCTTCATCTACATATGGCTTATACTTATTCAACGATGAAAGAAAACATCAACGGTAGCAAGAGCAACCTCGTTGAAAGAAGCTATTACAAACTTTACTTCTTACCAGAAGAAATGGGCCAGTACGATGAGTTGCGCAGCAAAATTGAAGAGCATGTACTAAACCTGTAAACATCCAGACTTTAGTTTAAAGGCTGCTAATATGCAGCCTTTTTTATTTGCTAATCCTACAAGCTACACTACGCTAAATATCAGAAACATATATTGTTGATGCGTAATACTAGGAGAAGCTATGGAAATTAATGATCTTCTAAATCAAACCAGTAAGTTACCGAACGTACCTGAAGTAGTCAGACAACTCATACAAGCGTTAAACGACCCAAATGCTGATTATTCAGAAATTTCTCAAAAAGTCAGTGAAGATCAAACGTTATCTTTGAAAATTTTAAGGCTTGTAAACTCTGCTCATTTTGGGTTATCACGAAAAGTATCTTCCATTGACGAAGCAACTGTAATGCTCGGCATGGGACGCTTAAAAACACTCGTTATTGCTTCCGGTTTTTCAAATTCAGTCGCAGAAGTTGAAGGACTAGATATCAAAAAGTTTTGGTCTGAATCTTTTCGCGTCGCTACACTTGCCCGTTGGTTTGCAGCCAAGACAGATAACGTAGATCCTGACATTGCTTTTACAACAGGGATCATTCACAACATTGGGCGCTTATTACTTCATTTGGCTCAGCCCAACCGCGCAAAAGCGATACAAACGCTCATTGAAGAATCAAATGTAAGTCGCAGCGCTGCTGAAATGGAGCGCCTGGGATTTACTACTCAAGAGGCCGGTAAAGCATTGCTAGATATGTGGAGTTTTCCAGCAGAGTTAGGAAATGCCGTTAAACAGCATAAAAATCCTTTAGCGCATGAAGAGCAATCCTCTCTTGCTGCCGTGCTCAATTTAGCCTGCTATATTAATGCCTCTGTTCGGGAAAAGCGCGACGAGGAAAGTGTCAAAGAATCATATCCTACCGACATTGCAACGCTTGCCGGTATCTCACCAGACACTATTAACCAGCTTGCCGAAGCTCTATCTTTAGAGTCAGAGCTAGACGGTCTCACAGAATAAAGACGCCTAAGATAGGGGTAGAAATAACACTACCTCTATTCCCCATCTAGCTGGCATGCCGCAAGACAAGTGAATAAGTCATTCACATCATCCATAGCGCGATGCTTCCTTAATTGCGCACCCGCAATCAGGCGATACTGTATTAGTTGCCCCCCATCCAGAACACTATCAATGCCTTGCATTTTAAATGTAGGCTTCATCATTGCTGATTCAAAAAGCCGGCGCATCCAAAAATAATCAAAATCTAAAGCATCGCTGGTCAGTATCCTGTTACCTAACTTCTGATTAAGCCGATCACAGGCGGAATTAACCGATACTCCTACCGCTAATAATTCATCCATTGAAATACCATGAATGCCTGCCGCAGACAAATCCCACTCAGTCCAATTATATCCCGTATCAGGATTAATCAAGAAAAGGTCGCTTTCCCCGGTTATGCCGCATTTCCACGCTATTTCGATTGGGTAGGAACGCGGACCAAGCCCGCTTGCTTCGATATCAACACAAATGAGGGGTACTTTAATCATGACGTTCAAATACCATTGCTTTTACACCACGTTCCGTCTCAATATCAGGGAAATCTTCTTGCGAAGGTAATAGCTCAACAAAATTAAATTCAGGACACTCTTGTGCCATCAAATCCCTAACAAACGACTGATTATGGGCAGGATCATTATGGCACGCCAAAACTTGTGCATTCAGTGAGGCTAATTCAGGCAAGCGCCTCAACACCTTACGGTAATCATTCTCAGCAATAAAACTGCCTGGCTGAAAACTTGGTGGATCAATAATGATGAGCTCATAAGGTCCAGGACGTTTAATTCGCCCCCATGATTTCAGCATATCGTAAGGCATGAATTTAACACATGAAAGATCATGATGATTAAGCTGATGGTTCGCCCTACCTATACTCAGCCCACGCTTACTCATATCAACGTTAACAACCTGTCGCGCCCCCCCAGCCATTGCAGCGATAGAAAAAGCACAGGTAAACGAAAATAAATTTAGCACATTCTTGCCACCAGCATGTTCACAAACCCAATCACGGCCATTTCTCATATCAAGAAATAATCCACTATTTTGAAATTGTATTGGCCGTATTTCATATTTCAAACTTGATTCACACGATATCAACACATCCGCCACATCACCAAAAACAATCTCATGATCGGTATCACGACCTCGGCCTCGATGCTGTACTAACAAGCCTGATACCCGTGGATCTCTCTCAAAATAAGCTTTAATTCCATCCAACAGGGCGTCAGGAACATTAGCATATAAGCGAATGATCACAACAGGAGAGAACCAATCGACAACAACGGCTTCATATCCTGGAAAGCATCCACCACGCCCATGAAACAAGCGACGGCACTCATCACCAGCAATGGTTAGCTGCTCGTTAATCCAATGAAAAATATCAGTCACTTAACCTCCTTAATTAATCATTCCGATTATAAATACTGTTCTTCATGCCGACCAGCAAATATGATATTGGGGTTGAAACTTTTATCAAAAGCCTATATCAAAGCGGTATCTAATTTATTTGGAATAACAAAACATGCGAATCATTCTCTTTCTTCTGACCAACCTAGCTGTCATTTTAATTGCTAGTGTGACACTCAGCTTATTAGGTGTTGAGCACTACTTGTCAGGAACTGGATTGAATCTGACATCATTACTAATTTTCTGCGCTGTCTTTGGTTTCGTTGGATCTTTCTTTTCACTCTTCATTTCAAAATGGATGGCAAAAAGATCTACAGGCACCCAAATTATTGAACAACCAAGAACTCAAGAAGAAAAATGGCTTGTTGATACCGTAGCCGAACTCGCCAAAAAAGCTGATATTGGCATGCCTGAAGTGGGAATTTTTCACTCTGATCAAGCAAACGCTTTTGCAACTGGCTGGAATAAAAATAAAGCGCTCGTCGCTGTTAGCACAGGTTTACTGCAACGCTTTCGTCCTGAAGAGGCGCGAGCAGTAATGGCACACGAAATCGGCCATGTTGCCAATGGAGATATGGTTACGCTGACATTGATTCAAGGCGTTGTGAACACCTTTGTTATGTTTTTTGCACGCATTGTAGGCTACGTTGTTGATTCCATGCTGCGTAAAGGCAGCAACTCAGGACGAGTAGGTTTCGGATTCTATATCGCTACATTTGTAGCAGAGATTATTTTTGGTATTGCAGCATCTATTATTGTTGCTTGGTTTTCACGTCGTCGCGAATTTAAAGCCGATGAAGCAGGCGCACAATTTGGTAGTACAGCCGGTATGATAGGAGCGCTACAGCGCCTTAAAGCCGAATCAGGCATGGCAGACCAACTTCCAAGCCAGATGACGGCATTCGGCATTAGCAGCCACACTAAAATGGGCTTTATGGCATTAATGTCAAGCCACCCACCCTTGGATGATCGTATTGCCGCTTTGCAAAACCGCCACTAACGCTTCCCCGTACTAAAAAAGAGGTTAATGATTAAATCATTGGCCTCTTTTTTTAATCTATTTGTTGGTTTCGTCTAATAAACAAAATGAGATAAACGTGCTCAATAAACCAACAACGGATGCAAATACCATCGAAGGAAAAAGTAATATCAGAAAAATACTGCACAGCCAAAGCCTACGAACAATTAAGCGCTTTCGTTGATAGCTTTTGGTAAATTGTCGCCGGTAAAAATGCGTGCTATCGGGTTGCTGGTTTTGCATCCACGTAGGAATAATCGCCAACCATAACATTTGCATAAGAAGTTTCATTACAGCACCCCCTACTTTATAGATTAGGAGGTACTGCAACGCTTTTCAACTAACCTTTTACAGGTTCTCTCATAGTAACGAACTCTTCAGCCGCTGTTGGATGAATGCCAATAGTGCTATCAAATACCGCTTTAGTTGCTCCCGCTTTAAGCGCAACAGCTAGTCCTTGAATAATTTCTCCAGCATCTGGCCCTACCATATGAACGCCGAGAACCTTATCCGTACTTTTTTCAACAATCATTTTCATCAACGTGCGCTCTTCACTACCTGACATCGTATGCTTCATTGCACGAAACTCACTACGATACACATCAATATCTTTACCTTGATCACGCGCTTGCTCTTCCGATAAGCCAACAGTACCGATATTTGGCTGACAAAAGACAGCCGTTGCAATTAGATCATAATCTACTGCAGGGTTACCTTCCTGATAGAGGTGTCTAACCAATGCCATGCCTTCTGCAAGCGCAACTGGTGTTAACTGAACGCGGTCAATTACATCACCAATCGCATACACCGAAGGAACATTGGTTTGGAAGTTTTCATTCACGACGATAGCACCATTTTTCTGCTGCTCTATGCCCAATAACTCAAGACCAAGATCATTCACGTTAGGAACACGCCCTGTCGCATACAGCACACAGTCTGTTTCGTGAGTAGAACCGTCCGTCAGTTTAAGCAATAAACTGCCATCTGCCTGCTTTTCTATTGATTCAATATTGTTATTAAATTTAAGATCTACATGCTTCTTACTAACTTCTTGAGCAACAAACTCACGCAAGTCTCTGTCAAAACCTCTAAGGAAGAGATCACCTCTATAGATCAGGCTAGTTTCAGCTCCTAAACCCGCAAAAATCCCAGCGAATTCAACCGCAATATAACCGCCACCGACAACGACAGCGCGCTGAGGAAAAGTCTCTAAGAAAAACACTTCATTTGAACTAATAATATGCTCTTTACCCTGAATATCAGGAACAAAAGGCCAACCACCTGTTGCTACGATAATCCGCTCGGCCGTGTAGTTTTTACCATTAACTGCAACCGTATGCTCATTCACTAAGGTACCGCGCCCTTCAAGTAACTCACAGCCCGAATTAACCAAAAGATTACGATAAATACCGTTTAATCGGCTAATCTCATCATTCTTGCGGTCCCTGAGAGTCGGCCAATCAAAACTACTTGCTCCCACATTCCAGCCAAAGCCAGCTGCTTCATTAAACTCTTCTTTGTAATGAGAAGCATAAACAAATAATTTTTTAGGAACACAGCCAACATTAACGCAAGTTCCGCCTAAATAACGATCTTCAGTTACCGCTACTTTCACACCCATAGACGCCGCCATTCGTGCAGCTCTTACGCCACCCGAACCAGCCCCAATGACAAACAGATCAAAATCATAAGCAGACACAGCGCAACTCCCTTAATAAATTTTCATTAACTGTAACGATTCATGCCCTAAAGTTCCAATCAAAGATTACTAATAAGTTGATAGGAAAATCCAATAGGCTCACTGCATTTAAAACAATCAATCATGGTAGAATAATCGTTAATTTAATCAACTGATGATGCCTATATGAAAATTATCTCTTTTAATATTAATGGATTACGCGCGCGCCCTCATCAGATTGCTGCGCTTATTGAGAAATACAGCCCTGATGTTATTGGTTTACAAGAGATCAAAGTTGATGACCCTCAGTTTCCTATAGAGATGATTGAAGCTCATGGCTACCATGTTGAATATTTTGGCCAAAAAAGTCATTACGGAGTTTGCCTTATTTCTAAACTACCGCCATTAAGCATTCAGAAAGGCTTTCTTAACGACGAACCTGATGCACAACGCCGTATGATCATTGGTAAATATGCAACGCCAAAGGGAGATACGGTTACGGTACTGAATGGCTACTTCCCACAAGGTGAGAATATTGAACACCCTGTTAAGTTCCCTGCAAAAACTCGTTTCTATGCCGATCTTCAGGAGCACCTACTTACAAATCACTCCCCAGATGAAAACTTAATTGTGATGGGCGACATCAATATATCACCTACCGAACTTGATATAGGTATTGGTGAAGTTAATCGTAAACGCTGGCTAAAAACGGGTAAATCTAGCTTTCAACCGATAGAGCGCGAATGGCTTGCTCGTCTACAAGGCTGGGGCTTAGTCGATACATTTCGACAATTTCATCCAGAAACCAATGATCGCTTCAGCTGGTTTGATTATCGCAGTAGAGGGTTCGAGCAAGAACCGAAACGAGGCTTAAGAATCGATGTTATTTTAGCAACAGTACCCCTTAGTCAGGCCTGTGAAAATTCAGATATCGACTATGAAATAAGAGGCATGGAGAAACCTTCTGACCACGCCCCTATTTGGGCAAGTTTTGATCTTTAAAAAGCTAGATAGTGAATAATGCCTTATTCAGTGACCGGGCTAACAAAGTCCGGTTGCTTCACTAGCAGCACATCGCACTCTACGTGATCAACGATTCTTTCCACAGAGCTCCCCATTAAGAACCGATCCAACAAACCTCTCGCAATGGATCCCATCACAAGGATATCAATACTCTCACGCGTAGCTAGTTCTGGGATAACAGTATGAACATCTCCTTGCTCAAGATGCAAAACAGCATTATTACCCACCATAGCTTGTAACACTTTGGTGTGCTTTAATTTCACTTTTTCATGCATCGCCGCGTAGTCAACCGTCAGGTGTTCATCGAAAATAGCTGCCTGCGGAATGGTTGTAAAACTATGCACGACATGTTGTTCAGCGACTAACCATTCACTTAGCGCCTGTGTGCCTTTTAAAACCTCATTATCAAGCTGTTGCGGCTCATCACAATGATGAAATGGATCAACCAACGCCGCAACCCTAGGGTGCGCTGACCACTCTTGCTCCCTCATTAATAATAAGGGGGTGGGACACTCCGCAATTAACTGCCAGTCTCCTTGCCTAAATAAATAATGCCCTTGGGAATGGCGACCGATAGGAAACACGACTACATCAGCTCTATACCTCAATGCCTTTCTGATAATTCCTTCTGCAACACTCCTATTCCAGGTCACGTCATAACTAATCTGGCACCCTTGTGACTCTAACTGCTCAGCCAATTGAATTAGCTTAGCCTCCTCCTGATGCAAAAAACCCGCAATAGCATGCTTCTCTGCTTCATCATCAAATATATAACTACGATGAAGTGACTGATTATAACAACAAGAAAACAATTCAATTGTGGTGCTTTTTTGTTGCGCCATTATCAGTATTTTTTGTATTAGAGCATCAGATACGTGGCCTGTATCGATATGCACTAAAATTCTTTCAGTTTTCATAATTCTCTCCAGACACGACATAACTTCACGATATCAAGAAAAGAATTTTTAGTCTTGATCTCACTCAATACAAGTGAATCAAACAGGAAAGATTTCTAGACATATTAGATAAAACTAATATAAACTCAATATCTACGTAATAGTAATAGGAAATCTATCATGACAGTAAGTGCCGCACTTCGCTTAATGGCAGGAACCGTTGTACTCATCAGCCTAGCTTTGGGCACTTATATCAACCCAAACTGGTATTACCTAACAGGATTTGTTGGCTTAAATCTACTTCAATCTGCATTTACAGGCTGGTGCCCTGCCATCACCATTTTCAAAAAGCTGGGGTTAAAACAAGAAAGCTGTAATGTTGCGGGTATGAATGTAAACCAAGGACTTCATATCATGGCAGGAACAATCATTCTTGTAACCGTTATAGCCGTCCTATTTTTCAATATCACTCTTATGCTACTAGCTGTTACCGCTGTCGTTGGAGCAAGCCTACTTCAATCGGCCTTTTCAGGGTGGTGCCCAAGCATGAGTATTGTTCGATTTGTGGGCTTCAAAGACGCAAATTGACATCAATACAACTTTCTTTCTTTTTTTAAGAGCACCCTTCTGGGTGCTTTTTTTATGGTAAAACCCTACATTTCACCTTATTATCCTTATATTAGAAGAGTTAATTTACAAAAAGGATTTGTAACAGGCTCAAAGATTTGTTTTATCTCAACTTAATCCTGTGGAGAGTAAGATTTGGCCCATACAATAGAAGAGTCAAGCCTAAGCGCCGAGACCCTTGAGATGATGAAAACGAATGCTTCACGTGCTGCGCAACTCATGAAAGCACTTGGCAATGAAAGTAGACTGCTTATTCTTTGCTATTTGGATGGTAAAGAGCTTTCAGTTACACAGTTAAATAACTGCTTGGACCTAAGTCAATCAGCTTTATCCCAGCATTTAGCTGTTTTAAGAAAAGATGGTTTAGTTAGCACTCGTAGAGAATCACAAACAATCTATTATTCCCTCTCAGGTGATACTGCAAAACGCATTATTCATACTCTTCACGAGATGTATTGCCCAACCGCTTAATGCACTTACAAATAAGCCATTGAACCGGCATCCAATGGCTATTTGCTTACCACCTAAACATCTTTAGTGCTGCAATCGTGTAAACTGCCAATCTTCGGTAGGCTCGTTAAGCTTCATTTTCATATCAACCACCTCCTCTTCCATATTGAAAGAGTTAGTAAACCCAAGCTTAAGCGCCAACCCCTGCATTCCTTTATTTGTTGGTAGTGTAGATCCTTCAATGATTAATGTTTTACGACTACGGCAGTAATCAATTGCTTTACTCATTAAGATAACACCGAGACCTTCTCCTTGAAGGTCATCTCGAATCACTACTGAAAACTCACTTTGAATATTATCCGGATCGGTAACAACGCGCACAACACCAAGCGTTTCAGGACCGGTCCCATCTAAACTAGGGGCGGATACTATAAAAGCCATTTCACGGTCATAATCAATTTGTGTCCAACTCGCCAATTCTTGGTGAGATGGCACTCCTCTACTATAAAAATACCGCATCCTAATCGACTCAGGGCTAAGTTTGTTGTAAAAATCCAAATGTCTCGGCTCATCCTCACCCCGGATAGGGCGTACAACGGCGGGTCTTCCGGAACGTTTCAATGCAATAGATTCTTCTAGATCACCCGGATAAGGCGAGATTGCTAATTCAGATTTCTCACCGATAGAAACAGCAACATCAACCGCTAATATGCCAAGTTTATTCAGCAATAAGGGATTTATTTCTAGCCCCTTAAGGTTAGGTAGGTCAACTATCATTTCTGACAGCTTAAGAATCATATCGGACAACTGCTCAACATCTCTCGATGGCTGGTGACTATGCTCTTTAATGATCTTATAAATACGTGAATTTTTAACCAGCTCTTTTGCTAGAGCCATATTCATCGGCGGCAACATTACATGTCTGTCAGCAAGTACATCCACTGTGAAACCGCCAGCACCAAATACAATGATAGGACCAAATGTTGGATCCCGAGTGATACCTACATTAATTTGTAAAGACTGAAAGCCACGTTTCATCTGCTGAACGCAAAACCCCATGCTTCCCTCATCACCAATGCGCTCACTAACACGGTACGCAAGTTTTGTTGTTGCATATCTAACATCACTAGATGAGTAGAGGTCTTGCGCCAAATCATTTCGGCGTTGAGAAGATTGGTCATCATAACTGAAAGGATAAACATTCTTACAATGAAGGGCTTTTATAGCGACCGTTCCACCAATGTCTTCGGCTCGTTGAACCACACCATCTATATCGTCAGAATAATAACTATTTTGAACAGGAATATCGTACTGATCCAGTAAGTCACACGCCTCACTATGATTAAGATAGTCGCGGGGCTCCGCTAGCGCATCAGCAATAATTTTCTTAGCTTTTTGATGATTCTGCGTATTTTGCTCAATATACGTCGCTGGAGTTTGGCGCATAACAACCTGATTACGTCGGTAATCAACCATATGCATAAACGCGTCAATTGCTTCTTCAGGGGTAATAAAGGTTGCTACATTAGCAGCATTACAATGATTTCTTGCTTCAATAGCGGTAGCGCGTCCCATCCAGCATGTCAGAATATTACGCTGTGATTTGCGAATCACCTTTACTAACTCATCAGCGGTTTCAACGCTCGGAGCTAGTTGTGTCGGCGCATGAATAGATAGGATGACGTCGATGCCTTTGTCTTTAGACAAGATTTGGGCTACTTGTGCAAAACGTTCTGAAGTAGCATCAGAGTTTAAATCAACTGGATTTTTCTGATTCCATCCAGGAGGCAAAATATTATTCAACTGACTGACCGTCTCATCAGCAAGAGCAGCTAGCTTTCCTCCAGACTTAAGCAAGCGGTCTGTAGCTAAAGCATTGGGCCCCATACCATTGCAGATAATTGCTAATCGTTCACCTCGAAGAGGCTTCATTCGAGACAAGGTCTCTAATGCATTAAACAACTGATCAGACGTTTCCACACGCACTGCACCAGCTCTCCTTAATGCCGCATCATATACAACATCTTCATCAGGTATACCGGGAGTTGCTGCAATTTTTGAAGCTTCTTCAGAAAAAATGCCTGATTTAAGTACTAACACTAACTTGTTACGAGATGCTGCACGCAAAGCAGATATAAAGTTTCTCGATGAGCCAGAAACCCGATCCATTTGTAGCAAAATTGAGTGCGTATAAGGATCTTGAGAAACATAATCAATAACCGAAGAAAGGTCCACATCAACGCCATTACCCAATGTCATAAAATGTGAAAATCCGATTTCTCGACCATTAGCCCAATCAATCATTGCTGTACCGAGTAATCCAGATTGACCGATGTAGGCAACTTTTCCCTTCTGAATATTCATATGAGAATAACTTGCATTCATATTCGATCCAGGAACTAACAATCCCATACAGTCGGGACCCATAATACGTATCCCGTAGGGTCTAGCCGCTTCTTTTACGGACTCACTGAGCGTTTTTGCCGCGGGGCTATTTTTAATGGATAAGCCACCGGTCAAAATTATCGCAGCTTTAACCATATGCGCGCCTAACTTGCGAATAATATCGGGAACAGAATCAGGCGGCGAACAAATAATGGCCAAATCAGGCATTTCGGGGAGTTCAGAAATAGTCTGATAGCACGGTACATTAAAAACCTTATCGTAGCCTTCGGGGTTAACGCACATCAATGCACCAGGAAATTTACTATCCAACAAATTATGGACAACAATCCCCCCCATGCTTCCCGTTTTTTCAGACGCTCCAAACACAGCTATCGACTTAGGTTTAAAAAAACGCTTCAAGTATTTAGTGCTCAAAACTCGATCTCCAAAATGCTGTTAAATAACTAAAGCTATAACCAAAAGTATACATAAAGAGATAGTACTTCGCAGGTGCAATAAAGAAAAATCCCTATTTATAATGGGCTAAATCAATAGATTTAAAAAACATTGCTGCACAAGCACTAAAAAACAAAACAATTCTATTTTTTGAAAAAAACACATCTACATTGATTTCTATAACGGCATCAACCATCACTAATATAGTCCATTGATGCCTGTAAATTTTCATAATGATTTAAATTCAAAAAACAGCAATTTTTCCTAAATAAATTTCAATTTACACGTAAAGCCTCCACTGCTAAAAACTATTTTGAATAGCTTAGATTCATGTTTATCTGTTCACGGTAAACGATGTGATGATCAGTTAGGAGGTATCACTCTTATGAGAGATGACATTAGTATCAGCGATGACCCACTGGATGATAATGACAACTACGATCTGGATAGCGATATTGTTGAAGACTTAGGCTTTATCAGTACGCAGAAAGATACGCGCCGCAATGTACGACATAATATTGAAGAGATGCTGGAAGCCAGGCGCCTTAAAAAAAGTATGGATGATACCTTTGATGACGACACTTAAACTCACCCCTATTATCTCTGTTTAGGGCTTATAGCGACCTTTATCAAGCCCTATCAACAAAACACTATGCCGTATAAGCATCACTACCACTATCTTCAGGCTGAATTAAGCGCTATATTCATTTATAGGCCTCGCCAGAGATCATTTCTCCAGCGAATAGTGTCTTTGGTGTAGGCCTTCACTTCTTACTTTCTAGTGCTAAGCTTAATCCTAAACCAATCATAACCACCCCTGTAAGCCCTTGTAAGGATTGTTCAACTCGCTTTCCTATTCCCCGGCCTTTCAACCCGCATATCATGACAGTCAAAGCGCAGAGCCAAAGCATTCCAATCATGAAATGGATAGCAGCCAAGCCTAACGACTGCATTAATAAATCGGAATCCGGGTTAATGAACTGTGGCAAGAACGCCATATAGAACATAACTGTTTTAGGATTCAGCACATTCGACAACAAACCTTCTGTTAAAGATTTTCTCCAAGTAAAGTTCTGCCCCTTAACGGGTGTTACTCCGTCAATGATAGGCTTACGCAATGTGTATAAGCTTTGTATGCCAAGCCAGACTAAATAAAGAGCACCCGCCATTTTTAAAAAACTGAATGCCCAAGATGACTGCAATAGGATGACAGAAATACCAACAGCTGAGACTGTTGCGTGCACAAATAAACCACTGCAAATCCCAAGACTACTGACAACACCGTCCTTCCACCCCCCCCTGTTGCTATTCCTTAGTACCAACAGCGTATCAACACCCGGGGAGATTGTTAACAACGTAATTGCTACCAAAAATGCCATAAATTGCGCGTCTGCCATTAGACTTCTCACGATAACTAAATTAATAAAATATACGCTCGCTACCCTCTATGGAAAAGGATGCAGCACTCTTTTGGTGTTTGCCTGTGGTATTATACTGCTCAAAAAATTATAGCAGGTATTTGCTAATGGCTATCTCACTTCAAGATCAGTTATTAAAAGCCGGTCTGGCCAATAAACAACAAGCAAAAAAAGCAAAAGCTCAAAAGAAAAAAGCATCCAAACAAGATTTAGCTACTTCTAGTGCAGAAACACAACAAGCTCTAGACAAAGAACGTAAAGAAAAACTAGAACGAGATAAGGCACTTAATAAACGCCGCGAAGAAGAAAAAGCTAAAAAGGCTTTAGAGTCTGAAGCTCGACAATTGATAGAACATCACAAAATTACAATCAGTGATAAAGCAGAGATAGGCTACCGTTTTGTCGATGGTACGTTGATAAAAAATATTTATGTAACGCCTGATTTACATAATCAACTTGCACGCATGCAGATACTCATTTGTAAGCTAGATGAAAAATACTATTTAGTACCTTCTGACATTGCGGATCGAGTTGAAGCACGCCAGCCAACATGGGTGATTCGCCTGAAACCCGAAGAACAGCCTGAGCAAGATGACCCGTATGCAGATTACGCTATACCTGATGATTTGATGTGGTAGTTTTTATACCTTCCTACTAGGTACTCACACGCCAAGCCTTAATCGTTAATGCAACCTAAGCACTGAACGTAAAAGGCTTGTAAACCCTTTTATATCCACTATATAGCCCAGTCTGGTTTTTCTTGCTGGCCCTTAAGGTGCGTGATCATCTGATCATAAGCCAACGGTTTAGTGAAAAAGTACCCCTGGCCTAAATCACAACCATACACACGCAGTAACGCTAGCTGATCCTCGTCTTCAATACCTTCAGCAACTACTTTCAATCCTAGTTTATGCGCCATGGTAATCACAGTATGTGTTAACGTTGCATCACTACGATTTTCAACCATATCCATTATAAAACAGCGATCAATTTTGAGTGCTGATACAGGAAAGCGAGTTAAATAACTCAGCGAACTATAGCCTGTGCCAAAATCATCAATACTCAGAGACACTCCCAAACCTAGGAGGTCATTCAGGACTGGCTGCACTTCTTCTAACCGCTGAGCTAACATTGATTCAGTAATTTCTAGTTCAAATACACTCGGGTTTATACCGGTATCTTGAATAACTTTCCTGACCGTACCCACAATGTCCGAATTTGTTAATTGAGACATAGAAACGTTTACAGCAATCGCAAGGGGTTGGCTGGCATGATTCTGAAACTTTTGTAAGTCACGACAAGCTTCATACAAAGCAAACTCACCCAATTGGTCTATCACACCGATTTCTTCAGCCGCAGAAATAAACTCTTCAGGACTAACAAAACCTAACCGTGGACTCTGCCAACGCATCAGAGCTTCAAAACCATACACCTCACCAGAAGATATTCTATTTTTGGTCTGGTAAACCATGTACAACTCTTTATTAACCAATGCATTTCTGATTTCAGACTCTAACTCAACCTTGCGTTTATTCTTATCGTCCAACTCTTGGCTAAAGAAACGGTAGCAGCGCCTACCTTGGTTCTTTGATTCATAAAGCGCTATATCCGCATGCTTTAATAAACTAGAGACATCATCGCTGTCTTCAGGGTAACGAGATATGCCGATGCTAACGGAGATAAATAATTTTTTAGCCTCCAGTAAAACGGGTTGTTTCATAACATTCATGATTTTATCGGCAAGAGCAATTACATCTTTCTCGCTATCAAAAACAATGGATACTAAAAACTCATCACCACTCATGTGGCAAGCAGTGCCTTCCTTAGCAACAGTTTGCTGCAATCTAACAGCTACGAGTTGTAGCATTTGATCACCTAACATATGACCAAACGTATCATTTATTTGCTTGAAATTATCTACATCCATGTAAAGTACAGCGACGCGCTTATTTTCTTGCCATGCTTTTTTTACAGATTCTGTCAGCAGTTCATTTGTGCGCCGCCTATTCGGCAATCCAGTTAGCGCATCATAATTCGCTTGCTTAAATAAGCGAACCTCAACCTGTTTTCGTTCAGTAATATCTTGAGTCACAATTACATGGTTTGTTACACGGCCAGAATCATCTGTCATTCCACTAATAGAAAAAGAAAACCATTGCTTCTGCTCTTTTGCACGGCGTTCGCCGTACCAGTTCGTACCATGTAATAAATTCTCAGATATTGTTTTTACATCATCCTTTAGCAAACTATGAGGGAAGTGCTCTAGAAGCATTTGGCCAGTGCTTAATTTATCTAATGACCTTCCACCATCGCTCAAACGATTATTAGCATACTCAGTCAACCAGTTTTCATCGGTAACAATGACGCTGCTTGGGCTTTGCTCTATCGCCCGAGAGAGCTTAAAGACATTATGCTCGGCAACATTTCTGGCAGACTCAAAACGAGATGCGCTAGTCAATATCACTCGAAACACAATAAGTCCGAGAATTAGAAAAGTTAACACTGCTAAAGCGACAAACTTCATCCGTTCAAACCAACGAGAGAATAAGTCAGCACTTTGAATCCCACTTACTATGTAGAAACTGTACTCTTTGATAAAGCTAGCTGTAATGAGCAATTTTTCATCTTGATATTGCACATCACGTGTTTGCCACTCGCCTGCTTTGGTGGTGAGTTGGGCTAACGTTTTCAAAAAACCATCTTCAACTTTCAACGAGACGAAGCTTTGCCAAAAGGTATCTGATTCGGGGTAAGATATATAAACACGACCATCATTACCTATAATCATAGATCGACGTTGGCTTTCAGCCTCTTCTGCTTCTTGCCATATGGCATCATTTCCTAATAAACGATAAGCCGCTACTACGTAACCTGTTTTAACGCCCTTTTCATTAATGATAGGTTTACGAACAGGTAGTATATTTTCTCCTACAAAAGTGGGCCTAAAGGGCCTACCTATGGTCGATTCACCATGATCAAATAAGTCTAACCACTCAAGTGTGTGAATGTCGCCTGTGGTCGACATAATTACACCCTGACTATCTATAATGGCAAGAACTCGCATTTGTGGCGTAGCCCTCAGCACATCGTTGAGTCGCGTTTGAATAAAACTATCAGGGTTGCTTGTAACGGTAATGGTCTTTGCTAACTCATCAAGTAAGGATTCCTGATGCACGAAAAAACGTTCAACAACATTCATCAAACTTTGATTATGGGGAGTTAACGACTCATAGGCCTGCTCTTTAACATTACTCCAAGTAGCATAACTGAAGGCAAAAAGAGCAAGCAGCATTAGTAGTGACAACAAGCCATATAGAAGCTTAAACCAGCGTGCTGTTTTACCATTAATCTCTTTCATTCACGCCCCATCATCCATGGCTACTGTTCTCATACATCTTATATATTACGGTATGAAATACTAAAAAAATGATTACATACTTTTACGATAATTAGGCCAAGTCTACTATTCATACTTAGCCGTTAAACGGTACATCATCTATATGCAATTGTAGCTGTTAATACCTTTTTTGCATTGTCAAAATAGCATATCCAAATTATGAAAAGTAATTCCAGCCACTTTCATGTTTTTAAACAATACAGATCCTGCAAAGACTTATAATTTTTCACGACCCCACAAAACCATTTTACACGTCAAAGCTCCCTTGGAGCAGCGAATAAAGCAAAATATTAGATTTCTTGTGCAATACACCGATAATCAACAACAGTCACCTTTTCAACCATAACTTTAGTTAATGGGAATACCATCAATTGCATTCTTGCTGCACCTACACCTTGCTTTAAAGGCGTTCGAATACGCCCAGCTTCCTGAATAGGTTGAGCTTCACCATTACTCAAATGCAATAGCACTTCAGACTCACAACGTACCTCTGCTGCACTTTCACTTAATGGCCCCATGACTGTAAAATCAATATCGAGCATACAACTACTCACACCATTTTTCTTTGCATTTGGTAAACACTTCAAATGCGCACCTATTGATTCGGCTTTCATGGCAATATCTTCTTGCCTGCTTTCACTTTCCTGCTGAAGGAAAGTATTATGCATCCAACCTTCAATCTGGCTGCCATTACTGTGCAGGAAAAAAATATTTGCCCAATCACCCTGCTTCTTTATTACAAGAACTTGCGCATCTTTTTTAGCTTGAGCTAATACTGGAAAAGTTTTTCCGGGGCCCGAGCGAATATTTATGGGTTCATCTGTCACACGATAATAATCCAACGCACTAGCATTAGAGCTAATCAGAAATAAGCTAAGAAACATAAAGATAAACTTCTGACGCATACATACCCTCTCTAAACGTACCATATTCCGCTAATTTCTATATTTCATCCAAGATATATTCCGGAACTTCAAACGATAACTTTCACCACTGATAAGTGCAAGTATTAACACCCTAAGCACTAAACTCCTCGATCTCGAAATGCGACAATACGTCGCATGGTCGACTAAGTGCATAACCTCTAAAATACTGACAATTGAGAACTCGAGATGACAGGAAGTAAAGTTATTAAACACATTAAAGTACTGGTGGGGATCGCTTTCTCACTTGGAATATTAGTATGTCTTTGGTTGCTTCCGGATATGCTTGAAAAAAAACAGTCGTCCAAACTCCTTACTGTAGCTGAACCATGCAACCTACAACACTCACATTGTAGAGCCACACATGAGGAAAAAAGCATTTCGCTTAAGGTGACCCCCCCTTCAATACCGTCCATGGCGCCACTCACCTTCACTGTCACATTAGATAACATCCAAGCGAAGACAGTCATATTAGAACTTAAAGGTAAAAAGATGTTTATGGGAATTAATAAAATACCCCTATCACCGTTACCTGACGGAATCACGTGGGAAGGAACAACAGAGCTCGCCGTTTGTGTAACAGGAACGATGGTATGGTTAGCCTCAATTCTCACGTACGCCGACGCAACTGCAGAACCTAATAAAGCCACTTTTGAGTTTGAATCACCATGAAACACCGCACTCTTTCAACATTACGCTTACTGCTCGTACTCACCGTTTTAATGCTTATTGGTTTAGCCGCTATTTTTGTATTAAGACCACAAACCATCAATAGCGATAATATCACGACCCTCGGCGGCGACTTTACACTAGAGTCACACGCAGGCCCGGTTTCTTTAAGTGACTATAAAGGAAAGGTTGTGGCTTTATATATTGGGTACGCTTCATGTCCCGACGTCTGCCCTACAGCTCTTGCTGTCATGACTCAGGCATTCAAAGGACTTAACGAGCAAGAAAAAGAGAATGTTGCAGGACTTTTTATTAGTGTAGACCCCGATAGAGATACTCCAGAAAAACTAGAAGCGTATGTTAAATTCTTCAGCCCTATGCTCACAGGCATTACTGGTAAAAAATCCGATATTGATCAAGTAGTTAAACAGTATGGCTCTTTCTACCGCATTGTAGAAATGAATGACTCTGCTATGGGTTATGCAGTTGATCACTCATCAAGAATCTACCTCATCAATACAAAAGGAAAGCTATACAAACCTTTATCGCATAACAGCTCGCCGGCTGATGTGTTGCTAGAAATAAGAACTCTGCTTGCTCAGAAATAACAGGAAAGTGTCATGAAAAAAGTACTACTATCAACCATATTATTACTAAGCTCTCAATTGGCCACAGCCGAAGTGCATATTGACGGGGCCTATGCCCGTGCCGTACCTCCTGGTCAGATGAATAGCGCAACGTTTATGCAAATTACTAATGACGATGAAAAAGGCCTTAGCCTAGTCTCTGCTACAAGTGATGCAGCAAAAAACGTAGAGCTGCATACGCACATACAAGATAACGGCGTCATGCGTATGAGACAAATTAACGAAATAAAACTGCCTTCAGATCAGAAAGTTACATTACAACCTGGTGGCATGCATATTATGATGATTGGATTGACACGTAACTTACACGCCGGTGAACACATTAACCTTTCATTGACTTTCTCAGATGGATCACAAAAATCTCTGCAGGTTCCTGTCAAAAAAATCATGCCAATGGGTGGCAAAAAAATGATGCATAAGCACGCCACAACAGCAGAATAGATAAGTAAAGGAAGGTGAGTAGCTTTCGCAATTATGAAAGCTACTCAATACATAGAAGATCTAGCTAATGTAATGTGTAAAAACCAAACCTACATTAAGATTTGGCAAAAAAGTAGGCTAAGTGCACCAACACAAAGACTTATAGAAATCTAAATCGAAGAAAAGTCAAAGCACTCCGAACTTATGTAATCAGGAGTACCATAGAAATGACTGAGCTTGCTTCGTAGCTGCTCTGCCCTCTCAGGCAAGCCTTGCTTTCTATAGATTCTAACCTGAGCAAATACTGCCTGCTTAAATTCAGAAGCATCTGTCGCTTCACCATTCAAGTTATCCGCACTGATATGAAAGTGATATCCCGCTGCAACTGATAGAATCCATTCAATAGCCTGAGGTTTAATCTCAACTTGCTCAAAGATTTTCTGTTGCTCAGCAGTACGCCCATCAGGCACGTACCAATAACCAAAATCTTCTAATTTACGCCGCTCATCTCCGGCAATAAGCCAATGCGATATTTCATGTAAACCGCTGCTGTAATAACCATGTGCAAAATAAATTGCATGATAATCTCGTTTTTCATCAGCAGGTAAGTAGATAGGCTCATCCCCGCCTTTAACTAAACGAGTGTTATAGGCATCAGCAAAACACTCATTAAATAGAGTGATCAAATCGCGATAAAGGTGGGGTGCGTTACTCAACTAAATCTTTCCTCTGTGCCTATTGAAGCATTAACCATGTATCTTGCTTTAACCACCAGGATTGCCCTGTAGCTTGGTCTACTCGTGCAGCAACATACCCTTTTATATCCTTGTCGGCACGTAAAAGTTGGATGGTGAAGACAGACGGCAACACCTCTTCTGACTCATTCAGCAGGTTCCATTGTCCCTGATCCGCCAACCACGACTCACCGCTAAAGCGGTCATAGCGGATCAGTACCCACTCCCCTTTTGCCGTATAACCAGAAACTAGCTGATATTGTGCATCAGTACGTTTTATCAAACTTTTTAATTGTTTTGTTAGTTGCTCAAGATCTGGGGCTTCTTGGGTTGAACTAATAGAACCGCCTATATTCTCAGAGACTATTTTTGCCGACTGATCAGACAACATTTGCGCGCGAGCCAGCAGTATTTGAGTCGTTTTTCTCAACTCAGATGTATCTGCTTTAATTTGAATGACCTGCTCTTGCATTGTCGACAGTTGACCGGACAGATACTCTACATTCTCGGCCCTAGTTGCTTCTAATTGAGCGGTATTAGGCACAACAAGTGGTGTTCGTTTTTCAACTTCTTCAGTTGATGGTGGCGGTGGTGCTTCTGCAGCAGGCTCAGGGAGAACAGCGGTTGTTTGGCAACCTGCGATCAAGAAGCACAATACAGGCATAATTATCCAGGGCTTAAATACCACAACATCTTCTCCATTATCAGTTTGCTGGCTATTCTAAAATAAACGTAGCAAAACAGATATAACCTATCGATGCAGCGATTCACTTTTCATCAGGCATTTTACAAGCAGACGTTAAAGTGAAAGCACCATAAGAGCTAAGCAATAATGGTGCCGTCCTTTCTATACAGGGTAATCAACTATCCCTGGGTTGCCCGCAATATTTTTCAACTTTGGTGTATTAAGTTTATCAATACTGGCCACTTTACGGTCTTTTAAATACTCAGCCACAACATCCCAAATGTCGGCTCCCTCAGATCGCGCACCGACCGTTGCCCATCCACTGACTTTATATGATTTATCAGCATCCACTTTTTCGCCATTATCTAGTGTCATCTCGCTAATACGCCTCCCAATGGTTTCAGCCGGATCACAAACATAATCAAAACCTCCAACACGCACCATATCCCCACCGGACTGCAAATAAGGTTCTGGGTTGAACAAGTTATCTGCCACATCTTCCAAAATGAGTTTCAGCTCAGAGCCTTTCATCTCACGAACATAAGTCTCGGGGTATGTCAGGCACGTCTGATCCAACACATGCTCCATCGTTACCATTTGGCCTTTTAGTACCGTTGTCCCCCAACGAAACCCTGGTGATAAGGATATTTGAGCATCATTTACCTTTCGTAGTGCGTCGCAAATAACCTGATCAAAAGTACCGTTAAAGTTTCCTCGACGGAACATCAGCTCATCAGCAGGTGCTAACTCTTCAGTTAACCAAGGTAGATAGGGAGCACGGATATCCGTGATTAACTTCGCCATACTCTCATCTGGTGCTAATAACTCAGAAAAGACTGGCATTAGGCGGTAACGGAAATCTTGCACCTTGCCATCCCGTATATCTAGATCCATAACAC
Source organism: Neptunomonas sp. (assembly GCF_016744175.1). GTDB lineage: Bacteria > Pseudomonadota > Gammaproteobacteria > Pseudomonadales > Balneatricaceae > Neptunomonas. The sequence goes on along the minus strand of NZ_JADGEV010000028.1, from coordinate 13,117 downwards.
CGACAAATTTACCGTTTGAGCCAACATTACAGACTAATGTTTTTCCACCATTATTTTTTACAATCGTCGGTGTTGGAATGCCATCATGAGTATGCCCACCCAAGATCACATCGACACCCGATACCCGGTTTGCCATCGCAAGATCAACATCCATACCGTTATGCGAAATAACAATGACAGCATCAACATTGTCATTTTCGCGGATGTGATTTACCTGCTCCTGTAATCGATCGTCGTATATATCAAACGTCCAGTCAGGGATAAAACGAGCAGGATTAGCAATTTTTGTCCGAGGGAAGGCTTGGCCGATAATGGCAATGCGCACACCACCTATCTCTTTTATGTTGTACGGCTTAAAGACATGTCCTGAATCCTCATCATGTATATATTCATCCGCACCATCGAAAAGAGCATCTTCAGTAACAAACACATTTTGCGCCAAAAACTCACCATTAAAGGCTTTAATATTCTTTAGAATCTCCTCTTGATGATAGGTAAACTCCCAGTGCCCCGTCATGAAGTCCACACCTAACTCATTAGCTGCCTGAACCATATCCATGCCGCGAGTCTTGTAAGAGGTACCTGAACCTTGCCATGTATCCCCACCATCCAACAATAATGTTTTCTCTCGTCCATATGATTCCCGTAAGCGCTCTACCAATGTTTTAATATGAGCAAAACCGCCTACTTTCCCATATTTAACGGCAGCTTCTTCGTACTGTAAACAAGAAAAAGCATGCGCTTCTAAAGAGTTTGAATTGATTCCAAAATGGCTTAACAACTTGTCCCCAACAAGGTGAGGAGCTTGTCCTTTAGCCGCTCCCATACCCAAATTGACATTAGGCTCCCTGAAATAAATAGGCAGTAATTGTGCATGACAGTCAGTCATGTGCAACAAACGCACATTACCAAAATTAGCGACTTCATATGGGTCTACAGATTGCTTGGAGGCAGCAAAACCAGTAGAGGGTAAAACACCTGCAGCACCTGCAAGACCTAAGAGCTGAGCAAACTCACGGCGTGACATAGACATAAATTTTCACCTTCAGGCAAAAAAATACCCGCAGCAGCACTGCCACTACAGGTACTTTAAAAGACATATTATTGAGGAACTGAAAGGTGCCAGTTATTCTCAGCGTAAGCGTGTTGCTCCAAACCAATACGAGCGTGGTATTTAGCCTGTGCTGCTAGGTCTAGAGCTTTACGGTAATCTCCACTCACCATAGCGGCTTCAGCATCTTTAAGGATCCCCTTTGTAAGCTTCCATTCAAAACCAACGTTAGCTACTTCTGCATTTTTTGCTTTAGCTTTGGCAATTAAGTCTTCTGCATTTTCTTTTGTCGCAGCAACGCGAGCCTCAACTTCTTCTAAGTGATCAGTAGAGTACTGTTTGCCGGACCAAGTAAAGGTATAGCCTTTTCCGTGCATAGCACGATTCATGTCAAATGCGTCATCAAAAGTCTCTGCCATTGCTGCAGCAGGAAGGAACACAACAGTAGCGACAATCGCTATCAATTTCTTCATCTTTGCCTCTCCTATTTACGTGAACCAGGACCATTCACAACAAGACCGTTGCTCATGTATGTCTGGAAATACTCAAGATTCCGAAATGTCTCATGCTGCATACCTAAAGGCTGAGAGCGACTGTCTTTATGACAGCCTTTATAGCGACGATGCAAAGTGCCTAACTCACCCCACTTTGAACGAAATACAGGAAAATGGCTTGTATGCCCTAATGAAGGGCTTGCTAAATCTGCACGTATACGCACATTTGAACCTTGTACATGACAATTTGCACATGACAGGTTCAACTGACCACGTTTTGTGTAAAAGAATTTTTTACCATCTAGATAAGCGGCAAGCGCTCCCTCATCACCTTCAGGAATTTTTATATCGAACACGTTATCGCGAGAGGTCCATGCCATATAAGCAGAGATCTGAGCAATAGGCCCTTTGCCCCACTTCAATGGCTTCTCACCATTGCTTTCGCGACATTCGTTTATTTCTTGTTCTAACGTTTTTACAGTGCCGGCTTTTTTATCCCAATAAGGGAAGTTTTGGCGTATACCAATTCCCCCTTTTTCAAAACAATCTGCATAACCTTTACCGTTAGCAAACGCTGTCTTAAATAGGCGCTCTCCCTCTTCAACATCAAACTCATAAGGAGGGAAAGATTCAAGGTCTTCCCATTGTGTCCTTGAGTCAGCATCTACTGCGTAGATACCATTAACGTAGTCCGCCAACTCTGCATCGGGAAAACGTTTTTTAAAGAATTGTTGTAGCGCCATTCGATCAGCTTCTGGGTTGACAGAGGCTAACGTTGTGCCGGGTTGTGCTGAAAAAACCAACTGAGTACTCATTAAAAGACTCAGACCGATTGTAATATTTTTTATTATTTTCATTCGCTAATACTCCACCCTTTACCGATGGGTTAAGCAGACCCACTTAAAGGCCTAGCTTTATTTATTTAATAGCTGCTAACTCAGTACCTGTCTTCCCAGAGTTCTCAGTCCACGTCATCGACAATTCATCCCCACTCGCACCGCCATCAAAAGAGAAGGACAAATAAGGGTTTTTTGAGATTGCAGGCCCTAAGTTCGCTTCAAACACAACCTTGTCTGCGTACTTAACCGTCAGGTTCTGTATGAATAGTGCTGGAATTAGCTCACCCGTTTTTTTATCTTTGCGCTGCCCAGATTCCATGATGTGCTTAGCCATTAATTTGACTTTGGTTTTACCGCCGGACGCTTTTGCTTTTACTTTTAACATTTTCTTAGCCATTTTATGTCTCTCCAATCCGTATTAACCGCCACATCCGCCGATAGTAACTTTTACTTCTTTAGCCGCGCTATATAGCTTGCCATTGGCTTTTACAACAGCCGTAACTTTTGTTGTTTTCCCCATACGAACACGAGTAGATACATCTGCCTTTGTGCCAACAGGAATCATAAACTCTGCTGCTAGTGGTGATGGATTACCTTCAATAAAGATACTCATTGACTCAACTCCAGACATCGATGAAGTTACGGTGACAGGAACAACTGCACCATTTTCTGCAATATCAGGCGCTTTTAAATTTACTTCAGCACTCTCTTCAAGCCCATCAGAACCAAACAAAGCTTTCATAGCAGCTGTTTGCTCTTTTGCCTCAAATGCTTCTTTGCTCCATGCAGCAAGTGCAATACGTGGCATTAACACACTAGCACCCATCAATGCACCACCCATTGCAATGGCCTTAACCACAGTACGACGATCTATACTCATTTCTCTATCCTCTTACACACCCTAGGGGTACATCAAAATTGGTATATATATTCAACCACTGCATCGATCTCTTCTTCAGACAAGATCCAATGCTTGCCAAGTGGTGGCATAATAGTGATTGGGTTATTTTTACTCGCATCCCAAACCTGCGCACGTAGCATGCGTTTATCAGGAAAGCGCTGCGCCATAGCAACCATAGGAGGCCCTTGGTTACCAGCAAGGTTCGCATCAGGATCATTGATCTGGTGACAAGAGATACAGTTACCTCTTGATTTACCCATATAAACAGCTTTACCTTCAGCAACGGCTTCCTGAGTCGTCATCGCAGTGGCTGGTGTTGTAACTATTAAAGCTAACAAACCGGCTGCGCACATAGATGTGGTCAATTTGCGCATTCTTATCTCCTCTGAACTGTCTTTACTGACAGATTTTATTATTGTTATGCAGCACAAGCGGCTTATGCAAAACCTTAGAAGCTTCGTATTATTTGCTTGCCTCAACCATATAGTTGACTGCCTCTTCAACCTGCATATCGCTTAAATCTACACGCCCTCCCTTCGGCGGCATGATCCCTGTGGCACCACCAAACCCTTTAATAGCGTGTTCAACTAACACTGAAAGGCCTTGCTTCACCCTTGGAGCCCATGCTTCGATATCACCCAATTTTGGCGAACCGGCTATACCTGAGCCATGACAAACTTTACACGCATTATCAAACGTTTCTTTACCGGCAAGCGCTTTATCAGACAGTTTTACGGTCTCGCTTCCCGCCGCTTCTTTTGCATCTTCACCTGTTAGCGCAGCCTTGCGAGCATGTGCTTTCTCTCGCTCTAAATCTTCTTGTCCTTCATGCGAAGCAGCAGGTGCATCGGCCCCTTCTATAAAGTGGCCAACGGGTGTAATCCCTTTGAGAGTACCCTCAATTGTCATCTTCGAAGGATCATTACACGCCTCCATACAACGAACATTTTTAACATCAGGGCGAGGGTCTACAAAAAAACCATCTTTATTGGGCATTTCAACTTGTGAAAGGTTTTCGTGCGTTAACACAAAATCTTCATCAACAAGCTCATTAAGATAAAGCACATATGCTGTCAGTTGATATGTCTGCTCATTCGTTAAGGAGCGCGGCGCAGTAAACGGCATTGCCCGACGAATATAGTCATACAAGGTAGACGCATAGGGCCAATAAGAACCCACTGTCTTTGTTGGCCTCTCTTCTGTTAGCGTTCCTACACCGCCAGCAAGTACCGGCCAACGAGCTTCCCCCTCCCCAAATAGGCCATGACAAGTTGCACAAAGTTGTTCATACAACACTTCGCCATCTTCTACACTGCCCTTTCCATTGGGAAGACCTTTACCGTCAGGGCGAATATCAATATCCCATCCGGCAATTTCTTCAAGAGTAGCTGTTTTACCAAAACTATATTTCTCTGTAGCAATGGCTGTAAAAGGGACCAGTAAAGCAGCACCCACTATAGATATAAGAAGAGTTTCTTTAAGAGATCTGAACATTAGTGACCTCCCCGTTGGCCGCAACTTTCCATGTATGAATTGAGTTCTTGTGATAAATAGAATTACCGCCACGTGCTTCACGCAATTGCTTCAGTGTCGGTTGCACATAGCCCGTTTCATCAATGGCTCTTGCCTGCAACAACCACGGCTGACCATCCCACTTAGTAACCAAACTAAAACGGGTGAGGGCTTTATCTAAAACAAGGCCTTTCAACTTTGCAGGTGTCCAGCTTATACCACCATCAAATGAGACATCGACTTGTTTTATTTTTCCCCTACCAGACCAAGCAACACCTTCAATTTCAATCACACCACTGTTCTTGATAGGGTTCTCTGGGCATGGATTAGTAATAACTGAATTAGTTTCTTGAACAAATGTAAACTTGCGAGCACGCCCATCTTCCATTAAGTCAGTGTATTTGGATGTTTCTTCGCGGTGGTACCATGGCTTATCACCAATTTCTAAACGACGGAGCCATTTGACAGATGTATTCCCCTCCCATCCTGGGTTAATAAGGCGAAGAGGATAACCTTGCTCTGGACGTAATCGCTCACCATTTTGTGCATATACGACCAGTGTATCGTCAAGCGCTTTTTCTAGAGGAATAGAACGGCTCATATGTGCACCATCAGCGCCTTCAGCTAAAATCCATTTACCCTCAGGTTGAACACCCACTTCCTCTAAAAGTGTGCGCAGAGGTACACCTGTCCACTCGCAGCAACTCAGCATGCCATGAGTAAACTGCAGCGCTTCCATTTGAGCACCTTTCCACTCCATTCCGCCGTTAGCGGGGCATTCAATAAATTTAATTTCGGATACGGATGGAAAACGCATCAAATCATCCATCGTAAAAATAATGGGTCTATCGACTAAGCCATGAATCATCAAACGGTGTTCTTCAGGGTTAATCTGTGGCACACCTGCATGATAACGTTCAAAAACGAGACCATTAGGGGTAATAATTCCTTTTAAATCTTGAAGAGGCGACATTGAAATAGAAGAGATAGATTCGGCAGTTAACCAAGGCACTGTGCGACGAACAACATGTTTTTCATACTTGGAAGGCAGCCCGTACGGAAATTCAACAACACCATGTCCAAGCATTTTCCCCCACGAAGGCTCCAGTGGAGGAAGATTCCCCTCTGCCATCGTTTTGCCAGCAACCATTGTCGCTGCAGCACCACTTAGAGCAACCATCCCTTTTCTTAAAAAGTCTCGCCTTTCGTTGATCGATAGTCCATCCGACTCTTTTGCAAGCTGTGCCATCAACTCACGAGTTCCGGGTCTCTTGATTATCTTGGACATTACACCTCCAAATGATCTTGCCAAATTTTTACTTATTATTTTGTATAACCCGTATATGTTCGTTTAGCTCTACTGACCAATACTGGTCCGCTCTATCGTAAAAATTTAATAATTCGAGGGTGCCTAGCTACCACACTACTTATTATTACTTTTTAGAATAAGCATATAATAAACATATAACATTAGAATATCCTAAATCAAAAACATGACAAATGACAAGCTACATCGAATATTTCTAATAAACAATTTGTCTAATAAGGGCCCGCTGATATAGCGACTTTAATTTGGAGAATTTGATAGGGATTTTTAGAAAGGAGCGAAGAAAAACTAATATTGAGAGTATAGAGCAGCAAATCACCTACAGAAAAAAGAAAAGACAGGCAAGATACCTGTCTATAAAAGTTACTTAGCAGTGCTTCCATTTAGGTTTACGCTTGTTAACAAATGCATCAATACCCTCTTTAGCATCGTCAATCATGATATTTTCGGTCATCACTTTGCTACAAGTCACATATGCCTCTGCTAATGATTGTTCTTTCTGCTCATAAAATGCTTTTTTTCCTATAGCGAGAGTTTTACGAGACTTACTTGCTATAAGTGAGGCCATATCAAGTACATAGTGGTCCAGCTCGCTATCAGAAATTACTTTATTAATAAGTCCCATTTCTTCTGCACGAGTAGCATTAATAAGCTCTCCTGTAAGCAACAGTTCCATTGAATGTTTTTGAGACACAACACGAGATAACGCAACCATTGGCGTTGAGCAAAATAGTCCAATATTTACGCCCGGGGTACCAAATCGCGCAGACTCTGCTGCATAAGCTAAATCACAACTTGCTACTAATTGACAACCTGCCGCCGTAGCCACTCCATGCACTTGCGCTATAACAGGAACGGAAAGGCTCACTATGCGCTGCATCATTTGGGAGCACGTATTGAAAGTACATTCATAAAAAGGTTCTTCGCCAGCCTCAAGCATTTCTTTTAAATCATGCCCTGCACAAAAACCTTTGCCTTCGCCTTTGATAATAACTGCTCGAACAGACATGTCTTCGTCAATGGAATTAAGCTCATTGATCAAAGATTCCATTAACTTCAAAGAGAGACTGTTATATGAAGTAGCTCTTGATAAAATAAGGGTAGTGACTCCATTTAAGTCGATACGCTGTATTAGTTCACTCATACAAAAAAGCTCTCCATATAAGATATAAAATTAGGTATTTTTGTACAGCTAGTACTACCGTTGCGTATTGCCTTCTTTTAGCATTTCACGCACTTGCCAAGTAGACAACAACAATGAAGCCAAGCTAGCATACAAGTTGACAAGAACGAGTGCCTCATCTTTTCTTTGATTGGATACATGGTCAGTAGTAATGCTCGCGCAATCTATCGTAAAGCTATCGATAGCACCAAGTGTTTCGCCACAACTTGTCACCAACTTCTGTACAACAAGATGAAACTTGTTGCCCGGCGAGAGCAATAACGACCGCTCTGTTAACGTCACCAATGCAGATACATTATGTTGCTGAGGATCAGGAACTACTTTCAAGTGCTTCAAGAGTTGATAGCATAAATTTTCAACCAATAATTTCATTTGCTCAGTAGCTGTATCAGGGCTTTTTGCAATTAAGTCTAAAGAATCACTCCATACTTGGTGCAATTTTTTATTATCAATTTTTGGGTAGCCGGAACCTACCGAATCTTTATCCTCATTACCTGCAGGCGCTATCTGGTCAAGAAAGATTTGGAATTCATCAACCACATAAGCTTTTCTATCCTCATGCGAAGCATAATTGTATCTCATGCTATGCCACAACCCAGACAGGTCCTCGTGCTCAACAACTAAACTAGGTAAAATTTGGCACGTCTCAGCCAACCCCATGAAGTAGTGTCTGAGTTTATGGTAATCAGATTCATTTACATTACGCCCGGTTACATGGGCAATGAGTAAATTCCTCAGATAGACAGCTCTTGGGTGAAGCTTACTGTTATTACCGCTCATATTCCCTCATGAGGTTGAAAACGCTGAACAAACGTAAGAAGAACACCACATTAATATTTCATTTCTTAGCAATAGATGAATTTATGGAGGTTCTTTGACAATAGTTTATCTGACCTGTTTCACAGTGACAGAAAGCCCCCATCAGAACAATGTTTTTCACGTTCACTCTTTGGTTATACCGATAAAATATCTATCATTTCTGGTGCAGAGTCCACTTTAGGTGCTTGTATCATCGAAGGACCTATTCCGTGACGATAGCCAACTTCTAAAGATTTAAAGTCGAAAAGTGCAGGATCAGCCAAATGCGATGGAACAACATTCTGCAGGGACCGAAACATCGTTTCAATTCTTCCGGGAGACTGTTTATCCCATGTATTGAGCATCTCTTTAATAACTTGACGCTGCAAACCGTCCTGTGAGCCACATAAGTTGCACGGAATAATAGGAAACTCTTTCAGAGCAGCATATTCTTCGATATCTTTTTCTCGAGCATATGCCAATGGTCTAATCACCATATTCTTTCCATCATCAGACACAAGCTTTGGTGGCATGCTTTTTAATTTCCCACCATAAAACATATTTAAGAAAAATGTCTCCAAAATATCATCACGATGGTGACCAAGTGCTATTTTTGTAGCACCAATTTCTTCAGCAAAGCCATATAGTGTTCCCCGTCGCAATCGCGAACATAGCGAACACGTAGTCTTTCCTTCCGGTACAACAGACTTTACAACCGAATAGGTATCCCGTTCAACAATATGAAACGGAACATCAATTGACTTAAGATATGCCGGCAAAATATGTTCTGGAAAGCCTGGCTGCTTCTGATCAAGATTAACCGCGACCAACTCAAAAGAAATAGGCGCGCTACGCTGTAAATTCATCAATATATCTAACATAGCGTAGGAGTCCTTACCACCCGATAAGCACACCATCACTTTATCGCCATCTTCAATCATGCTGAAGTCTTCTATAGCTTTACCCATCTCTCGACGTAATCGCTTTTGAAGTTTATTCATGCGAGTTTTGATCTTTTTATCCACACTTACGTCACTATCAATTTGTTCAGTCATCAGCTAGATATTCATTGGTTGCATTAAAAGAATGGAGTATAACCAAAATCCACATATCTCCCTACTACAAATAAAAAAGCCCCGGAGCTAGTCCGAGGCCAAAAAGAATCAATAACTAATGTAAATTAATCAACTATCAATTTACCGCTACCTAATAGGTCTTGAATTATTTGCTGATCATTTGTAAAGCTTCCTATCAAATCGGTGTTTTGGAAAATGATAGTCTGATCTTCTGCCCCAGCATTATAACCTCCAGAAAACCCTCCATTAGAACTGACATGGGCAACAGTATCGGCACCAACTTGCTCAAAGTGCAAATAGTTGAGCAATGAATTTAGATCACTCGCATCTTCACCCTGCAAAAGATCACTTAGATCTAGTACATCACCACCACTATTAGCGGCAACAGAATCGAAATCGGTGATACGATCGACTGAAGGGCTTCCACTTACGCCTTTATCTGCCTGCGACCACTGGAATATATCAGCCCCTAAATCTCCACTTAATATATCGTTCCCTGAACCACCTACAAGTAAGTCATTACCTGAACCACCTTCTAAAGTGTCATTACCCGCGCCACCAACAAGATGATCATGACCAAGCCCGCCAATCAGAATATCATTTCCATCACCACCTTCGAGGATATCATTGCCAGCAGCCCCATCTAACTCATCATTACCCGCCAACCCGACTACTCGGTCATTTCCAGCGGTACCGATAAGGTCAGTATTATTGGTTTCATCTCCAGCGATAGTGTTACTAATTGTCCGCAAAGTTAACGTAGTACTAGAACTGTCACCATTAGTATCAGTTAATGTGTAACCTATCTCTACCGGCGCAATTTCAGTTGCTGATGCATCTATTAATACTGGATCAAAATTCATTGAGAACATGCTTGCGTAAGCATCACTAGACGCCGTAATTTCAATACGACCAACATTGCTGTATTCAGAGGGCAACTGGAACTGAGCTTCCGTATTACTGTAATACTGACCTAACAACGAACCATCAATATGGTAAACAGAATATGTTAATGCTCTTGATCCACCCAAAGAACTGTTACTGTTGTCAGCATTAAAGCCAATATTAGTCACACCATTGGGGTATAAAGAACGGTCAAAATTAAGCACCAATGTTTCAAGATTATCAATACGTGAATTATTATTACCCCCGAGAACACCTACTCCATCAGATGTGGTTCTCACACCTGAATTGTCGGTCGTAAGATCACGATCAATACCTGTCATTATCACACCAGAATTAGTAAGACTGGTTCCAGTAGCATTAGTATTATTAAACTGCACATTAACAGTGGTATCCGTAGGCGCTGACGGTATATCTGCAGTAGGTGGCGTATATTGATAATAGCCATCAGTATTGAACACTAATGAACTCCCATCAGTATTATGCGACCAACTCAAACTTCCGCCAGAGATGCTATAGCTATAACCAGCACCACTTCCCGATATATTCGCCGCCAAATCAAATATTTGTCCTTCAAAAGTAATTGAACTCACTTTTGCATCATCTACAGCAGCATCAACACCTGTACCCTGCGGTGTAAATTCAGTAACTTTACTGCCTAATGCCAACCCTCCATCAGTTCCTAAGCCCGTAATTACATTGCCTTCGAATGAATCATGGTTACCAAATAATGTATCCATATCTGCATTTGCAATTGGTTGACCATCAACCACATTAAACGTAAGTGCGACCGCAGGAGTCACATCTCCATCACCATCCTCTGCAACAAATGTCACAGCAAAGCTATCACCTTGTGCTGCTGTGCCACCCGTAAAGTAAGTGTAATCTGCCGTACTGAAATTGAACGTCAACGCGCCATACTTAAAGCCAGAAGAAGCATCTAAAGTCAGTAAATCACCGCTTAATGGGAAGCCTGTAAGGAAAGTACTATTCTCACTAATTAAACCAGTCGTATTGTTATAGCTAAAGGTTACATCTTGATCCGATGTACCATCCGCATTGCTATCAAGGCGAATAGTAATCTGTTGAACATGCCCTCCATCAGCTCCCAAAGCGCTATTTACGTTACCGCTGCCAACAAGGTTGCCTCCAACAGCGACAGGGATAGTCGAGATAAGCGTATCTTCTAGCTGATTAAGGTCAGGTACAATAATTGCTGAATCGACAGATCCATCCAAATCTGAATCGACATTATGAATAGAATCTAATGCACTTGTATCTGAAATCCCTGTGCCAACCCCAACGCCATAGGACTTAATACTATTAGCAGCAAGGAAGGCATCATAACCTGACGCACCAACAGGGTTAGATGTATTACCAGATGTTGGCACACCATCAGATATAAAATAGACCAAGTTTTCAACTGAATTATCGACCGAACCAAACGCTGATTGAGTAGCGTCCAAAGCGCTCTCGTAGTTAGTACTACCGCTACCATTAATGGAGCTAATAGCACTGACTGCTGAAGCTTTGTCAGTGTAGGCGACATTACTATTTAAAATGTTAGCGCCATCTGAAAACGTAACAAGCTTAATAGATACATTTTGAGCCTGATTAAAGTACTCAGTTACCAACCCGGCCATTGCCTGCTTAGCAAGATCAAGCCTTGTGTTAATAGTAACGGAACCATCAGCATTAATTTGACGAACTTGACCACCATATTGCGCCTGCGACATACTACCAGACACATCTAAAACAAGAACGATATTATAGTCTGGCAGTGCATCCTCTGTAACATTAACAACACGGTCAAACGCGAGAGGCTGATCATCAGCAACATTAATATGTATCGAAGCAGAGGTCGTATCAGATGTGTACGTGAATGAATCAGTAACACTCAGGTCATCAGCAACCGCTGTATTATCCCCTGGACTCGTTAGTGTATAAGTATAGTCACCAGCATTTGGCCCCGAAGAATCAACAACCAATGAACCAAGGCTTGTATCTATTCCAATATAGCCAGCTCTGGCATCAGCATCACCTGCCCCGCCATCAATTACTCCATTGACGTTAGAAACAGAAGAGCCTCCACCATCATTAGCCAGAATATTTCCTGACGCTACTGTAGTACCACCTCCCGTTCCATCAGTAAGAGCACTTTCATGTACCGTGGCTAAATCATCTACTGGATCAACAACTGTGAGATTTACAGTTGCTGTAGAAGTTTCACCATCATCATCCGTCAGTGTATAAGTGAAACTTGCTGGCCCAGCAACAACCGGCGTATAAGTCCATGTTCCATTTCCATTATCGACAAGTGCACCACTACTCACATTACTAACATTACTAATAGTTGCATGGTCGGCTAAGGTATCATTAGAGAACAGTTGGCCCTCTGTAATAGTAATGGGAGTGCCAAGTAACGTAGTAAACGCATCATCAGCAGCAACTGGAGCGCCATCATTCACTGGCGCTACATTTACAGTGACAGTTGCAGTACTAACATCCCCGTTTAAGTCCGTGATGGTATAAGTAAAAGAGTCCGCCCCACTGAAATTGGCAATAGGTGTATAGGTAAATGTGCCATCAGCATTAACTACAATAGTTCCATTTGACGCACTCGTTGCTAACGCCCAAACATTGCCGCCGTCATCACTTTCAGTATCATTCCCTGCCAAACTTGCGGAAACAAAAGAGTCTTCAACGACATCAATAACGTCATCAACTGCAATTGGAACATCTTCAATCGCTTCGATTACTAAGTTGACTGTCGCAGCATTAGACGTGTTGCCTTCATTATCTTGGACGGTGTATTCGAAGCTGTCCGCACCGTTGTAGTTCAGATTAGGCGTGTAGGTCACGGTGCCGTCTGGGTTTACCACGACACTACCGTTGGTAGGACCACTGGTCAATGTCACGGTGGTCACATCGATGTTGCCATCAGGATCAGTGTCGTTACTCAGGATCGTTATCGTCACTGGTGTGTCTTCAGCGGTGCTACTACTGTCGTTGATCGCTACCGGTGGCTCTTGG
>NZ_JADGEV010000027.1:48831-50630 GCF_016744175.1 Neptunomonas sp. | reverse complement strand
TGGTGGAGCCTAGCGGGATCGAACCGCTGACCTGTTCGCTGCCAGCGAACCGCTCTCCCAGCTGAGCTAAGGCCCCATCTTTAACACACTTGAGGGAGGAAATAAGTGTGCTTTGAAACGACGCGTATCATCCCATATTTCAGATTAATGTCAAACACATTTTTAGGCTTTATCTAAGCGATTCAATCTATTGGGTACTTAACATAAATACATAATATCAATACCTTGCTGATACCCTCTTTGCATCCTTCGTGTCACTCTCTTCTTGGTTTAGCCTCTATATCACCAAGTTATGATTTAAGGCAGTGACCTATTCACTACTTTTAGGCAAGATAACTTAATAAACCGATAAAAAGATCAGGCAGAGGGCCTCTTTATGATCGCGGTTAAAAGAGTAGTACTTGATGTTTTAAAGCCTCACCAACCTAACGCACTGGAGTTTTGCCAAGCACTAAGCGCGGCTGTTGAAGGCAGTACGGTTAGAGTGACTGTTATCGCTGTAGATGAAAAAACTGAATCACTTGAGGTGTCAGTTGAAGCAACGCTAATTGATTTTGATCTCCTGCAAGCAGTGATTAGTAAAATGGGCGGCGCGCTGCACAGTATTGATGAGGTTGAAGCTAAAAACGAGCCAAACACTTGATACTTATGAATATTTACAGAAAAGCTGAATTTCTGTTAAACATCACGCGCTCTCAAGGGATTGCACGACGATATTTTGTAGTCAATGGTTTTGATGGTGCCTTAACCATGCTCGGCATGATTCTCGGCTTCCAGTTGAGCGCTTCTGCCCCACTCAGTATTACCATTAACGCTTGTTTAGGTGCCGCAATTGCCTTAGGTGTGAGCGGTGTCAGTAGCGCCTATATTAGTGAACTGGCCGAAAGACGGCATGCACTTCTTAAGCTGGAAGAGGCTATGCTGGAAGATTTACAGGAATCGGCACATTCAGAAGCGGCCCGCTGGGTGCCGATGATTATTGCGCTAGTAAACGGCTCTGCGCCACTATTTATTTCGTTAGTGATCCTTAGCCCTCTGCTATTAACCCATGCAGGGATTGTGTTACCTATTTCGCCTCTATTTTTAGCCATTATTTTAGCCTTGATTATTGTTTTTCTGCTGGGTGTTTTTCTGGGTCGAATCGCTGGTACATCCTGGTTACGTAGTGGTTTGCAAACCCTGTTTATCGCTATAACGACATCTGTTCTCATCTTCTTATTCACAGGATATTAGCCATACACCGCTAAGATTTTTTGTAATAAAACCTCAGCGGGAAGACGTTAATGGCTCAAGCGCAGGATTAATCAAGCAGGTATAAAAAAGGCCTGCAATGGCAGGCTTTTGATTTATCTATGGTTTAACTTATCTATTGTTAGCTACTCGATACCTGCAACAACATCCCTAAACTCTTTTTCCCATCGTTTTGCTTCTTTCTTCGACGGGCCACCCAATAGATTAACCGCGTGGCGCAAACGCGCACGGCTCATATCTGGGCCAAGAATCGACATAGAGTCCATGACAGAAACCGTCTGGTTTGTACCTGCAATAGCAATAAACAACGGGAACAAGAAGTCACGTAGCTTATAACCCATCTGCTCTGCTAGTTGTTTGAGCTGTGCGAACAGGTGATCTTTATCCCAGTTGCTTTCTGTATCTAAGAACCAAACACTAAATTGCAAAATACGCTTAGCATCATCCAATGTAACGCTTTTGTGTTCAAAGTCTGATTCTTTAATCGGTAACATCCCAGACAGGAAGAAGCCCGCTAGCGGTGCTACATCAGAGAACTTTTCTACACG
>NZ_JADGEV010000027.1:41042-48731 GCF_016744175.1 Neptunomonas sp. | reverse complement strand
AACGACACAAACACCCTCACCTTCAGGCACAACCATACGAATAACAAAGGGAGCACCCGCGGCTTTACGCTTTTCTACTTCATCAGCAGGTAACGCTAAATCACTTTGTTTTAGTGCGGTATGTCCACCAGCAGCACGGCGAGCAGTACGTAACTCGTCCAACTCTTCTGAGGTACGGTAGCAATGAAACGCATGGCCTTTTTCTACTAGATCATGAGCATACTGGGCATACATACCTTTACGCTCACTCTGGCGGTAAGGACCGTGTGGGCCACCTACATCTGGACCTTCATCCCACTCAAGCCCTAACCAGCGAAGTGAATCTAAGATTTTCTGTTCCGATTCGCCCGTACTGCGCGTCTGGTCGGTGTCTTCTATACGCAAGATGAACTGCCCACCGTGCTGACGAGCAAACGCCAGATTAAAAAGTGCAATATAGGCGGTGCCTACATGCGGATCGCCTGTTGGAGAAGGCGCAACGCGAGTACGTACGGTCATTATGTTCCTGCCAAAGCTAACGTGGTTGCCAAAAGAATACGAAAATAAAGCGAGCATTATACAGTTGCCTGCCACCCCTTGCCATGCCAAGTCCGTGAGAGTTCCTTGCATTTAAAACAAAGACTGGCCCATAACTTGCTCTATATCTAAGAAATACTCATTACTAAAGCAGGTGATCCATTTGAAAAGCAGATTAACCGTGCTTGTCATTAATGAAAACATGAAGCATGAGGGCGAGCTAGAACACACCTTACTTATTCCTTTACGTGAACAAGGATACGACATTGTAGAGGAGTTAACGTCAACTCAACATTTGGCAGATAAGGTCAACAAGTTACAACCCAACCTCGTCATAATCAGCCTGATATCCCTCAATAAAGCGGATCTAGTAAACATCGCATTGATGGCTGAGCACTGCCCACGCCCTATCGTTATCTTTGCCGAGCAAGGTAACCAACCAATGACCGAACAAGCCATCCGCACGGGCGTCAGCGCCTGCGTGGTTGATGGGCTTGAGCCACATAGGGTTAAGAGCATTGTTAATGTGGCAGTGACTCGTTTTGAAGAATTACAAACAATGCACCATGCTCTTAGTCACGCGCATCGCGAGCTTGATCAAGCACGAGCTGAATTAGCAGAGCGTAAGCTTATCGAAAAAGCTAAAGGACTGATCATGAAACACAACCACTGCGCAGAAAACCAAGCATTTCAAGCCTTACGTAAAATGGCTATGGATCAACAAAAACCACTCTGTGACGTTGCTAAAAATATTATTGCTGTGTTGGAAAGACACAGTAATAACATTAGTAACAGTCACTCTTAAGCAGCACCATATTTGTGCACCGCACCAAAGAAGACGTGTTTCTCTCTAAATAACCGTCTTCTTTTCTTAAAAATATCACTCCATCCCCTATAAACCTGCTCCTTTATTAAGTTGGCACGCTCACTGCAATGTATTGCAAAGAAGCTAAACAAAGATTTATTAAACCATTTAAAAACAATGTTTTTCAGGCAAAGGCGCCAACAACCGGGATCTCACCCTTTCGGTTTGTTGGCGCCTTTTCTTTTTTTAACAGGCGGAAAATGACTATGACTCAGGAAAAATCGTTTAACCTGCTATCTTTTAGCCCAAAGATGAAGATCCTGCATTTCAGCTGGATCGCCTTTTTTATTACCTTCTTTGTGTGGTTTAACCACGCCCCTCTACTCGGCATGATTGCTGAGTCTCTTGGACTTACTAAGTCTGAAATAAAAACCTTACTGATTCTCAATGTCGCGCTCACTATTCCGGCACGCATTATTATCGGTATGTTGACCGATAAATACGGCCCACGTATTACCTATGCAGCCTTGCTGTTTCTTGCCAGTATTCCTTGCTTTGCATTTGCATTATCCAGCAACTTTGCTGAAGCCGCGATTTCCCGCTTTTTATTAGGGTTTATTGGTGCAGGTTTTGTTGTCGGTATTCGTATGGTGAGTGAGTGGTTCCCCGCCAATGAGCTAGGCACTGCTGAAGGTGTTTACGGTGGCTGGGGGAACTTCGGTTCTGCCGCTGCAGCAATGAGCCTACCGACACTGGCGCTTATCTTTGGTGGTGACGATGGCTGGCGCTATGCCGTTGCACTTTCGGGTTTATTCAGCCTGATATTCAGCTTTATCTGGTACAAAAATGTTACTGATACGCCTAAAGGCTCTACTTACTTCAAACCTAAGCGCATTGGCGGCTTAGAAGTCACAAGTAAAGCTGACTTTTTGTTTCTTCTAATTATGAAGATCCCACTGTATGCGGCACTTTCCCTATTAACATGGAAGCTATCTCCAGCTGGTGTGTCTATTCTTTCAGATACAGCGGCGCTGAGTATTTACGTTATATTGGCCGCTATTTTCATTTACGATTGCTACAGTGCTTATAGTGTCAATAAAGATATTTTCCACACCCCTGTACCGGAAGTTCAACGTTATGCCTTCAAGCAAGTAGCGGTATTAAATGTCCTCTACTTTGCTACATTTGGTTCTGAACTAGCGGTGGTATCAATGCTGCCATTGTTCTTCTCTGATGTTTTTGCGCTGGACATGGTCTATGCCGGATTGCTCGCCTCTGCTTATGCATTTATGAACCTGATGTCTCGCCCTGGTGGCGGTTGGATTAGTGATCGCTTTGGCCGTAAAAAAACGTTGTTAATCCTAACTGCTGGATTAGCCGGAGGTTATGCGGTGATGTCTACCATTGATAACAGCTGGCCATTAGCGCTGGCGGTTATGGCCGCGATGGCATGCTCTTTCTTTGTACAGGCAGGCGAAGGTGCAGTATTTGCTGTAGTACCATTAATTAAGCGTCGTTTAACAGGCCAGATAGCAGGTATGACCGGAGCATACGGAAACGTTGGCGCCGTATTTTACCTCACCGTATTGTCGATGGTTGATTACTCCACCTTCTTCTCTGTGATTGCTGCTACTGCCGTATTAGGTTTTGTTACCTTGCTGTTTCTTAAAGAGCCTAAAGGCCACATGGCTGAAGTGAATGAAGATGGCAGCGTTGAGCTTATTCAAGTGAACTAAGTCAAACCGATTGATTTGATTCCAGAATTTACAAACCCTAATAAAGATGGGAGCCACAAATGAGTAAGCAGCTCGAAGTTCGCTTTGGTGGATACTCCAGCAAAGGAAAAAAAGCGCTGAATCAAGATGCATTTGCGGCGTCCCTTCCCTCGGGTGCCGAACGCCAATACAAAGGTGCTGCCGCAGCTATTGCCGACGGCGTCAGTAGTTGTGAAGATTCGCATATTGCCAGCCAAACAGCCGTCACTGGTTTTATTGAAGATTACTTAAGTACGCCCCCTAGCTGGAGTGTTGGTCATTCGGCCTCACGTGTACTCACAGGCCTGAATCGTTGGCTCTATCATGAAAACCAAAGCAGAATGGGCCACCGCGAAAGCATGCTTACCACCTTTTCTGCTCTTGTAGTGAAGTCGTCCACCGTATTTTGCTTTCATGTAGGTGACTCACGCATCTATCACCTTTGTGATGGCGAGTTAGAGCAGCTCACCTCTGATCATGTGTTAACAACCAAAAACGATGAATACTTATCCCGTGCCTTAGGTGCTGACTCGCACTTAGAAGTCGATTTCTTTAAACGTGTGTTAAACCAACATGATCGGCTATTACTCACAACCGATGGTGTACACGGTCATTTGCCCTTGGCCAGAATCAAAGAACTACTTCTCAACCAAACACAAAGCGTGGAGGAGATAGCACAACGCATTGTCAATGAAGCTTACGAAAATGGCAGTGATGACAACCTAACAGCACTCATTGTAGAGATAACTCATTTACCTCTGGAAACACTCGACGAGTCGCATCAACGCCTTACGGAGCTTCCCATTCCACCGGTTCTTAAAATCGGCAACAAGATTGATGGCTACGAGGTATTAAATATCATTTTCAGTGGTACTCGCAGCCATATGTATTTGGTTAAAGACGTAGAGTCCGCGGCGTTATTTGTTTTAAAAACGCCTTCTCAAAATTTTTCTGAAGATCTCGTTTATCTCGATGGGTTCATTCGTGAAGAGTGGGTAGGACTAACGCTAGATCATCCTCATGTAATGAAAACTTACCGGCCCGCTCGCCCTAAGCGCTTTATGTATTACTTAGGTGAATATATTGAGGGGATGAATTTGCGCCAGTGGATGCACGATAACCCCTCACCTTCTATTAACCAAGTACGGCAATGGACAAAACAGATCCTCAGTGGTTTGCGTGCGTTCCAGCGAAAAGACATGATCCACCAGGACCTTAAGCCAGAAAACATCATGATCAACAATGATGGTCAAATAAAAATATTGGATTTTGGCACTGTGCTTATTGCAGGCTCAGAAGAAATAAACTCCCCCCTAGATAAATCAATACCTCAAGGTAGCGTTAACTACATAGCTCCTGAATTCTTAGTAGGTGAGCCGGGTAGTTTTAAGTCAGACCTCTACTCTTTAGCAGTGATTGTATATGAAATGTTAACGGGTTCCTTACCTTATAAAGTGGCTGATGCAACACAAGCAACATTAGCAAACTACTGTGAACTTAATTACATTCCGAGTACGCACTACCGCAAACAAATTCCCGTCTGGATTGAAGCCTGTCTAAAAAAATCACTGCAGCCTAATCCGATACATCGTTATGCCGCCTTTTCAGAATTTATGCAGGATCTCACCGTACCCAACCGCCAATTAGAAGCCGGGGTTTTAAACCAACCTCTACTCGAAAAGCACCCTGTTCACTTTTGGCAAGGGGTTGCTGCACTATTGCTCATAGCAAACTTACTACAACTGACACTCCATTAAGCACTTAATTAGCGCGACAGACGAACACACAATGCACCAAAAGCGCTCTTATTACAGAAGCTTAATAAGCTTTTGGTGCACTGCACATAAAAAAGCATTATCTATACGCGCACCAAAACCACTAACCTCATGATTTCATTAGTAATATTAAGATTGGCACACTATTCGCTTATACCCATATAAATATAAATGCTATACCCACAATTTAACTTTGAGCCTTGGGCTCTGAACAATGGCGTTCTTCTCAATCATCACATTGATGTATTGAGCTGAACGCCTTTTTTATTCTGGAGATTAACGATGACACAGCCACATTTAGTGATTATCGGTAGCGGTATGGCAGGAGGAAGACTTCTTGATGAAATCATACGTCGCCAGCCTGACCGTTTTAGGATCTCTGTGTTTGGCGAGGAACATCACCCTAATTATAACCGCATCATGTTGTCGCCACTGTTAGCGGGTGAAGTATCTAAAGAGGAGATAGTACTTAACTCATACGAGTGGTATGAAGAACACGGCATCACCCTTTTTTCGGGTGAACAGATCATCTCTATAGACCGCACTAAAAAGCGTCTATTAAGTAATACGGGTACTAAGATAACTTACGACCATCTAGTACTCGCCACAGGGTCTCGTCCATCAAGCATTCCAGCCAAAGGCCAGCATCTCAATAACATTTTTGATTTCAGAACACTTGAAGATGTTGACGCTATTGTAAATACCGCACAATTTTCAAAGCATGCCGTTGTCGTTGGCGGCGGCTTATTAGGCCTTGAGGCCGCTTATGGTTTAGCGATAAAAGGCATCAAAACCACGGTTATTCATCGTTCTAGTCATTTGCTTAACAAACAGTTAGATAGCCAATCAGCCGAAATGCTACGCCTATCATTACAAGAGCGTGGTATAGAAACCTTATTAAGCACCGAAGTCGAAGTTTTTCATGGAAGTGCCTCCAATAAAAACAGTGCACTTAGTAGTATCACATTAAAGAATGGCGAAACATTTGATGCAGACTTGGCCATTGTTGCCACAGGGATCGTACCAAACGCCTTGCTAGCAAAAACGGCAGCGTTACAGGTTGAGCGCGGCATCATTGTAAACGATCAATTGATTACATCAGATGAGCACATTAGCGCATTAGGCGAGTGTATTGAGCATCGCGGAGAAACATTCGGTTTAGTCGCTCCTATATGGGACCAAGCTCGTATTCTAGCGGATCGTTTGGTATTTGGTCTGCAGGCCAGCTATTACACCACCGCAACGCCCACCAAACTAAAAATATCCGGTATCGATTTATTCTCCGCAGGCGAGGTCAACGGGCGTCCTAAAGACCGTGTTTTAGTCCTACAAGATGAAACACGCAGGCGTTACCGAAAACTCATTATCCGAAATAATCACATTGTTGGCATCGTCTTGTTTGGTGATGTACAAGACGGTAACTGGTACTTTTCGCTTTTAGAGCAACAAATAAGTGTGAAAGACCTATTACCCACCTTACTGTTTGGACAAACATTTTGTTCAAACCTTGAACAGACAAGCGATACGCAACCTTACGTATCGGCAGATCAGTCAATATCAGCCCCCTTTATATCAGACCAAGAGAATCAGCCACAACGTGCGCTGACAGGAGCTTCCCTATGAACAAGCAAAACCTCGTTGTTGTTGGTAACGGAATGGTAGGACACCAGTTCCTTCAGAGCCTTGCTGATAGCGGCCAAATGGATCAGTTTAATGTGACTGTTTTTTGTGAGGAGCCTCGCCTAGCTTATGACCGTGTATATCTGAGCAGCTACTTTAGTGGTGCCACCGCAGATGATCTAGCAATGGGGCATATTGAAGAATACCAAAGCTGGGGGGTAAACGTTCTGATTGGCGAAGCGGTTACCGTTATCGACCGCGACACACAACGCGTACACACAAACAAAGGCACAACCCTTTTCTACGATAAGCTGGTACTCGCCACAGGCTCTTTTCCTTTTGTTCCTCCTGTACCCGGACACGACCGGGAACATTGCTTGGTTTACCGTACAATTGAAGACCTTGAGGCAATTAAAGCATCGGCTAACGGTGCAAAAACGGGCGTTGTTGTGGGCGGCGGCTTACTGGGTTTGGAAGCAGCTAAAGCGATTAAAGACTTAGGGCTAGAAACACATGTCGTTGAGTTTGCTCCGCGCTTAATGGCCGTCCAGCTAGATGAAGGCGGTGGTGATCTTTTGCGCAATAAAATTGAAGATCTCGGCGTACAAGTTCATACCGGCAAAAACACTCAACAGATTGTCGATGGTGACGATGCTTTTCACCGAATGGAGTTTGCAGATGGTGAAGTATTAGAAACAGATTTGATTCTATTCTCCGCGGGTATTCGTCCTCGGGACAATTTAGCACGTGAATGTGGACTTGAGGTCGGTGAGCGTGGCGGTATCGTCATCGATAATAACTGCCAAACTTCCGATGAAAAAATCTACTCTATTGGTGAATGTGCCCTATGGAATGGTCGCATCTACGGATTGGTTGCTCCTGGCTACACGATGGCTAAAGTGGTGGTAGAGCAACTTACGGGTAAAGAGAAACAGTTTCTCGGTGCTGATATGAGCACCAAACTCAAGCTAATGGGCATCGATGTTGCCAGTATCGGTGACGCGCATGGCCACACCAAGGGAGCCCTAAACTATACCTATTACGACCAAGTGAATGGTATCTATAAAAAAATTGTAGTTTCTGAATCTAGAAATGAATTACTCGGTGCTATTTTGGTTGGTGAGGCCAATGATTATGGAACCTTGCTACAGTATGCGCTCAACGGTATTAAGTTACCTTCCAACCCAGAAACGTTAATCGTGCCTAACTTTGGGGGAGA
>NZ_JADGEV010000027.1:0-40942 GCF_016744175.1 Neptunomonas sp. | reverse complement strand
TGAGGCCAATGATTATGGAACCTTGCTACAGTATGCGCTCAACGGTATTAAGTTACCTTCCAACCCAGAAACGTTAATCGTGCCTAACTTTGGGGGAGATGACGCTGAAACCGGTTTAGGTGTCAGCGCACTTCCTGACACTGCACATATATGCTCATGTCATGATGTAACAAAAGGGGCCATTTTTTGTTCAATAGAAGGTGGGGCAAAAACCGTGTGCGACGTAAAAGCGGACACTAAAGCGGCATCAGGGTGCGGTGGATGTAACCAGCTATTAACCGACCTTGTTAATTACGAATTAGAGCAACGTGGTGTTGAAGTATGTACTGACATCTGTGAGCACTTCGCTTATACCCGCGAAGACCTATATAACATCATTCGTATTGAAGAGATCAAGACCTTTGATAGCCTACTGAGCACACATGGCCATGGTCATGGCTGTGAGATCTGCAAACCGTTAATCGGCTCTCTATTAGCATCATGCTGGAATGAGTACATTCTTGATACGCCACACGTTGGCCTGCAAGACACTAACGATACTTTTATGGCGAACATGCAAAAAGATGGGACTTATTCGGTTGTTCCTCGTGTTCCCGGTGGTGAAATCACACCCGACCAACTGATTACCATTGGACAAGTTGGTAAAAAATATAACCTCTATGCCAAAGTAACAGGGGGGCAGCGTATTGACTTGTTTGGCGCGCGTCTTGAACAACTCCCTGCTATATGGAAAGAGCTCATTGACGCTGGAATGGAAACCGGACACGCTTACGGAAAGTCCCTTCGTACTGTGAAATCTTGCGTTGGTAGTACTTGGTGTCGTTACGGCGTGGACGATAGTGTCGGTCTCGCTATAGAACTTGAGAATCGTTACAAAGGTTTGCGAGCACCACATAAGTTCAAATTTGGTGTATCAGGTTGTACCCGTGAGTGTGCCGAAGCGCAGAGCAAAGATGTTGGTATTATCGCAACGGAAAAAGGCTGGAACCTCTATCTGTGTGGTAATGGTGGAATGAAGCCGCGCCACGGAGATCTATTTGCTACCGACCTGGATAAAGAGACACTGGTGAAATACATTGATCGCTTTCTAATGTTTTATATTAAAACAGGCAAGCGCCTACAACGTACATCTGTCTGGATGGAAAACCTTGAGGGAGGTTTGGATTACCTAAGAAAAGTAGTTATTGGCGACCACTTAGGTTTGAACGATGCACTTGAAAGCCAAATGAACCATGTGATTGACGCCTACCAATGTGAATGGAAGCGAACTCTCGACGACGAAGACGCATTAAAGCGCTTCCGAACCTTCGTTAACAGCGAAAAAGCTGACAATAATATTGTCTTTATTGAAGATCGCGGTCAAATTCGTCCCGCTAACGAAGTAGAAAAAACAACCGCTGAACCCATCAAAATGATGGTATGAGGAGCAGAAAATGACTACTAAAAATGAATGGTTCGACCTGTGCAGCACCCGTGATTTAGTTGCTAACAGTGGAGTCTGTGCACTATTAAAAAAAGAGCAAGTCGCCCTTTTCTACCTTCCTAGCGAGCAAAAAGTATATGCCGTTGGCCAGTACGACCCCTTTGGTAATGCTAATGTGATGTCACGCGGTATCATTGGCTCAAAACAGGGAAAGCTGTTTGTGGCTTCTCCACTGTATAAACAGCATTTTTTGCTTGAGGATGGACGTTGTTTAGAGGATGACGCGGTTAGCTTACCTGTTTGGGAAACACGAATAATTAACGAGCGAGTGATGATTCATACTGCGTAAACACAACAGACCTCGCCCATCTAGCACTGAAGCATAGATGGGCGAATAGTGAGTACATATAGCAGGGAGATTAACTTCTCAACAACAGCGCACTGGCCGATTCGTGAATAACCCGTGCGATTAAAGCATTATCAACGTCGGGCTCTAGGTCTTTAGCACTGCCAGATCTTTTTGTTGGCGTTGTGACTAGCATTCCACCTTGTTCTTGTACTAGATATTCACCTGTGCAATTTCTGCAATAAATATGCTCACCGGCGGCTTGTTCCTTGCGCAACACCAATGTCGGCCCACACATTAAACACTCATGTAAAGGTATTCCTTCATCGCTGTGCCCCACAATATGATCAAGCTTGCCCGCAGCACCTAGCGCCAAAAAACGCTCACCAAAGGCTCGATCAAACTGTCCGCCGAGATTTTCTTCAATAATAGAAAGTGCTTTTTTTATGGGCATTTCACGACGATATGGCCGGGTGCTTGTCATTGCATCAAAGGCATCACAAATACCCACTATTCGTGCATCTACCGGAATATCATCTCCCGATAAACCATTAGGGTAACCTTTACCGTTGGGCATCTCATGATGAGACCGAATAGCCGCCTCAGCCAACCAAGCCAGAGGATGCCCCGCCAACGTGCGCCAGCCAACTTCAGGGTGAGTTTTAATCACAGCGTATTCTTCTTCAGTAAGTCTGTCGGTCTTATTCAAGATATGATCAGGCACACCAATTTTTCCTAAGTCATGTAAAAAACCACCTAACGCAATACGAGCGATATCTGCGTCAGGTAAACCTGACGCACTCGCTAATAAATGCGAAAAACGAGAGACCCGCCAAAGATGTCCACCCGTATAGGGATCACGCGCCTCAACCATCCACGCCATGACTAATAAACTGCGTAATAAATCTTCCTGAAAGTTCTGTTTCTGCGCAGTACTACTACCAAGAAATCGACTTATATCATTGAATAAGCTCATACATTACCCTGAGAAATGAAAGCAAAATAACCCATAAAATAATGAGCTGCTTTGCAGTATAGATCGACTTCCCAGTTCTGCCAGATTCCAGTGTGTGGCGGGGGGTTACTGCGTCATAAAGAATTGCAGCTCCACATATTCATGCGGAGCTGGCTAAGTTAAACCTATAAAGTAAATTTACTGGTCATCTGCCCCATATCGGCAGCACTGCTCAGCAAACTATCACTCGATACTACGATAGCCTGAGACGCTTCTTTATTGTCTTCAATTACATGTGCGATGCTGTCCATACTTGAAGCCATTTCACTTGTGGTTCTCGCAACCTCAGCTATAGAGTCGTATATATCATTACTCGTGAGAGATGCTTGTCGCGTTTGCTCTTCTATCTGCCTTACTGCAGTTTGAGCATCATCGCTTTGTTTTTTGACATTATCGATACTACTCTGACTTTGCTCCATGGTCGTGATTACATCGTCCGTTTGTTTTTGTATCGCTCTCACTGTTTTCGTTATTTCACCCGTGGCCGATACGGTTCTTTCAGCTAGCGACCTCACTTCATCTGCAACAACAGAGAAGCCTCTTCCGGCATCACCTGCCCGCGCGGCTTCAATAGCAGCATTGAGTGCCAGCAAATTGGTTTGATCGGCTAGCCCGTTAATAATTTCGAGTACACTATCGATCTTCTGAGAGTCTTTTTGCAGCTGAGCTAACTGCTGAGACGACTGCTCAACAATATCAGAGGTGCTGGTCAGTGCTTGCATGGCTAGTTGTATTGTATTACCACCATTAACCGCAGCACCGTGCGCGTTATCTGTTTCACTATTAAGACTCTTGATACTATCAGCCACATGGTTAGCAGTAACGCTGATCTGCTCTGTTGCAGCAGCAAGGGTATTAGATTGATCCGACACTATGCTGTTATTTTCTGCAATAGTTTGCACAGAAGCACTTAATTCTGCTGCTTGTTGATTAAGCATTTTTTGGCTACCAATAACCTGCCCAATCAATGTTCTTAAATCATTAGCTGTCGTGTTCACAGCAGACGATACCTGATCAAACTCATCTTGATGCGTAGCATTTACAGGAATAGTTTGGTTAAGCTCTCCATGAGCAATAGCATGAAGGTGATGAATGATTCGCTTTAATGTTCGGGTTGTTTTCAGGCTAATCATAATCAAAATAAACGTTACTATAATACCAACCCCAATACTCACTAAACCTAAAGTCCACTCCGCTTTGCTAGTCGCTTTTTCCGCTTTTGACTGTGCACTTATTAGTAAGTCAGTCTTTACCAATTTTTGGGTACGTTGGCTGATGTTACTAAACTCAGCTCTAGCATTTAGCATCTGTTGTTGAGTTGTACTCTTAATGGAAGCAGCAGCAGTCACTTGCTTAAGCGACGCTTGATAAGCCTCAATGTCTTTTCCAAAAGCATCGTAGAACTCTGCTTCTTTTATGCTTGTTGCTACCAAATCTATTTGCTTAAACAACTTTGCGGCGGCTGCATCATTAGGGTCAATGAGATACTCTTTCTCTAATTGGCGCGCGATTATAAACAGCTTATGGAATGTGCTGAATGTTGAAAGTTGGCTATTAAGCTTTAATGCAGTTGTCTGCAATGAAAGCATCACACCGGAAGTATTATCGAACCCTAGTTTCTTAATTGACTCTATTTGAGAAACAATAGATGTCTGGTATTTAAGAAATGCACTCTCTGTATTCTGTAATGCTTCTTTTAATCGCGAGGAATCAGTTTGGTTAGCATATTCCTGAAGAATAGGCTGATATTCACTAGCAAGCGCTGCAGCACTCTCTGTAAATCCTTTAACATTTTTATCACTGAGTCGAGCTAAATTATTCTCGGTTGTAATCATATCCAACTGCACACTGGATAATGTATCGCTAACTGAAGTCAGTTGTGACACACGTGAGGCTGCGCTATTGAGCGTGTATAGCGTATTAAATGCAACAACACTTATACAGATAATCCCGACAAGCGTAATAAGTATCAACGCTATCAGTTTTTGCTTAAAGGAGAGTTTGGGCATAACGTACTCAATTATTATTTTAATTTTGACTTAAAGAAAATTGGTCATACCAATTTGCCATGAGATTCAATTAAACTTTAGCTTTAGTTCTCGTTGAAAGCAATTTACTCGGCTGTTGTTTTTTAAAAGTCCCTTTTTAAGGGTCTCTTTAGACGGTTAAGCCAACGCCTTCTCAAGAAATGCTAACCTGTCTTGTCCCCAAAAAATCTCAGATTCAACAACAAACGATGGCACTCCAAATACACCTTGGGAAATAGCGTCCTCCGTATTCTCACTCAATAATTGAGAATACCCCTCTGCCTCTTTCGCTTTATTCAGGAGTGATACTGGTAAATGTAGCGCAGCCAATACATCCCTTATGACTTGCTCATCTGCCAAGTTCAGGTTATCTCTCCACAGCGCAGCCCCCAATGCAATTACAAGCTTAAGGGCATCGTGTTTACCTTCAATAGCAGCAAGCACGGTATGTACGGCAAGATTTTCATCAACAGGGAAAAATGTTGGTTCAAGATGAATAGGCAAGGCTAGCTCCCGACTCCAACGCTGTAACTCTATCAATCGATAAGCTTGGCGCTGCTCAGAACGTTGCTTTAAAGGTTGGCCACCCGTGCGAGGAAATAGCTCCTTAAGCACTACCGGCTTTAAGTCTATTGAAGCATCCTGTTCTTTAGCTATTTCAGCTAGGCGAGCACCCGAAAAATAACTCCAAGGAGAATTTAAAACGAAGTAATACTGTATTTTTTTAATCATTTTTTAGACTCATAAACAGGTAAGTTAATCTGATAGTAGTTCTTCTATAAAAGGATATATACGCCTTAGAGTTATAAAGAGTTTAAAAGATGTGTTGATAATTAAACCAAAAAATACAATTACCTAAGGCTTAAACGCGCCTGACCTCTTAAGCATCTGATAGCTATAAAGTAACAAAGCAAAAACAACAACAGCACTGCCAACCATTGTAGTGATGCTAGGTGCTTCATCTAACACTAGCCACACCCAAACAGGCGCGAAGATTGATTCCAATAATAAAAACAAGCTCACTTTCGTTGCACTGATATAGCGCGGCGCAATTTGTAGCAGTACAAAACCAATGGGCATAGCAATCGCTGCTGACAAAAACATAGCTCCCAGCTCACCAGGGCGTGCCTGTATTACTCCTGTTTCTAACCAACCAAAAATGAAAACGAACACCCCACCAAATATAAGACCAGGCGATATATCACGAGGCGCATAGCGGCGCGCCCAATTAAAATTAATGGCCATAAAAGCCGCACACCCAACGGCCATAAGGTTGCCAAATAAGCTGTTTTGTCCTCCTTCATCACTGACGATAATAGCCATACCAATCATGGTTACAACAATCGTTAAACCGACACTAAGACTTAACCGTTCTCGCAACCAAAACCACCCTATCAGCGCAGCAAATATGGGCGCAGTGCTGATAATCATCATGGCGGCAGCCGCACTTGTTTGCAGTAATGCCTGCGTATAAAAATAAGTATTGAGCGCAAAAAACAAACCACAAAACACTCCCGGCCAACCAGCCAGCCTTATAGCTGAGAATACCTTTGAGCGACGACGCATTAGCACTATGAGAGAAAAACCTAACGTAAAAAAAACACCACGCCATAATAATACTTCAGCATGTTCAATGCTGATCCAACGTAAAACCACAGCGTCGGGAGTTAACAAAAGCGCTCCGACTAAGCTGTACAACATGCCAGTCGAGCGGCCACTAGCCCCCTCTTGGTTTGTGCTCATAGGAAACCTTGCAGAATATAAGCGGTTGATGTTTTCAAAAGGCCTACCATTGAGCATGACTAAAAATGGCTCTGTTTATGCAAAGCCATTGTTAGGTGCAGGCAGTTAAGAATAGACAGTATTGTTAGCGATTTATGACAGGAAGCGTTGACCATGCGCGTTTATGCAGCATTTCACAGCCATTATCAGTAATCAGAATATTTTCTTCATGAACCATCATTTTCCCAGCAGCAAATGTCATTCCAGGCTCTAGTGTCATTATCATCCCCGCCTGTAAAATCACATTGCCACCCTCCACATTTGATGGCCATTCTGTTAACTGCATACCCAGACCATGCCCCATACGGCCGACATCATTGCCTAATGCACCGGCATTTTCCAAAACTGACCACATGGCTTGCCATACATCCCCTGTAGTGCGCCCTGGAGCTGCAATATTCAAACCGGCTTCAGTAGAAGCATACACAGCCTCATACGCATCATGGGTTGCTCGATCAACGTCACCAAAAGCAAAATTACGATCATAATCACTAAAATAGCCGTCAAAGTTTGCGCCCGTATCAATGATCAAAACATCACCTTGAATAAGCTTACGATCTGTTGGCCCCATAATGATGTTGTCGTACCCCCCCTGTCCCGATGCTGAGATCAAATACGGACATGAATCAGCACCTAAGCGCAGCATTTCCAAATGCATGGCTTTGCAGGCTTCGCGCTCAGTCATACCTGCATTTAAGTTGTGTAGCAGATAATCAAAACCCGCAGCCGTCACATCACAGGCAAAACGTAGCTTGTCTATTTCAGCGGCAGATTTAACACTACGCAGGTCTCGTATTATCTCACTCACATCCACCATTTGGTGTGAACTCAAGTGCTCTAGCAAAGTCTGGTAGTTAGCTGCAGGCATACGTAAATGTGTTTCAGGGCCCAGCATCGCACCAACGTTATGCGATCCATTAGCAACACTTTTTATGGTATCAGCAAGCAGGCTTATTCCATCATCCATCGGCCTTGGAGATGGCCAACTGCGAACATCATCGACCCAAGTTTGTTCAAAGCCAGCCACACCAATTTCTGGTACGACGGCAATCGGCTTCCCTTTGGCAGGAACAACCAAAAACCAAGGTCGCGTCGGGCTTTCCCAAAACTGCGATTTAAAGCCACTGAAGTAGCGAAACTCAGGCTCAGTTGTAAAAAAGACAGCATCTATTTGTTGTGCTGCCATACGGCTTTGCAGTATCTCAGTGCGTATTTCAAATTCGCTATGCTCAAAGCCACGCGATGGAGCAGTCAGTATATTTGTCATAGAGTTACTCAACTTTTATTTTTATTTGCATTGTCGTGCGGCCTGTTTAGTTCCCAAATGCCAAATCACGCAAGAGCAGAGATATACTCGGGAAAAAGATCAACAATGCAGACATAAAGAATAGAATCAGAATAAACGGCAAAGTACCGCTTATCACTTCCAGATACGGTTTATTAAAAATAGCTATCGCAGTAAAAATATCGCAACCAAACGGTGGCGTTGCCGAACCAATAGCCATCTGTAATGTAATCATCACGCCGACAAGTACAGGGTCAAGTCCAACAGCCGCAACAATAGGTACAAATATTGGCGTTAAAATAACCAATACCACCAGTGAATCAACAAACATGCACCCTACAAAGAAGCTCAAAGCAATAACAAACAGAATGTATTCTTGAGATGCACCTTCAAGATTCAGCGGTGCTAATAAGTCCTGCGGAATCTGTTCAAACGAGATATACCAAGAAAACGCCTGCCCCATCCCCACAAGAATAAACACCACGGCGGTAATTAACCCCGTACTGAGTGCTGCATCAACAATATCTTTGTATTTCAGCTCTCTATAGATAATGCACTCAACAATAATGGCGTAGAGCACTGAAAAAGATGCTGCTTCAGTTGGCGTAACGGCTCCAGAATAAATTCCACCTACAATCAAGGCAGGAAACCCCAGAGGCAGCAGTGCTTTTTTAATGGCCAGCAGCTTTTGTTTGTTGGATGTTTTTTCAACCAACGCAATGCTGTCTCCTTGGTAAACGCTATACACATAGCAATACACAGAAAACATAATGGCCAATAATATTCCAGGACCAATCCCTGCAATAAACAGCTCACCCACACTGGTGTTTGCCAATGTTCCGTAGAGGATCAAACCAATACTTGGAGGGATCAAAAAGGCTATATCACTCGCATTAATGATGAGCGCCATGACAAAGCTATCTTTATACCCTGCCTGCAATAACTTAGGCCGCATGATCTGCCCAACAGAAACTACCGTCGCTTGAGTAGAGCCTGATACAGAACCAAATAAAGTACAGCTAATACACGCCGTAATAGGTAAGCCTCCGCGAAGGTGCCCCACAAATGCCTCAATCAAACCAAGAAGATTATGCGCGGTATGGCCGCGCGTCATAATATCGGCGGCCAAAATAAACATCGGCACAGCAATCAATGCATTGGGCGAGATCCCAGTGACCATTTGCTGAATAATCACGCCGGTATCTATTCCTGAAAAATGTACTAACCCTAGCAATGCACCAACAGCTAAAGGCACAACCATAGGAAAACTAAGGAACAATAAAACAATCATTGTTACGACGAGCGCGAAAGTAATCACGTAAGTATCGAGCTCACCCGCTACAACATCTGATAAAAACTCAAAAAATGAACTCATAATATTTCACCCACAACACTATCGATTATCTATCAATTACTTCAAACGATAAGTAGATCTCTTTATGGGTAATGTTCATAAAGAAAGTAATCAGATACTGGATACCCGCCACAAATAACCCCACGGGGATAATGGCGTAAATGATATATACCGGAAACTGCAAAGCTGGACTTAATCGATTAAGGTCTTTTAATTCAATGACGTAAAATACCGCTTTATAAGACAAATAAAGCATTAGTACGCCGGTAATCATCGCTATCAAAATCGATACTGTTTTCTTCGCGGTATATCCCAAAGAGTCATACACAGCAGTCATTCGGATATTACGGCCTTTGCGCACGGCATAGGCGAAGCCGATAAAGGTGATTGCCACGATCAAAAACTGATTTAACTCTTCTGAGAAAAATAGGCTCTTACCGAAAACATATCGCCCGATGGCATTGGCAGTTGAATTAGCCATCATGAGTAGAATCGAGGAGATAACAACAAACTTTTCTATCCACTCAGTAACGTTGCTAATCTGGAGGAATATCTTTTTCATAAGAACACACCTTACAAGCAGTACAACCCACTTGTAGCTAACTGACACATTAATGAATCAATTAGCGTGAGGCTTATCTAATTGATAAGCTCCACGCTACCTGATAATCATCCAGGATTAAGATGCGTCCTTAACTTCTTGGATCAAGTTGCCAAGAATCTTTTGTGCTCCCTTACGTGCAGCGGCTTTTTCTGCGTTATCGTAAGCATTTTCTACTACGTCATAGTAAGTTTCATGCAAAGACAGGCTTAGCTCTTTAAAGCGTGCGCGCTCCTCAGCAGTCAAGGTCACGATCTGCATATTAGGGCGTTCAGCCATGATTTTATCCATGTTTTCTGAGTTGATACGTAGTTGATAATCATGTGCCGCTTGCTCAGCAACAGTAATCGCTTTACTTACCATCGCTTGCTTCTCAGATGACAATTCCTTAAACCATTTACTATTAGTAGATACGGTACCTACATAAGGCTGCTGCCCAGGGAACATCAGATAGTCTTGAACTTCATGCCACTTAGCGTTGTATACAAAGTAGATTGGGTTAACCATGCCGTTAATCGTTTTTAACTGAAGTGCGCCATACACTTCCCCCCAAGACAAAGGTGTTGGTGTTGCACCAAAAGCTTTGTACGTTTCTACTGGGATAGTTGAAGTGAAGGTCCTTATTTTTTGCCCTGAAAAATCTTCAGGTGTACGGATAGCTTTGTTTGCTCCCCATGCCATTTCGCCTTCTGAAATCATAGTAAGTAGCTTAAGGTTTACACTTTCAAAACGATCAGCCAAATCATTATAAATAGTCTTGCTGCCTGTCAGCACTTTACGTACAACATCAGTCTCAGTGCCTAATACGTAAGGAACACTGAGTGCTTGAACTTCCGGTACGTAAGAGCCCAAATGTCCGGTTCCAACTGAAACAAACTGTATGGTTCCTTTTGCCGCAAGTTCGACAATATCGTTCTCAGTACCTAACTGGCCGTAGTAATAAACCTTAACGCGAATATCCCCGCCCGATTCTTTTTTGATAGTTTCAGCAAAAGATTGCGCAAAAATATCCTGTACATCCTTTTTGTCTTCTTCAGAGGCAAACTTCCATGTTTCGGCGCTTACGCCAAAGCTGATACCTAGAGCTAATACAGTGGTTAATAGTGTTTTCATGGGTCTTCCTCAAATTTTATTTTTAGAATTAAGGTTATTTTTTAGATTGTAGTTAAGGTTAATTTTCGGTTTAAGGTTATTTCAATTGATCACAGACTAGCTGCACCCAATAATGCGCTCCATGCTCAAGAATACGGTCGTTAAAATCGTATTCAGGATTATGCAAAGCACAGCCACCAACAGACTCCACGCCATTGCCCATAAGGGCATAACAGCCAGGCTTGACGCGCAACATGCTGGAAAAATCTTCTGATATAGTGAGAGGTAAACAGTTTGTTTCGACATTACTTTCACCCAACACGGCGATAGCCGCACAGATGGCATGCTCTGTCTGTAACGGATTATTTACCGTGGGGTAAAATGTGTTCGTAAACGTGAAGTTGTATTGAGCACCGGCTGCCTGGCAAATACCGGCAACGATCCGCTCCATACACTGTTCTATCTTCGCTAAACTGTCTTCAGTAAAGCAGCGACAATCGCCTTTAATCGTCACCTGAGAAGGTATAACGTTCACCGTTCCATTAGTGACAAACTCTGTTGCTGAGACTACTGCGGTTTCTTCAATGGCACTGAGGTTACGAGATACAATAGTTTGCAGACCCAAGATAACTTGCGATCCGACAACAATTGGGTCAATGCCCCGGTGCGGCATAGCAGCATGACCACCAACGCCATTAATAACAATTTCAAAACTGCTTTCACTGGCCATTAAAGAGCCTGGACGAACCATAAACTGCCCTTCAGGTAAGCCCGGCATATTGTGCAGCCCGTATATAGAGTCAATACGAAAGCGCTCAAATAAGCCGTCATCAATCATCGCCTGCGCGCCCTGCCCGTGCTCTTCATCTGGTTGAAAAATAAAGTGCACCGTACCATCAAAACTTTTTGTCTTCGCCAAATAACAAGCCGCGCCCAGCAACATCGCGGAATGCCCATCATGGCCACACGCATGCATTTTCCCATCATGTCGGGAGCGATGTTCAAAGCTATTGCCTTCCTGAATAAAAAGCGCATCCATATCAGCCCGCAAACCAATACTTGCGTCACCATTCCCACACCGTAATACACCAACAATGCCTTGCTGCCCGATATGACGCGTTACTTCTATACCAAAGCTTTCTAGTTTTTCGGCTATAAAATCAGCGGTCAATGGCAAATCAAATCCACACTCAGGGAAACGATGCATGTGACGACGCCACTCTGTCATCTGGGTAATCAATTGCGGGGTTATGATCATGGATCAATCTCCAATAATACTAATTAAACAAGTTCACCGGATACGATATCAGTCGTCAGATGCTCGCGTAGCAATGCACCAAATCCATTGACCGAAACGGGATATTTCACTAACGAAAGGCTGTGCCATGCCAATGCTTGGTTACTACTAACAACAGGAATACCTAGGCTCTGCTCAATATCTTCAAGTACCAAGGATGCCCGTAATGCAGTGCAGGAGATAAACATTAACTCTGCATTTGAGTCACAGCAGGCAATGGCGGCATCAGTAATATCTTGCGGCGTGAGGTAGGTCATCGCGGTGTCGTCTTCAAATCCAAAACCCGCAATGCTCAGGACTTCGTAACCCTGTGAAATGAAGAACTGGGCAACTTCTTGATTAACAGTCTCGGTATAGGGCGTAAGAATTGAGATCCGTTTTGCACCAAAGCATTCGAATGCAGAAAGTGCAGCGGTCACCGGATTAGTCACAGGGACACCAGGGCGCACCTCATTAATCAGCTGAGTTACACGCTCAACACCAATAGCAATCGTACCGGAGGTACAGGCATAGATAATGGCATCCAACTCGACACCTGGCAGAATAGTATCCGCTGTCATGCTAATACCCGGTGCCATCGTGCGTAAATTCTCAATAGTCAGTGGGTTTACATTCTTTACACGACTGGTAAAAAACTGCACATCACTTGGAAAGATGCGGTGTAGATCTGCTTCAATATTAAAATCTGTTGCTAAAGAGATAACGCCAATACGACCCGCTGGAGCGAGATGCTCCAAAGGTTGATTGTGCTGAACCGTAGTCAGTTTCATCATCATATTCCTTTGCACATGACTATAGCCATGTGCTGTTTTTATTGTTCGATGGTGAATAAGTTATGAGTTAATGTTACGGCGTTGATCTGCGGATATTCGTGTAATAACGATCACTTGCTGATGATTAACCGCAAAAAAATTGAAAATATGCATAAATTCATCACAACTTCTAAACAGCATCCATTTCTTTACAGAAGAGCCTTATAACCTTAGGATCATGTGGCAAGATAGAGAAAAGGGCCCATTATGAATAATTCTCAAACAACAAGCATTGACGGTTTTGATCGGAAAATTCTTGCGATAATTCAGTGCTCAAATAGAACTACCTCAGACCAAATAGCCGAGCAGGTAGGCTTATCTCCTGCCGCCGTGCAACGTCGAATTAAACGTATGCGCGAACAAAACATTATTCAGGCAGACATTGCCGTCGTTAACCCTAAACTGACGGGCCGGCCAGTCACTTTGTTAGTACAGGTAACACTTGAGCGTGAGCGTGCAGATCTAATTGATACCTTCAAAAAAGAGATGAAGGCAAATCCTGCTGTTCAGCAATGCTATTACGTAACAGGTAGCGCCGACTTCATTTTGGTGGTGACTGCAACAGATATGGAAGATTACGAAGCCTTCACTCGCGAGGTGTTTTTCGATAACCGCAACATTCGTAATTTCTTAACCAATGTTGTGATGGACTCCGTTAAAGTGGGACTTTCAGTACCCGTTATTTTAGAAGAGAGTTAAACACCGCTAACGATGATATTTTCTAATCACTTTTTCATAAATATTAGGCATAAAAAAGCCTCGTCGTTACGAGGCTTGGTATAAAGCATGCAGCAACTATTTAGCCAACCAGTTGCTTATAGAGTTCAGGATCTGTAGCGCCTTCGGTACCTATAACAAGCACTTTACTTTGAGCATTCAAATTTAGAGCACTCGAAAACTCAACTTGCTGGGCTCCGATAACCACTGCAGCCAAACCAGGTACCGCTGACTCACCTGCCTCAATTGCAGGGTCACTTTTATAACCTGTCGCCAGCATTCGCATTGTTTCAGCAACGGCTTCTTCACTTAGGGTCATAAAGTCATCAGCACCATTAGATAGAATCTCCCATGCAAGCGCAGATACTTCTCCACACGCCAAGCCTGCCATTAAGGTATTCAAGTCACCATCAACGACTACCGGCTTACCTGCTTTAGCACTAAGCTGCAGGCAGTTTGCCTCAACAGGTTCAACAACAACAAAACGCGGACGTCGCTCTCCCCAAAGATCCCAGAAATAACCCGCTACCGCTGAAGCCAAACCACCCACACCGCCTTGAATGAACACGTGAGTTGGGATTTCACCTTCTAGCTGCTCAACAATTTCAGCCAGCATGACGGTATAACCTAAAGCAACATCTTTAGGCACTTCCATGTAACCCTCATAGCTAGTATCAGAAACAATGATACGCCCATTCGCTTTAGCATCTAGGTCTGCTTGACGTACGGATTCATCATAGTTACCCGTGATACGAATCACTTCAGCATCAAATGCTTGCATGGCTTGTTTACGGCCTTCAGACACATCTCGATGAATATAAATAACACAGCCACAACCAAACATTTGCGCGCCCCAAGCAACAGAACGACCATGATTACCATCGGTTGCACAGCTTACTACTATCTCAGATAAGGCGTCTTTTAGTTGTCCATCTAATAATTCAGCAATGCTTGGACGCTTACCCAGCTGAGCTTGTAAAACATTTTGCAACTGGCAAGCCACAGCATATGCGCCGCCTAATGCTTTAAAGCTTTTTAAACCAAAACGTTGCGACTCATCTTTATACCAAAGCGCACCCAAACCCGCATCTTTTGCCATGGCTGCTAATGAATGCAAAGGGGTTTCGGAGTACGCCGGCCACGTTTTGATATCTGAAATCGCATTAGCCGCTTTGGCAATACTGATCACATCTCGCTGTGCATCAGAATATACATTTTTACTGTTAGCTACAGGGTTTGAAAAATGGGTCAGAGTCCCGTTCAGTTTTAACATAATCATCAATGCCTTTGGTTATCATGGAGCTTTCTTTGTAGCTACTTAATCAGGATAACAAACCCCACGTTAGCAACACTACAAAAGACAAATCACCATTCATCTTATTTTAATTTCTGTCTATGCCAGATCAGAAGTCCCCACAGCCTCCTTCGGAATTATTAGTCCTTATTGAGAGGTTATGACTATAAGAATTGTATGAAATGACTCTGCGGGGATTCCTTTTTAACCATAACAATGGCAAGGAATTTCATTGGAATACGCAAAAAAATGACTATTATCCTCACTCAAGCTTATGGCTGCCTTTATTGATACATGGCAGTGCATCAATCACAATAAAATAGACAAACCAATATTCACGAATGAATACAGTTAAATGAGAACATAAAAAAAGGGTAACCCGAAGGTTACCCTGTAAATGACAAGAACCGTGTTCCTTTGTGGCCTGCACCAACAAAGGAAGATGAAGCAAATCAGAGGTGGGACCTGACTTAACTCGTTAAGCAAAACCATATTAACGCAAATGATAATCAGAATCAATAGCGTTATCTTTTTATTTTATGCATGCCCACTTCGCGAGTACCACCAAGCCAAAAATCATGTCCGAATCAACGATCCACTTCAGTTTTCTAATCAAGTGTTACTCTTGTTTTGCCTTCTTTCTTTGCTCGCTAACGTTCTCAAGCTGTTGTCGTATTTGTTCTATATGGAGCTCAATTTTAGCTTTTTCATCACCACTAGACGCATTCAATTGATCACCTAAAACTTGAAGTTCCTTTTTTAAGCGATCTTGGGCCGCTTCTTGCTGCTCTGCTTTTTCAGCTTTATCGAACACGATTTCTTCAGGCGTTGTAGAAGCTTTTACAGACTCCCTAATCCCAGCACCCGGTACTATTTTTAAATGATCATCCAAACGTCGTTGATTAACAAAGGTAGGGGATATTATCTCTACAGCACCATCATGCAATGCATCCAACATTGCTCGATGTAATTGAGAGCGGGTCGTTAGCATGCTTTTTACATCGACTAATAACCCACTCACCCGGTAGGTGACGGCATCATTACCTAGCTCAATTACCTGAACAAAAGGATCCTTTAGATCTGTCGCTTTTGCTGCCAAGATCAACAATGACTCAATCCGCGAATAGTGGATGTCATAGCCCAAGGTTAAAGTACTCGAAATAATCGCACCCGACTTACTAATAACTTCTACCGGACGAGACACAAGGTATAGATTAGGCAAGGTAATAAGCGCACGATGCTCGCTCTGAATTTCAGTATCAAATAAGCCACGCTCAGATACGCGCCCAAAGTAATCTTCTACCCGTATAAAATCACCGGTTTTAAATGGTCTATTCATACGTAACATAATCCCTGCCATAAAGTTGGCTACAAAGGTTGTCGATGAGAATGCAACAATCCCTGATAGCAATACACCAACAAGCGTTATAACTTGGTTACGCGCGGTATCACTCACGGGCAGCGCAAAAGTAATCACGACAAAACCAATAAGTGTTAGCGCAAGCAAAGTGAGCTGCCTTGGAAGTTTTTTCTCATTACCTAATTCAGGGTGGCGTCCCAACAAAGCCCAATTCGCTGTTAATAGCAACGCAATCACCACCACACTGATCGCCAGTGACGGCGCTAAATAAGTAACCTTATCAATCAAACTATCCATAAAAACCTCTACGTATCCTGCTATACAGTTCCGCTTATTGTTAGCAAAGCTCATTCACTAAAATCTATCCGTATTACAACATGTTACGTACCACAAAGGTGCAATTTCCATTTTGGTGCACCATCAAGAACATCTTTTACTAGAGAAATATATTAATTTTCTCCACAAATATAAGAAAAGTTATTTTATAACAATGAGATACAGAGCATAGCAGCAATGAATTATTCCTTGGCATCAATCATGCATTACCTATTTGGTAAGCATTACTTAGTTAGACATGTACGTGAGTTACGTACAAATATTTGTTCTCAGTATTGAGAAATGTTGACAATGGCGCTGATTCAGGATTGCTCCTGTTTGGCGCCTTTTTTTGGGAAAAAAGATGACCACAACAGAGACTATTAAAACGACTTGCCCATATTGTGGCGTTGGTTGCGGTATAGATGCCAAAGTTCAGCTGGGAAACTTGATAGCTGTGAGTGGCTCGACAGAACACCCAGCCAACCAAGGTAAGCTCTGCGTTAAAGGCTCGGCTTTAGATGAAACCGTTAGCCACCAAGGACGAATGCTTTCAGCTAAAATTGCAGGTAAAACTGTCGATCCAGAAACTGCTTATTCTCATGTTGCTCAAAAGCTATCTGATATTATCGAAAAACACGGCCCTGATGCTGTGGCTATGTACGTCTCTGGACAGATCCTAACTGAAGATTACTATGTCGCCAATAAACTCATGAAAGGTTTTATCGGCACCGCCAATATCGATACGAATTCCCGTTTATGCATGTCCTCCGCTGTATCAGCGCATAAACGAGCTTTTGGTAGTGACACTGTTCCGGGTTGTTATGAAGACCTTGATTTAGCGGATGTCGTCATTCTAACAGGCTCTAATCTAGCCTGGGCACACCCTATTGTTTATCAACGTTTAGCCAAAGCCAAAGTTGAACGCCCTGACATGAAGATTGTTGTCATTGATCCGCGTAAAACAGCCAGCTGTGATATTGCTGATCTGCATTTGCCATTAAAGCCGGGTAGCGATGGTTTTCTATTCAATGGTTTAACACACCATCTAATAGCCAATAAAAAACTAGACCAAACATTTATTGATCAGCATTGTGAGGGGTTTGACAGCTTATCTCATAATGTTAGAAATCAGACTCTTGAGCAAACTGCACTTGATTGTGATGTATCAGAAACAGCGCTGAAAATGCTCTATCACTGGTTTGGCGATAATGAACGTGTCGTTACTCTTTTTTCACAAGGAATTAACCAATCATCCAGTGGTGTTGATAAAGGTAATGCCATTATCAATTGCCACCTAATCACAGGGAAAATTGGTAAACAAGGTGCTGCTCCCTTTTCTATAACAGGCCAACCCAATGCAATGGGTGGACGTGAAGTCGGCGGTTTAGCCAATCAACTCGCTGCACATATGGAACTTACGAACCCGAATAGTCTTGATGCCGTTCAGCGGTTTTGGGACACACCTAATAGAGTGAAAACAGAAGGTTTTAAAGCAGTAGACATGTTTGATGCTGTGAAAACTGGACACATAAAAGCGATATGGATAATAGCAACAAACCCTGTTGTTTCTATGCCGGATGCCAACAAAATCAAGCAAACACTCGCTCATTGTGATTTAGTCAT
Organism: Neptunomonas sp.; assembly: GCF_016744175.1. Taxonomy (GTDB): domain Bacteria; phylum Pseudomonadota; class Gammaproteobacteria; order Pseudomonadales; family Balneatricaceae; genus Neptunomonas. Next base: position 22,596 of record NZ_JADGEV010000027.1, on the reverse strand, counting down.
CGTATCTGATTCAAGCGACTCGACCGATACACTACAATTTGCAGATGTGTGCTTGCCGGCAACCACCTGGGGGGAGAAAGACGGAACAACAACGAATTCGGAACGACGCATTTCGAGGCAGCGGCGTTTTCTATGTCCTCCTGCTAAAGCGCAAGATGACTGGAAAATCATCTGTGAAGTGGCAAAGCGGATGGGCTTTAAAGATGCCTTCAATTTTGCATCTAGCGCCGAGATATTTCGTGAACATGCAGCACTTTCTGGTTTTGAAAACAAAAGTGTTAACGGCGCTACCGGTGGCAGTGAACGTGACTTTGATATTTCTGGGCTTGCAGATATCAGTGATCTGGAATACCAAAACCTTGAGCCGATTCAGTGGCCTGTTAATAGAGCCTATCCTCAAGGCAGAAAACGCTTCTTTGATGATGGGCACTTCTATACCCCGTCTAACAAAGCAAACCTTATTTCTATCACGCCACGCTTACCTACCTATGCTGCAAACGGTGACCGGTTAATCCTTAATACAGGCCGCATCAGAGATCAGTGGCATACCATGACACGTACTGGGAAAGCACACCGCTTATTGGAGCATATTGCAACGCCACAGATTGAAATTCATCCTGACACGGCAGCCAAGCTGGTGATCAAAAATAACTCTCTTGTCTCTCTACAAGACCGGGGAATTAAGTATATTGCACGCGCGAGTATCAGCGACTCACAACGTAAGGATTCCGTTTTTGTGCCGATGCACTGGAGTGACGCATTCGCCAGCCATGCAAGGGCAAATAGCTTAGTTCGCCCCATTCAAGATACGCTTTCTGGACAACCTGAATTTAAGCACAGCCCTGTGACTATCACACCGCTAACGCCTCATTGGCAGGGTGTATTACTGACCACTTCTGACTTTGTGCCTGATGAAAAAATGGAGTGGTTTAAAACTCCATTAGCCAACTGCACGTTGTGGGAGCTGATTGATCTTAAAAAGTCGCCTTCATTAAAATGGCTAACCACTGCATACCCAAAAGTTGATCAATGGGTACACTTAACAGACTCAGAACAGAGATATTTAAGTGCTGCTGGTTTTATCAATAACCGACTACACGTAGTTTTGCTTAGCGGACCAGAACTACCCGAGTACGATAAAGCGTGGTTAGCAAATCAAGTTGGAACGGAGTTCTCAACTGTTCAAGACCGGTTACGGCTACTTTCGGGGTTTCCTTGCGACCCCTCATTACAAACAGGAAAAACGATTTGCGCTTGTTATCAAGTAGGCGAAAAAACCATTATCAATGCTTTACAAAACGGTAAAGCAAGCTGTATTGAAAGCTTAGGCACTACTCTAAAGTGCGGTAGTAATTGTGGTTCATGTATCCCTGAGTTAAGAACACTAGTAGATGACCATAGCCTTGAGTGTATAAGCTAATAAGTTGAAGCAGGTAGTTCGCCTCATCACCCCTTATTATTCTCGAATTAATAGCAAAAGGCTTCTTCGAGCACGATATAATTTTGTAATGTGGCTGCTCTCTGTGTAGATCTCATCTTACTAAGCAGAGAAGAGTGAATGATTATCGAATGGCTGGATACTTGTTCATGTTCTCCTTAACTGAGAGGTCGTTCGAAAACCAAGAACTACGGTACTAATCAAACAACTTCAACGCCTTGTCCATTTATATGTTTTGTTAGAGTCTTATCTATATTTCAAAATTAATCTTCAGATCCGGTAACAAAATACCGTCTAAACTGGCACGCCACACTTGTCCTGAACTTATGGAAAATGCTGACGTTAATGTTCCCGTTGTAATAACCTCATCTTTTAAAAGCCTATTGTCCACAGCTGCAGACGGCTTGATTTAAAACAACTGTCGCCGCCATACCATCGGCAGACTGCATCTGAGTAATTGATATTTTTGCATTCATTATATTTATGAGTGCACGTAAAGGCATTAATGGTCTGGCAGTTAGAGCAATTACCTTCCTGCGTTTAATCTAAGGGCCTCTAGATAGTTTTTGTATATGCTTATTTTCTCTAAAATGCTTTGCCTTGGATCCACATAAAAAGTTCTGGCTGGGTCTATAGCTGTTTGAACTAAGGCTATACATTCATTGGCAAGCTGGTGTCAGCTATGTAGCTCTGTCATCTCAAATAGTTAAACCAACATCAATGGCTAAAAACAGAGCTTTCACACCCGAAATGACACTATTAAGTTTAAAGAAGAAGCATGATTTATCTTTGAACTGTTGTCCGCTAAATCGTAGTTAATCAATTAATAGAATATAAGAGACATATCAATGGCATATACAAAGAAATTCCAAACATTAGCCGATGATGCATGTTCACGTGTTGAAGGAGTATTACCTGAACAAGTTGATGCCTTGATAGCACTCGGAGCAATTGCATTGGATATCCGTGATAAAGAAGAACACGATGCAGGCCATATTGTAGGCTCGCTCAATATAAGCCGAGGAAAGTTGGAAATGATTATCGAAGCTAAAGTAGATAATTTAGACACTGTTATTTTGTGCTATTGCAATGCGGTTAACCGTGGAGCTTTATCAGCTAATGCATTAAGAAACATGGGGTATGACAATGCCAAGTACATTAATGGAGGCCTTTTGGGATACCGTCGCTTTCAAAAAGAGGGAATTAAGTAGTAGGTTTCGCTAAGTGCGCGTATACGCCGCTATATCGTTTGATAGCACTGGTAAAAACGTCTTGTTAACGTATTAATGATAACCGTACTGCAACGTCTCACTGATTCAATTACACAAAGCGGTCTAAAAAAGATCGCCATTATCCCAGATAATTCCTCCCCAAACGGCCGCTGTAATCAACAAGCTAAACAGAACAGTGGCCGATCCCAAATCTTTAGCACGGCCTGCCAGTTCATTAAACTCACTACCAGCCCTATCAACTACAGCTTCAATTGCCGAGTTTACTAACTCTAGAATAAGTACTAACAAACAGCTACTGACTAACAGAGCCCACTGTGTTGCGGTTTGTGCTACCCAAAACGATGCCGGAAATAACACTGCAAACCCATACACCTCATATTGAAATGCAGGCTCATGTTTAAATGCAGCTTTTATTCCTTTAATTGAATACTTAGTTGCATAATAGAATCGTGCTAAGCCTGTTACCTTTGACATTAGTTATCCCTTACTCTGTGTATCGTCAAATTAAGGCTGGTTATACCCTAAAATTTTATAGTCTTTATCGCGTAAATTATTCAATAAAAGTTCACCATTGCTGGCTACTCGAAATTCGCCGTATCGAGCCTGGCTATAATCGTTAGCTGTCCCCTCCTGGAAAAAGAAAGCATTGGTAGCAAATTTAACTTTTCCATCTCGTACGCGATACTGCATTTTAACTTGATTATCTGCCAGTATTTCACCTTGATAAAAGCCAGTAAACTGACCCACACTGTTTTCATCTAGCTTGACGAGAATAAAGCCTTCTTCACTCTCTGCAGATTTATCTCTGAATGCTTCCCTTTGCAAAGCAAAGCGCAAGCGCATGTAATCTCCTTGCATGAGCGAGCGAGGGTCAACCGGAGCAAGTGGCAGCAAGACTAGTTTGCCAGAGTCCAAGACCTGTTCTTTCTTAAAAATGGTGAGGTTTACCGCTCCCAGAACCAAACACATCATGCCCACGCTAATCCATTTAGCGCGGTTCATACCCGAACGCTTTAATAAACGCGACAGTAAGAAAATGCTTTCTTGTGTGTTTTCTTTCGTACTGTCACTGGGATTTGAGCTAATGTTTAAAAGCGCGCGCACCACTAGTTGCCCCACTAATAAGACAACACCAGTACCTACTAAGATAAATGATTTAACCAATAAAGTGGTATCGAGGCTGTAATAATACCAAGAGAGAAACGACAGCAATGCGAGTAAACCTAGAGCTTTTAAACTCGTTCTCTGGTACGCGAAGCCCACCAGCAAAATGAGTAATGCACTACTGGTACCCAAGGCAATAAACCCAGACGCTACCAGAAAAATACCTCCTAGAATCACCAACCGTCCCGACATCGATGATAACGAGAGCTGATATTGCAGAAAAATCTTTTTGAGCAGTAAGGCAAATGAAACAGCAACCAGTGCTGACGTAACCCAAGGCGCTATTGCCCACCAACCATTAGCACCTGACCTACCATAAAAAGACAACAAATCATCACTAAAAAGGATGTGTCCATTAAACTGTACCAGCGCTAACGCTAACCCGAAACCGACAGGTTCCCACAGAGAATAAAAACGTTTCCAATGGTTTTCATTTATCCAGACTAGCGTAAATAGCACACCACAGCAGGCGGCTCCTAAGCCGTATATCCCTAATTGATTAAGGCCTAAAAAGAGCGCTATCATTGCAAACCAGCAGCTTAAAATCCGATGTATGAAATGTGGCATCAACACGGTTATTGTTAACTGGAACCCAGCTAACACAAAAAACGCTATTGAGGACTTATACGATACCCAGTCAAAAATCCCCCATGCCACCATCACCTGCCCAGTTAAGCTAAACACTAATCCTAACTGACCAACAAAAATGCTTTTTTTCTGAGTACGAAACAAAACATAAGCCGCCGTACAACAGATGAGTCCTGACGCGATAAGCGCTATTTCATTATCAAAACGAAACAAAAAACCAAACACAGAACCAACAAAGCCCAACATAAAGAATGCAGCAACCCAGCCAGCAAAGCCTTGCATTAAAGCAATATACCAAGGAGTACTATCATCCCTAGAACCATCCGCAGTCGCGGGCAGCTCCCCAGAAACTAACTGCTGGTTTTTAAGCGTGGTCCATAGAGCATTTATTGAAGAGTCCATATTAAGCCTCCTCACTTGTTTGCTCTTTTTGTACATAAACGGGTTGCTTCTGTTGCCTAGCCAGCTTTTTTAACCAAATACCGCCCGCAGCAGATAAGCCGATAATAGCCATACTAATCAACAAAAATGCACCTTCATCCAAGGCATCTTCAAACATCCAACCCATAGAGAATGTGACCACCAAAATGCCACTTAACACACAGCCAGATAACAATACGAGATCCAATACTATATATCTGTACAAGTAAAAAACAGCAGCCATCCAGACTACATAAATCGGTAACCCCCAGATTGAATCGTGACCATCAAAAATGGCGATAATGGCAAGCCAGGTTACTGTCACTCCAGAAATTATTGCCGACACCTGCGCTGCTTGCCTGTTCGCTAAAGCAACGGATAAAACCAGGCTGTTAACTTTATCAACAGCACTTTTATGAAGACTGCCAAAACACGCAAGCACTTCAAAAAATACTAAAAAGGCAGTATTCACGACAAGAAATATCCACAACCACTCCTCCTCACGAAAGAGAAAACCAAACATTTCACGAAAAGTATTCAGATATAGCATCATCGATAAGTTTACTAAACCGATCCAGAGAATCCATAGTGTGCTCGATCGACCAATGGCCGCCCATGGCGTAATTAATGCTGCCCACACTGCAAATAGCTGCCAAGGATCCGCGCCCGTTTGATAAGTTTGTCCGGTTAACGCTAATAATGCCCCCGTTAACAAGGCCATGCCTAATAAAGAAACCGTAGAAGAGGTACGTTGATGCTCCAAGCGTGAATAGATAAATGCAGCAACCAGCATAATAGCTTCGAGCAAGCCAAATTTTGCAAAGCGCCCCATCACATCCCAATTAAAAGCAAAAAAGAAAGTCATACCAACCGCAATAGCAGCCCCTCCCGCCCACATCAAAAACTGGCTAATAAAACCAAACCAGTCATGTTCAGTTGGACGAGAATGGGTTACCGCTAGCGCTTCTTCAACATCGCCTTGAATAAGCCCCTGCTCTGCCCAAGATAAAATTTGTTTGCGGTTATCTGTCACTCTTCTCTTCCTTTGCCATCCTTACAAGATCAGCATGCTAGATTATATTGCTTGGACCAATGCTTTTAGGACCTGAGGTGATTTAATGTCCTGGCGCTGTTTTATCAGTGCACAGCCTAAATCCAAAGCAAATTTTTCGGACACGGCACGTGTATTTATATCTTCAATTGAATCCAAATCTGCCACATGAGCTAACCCAATGGTGCGGCGAATTATTTCAGTACCTGCATATCCCATGCTTTCATGCCACGTATGTGCGATAAATGCATCAACAAAAGATGCATCAACAAAGACAGGGTCTTTACATTTTTCGCTAACTAATCTCTTGAAGCGTAAAGAAAAAGTGTTCCATAAATCATCTATCGTCGTTAGCAGAAACTCACGATATTTCTGCCTCTCTTCTGCATCACCTTCCAGCCCTAATTGACCGGCAAAGTTGATCAGTAAATTACCCAGAATAGAGCCAATATCAAAACTCATAGGGCCATAAAAAGCGAATTCTGGATCAATCACTTTAGTGCCGTTAGCTTTTACAAATACAGACCCTGCATGCAAATCGGCATGAAGCAAAGCCTGAGCATCATTCATAAAATGATATTTGAGTTTAGCGGCCTCTGCTTTAAGTTGATCATCCTTCCACAGTGCTTGCGCGGTTTCTTGTAGTGGGGGATTAACACTATTACGTTCGTGATCACAGAACGGATCCCAGAAGAACAGCTCTTCCGATATTTTGCATAAATCAGGATTAATATAGTCGGCTACGGTGGCTTTCTTCTGATAGGTGTCTAGATAAAAATCAGACGTGTGGAACAAAGACTCAGCTAGAAACTCACCTAAATGATGCCCTAGTTCCGGTATTGGGCGGCGTGCAATCAATGCATGGCGCAAGTTTTCGTGGTCTCCAATATCTTCCATAATGAACGCAGAACGTGCTTTATCAAAATAGTAAACAACAGGCACATACTCAGCAGCCCAAGTCCCTTGTTCTTTGAGGCACTGTGCTTCAATACGAATACGATCTAGCGATAATGGCCAACCTTCACCAATAATGCGCACATACGGAAGCGCTTGCTTAACAATGACACTCTGCTGGCCATTAGTAACTCGGTATACAAAGTTAATATTACCGTCGCCAATCTCTTCAACACGTAAAGCAGATGAATCGCTAAAAAGCTCAGTATGGATAAGTACGAATTCAATTATTTCAGCATCATTTGCAAATTTTGCATTAGTCATAACAGTCAATTCTCACAGGTGCTTTTTTCAATATCTGCCCAGTTTGCCAGAAAAAAAACATCTATAAAGTTAAATATCTGAACGGGTTAATTTATGCACTATCTGTATCTATTTGAGCGAACAGTGACTGTGCTATCGTCTAGCTCTTTTTAGTGGTCACAGGTCTGTCATTAATTATGTCATTTGAATTAGTCATTCTGTTCCTTGCAGGCTTCTTTGGAGGAGTTCTCAACTCTATTGCTGGCGGCGGAAGTTTTATTACTTTTCCGGCACTCATCTTTGCGGGTATTCCGCCTATCACAGCCAACGCAACTAACACTTTTGCATCGTGTGCTGGCTATCTGAGTGGCACTTATGCATTTCGAAAAGAGATTGCTCAGCATAAAGATCAGTTGGTGCGCATTATTGTTATCAGCTTACTGGGTGGTATTTTAGGTGCATGGCTATTGTTGCAAACACCCGAAACAGTTTTTGAAGAGGCGATTCCGTGGCTGCTACTTTTTGCTACGGTTCTCTTTATCTTTGGCGGGCACATTAATGCAGGGCTAAAGAAACTGGCGTCTCGTCACCGCCATGCTTCATCAATTGGCGGGATACTGTTATCTCTTTTGCTTTTAGGGGTGGCAACATACGGTGGTTTCTTTAATGCAGGCTTAGGCATTATCAGCCTGAGCTATTTAGCATTGGCAGGTTATACCAATATCAACGCCATGAATGGCTTGAAGCTATTAGTGTCCTCGTCGGTGTCACTCATTGCCATTGTTCTCTTTATTTATAACGACGTGATTGCTTGGTATGAGGGTACTATTGTGTTATTTGGTACGTTAGCGGGCGGTTATGTCGCTGCGCATGTGTCACGCAAACTACCTCAGCAACAGGTTAGAAATTTTGTCATTATCGCGAGTATTGCTACGACACTTTACTTCTTTTTTGATGTTTATGCGGGCTAGCTTTCACTAGCTCTACCCTCTGAGACAGGCACATGCTTAGCTTCACCAATATCTTGTTGAAGCTGTTCAATATCACCCACCACTTTCAAGAACTTCCTGCCAAAGGGCGTGAACTCATATTCTACGCGAGGTGGTATTTCTGCGAATGAAGTTTTCTGCAAAATACCAAACTCAATATGCCTACGTAAGCACTCATTTAGTACTTTTGTGCTTAAGCCCTCAACGCTTCGCACCATTTCGCCCGGCCGGTTCACTCCATCCGTTAATAGCGTAAACACCGTTAATGACCATTTACAGCCAAAGATTGCTTCAACCATCCGCGTTGCTTGAACCGGTGCGGTTCGGCGCAGAATTTTTTTCTCATTAGTTTTCATAAAGATGTACTAAAAAGTACCTACCCCACTCATTTGTACTTAGTTTTCAAACAGTAAGCGTCTTCATATGATTATCTCACAACTCACTCATGTAACTAATTTTATAGTGCCTTTTATCTTCAATTGAATAAAACACTATTCAGGAGATCAACACAATGACAACGTCTAATAATGTATATAGCTTAATTATCGGTGGTTCCAGTGGTATGGGATTAGCTACAGCAGAACAACTAGCAAAGCAGGGACATTCCATAATCGTTGTTGGCCGTAATCCTGAAAAACTCGCACGTGTAAAAGCCAAACTGGAACAGTTTTCTAGCGTACTGACTTGGCAAGAAGACTTATACGAGCCTGAAGCAGTCGAGCACCTGATTACTCGCATAAACAACTTTGACGGTCATATTAAACAATTGGTCAACGCTGCGGGCTACTTTAATCCGAAACCATTTATTGATCATAGCGTTGATGACTATGAACTATATATGGGCCTCAACCGATCTATTTTCCTTGTTACTCAGGCCGTGGTTAAAAATATGCAAGTTCACAACGGTGGTGAAATTGTCAATATCGGTTCTATGTGGGCGCACCAAGCCATTAAAGCAACACCCTCTTCTGCTTACTCAATGGCAAAAGCGGGCTTACACGCTTTTACCCAACATTTAGCGATGGAACTAGCTGACTCAAACATTCGGGTAAATGCTGTTTCTCCTGCTGTTGTTAAAACGCCTATCTATGAAACCTTTATCGATCCTAGTGAGCTAGATCAAGCTCTTGCAGGATTCAATGCTTTCCATCCCATAGGCCGGATTGGTACAGTAGCGGATATTGCTAACACCATTACATTCTTGCTCTCGGATAAAGCAGATTGGGTGACAGGGGCAATTTGGAATATTGATGGTGGTGTGATGGCTGGACGCAATTAACACCCACAAACACATTTATAGAAGTATACCCGGGAGCCATAAAATGACAGCCACAACAAGCAACTTCGCACCCATAAATATGGACCGTTTGCAACGCTGTATTATTGAAACAACAAGTAATGAATGGCTCCCCTCTCCGGCCCAAGGCGTTTGGCGAAAACCCTTGGAGCGTGAAAGTGCTGAGCAAGGCCAAGTCACCAGTATTGTACGATATGAACCAGGAACGTTTTTCCCCGAGCACACGCACCCTCAAGGAGAAGAAATTTTTGTTTTAAGCGGTGTTTTTGAAGATGAAAACGGCAGCTATCCTGCGGGAACATATTTACGTAATCCCCCGGGTTCTAGTCATACGCCAGGTAGTACCGTTGGTTGTGAGTTACTCGTAAAACTCAATATGTTTGATATGAACGACCAAGAAACAATTGTATTAAATACACATGAAACTGACTGGCTTCCCGGTTTAGTTGACGGTCTAAGCGTTATGCCACTGCACGAATTTGCATCGCAAAACACTGCCGAGCATACTGCTCTCGTGCGCTGGCAAACAGGCACACACTTCAGCACCCACAGACACATGGGCGGTGAAGAGATCCTCGTTATAGAGGGGACTTTCGAAGATGAATTTGGGCAATACCCCACAGGCACTTGGATACGCTCACCCCATGACAGTAAGCACCAGCCTTTTAGTAACGATGGATGCTTAATTCTCGTTAAAGTGGGCCATCTAGCACGTTTAGTTGATGAAGCATCCCTCAGTAATAAAGTAAATTAACTCATTGCTTACTTAATGTGGCCTGCATACTTAAACAACATTAATGGGAAATCACTCCCATTAATGTTTTCAAAGCATCTTTTCGCGTAGTGGTTAACGGATGTAAAAAGCTCAACCGTAAGCAATTCCGGTAGTTATCAGTTGAAGAAAACAGCGACCCTGGTGTTATAACAACTCCTTTACTGAGCGCAACGCCATATGCCGAAAGCGTATCAACCTCTTCAGACAATTGTAACCACATTGCAACCCCACCTTCAGGCACACTAAAGCGAACGTCTGCGAGCCAATGCTTATCCAAAAATTCAACTAACTGATCTCGCTGCTGTCGTAGCTGCTCTCTCTGGCGACGCAGATACGTGTCGTAACCACCATCTTTTAAAAAACTAGCAAGCCCTTGCTGCACAAAGCGACTGCTCGCTAACAAGGTCACTAGTTTTAGTCGCTTCACTTGATGATGCCAACGACCTGCATCTATCCAGCCAATTCGTAAATCACGAGAAAGGCTCTTAGAAAAAGAACTACAAAGAATAACCCGACCGGATTTATCTTCTGCTTTTAAAGGATCTGGTCGCCCTAAAAAGCCAAGCTCCCCGTATATGTCATCTTCGATCAATGCCAGATCATACTGCTCTGCTAATACAAGGAGTTTTTTACGTGTTGCTAAGGGTAAGTTAGCACCGGTGGGGGTTGCATAAGCGGGCGTAACAACACACGCGCGAATATTCCATTGTTGTAATGCACTTTCTAGCGCATCAGCATCTAAACCTGCTACCGATGATGATGGAATTTCAACAACCTGCAAACCCAGTTGTTCAAGCAACTGCAAAACTCCGTAAAAGCCAGGAGATTCAACAGCAACAATATCACCGCGCTGACAAGAGGCCATCAAAGCTAAAAAAAGGGACTGCTGGCAACCTGCGGTAATACAATAATCTTCAGCGCTGCGCTCACATCCATATCGTCGATATCGCTGCGCTAACTGCTCTCGTAATTCACTGTCTCCTGCTGGTTCATCATAGTATTGATGTGCACTGCCAGTTTGGCTACGCAAAGCACGACCGATACTACGGTTCAACGCAGTTATTCCGGCGTTATTTGCTTCAAGGTAACGACTCTCTGTATTTTTATGTGCAGGTAAGCGCTCATTTTGTAATCCAGATAAGATATCAAACGCAGCACCTCTGGACATAATATCCATAACAACGTCGCTAACGGTTACCGGGGAAGGTGCCACGACAGCACTTGTATCAATCAACGGTGCAGCTCTGCTCGCTATACTTGGCAGCACAAAGTATCCCGATTTAGGACGTGCTTCCACCAGCCCTCGGGCTTCTAACCTCTGATAAGCATGCAACACCGTCGCTTTAGAAAGTTGTTGCTCTAGGCACATATCGCGCACAGAAGGCAGTCTCTCTCCTACCCCCCAGCGCTGCCCCGCAATACCTTCGAGCAGCCATGTTTCTAATTGTTGATACCGGTATTCTCTACTCATTTTGTTTTCAGCCTTGCTCGCGTGCATAGCCCTATTAAACACTATCAACGCAATCTGTACCGCAATAGTTTTATTTTTTTATCCCTGATCCTATTTTCACTTCTTCTATATGCTTTGACCCTCCCAAGTCTCATTAGCGAAGTTGTGAATGATGCAAAAAATTCCTGTCCAAATTATCGATGCTTCTACGTTTGCCGTTGATAGCAAAATCCACGTTCGCTTGACCGAAGGTTTTTTTCAACATCTTCGTCGTCTTATTAGTTGGCCACTCCTGTGTATCTACTTTGCTTTAGTGTGGTTACAGGTTGATGGGCAACCTTGGCTATTATTTGATTTTAGCCAACGCCGAATACTACTTTTTGGAACGTCACTCTCTTGGCATGACTTGCCATTGTTGGCAGGCATCATGATTGCGGGTACTAGCTTATTATTCTTTATGGCCGTGGGCTGGGGGCGTGTTTGGTGTGGTTTTGCCTGCCCACAAAGTATTTGGACATGGGTCTTTATCCGTATAGAGCAATGGACTGAAGGACGCGCCAATATTAGAGCCCGCCAAGAAAATCAACCTTTGAATGGCTCACTACTGCTACGCCGTATAAGCAAACACCTTTTGTGGGTTAGCTTTTCTATTTTTACAGCGGTAACTTTTACAGGCTACTTTATTCCTATTCGTGAACTCGTTTCAGACCTATTTACTTGGCAAGCAGGCGCAGGAACCCTAGGTTGGTTAACCTGCATGGCTGTTCTAACCTATCTTAATGCAGGTCTTGTAAGAGAAAAAATCTGTTTACATGCGTGTCCATACTCTCGTTTTCAGGGTGTCATGTTTGATGATCAAACCCGCACTGTTAGTTACGATAAAAACAGAGGAGAGCCTCGTAGTAGCAAGCGCTCATCTGATGGTAGCAGCGGGGACTGTGTAGACTGTGGACTCTGTGTACAAGTCTGTCCTACTGGGATTGATATTCGAAACGGCCTTCAAGCAGCCTGTATCGATTGCGGTGCTTGTATTGACGCCTGCGATACCGTTATGGAAAAAATACAACGCCCTAAAGGCTTGATTCGCTTTTGCTCTGAAGACCAACTGGAAAAGCGCAGTAGCCCACTTTGGCGCCCCCGCCTTGTCGGTTACTTACTCGTCTTACTGACAACCTGTGCTGCTGTAGTTTACGGATTTAGTGGAAAAACAGAGTTATTAGTCGAGATCCGTCGTGACCGCGGCGCACTATTTCATCAGCTTAACGAAGAAACAATTTGTAATAGATACTTGTTTAAACTAGAAAATTTCAGATCGGAACGTCAGCAGTTTCATTTAAGTATTTCGGGGCTACCAACCGCTACGCTTGAAGGTAACAAAACGATCAAACAAGAGAGTTTTGGGCAATGGCTTCCCTATAGAATTTGTGCTTTGAAACCACTTCCCCCACGTAGTGAGGTAAGTATAAATTTCCAGAATAATGGCTTCAAACTCACTAAAAACACGACCTTTATAGCTATTAATCGTTAAAAATGGAGAAGCACACGAATCGACTGCTCGTTAATGCATCCATGTAATATAGCGACTTTACTAGGCGGAGCCGGCACCCTATAACAAACAGCCGGCTACCGTCATAATGCATGTAGCGACATGAATTATTCGGTCAAATACTCTCACGTAATTCTAATTTTCTTATTTTTTAAAAAAAATGGCTTAGCCACTCAAATACAGACGATAGATTGTGAAACCTAAGTATTAGGTCGCCCCTGTTTTTGTAGATTTTTTACAAAAAAATCGTTTTATTATCCTTAAGTGCATAGTCCAACCGTATAACAGCTATTACTCTTCCGGTATAATTCCGCTCGCTAAACATAGAAGAAAGGCTTGGACCAGTGAAGTAACCAGACCAAAAGTCAGCTTACTTCAAGCCTGTTGCGATCCAGCTAAACTACTCGGGGATGAGAAATGACTACCAAGAAACAAACGATTTATTACACCCTTACTGACGAAGCTCCATCACTGGCTACCTGTTCTTTATTACCTATCGTAAGAACATTTACAGCAGCTGCAGACATCGATGTTAAAATTAGTGACATTTCATTAGCAGGCCGTATTCTTTCTGCTTTTCCCGAAAAACTTACTGACGATCAGCAAGTAGCAGATGGCCTTTCTTTTCTAGGCAAGCTGACTCAAGATCCTTCTGCAAATATTATTAAGCTTCCTAATATCAGTGCTTCAATTCCTCAGTTAAAAGCTTGTATCGCTGAATTACAGGCTCAGGGATATGATATCCCTAACTATCCTGAAGTGGCGCATAGCGATGAAGAGCAAACGACTCAAACACGCTTTGGTAAACTTCTTGGTAGTGCTGTAAACCCAGTACTGCGTGAAGGTAACTCAGATCGTCGCGCTCCTGCTGCTGTAAAAGCCTTTGTTCGTAAATTCCCACACAGAATGGGTAAATGGAGCAAAGCATCACGTACACACGCTGACTATATGAATGGCGGTGATTTCTTCTCGAGCGAGCAGTCTACTACTGTAGATAAAGAAACAGATATCCGTATTGAATTTGTATCGAAAGACGGCTCTGTAGAAATCAAAAAAGAACTGCGTCTTGAACAAAACGAAATCATAGACGGCATGTTCATGAGCTGCAAAGCACTTCGTGAATTCTTTGAAAACAGCCTAAACGATGCAAAAGAAACGGGTGTTATGTGGTCTTTACACGTTAAAGCTACCATGATGAAAGTTTCTCACCCTATCGTATTTGGACATGCAGTTACGGTTTTCTATAAAGATCTTTTTGAAAAGCACGCTGAGCTATTTGCAAGACTTGAAGTTAACCCAAACAATGGTTTAGGCAGTGTTTACGATAAAATTGCTAGCCTACCACGCTCTAAGCGCGAAGAGATCGAAGAAGATATTCAAGCTTGCTACGCAACTCGTCCTGAAATGGCGATGGTTGATTCCGTAAAAGGGATCTCTAACCTACACGTGCCTAGTGACGTTATCGTTGATGCCTCTATGCCAGCCATGATCCGTAATTCTGGTCAGATGTGGGGGCCAGATGGTAAGCAAAAAGATACTAAAGCGGTTATGCCAGAAAGCACGTACTCTCGCATCTACCAAGAAATGATCAACTTCTGTAAAACTAACGGTGCATTTGATCCAACAACAATGGGTACTGTACCTAACGTTGGTTTGATGGCTAAGAAAGCAGAAGAGTATGGTTCTCACGATAAAACGTTTGAGCTAGCTGAAGACGGTATCATGCGTATTGTTGATACTGCAGGTAACGTACTGACGCAACACGAAGTAGAAAAAGGTGATATCTGGCGCGCATGTCAGACCAAAGATGAGCCTGTACGTGACTGGGTAAAACTTGCTGTAACGCGTGCTCGCCAATCCGACACTCCTGCTCTTTTCTGGTTAGATCCTGAGCGTGCTCATGACATGGAACTGGCTAAAAAAGTACGTGTTTATCTGCAAGACCACGACACAAATGGTCTGGATATTCGCATCATGTCTTACGACGAAGCGATTCGTGTTTCTATGGAACGCCAGATCCGTAGCCAAGACACTATTTCAGTAACAGGTAACGTACTACGTGATTACCTGACTGACCTATTCCCGATTATGGAATTAGGTACATCAGCTAAAATGCTTTCTATCGTACCCATGCTTAAAGGCGGCGGTATGTACGAAACGGGTGCTGGCGGTTCAGCACCTAAACACGTGCAGCAGGTAGAAGAAGAAAATCACTTGCGTTGGGATTCACTCGGCGAATTTATGGCACTAGCAGTATCTCTAGAAGATATGGGTATCAAAAATGATAACCCACGTGCTACAACGCTATCTAAGACCCTTGACCAAGCAACAGGCAAGCTTCTAGAAAACAACAAGTCTCCTTCACGCAAAACGGGTGAGCTAGATAACCGTGGTAGCCATTTCTATCTAGGTATGTACTGGGCTCAAGCCGTTGCAGCACAAACTGAAGATAAAGAGCTGGCAACTTTGTTTGCACCGTTGGCTAAAACACTCGCTGACAATGAAGCAACTATTGTAGCTGAGCTTAGCGCTGTACAAGGCACGCCTGCTGACTTAGACGGTTACTACCATGCTCAACGCGATACAGTTAAACGCGTAATGCGCCCAAGTGCTACATTAAATAGCGCACTTGCTTCTGTTCATCAGTAAGCTGGTACTCGTTATTTCGCACTGAAGTAACAACAGACAAGCCCACAAGATCCAGTCTTGTGGGCTTTTTTATTGCTTCAAAAAACCCCTCGGACTCATTTATACTCGAACATTCACTTAGGGATACCCATAATTTATTTGCCCATTTTTCAGACACAACAACTTTTAGGCCCCCGAGTCGCAAACCACCTTCTGATTTTGTATCGAGATATCATGAACCTAACAACAGACCAGCAAGCATTACTTAATACCCTTCCTCTGATCTCTCACCTTAAAGAACAGCTTGAGCTTTTTTGGGAAAACCCTTTATTACAGAATTTTTCAGAGGTGAAAGAGCACCTTGTATTAAATGGCTCAGACATTAAAGATGCTGCCGATCGCTTAGATAGGTTTGCTGTTTATATAGCTGACGTATTCCCAGAAACAGCGAAAAGCAACGGGTTAATCGAATCTCCTTTACGAGCCATCCCAAATGCCCAACAGGCACTCTCTACACTAGCAGCACAGGAGCTACCGGGTAAGCTTTGGATGAAATGCGACAGCCACTTACCCGTATCCGGATCAATCAAAGCACGTGGCGGTATTTATGAAGTTCTTAAACATGCCGAAACACTCACAATTGAAGCAGGGCTGTTAAATACAGACGCCGATTACCGCGCGCTAAACACGCCTAAATTACGCGGCTTTTTTGCACAACACAGCATCATTGTGGGATCTACGGGCAACCTTGGATTAAGCATAGGCATTATGAGCGCAAAACTGGGTTTTCAAGTGAGCGTACATATGTCAGCAGATGCCCGCCAATGGAAAAAAGACTTATTACGTAGCAAAGGAGTCTCTGTTGTAGAGCATGCTGATGATTACAGTAAAGCAGTCGAAGAAGGGCGAGAACAAGCAAAAAAAACGCCACGCGCGCATTTTATCGATGATGAGAATTCTCAGGATCTATTTCTAGGTTACAGTGTTGCAGCGTTACGTTTACAGAGACAATTAGACGAGAACAAAATCACTGTCGATGCAGATCACCCATTATTTGTTTACCTTCCATGTGGTGTTGGGGGCGGGCCAGGCGGTGTTGCGTTTGGGTTAAAGCAAGTATTTGGCAATAATGTACATTGTTTCTTCGCAGAACCCACACAATCACCCTGCATGTTGTTAGGTATGTACACAGGCTTACATGATGATATTTGCGTGCAAGATATTGGTATTGAAAATAAAACCTGTGCCGACGGGCTCGCCGTCGGCCGCCCTTCTGCCTTTGTTGGTAAGTTCATGGAACCGCTGCTAAGCGGAATCTACACCATCAATGATGACAACATGTATCGGCTACTAAAACTGTTAAAAGATACTGAGCAGCTCTCTTTGGAACCTTCTGCATTAGCCAGCTTACCAGGTATTGTGAACCTGCTATCAAAAGGAAAAGCTTACTTAGAACAACACAATCTGAAGGATAAAATGGAGCATGCCACACACATTAGCTGGGCTACTGGCGGTAGCATGGTGCCTAAAGAAGAACAGCGTAGATATTACCAAATAGCGCAAAATCTCACATAAGGTTTAAATAGAAGTTAACAGCTCATCTAACGTGATCTTTCGTCTATACTTATTATTAGACACTAATAGAGTAAGTCATTGTGATTGTTGATTTTTTTAACAACATGGCAAAAAAGATCGCCCTTTTTTCTGATAAAGCCCCCATTTCGAAGGAGGCTAAAACACGCCTGCAGCATTATGTGATTTTTTTAGTGTTGGGCTTCCCAACCATGGTGCTGTTTGGGCTTTACAGCTTTTATAAAGGCAATACCACACTAGCACTTATCATTCTTCCTTCTGCCTTAGCTTTGCTAGCAGGCATCTTTATAATACGTTCCCTAAAAGATGGGACATGGGTCTACCGAATAAACGCCATCGTTTATATGTCACTTCTTACCTATATGATAATGATTGGCGGTGAAGATGGATCCAAAGCATTATGGTCTTTCACATGGCCATTGATTAGCTGCTTTCTATTTGGCTATATCGAAGGCAGCTTATGGTCAATATTACTACTTGTTGTCACCCTAATTGCCTATAACTCTCCTATCGCTCAGCTAGTTGAACGTTATAACTATTCTCCCGACTTTCAAATAAGATTCTTAATCATCTATGGCATGTGTGTCGTTCTTTCTAGTTGGTTTGAATACTCGCGTGCGTTTTACCGCCAAGAAAGCCATCAAAGAAACCTTCGTTTAGACCGCGAGCACATTAAGCTAAAAAAAGAAATTGAAGCACGCCAAGCACTTCAAGAACAGCTGATAACAACCGCAAAAATCGATAGCCTAACAGGCATACTCAATCGCGGAGCATTTTGGGAAAGCGCAGAATTAGAATGGGAAAAACACCAACGTTTTTCAGATACCCTCAGCTTCGCTATATTAGATATCGACCACTTTAAAAGAATAAACGATACCTTTGGCCATCCAGCAGGCGATGAAGTTATCCGCCAAGTCGTTAACAGTACCCTAAAAGGCATTCGGACTTTCGATATTATTGGACGAATTGGCGGAGAAGAATTTGCGATTATCATGCTAAAAACATCGTCAAATGATGCTAAGAAAATAGCTAAACGCATATGCAAAAAAATAGGAACTGAAAGTATTAAGTATCAAAACGAATCTATAAAATGCACCGTTAGCTGTGGGATTTACTCTACTGCCAACAACCAACACTCACTAGATAGTATTTATCAAAAAGCTGATCAGGCTCTTTACCTTGCCAAAAGAACGGGCCGTAACCAAGTCGTCGCCGAACACTAAAAACACTTACTTCCCACCCAAAGAAGGAAAGTTTAATCTTCAGCTAATCGCTTAGAGAGAACTCTTGTTCTAGCCACGGGAACAACTCACGCTCCTCAAACCTTACATGTGCTTTAAGTAACTCTGCAAAATGGAGTAATTGACCTGTCTCATCTGAGCGAATGTAAGCGCGCATCGCCTGATGGTCGTTAAGCATGTGTTTGATCAGGTCATTATCAGCGGTTACGCCAAGCTCTTTCAAAAAATAGCGCTCCTCCTCCTCAAAGTGCGGCAGGAGAGCTTCACCTAATGCCACCCTAAACTCTTGCCACTGTTGCTGCTGGTTCAACATAGGCAAGCCAGCTAGCGCTCTTAATCGTTTACTAAACACTAACGCTTGATGGTGCTCTCGGCTTAAAGGCTGAAGAACTAGAGATCGTTTCATGAAACACCTCATTTAAAATGTATTTTTAATATACCTTATGAATAGCTTTAAATCTAATACTAAAATTTACTCATTAATAGATCTCTAGCCTCCTTAACTGGAGAATATGAGTAAACCTTAATGCATAAACGAACACTTTAAAAATAACTCTCATTTGGTATCTAAAATCAGAAAACATCTTGCACTAATAGGGACTTATGGTAGAATTCGCGCCTCAGAACGGTCAGGTGTCCGAGTGGCCGAAGGAGCACGCCTGGAAAGTGTGTATACCGCAAGGTATCGAGGGTTCGAATCCCTCCCTGACCGCCATTATTATTCTTTTAGAAACAATGAGTTACAGTTTCGTTTTCTAGGTTTATGTATTTTGGGAACGCTATTGGGAACAGTTCTGGGAATGATAATGGGTTGAGATGCGTTATCTAGCGTCTATCACTCGATTTGCTTTATTTCTTCGCGCGTACAGTGCTGCTGTTTGTTTTTGGCAGGGGCATTACCGTATTAGCTGCACTCTCCGTACCGCCTTTACAGCTTAAATATTGATTCTATCGTTGCGTGCATATCTGCGCCGTCTGATTTTATCCATTTTCCGTATGTCTTCTGAATCATGTCTGTTGTGGTGTGGCCAACGTGCTGTGCTATCCAGTGCAGCGGCACGACTCCGGTTGATAGCATTTGGCTTATGAATGTATGGCGTGCCTGGCTGGGTGCGCGATATGGTACCGCCGCGTTTTTTAGGTGGGTTTGCCAGAATCGTTCTCTTATGTTCTGGTCACCATCATGGGGCTTTAATGATTGTGAGTTCAGAAACACCGGCCTTATCTTTTGTTTACGCACCGTGCGGTTGTCTCTGTCGGTTATATCAACCTCTATCGATGGCAGTTGGCCTGTTAGCCTGAATTGTGCCTGCAACGCCTCACGGGCCGGTTTTAGGAGCGTGTGTGTACGTGTGGAACGCCTCGTTTTTGTTATTTTGTACTTGCCCAGCACTTTGGCGCGCTGGTAGCGAATTATGCCCTTTTCGACACTTACAACATCCTCCCAGGCTAACGCCAGCGCTTCACTTACCCGTGGGCCGTCCCAGATCATAAATTTCATTAGGTTTAGTTCCTGGATGCGATCGGTGGGCGTGCTGAATATTTTCTGCATCTCCTGCAGAGTAAATGGCTCAGGGTCTGGTGTGTCGGGTAGTTTTATTTTGATGCCCGTTGTGGGGTTGAATGCGGTTTTATTGCGGGTGCTGTACAGATCAAACGTTTGGCGCATGATGCTGATAATATCTTTTATGGTTTTGTTGCCAAGCTTTACGCTGAGTTCATCTTGTACCCACTGCTGCACCTCGATATGGTCGATTTTATCAATGGTGAGACTGCCCCATTTAGGGCGAATGTGCGCACGGGATTTTTGCTCTTCGCCACGGTAGCTGCTGGCGGCCAGTTGGTTTTTCTTGATGGAAAGCAATAGATCCAGGTAATAACCAAAGGTGGAGTTTTTAACCCTGGGCGAGTCGGGAAAATGCCTGGCGTAGTCGAACGTTCCCGCGTCGATCTCATAATTGATGATTTGTGCCAGGCGTTTGGCATGTTCGGTGTTCTTATCGGTGGCGGCCCCTATTTTCTCTCTGCAGAGCTCGCCATCAAACCTAAAGTAAACCCGCACCGTGTTGCCGCGTATCTCGTAACCGTCTGCCATATCGTCCCCACAATAAAAAACCGACTCAGTGGCCGGTATGTTATGGTTTTTTTAATGTGTTGTTTCCAGCATAAGTCTGCATAAAATCCATATAAGTTTGTATAAAAGCATTCATCATCCAAAATCGACTTATACCGCATTCAAGCTAACGCCAAAAGCAGCTGACGGCGAAGCCGTCAGACTGCTTGCCTTGTTAGATCAGTTGCTGAATTCAATTTTTCCATTGCTCCAGATTTCTTCATATGTGCCTTGCATTGCCGTAAATGCATCGGTTATTTGAGTTAGGGTCGTAGGGCCGTTTTTTGCCCCATCCTTGAAGGATGCACCAGACTGATAGCAGCGCCCTTGATCTATAAAAATATACCGATCGTGAAACCCTTGCGCTGACCTTACCTCAATTGAATGATTATTCTGAGCTGAATATGCTTCAACCGCTGGCAGCAGTGTTTTTAACTTGGCTCCGCCGAGCAATCTAACTTTCACGCCATCTTTTATATTCGGCAAGTAGCGAGAAACAAATTCGGCGTCTAAATATGGATCAATAAATAGAACATCACTAGTGGCAGATTCAAGAATCTTCCTAATCTCATCAAAATAGTCAAATACACCACCCCTCTCGACTGCAACGCTTAGCGGCCCCGTGGTTTTCATACGAAGCTCATGAATGGCCTGATGAATAATCGTCTGAGTTCTCCGAAGGCCTTCAGCGTGTAGTTGGAGGCGAGGGCTTTGAATATTATCTATATCGATTTTTGCCATACTACCCTTAACATTGTTCCAAGCTTCGAGTGCAGCAGCAGCGCGGCCCAACCAGCTAAAATTCTCAGGTATTTGTTGAGTAATAGTTTGGTGTGAAGGCATTGTTCTCAATAAGTCTTCCAGCTCCATGAGAATTTGTTCATCGTTCATAGTGTGATTTCCATATGGGATCTAACGTGGAGCTAACAAGTTGCTGGCAGCCGTGAAGCATCCAAAATCTAATTACCTTTGATATTCACGAAAGATTTTAAGAACGGATTCGTAGCCTGACAGCAATCCTTATTGAGCATTTTGTTAGATTAATTTTATTTTGCTTTTATATAAAAATTGGCTTTCACATAAGGTGGAATATTATTATGGGGTTCAGGTTTTCGATTAATATCAATATTGGTTTTACTTGATTTGACATAAACCCAAGATGATAAGTTTCCATCTCCAATACTTCCAGCCTTCTTCTCCCAATTAACTGTACCACCTACAGTATGAATATGTTCCGGGATGTGTTTTACACCTAATGTGACAGTAGACTCACCAGCTGAATCCCCTGTAGATTCAAGGTTTGATCCCATAATGAATTTATCTACTAAATTCGGAACTTTTGCCCTGCCGTTACTTATTTGTGATTCTGGATTAATTTTTACCAGATGTGCGAATAACTCAGGATAGGCATCTTTTTTTATTTCCTGGCCATTACAAAGTAAGAAGTGATCACCTATTTTTTCAGATTGCTCTGAAGAACCATACGAAATTATTATTGTTCCGATGGCCAAATCTATACCATTTTTGCCTTTAAACCTCTTGTCTGTGCTGAATTCCTCAATTAATAAATCGACAAACACTGGGTTTTTCGCAATCTTTTGTGCAATACTTTTTAACTCGTATTTTTCATAGCTAGCATCAATTTTAATAACGATAAAAGTTACTAACGATGCTAGTAGTGCTGAAATTACACCAGCAATAATTTGATTTTTCATATGCTCCTCAATTACTGAAATCAAAATCTATAAAACCTGACCTTCTTTTCTTCATAAACCTAACGAGCCTGTAGAATAACTCGCTTACATTAAAATCAAATAATGAAAATACTCTAACTCGATTATTTTCTTCTAACAATAAAAACGTTTACGTTTTTT
>NZ_JADGEV010000081.1 GCF_016744175.1 Neptunomonas sp. | reverse complement strand
TCCGTCATCATTAATCGTTAAGCGATGACCCTCTTGTGCAAAATCCAGTGGGTTTAACGTGGCAAAGAAAACTGCATCGAGATAAACATCGAGTAAATTAAAATAATCTTTATGAATTTGGCTAGCAAAAGGATATGCCGTCCAATCAGCACTGGTGAATGCATTCATATACGTGGCTAGAGAGCGTTTGCGCATCATGAAGTACGGCGCGCGAACAGGGTATTTTTCACTTCCACATAGAACGCAGTGCTCTAATATATGAGTGACACCACGTGAATCGGTAGGTGGCGTTCTGAATGCGACCAAAAATACATTTTCAGGGTTATCCGCAGCAAAATGATAATGTATCGCACCTGTTTGAATATGGCGATATTCCTGCACTTCTACTTTTAACGCGGGAACAACCCGGCTGCGGAGTTTTTGAAATGCAGAATGGCAAGGCATAGAGAACCCTCAATCTTATGTACGCAACGATGACTGCTTACACTGTAACCACCTACTCATAATACAAACAGAACCAGAAGCCAGTCCTATGGAGTGCCAACTCAGCACTCGAACTTCATAGTATAAGCTCTCACAAATCTAACATTGCATATTACGCATCACTATGATGAAAATATATCAATATACGCAAGATAAGCTTTTATATAAAATGGCGCTATTAAATTTCAGGAGTGGGAAGTGTATAATATGCCCCTCTGAATTTTAGCCTGTAAACCAGCACTGGCAGCAGCCAGCCTTTCGTTTATCACGGCAATTAATCTAAATTTTCAGTACCTGCTGCTTCAGCAGGTACTTAATTACACGGAACTATCAGTCATGCCAAATAATTACTTTAATACACTGCCTCTGCGTGAGCAGCTAGCGCAACTGGCTAAATGCCGTTTCATGGACATTTCTGAGTTTCCAGACGGTGTGGAAGCGTTAAAAGGTAAAAAAATCGTTGTTATCGGTTGTGGTGCTCAGGGCTTAGCTCAAGGTATGAACCTACGTGATAGCGGCTGCGATGTATCTTACACATTGCGTGCTGCAGCGATTGCTGAAAAGCGTCAGTCTTGGAAAAGTGCTACTGAAAACGGTTTCGTTGTTGGTACATACGAAGAACTAATCCCTACTGCTGATGTTGTTCTTAACCTGACACCTGATAAGCAGCACACGCCTGTTGTTAATGCCATCATGCCTTTGATGAAGCAAGGTGCTTGCCTATCTTACTCTCACGGTTTCAACATCGTTGAAGAAGGTATGAAGATTCGTGAAGACTTAACAGTAATCATGGTTGCACCTAAGTGCCCAGGTTCTGAAGTACGTAACGAATACGTACGCGGTTTCGGTGTACCTACACTAATCGCTGTCCATGAAGACAACGATCCTAAAGGCGAAGGTTTGGCTTTGGCTAAAGCTTACGCTGTAGGTACTGGCGGCCATAAAGCCGGCGTATTGATGTCTTCTTTCATCGCTGAAGTTAAATCTGATTTGATGGGCGAACAGACTATTCTGTGCGGCATGCTACAGACCGGTTCTCTACTATGCTTCGACAAAATGATCGAAGAAGGCGTTGATGCTGGTTACGCATCTAAGCTAATACAGTTTGGTTGGGAAACAGTTACTGAAGCGCTTAAATACGGCGGCGTAACTAACATGCTAGACCGTTTGTCTAACCCAGCTAAAATCAAAGCATTTGACCTGTCAGAAGAACTTAAACTGATTATGCGTCCGCTGTACAACAAGCATCAGGATGACATCATCAACGGTACTTTCTCTCGTACTATGATGGCAGATTGGGCTAACGACGACGTTAACCTACTAGGATGGCGTGCAGAAACAGCAGAGACAGCATTCGAGAAAACACCTGCTGGCGATGTAGAAATTTCTGAGCAAGAATACTTCGACCACGGCATCCTAATGGTTGCTATGGTTAAAGCGGGTGTTGAACTAGCTTTCGAAACAATGACAGCTGCAGGCATCGTTGCTGACTCTGCATACTACGAGTCTCTACACGAAACTCCACTTATTGCTAACACAATTGCACGTAAGAAGTTATATGAGATGAACGCGACTATCTCTGATACAGCTGAATACGGTTGCTACCTATACAACCATGCTTGTTTGCCACTATTGGCTGACTTCATGAAAGATATCAAAACTGATGTCATTGGTAGAGGCCTAGCTGTAGACGACAACGGTGTTGATAATGCTCGTTTGATCGAAGTGAACGCTGCCCTGCGCGCTCACCCAGTTGAAGCGATCGGTACGACTCTACGTGGCCACATGGCTGACATGAAAAAGATCGTTTGATTTAGATCTTGCCTGTAACTTGTTACAGGTGACACAAGGCCAGGACTCATCTCCTGGCCTTTTTTTTAAGCTTTGTAAACACCCTCATCCCACACGCTGATACCGAACACCGGACACCTAAACCTATGAACATTAGCTTGGACAACCTAACCGTTAACTTTGACGACCGCTTTCAATTGGATGAACTCAACTGGCAGCTAAACGATAGCCAACATTGGGTCGTTACTGGCGCCAACGGTTCTGGTAAGTCTGCACTAGCAGCCGTTCTAGCAGGTGCCGGCGACAACTTATCAGGCAGTATCAAAGGACTTCCTGCAAAAGTAGGTCTGGTTTCTTTTGAAGCCCAAGCAGAGTTGATTGAGGCCGAGTTAAAAAAAGATGATGCTGACATCATGGATGTTATCGCCGAAGGAACTCCTGTACATGAGATTCTTAACCCCGGCGACAGTAATCAAAAGTTGATCGATGAGCTAGTTGAGAAGTTTGCTCTGCAGTCATTAGTAGAGCGCGCATTTCGAAAGCTATCTACAGGCGAGTCCCGCAAAGTCATGTTGATCCGTGCCTTAGCAAGCGAACCCGACTTGTTGATCCTTGATGAGCCATTCGATGGGCTGGATGTGCATACCCTTGAAATGCTGCAAGAGTATTTAGCGTCACTGGTAGAAACGGTACCGATGGTTATGGTTCTCAATCGCTTTGATGAATTTCCTGACTTTATAACTCATATCGCCTATGTCGATCATGGACGCTTGCAACATAAGATCGACCGTAATGACAGCAAAGCATACAACGAGCTTTACCAATTATTACATTTAAAAACCACTGATCTACAAGTCCCGGCAGCCGATCCTGAAACCGCCATTCCACAGTTAGATCCAACCCAGCCGCTTGTACGACTCAACGCTATCAATATTACCTATGATGGCCACAAGATCATTGATTCGCTGGATTGGACTATCGAGCGTAACCAACACTGGCAATTGAGCGGGCCCAACGGCAGCGGAAAAACCGGTCTACTGTCACTCATTACCGGTGACCATCCACAGTGTTATGTAAATGACATTTTCGTGTTTGGTTTTCAGCGCGGCAGTGGTGAGAGCATCTGGCAGATCAAACAGTTTATTGGTTACGTTTCTACCGCCCTACAGTGGGAATACAAGGTAGGAACAGGCTTACGTAATGTAATTATTTCAGGCTTCTACGACAGCATAGGTTTGTACACGAAATCTACCGACAAACAGAAGCAGATTGCCGATGAGTGGCTAGCTTTATTAGGAATGAGCGACCGTGCTGATACGCCGTTTAATAAGCTTTCCTACGGAGATCAGCGTTTATTATTAATTGCACGAGCAATGGTTAAACACCCAGCGCTGCTTATTCTTGACGAGCCATGTCTTGGCTTGGATGATATGAACCGCCAATTAGTATTAGCATTAATAGAAAAAATCTGTGCTGGTAGCGAAACCTCGGTGCTATATGTCAATCATCACCCTGAAGATCAGATTAAAGGCATCAACAACTATTTAGCATTGAAAAAAAGTTAATACACCACAAACACTCAGGGTCATTTTTCTATCAAAATGCCCCTTTTAATCTCATATACCATCACAAAATCAAGGCGCCAAATCCACCAGCAAAGAAGGTTTATTGAAGTAATACCCCTGCGCAAAATCTACCCCTATCGCTTCTAATTCGTTAGCTATCTCTTCGCTTTCAACAAACTCTGCAATGGTTTGTTTACCTAACGCTCTTGCTACATCGTTGATCGATTTTACCGTGGCCAAATTGACAGCATCTGTCATCATATCCTTAACAAACATCCCATCAATTTTAATAATATCTACATCCAGTGTTTTCAAATAAGCAAATGATGAGAGCCCACTCCCAAAATCATCTAAAGCGAATTGGCACCCAAGAGCTTTGAGCCCAGCAATAAATTGATGAGCATTTTCAAGATCAGTAATCGCCGCTGTTTCGGTAATTTCAAAGCAAATTTTCTCAGCAGGCAGTCCTGCTTGCTTCAGCTTACTAATAATAAAATTGAGAGAATCTGGACAGGCAATAGACTGCCCTGACAAGTTAATAGCGCAAGTACCTAATGCTTCTAGCTCTTGGGGGTGCGTCGCCAGCCAATCAAATGTTGCACTCACCACTTCGCGATCTAAACGTGGCCCAAGATGATAACGTTCAACCAAAGGTAAGAATTTATTTGGATAAATAAGCTGACCATCTGAAGCCTTTAGTCGCAATAATATTTCATAGTGCTTATCCGCGCTGCTATTGTGGTGCAATCCAATAATAGACTGTCGATGTAAAACAATACGTTTCATATCTAATGCATGGTTTATCTGGTTTATCCACAGCATTTCATGGCGCTTATCTGCTAAGGTTGCATCGCCAACATCAAATGTATGCACACGATTACGGCCCGAATCTTTCGCTACTTTACACGCCGTATCAGCCGCATTAAATATATCCTCTATCGACGATTTACTCGCATCAATTAATGTCAATCCAATGCTAGCACTTATACGATAAACTTCTTCTTCCCATTGATAACGTACATCAGCAATTGCCTTGCGGATATCATTACAAATGATACGTCCATCAGAAACATCACAAGATGTTAATAGTATCGCAAACTCATCTCCCCCTAAACGGGCTACAACATCCGTTGTTCTTACGCACACTTGAATCAGACGCGCCACCTGAGCTAATAACTCATCTCCGGCAGCATGCCCACACGTATCATTAACGACTTTAAAGTGGTCTAAATCCACAAAACACAGCACATGTGTTACCGACTCACTAGCTGTATCTGAGTAACGGGCTAACACTCGACTAAATTCTCGACGATTATTTAAATCAGTCAGTGCGTCATGGCTCGCTTGGTACGCGAGTGAATTAGTTAATCGTCGAGTGTTATTGCTAAGCTCTACAACTTCTTTGGGACCACTAGAAACACCAACAAACACTTCGCCGGCTTCCGCATCTCTTGCCATTTGACTCAATTGTCGCAAAGGATTGGATATTTGCCGATTAGCCCAATACCATAGCAACAGCACCATGAAAGAGAATCCCGCCCAGCTTAAATATTGGATTAGCGTGACATTACTTCTCTCTGCTATTTGACGTTGAAGACTACCGTTAACCTCTGCTTTGGAGCGATTACGCAAGCCGCTCAGACGCTCAACTATGACCTCGCTCACTCGATCTGACGTAGCTAGTAGGTAAGATAATTGCTCTTCACGGTTGTCATCAGAAAGAACCGCCGCTCTTTCTAAATCGAGGCTCATGCTTGTTATAATAGATGCCATCTCCGACAACTCAGCACGTAAAGAGATAGAAGCTTCTTGACGTCCTAAGTTATCAAGGGTCTTCACAATGAAACCACCTTTACTCACGCCCCCTCTCACCAAATAAGTTTGCCCAGAGCCCAACACCAAATCAACTGTAATAAGGTACTGTGAAACATCGATTGCTAATGATTCTATATCTTTGTTCCACAACACAGTTTGCATGTGTTGCTCAGAGGCCTCATGCGCTAAACGAAACTGATGCGATAATAGCAACTCAATAAGGTAACCTCCCGCTAGGCAAGCAAGAATTACCGTTGCAAGATAACCTTTTATTCTCATTGCAATAGCCCTCTTGTCGTAGCAGCTTTCGCAATAGTGCTATTGTGACTGTGCAGAAATAACATCTCCCCAAGCCAGCTCAGTGATTGCGAGCGTTTTCAATGCTGAGCTCAAAATCAATAAGTGCATGGCAGGATTCGTCAAGAAAACTTCTTTTGCTTGTTCGCTTAACGATTGTCCATCAGTGCTTACCAGCAATAATAACTCAGCAAATGACTTTCCTTGTATGACAGCTTCTATCTCATTTTTTAGCGTGTCGTTACATTCAGGACTACGGCAACGCTGGAAAGCTAAGCTTTCAATTTTCATGTCGGAACTAATAGCCCAGGCAATTTCAATAAGCCCCCACTCCGATAGCTCTGAGCGGGCTTGAACAAACCCAATAGAAGCCGCACCCTTCAAAACTTGATATAGAGTATGCTTACCAATTTCATTATGGTGAATGGTAAAGGGCAAGCGTTTAGCCACTTCACCCCGCATTTTCTGATTAATAGGACGAATAATCGACCGATGTTGTGTCGCTTCAGGATAGAGGCTCTGAATAGCAATAACAGGATCTCTTAACGAACAAAACGCAGCTGACACCGGAATGCTCACCAAAAAAGCGACTATCGCGACGAGTACTTTTAATCGAGCGCTCTGTGAAAAATAATTCCCGAAAGTATCCAACACTATATCCTCACGCGTAACTGAGCAGTGAGCTTAGATGCTTTTTCCTGACCAACAATCGCATCTAACTCCTTAAACCATTCAGTGCTTACATTAACATACCTGTTAATTTCCCATTGAACGCCTAATGATACGCTACTCAGCGCTTGCCAAGTATCCGAATGTTCTTGCTTAGCATGCCTTAGTTGTAAATAAGTATGTAGCGATTCCATAGGATTTCGCCACGATAACTCTGCTATAGCACTTGCTCTATCAAAGCCACTATTATTGCCACCTGAAACTTCTAGTAATACCTCCCATTGGCGATAGTAATGTACTAGATCAATACCTAAACGTTTACGCGCTATCGCTCCTTCAGCAGCAAGCACTTTTCCATTAAACCATGAAAAACCGACAACCGTATTTCCCATTGACGGGGTCCCTATACGCCCAGCAAATACATGAGGGTTATCTCTACCTGATATATTGTTTCCAGACCCTCGCGTCAACGCAACTTCATAATCAAATTGCGCCAACACTCCATTCACCGAAACACCCCAATCAGCCTTAACGCCTCTGTCACTGAACGAGTACTGCCTCAACGTACCATTGGTGTCTATGTTTTTTTCTAGCCCAAACGGTACTTCAAAATGACCCACTCGAAAATTCAAAGCGCTACGAGATAGCCCTGTAAAGTTAATATTCGCTATACGCCATGTAACCTCAGAATCATCTCCACCATCAAAGAAATAAGCGGGGTTATTCACAGCATTTAAACGTACCCAATAAGGCTGAAACACTAGCGTAGCGATGTCTCCATGCTTTCCAGTAAAAACCTTATGAAAGTCAAAACCAATGACATGCTGGCTAGATAAGTGATCATTATTTTTATCTAGCGTAAAGCGCGAAGATAAATCCAATGCCCACCGGCTATTATCCCACACACTAGACGTGAGATTTTGGTGGCCAATACGACTCTCCATATCTGCCGCTACCGCACACGAGCCAGTGAACATCATAAAAAATATAGCGAGTAGCCTACACGATAAATATCGCACGAGCTTATACGGCATGTAACTCAAACGCTTTCCTAAATAATAGTTACTGAGCAAATGAAAACCTTTCAAAAAATGACTGTTTATATATTTATCAGCGCTATTCATTAACAGCACACAATAAAAAAACGCATTTACATGCGCTCCATAAGCATAGTTTACATTCAATATTTGTCATGCTTATACGTAGGTTTCATCATCTATTTACGGCAGATGGTGAAAAATATGATCTCACTAGTAGTACAGTAGTGAAGGGATATAACCAGATCTCTATAGGTTCGATATACCTCATAAAACATAACTAACAACGATAGCTATACTTTTCTTCTATACTGACTTCAAACATACATAACGAAATCGCTAAACACGATTATTTGGAGATTTTTTTGAAGCTAATTAACAACTTAAATATAAGTGCAAAGCTGCTCATCAGCTTTCTACTG
>NZ_JADGEV010000026.1 GCF_016744175.1 Neptunomonas sp. | reverse complement strand
GGATTAGCGGACGCGGGTTCGAAACCCGCCACCTCCACCAAAATACAATGACAAGGGCCTGTTTTTACAGGCCTTTTTCATGTCTGGCGTTTAAGAATTACTGCATGTGTCGAAAAAGTGTCGAAACGATAAGCGCAGAGTTATGCTTTCTTAGCTCTGTAACTCGCTTTTATAAGTGCATAACAGCCACCTAAAGCGATAATGATAATACCTAAGCCGATGATGGCTAAGGGCTCATATTTATCTAGATCCAGTAAGATCACCTTTCGCGAAACTGCTATAACGGCAACTAATAGAACAACTTCTGCATGTATCACATTATCTTTGAAATACATTTCGACTGTTTCTATCAGCTCGAACCCAATCAGAATGATGAAGAAGAAGCCAAAAATTCTAAACAATTCATCTATTTCAAGAAAAAGCACATCATCTGTTGGATCAAATAAATCTAAATAAAGAATTATCCCTAGCTCCACTATCGCTATAGCGACAATTAATGTCATCAGAATAAGAACAATAAACGACATCCACTTTTTTGCCGAATGAATTAAAGAAACAGATTTATCGATGCCTTCAGCCATGTGTTAGATCTCCAATTTATGCATAACAGCCTGTTTGTGTGAAGAATAACGTACTGATTATTCATCAACATAAGCCAATGAACCCTATCTTGTACGTATAACTTCACTCATCAGATTCAATTTAAATGCATATAGTGAAAAATCAAAACATAAAAGTGCACAACGCATGGTTTTCTTAACTGATTGGATACCTATAATCCTTTGTAATATGACCTGTGCTCGACTTCAGACAAATTGATTAGAGCTATAACAGCTGTTTTATTAGTTTTTCCAGTCACAAGTAGGTCGGTTATTGTGAGAATCTAAGCATCAAACGCTTACAAGTAGGTAAATATTAAATAATGCAAGATTCTAAACCCGCCACCTCCACCAAAATACAATGACAAGGGCCTGTTTTTACAGGCCTTTTTCATGTCTGGCGTTTAAGAATTACTGCATGTGTCGAAAAAGTGTCGAAATTAATCAACGAATTCCAATTTATAATATAACTTCCACACTAAAATTAGATAAAATAACGCACTATATGATTTTAGTATTTAGGGATATTTCGAAAGGAACTATTTCTAACAACACTACCAATCATCAAACAGCCAAAACTACCGCTCTATTTAATCAGTCACCACCACCGCAATCACCACCACCGCTATCGCTGCTGCAACTACTGCTGTGACCGATATCACCGGCACCAGAGTTACCAGTTGTACTATTGTTATTCCTTGTAGATGAATAAAAAATCATGGTCACTCCAACAATACATAAAATCACACTCATCATATTGACATTTACAAGTTGAAAATTATTATTGCTATAGCCCAAAAATATAAAAAAAAGACCAATAACCAGCCTAAATATCTTCATGTTATCTCCCTGACAACCTAGCCATTAATTAGATTACTTCAAACCTCAGAGCTTTCAATAATCAAGCTCGTTTTCTGAACGGACACATTACTAGAAACAAGAAATAAATTCATATTAAACCTTGATAATAATTTGGTTGTTATGCAAAAGCCATACAGCCCCAAACAACATTCATTATAATCAGCACTAGTCCCACGAAGTAGCGAAACACACGCCATCTAAGCAACCTTGCTTTTCTACTTCAAACCATCGGGTTGTATTTAATTGCATCGTTTAAGAAGTCAGGACACAAGTGTGCATAACGCATGGTTGTCTTAACTGATGAGTGACCTAGAACCCTTTGTAACGTGACAATGCTCCCACCATTCATAACAAAATGGCTAGCAAAGCTATGTCGTTTTAGTATTACTTTGCTTTAAGCGCTTTTGTAGCCCATAGATAGCTAGCTAGCAAAACCGTTGCTGAATCACTTTCGAAAAACAACCACCCTTGTGCTTCCACTTTTTCTTTTAACTCAGACAGTTTTTCGAATTTTATGATGTTTTCAGTTGAATGCTCAATTTTCAAGTCACGAAAATTTGGATTGAGCGATAACGCTTCTTCAAAGTAATCTTTTGCGGCGAACAGTTTCTTTTTGCCTGACAGTTTTGCTTTATTAGATGTAAGAGCAATTATCTTTTGTTCGAAGTCTTCATCTTCTACGCCCTTGATACTAATACATGACAGGTTTTTAGCTATGAGTTCAATGTCGTTTTTTAAAGGAGATATAAGGGAAATGTCACACACTTTTGGAAGCCACAGCGGAGATAGAAGCAACACCGGAGATAGAAGCAACACCAAACAAAGGATATTAATAAATATAATCACACAACCTCCCTATAATGCTAACAGTATACTTATGATGGCTATATTATCATGAATCTCTACAAGTGCTTTTAAGGTTTAATATAGATCGCAACCCACTGATATATAGTACAAAAAACCAACTTCAACTCATGGGATTATATTTAATAGCATCATTTAGAAAGTCTGGGCATAGGTGAGCATAACGCATGGTTGTCTTAACTGATGAGTGACCTAGAACCCTTTGTAACGTGACAATGCTCCCACCATTCATAACAAAATGGCTAGCAAAGCTATGTCGTTTTAGTATTACTTTGCTTTAAGCGCTTTTGTAGCCCATAGATAGCTAGCTAGCAAAACCGTTGCTGAATCACTTTCGAAAAACAACCACCCTTGTGCTTCCACTTTTTCTTTTAACTCAGACAGTTTTTCGAATTTTATGATGTTTTCAGTTGAATGCTCAATTTTCAAGTCACGAAAATTTGGATTGAGCGATAACGCTTCTTCAAAGTAATCTTTTGCGGCGAACAGTTTCTTTTTGCCTGACAGTTTTGCTTTATTAGATGTAAGAGCAATTATCTTTTGTTCGAAGTCTTCATCTTCTACGCCCTTGATACTAATACATGACAGGTTTTTAGCTATGAGTTCAATGTCGTTTTTTAAAGGAGATATAAGGGAAATGTCACACACTTTTGGAAGCCACAGCGGAGATAGAAGCAACACCGGAGATAGAAGCAACACCAAACAAAGGATATTAATAAATATAATCACACAACCTCCCTATAATGCTAACAGTATACTTATGATGGCTATATTATCATGAATCTCTACAAGTGCTTTTAAGGTTTAATATAGATCGCAACCCACTGATATATAGTACAAAAAACCAACTTCAACTCATGGGATTATATTTAATAGCATCATTTAGAAAGTCTGGGCATAGGTGAGCATAACGCATGGTTGTCTTAACTGATGAGTGTCCTAAAATCCTTTGTAACGTGACAATGTTCCCACCATTCATAACAAAGTGGCTAGCAAAGCTATGTCGTAGTACATGGGTTGCCTGACCTTCAGGAAGCTCTATTCCTGTTTTGTCCAGGACACGCCTAAATGCACCAATAGCACTAGTAAACGGGCCACACTTACTCCAATGCTTATGCAGTCTATTTGCTAGGTTTTCTGAAATAGGAACTGTTCTTGCCTTACCATTCTTTGTATCTACAAAAGTTACCTGGTTGTTTTTTACCAGTGACGGATTAAGACCTTCAGCTTCAGACCATCTAGCACCCGTTGAAAGACAGATTTCAATCAGCAAAAGTAAGTGGGGATTTACATTGTAAGCAGCTCTATCTTCGACAGCCGCTAACAATTCATTAATCTCATCCTTGTTTAACCAGGTAAGTTCTCTTTCTGGGACTTTCAAAGATCTAACTTTTTCTAACGGATTTACATAGTTCAATTGTTGTAGGGCTATCAATTCGTTAAACACAGCTCTGATATACGTCAGTTCGTTGTTGAGCGTTTTAGGTTTCAAACCTAGATTAGCTCGTTGCTTTCTATAAACAAGGAAAGAAGAAGACGTTAACCGAGAAGCTACTGGGTTTCCTAAATCATTACTTAATCTAATCAACGCATGGAGTCGCCGTAAGCCATCCTTAAGCGTATGACCGTGCAGCTGATACCAGAGATCAACGATATCAACTAATGAACGCTTATCCGAATTAGGATTTACCCATTCATCATTACTAGAGAATTTCGATAAGATCAGTGCTTCATAACGTTTGCAGTCAGCCTTAGTATCAAACGTTTTACGGAACCGCTTACCTTTGACTGGTTCGATATCAACTAGCCACCGGCCATTAGTTTTTTGCTTAATCATTCATTAACCCCACTTCAATCGTAGAGATATTGCATTACCCACTTTTAAAGCAGCGAATTTTATCCAAATGAAACTTACGTTTACCAAATAAGGAAACCTTATATACACCACTATCAACATAACGAGCTTTTCGAGAAAATTTATTACTCTTGCCATCAAAAAAATCACACTTAACTCGTTTTTTCCCAGACAACAGCAACCGTAACTTTATAGAAGGAAGACCATCATCTTCAAAATAAGAATGAGAAAGAACAATAACGCTCTGACGAGGACCCGCAAATACACCGGTAGCCATGAAACAAACAAGCAAGACAACGAATCCCTTTTGCATAAAACACCCAAATACGAAATGAAAATAACAATTATTACTATTCGCAAATAGAAGTAAACACTTTAAACAGTGAAACCTAGGTAATATGCATGAACCGACCTTTAGGTCTTACGCTTAACACCCTGAACATAGAAACTACTAACCCCACTTAGATCGCATACGCCTTTCTAACAAGGCATCTTGGAACCACCTATAGAAATCTTCAAACGTCATACCTTTATCAGAGAGGTATCCGCAGATTTCATCCCAGAGAGGCATCTTAATAAGTGATTTAATGGCTATATGTGCTTTGGTTTTGTTCCTGGCATAAATAGAGATCATGTTCCCAAGCATCATGCCTATATTGCGTGCATTATCTCGCCCTGGTTCTTTGTAAACGCGCTTATATTTAGCGTCATCATGAGCTTGTCTGAAATTTGCATCTTGTGTGAACTTTGTCCAAGTAGGATCAAACCAGTTTTCGTTATACATAAACTTGAATTGATTCATGGAGTAACGCCACAAAGCCCCCAAGTGTTGATAAACATCATGATAGGACTTCATAGAACTCGCCTTTTCACCGTCTAGCCTGAGTAATCCCTCATGAAATTGATTGATAACACTATGATGAAAACGCATCTCTAAGCGTCTTACAGGCTTATCAGGATCATATTCAGAGAAGCATAGAGGAGTAGCAAACTCACCAGACCAGGCAGACTTAAAGAAATCAGCCTTATCCATCACAACCATTTGTTTAGTCTTGTCATAATTAGAGAATTGAACAGAACTTACAGAGCCAAAAGTCATGGTCTCATTATCGCCGTATGTCGCTGTAACCCCCGCCATAGTGTACTCAGCAGACTCAATACCATCATAAGAAACACGTTTAGAAGAACGGCAATGTAATCGTTGCATGAAGTCTTTAGGAACGTCCCACCCCTGTACATCTACCGCTAAATGTATTGCAACGCCCTGGTAACTAAATTCACCTTCCGTTAGTTCAGAAACAACACCATCCATCCACGCTTGAACTACATCAACCTGGTAACGTAATAGCATTCCAGGTGAGCATTCTATTTTTATGTGGGTTCCTTCAAACTCCCCTTTCACTGATCCAGACTTAACGAATACGATCATACCTAGTTCGTTATTTTGTAATCGATATTGAAAACGAGAAGCACCACCAGACCCTAGAATAAAATCGAAACCGTTCAATTGGACCTTTTGAACAGTTGATCTGTGTGTAAGGATTTTATTCTCAAACTCAGACAGCCAATTTTGATCAAGCGTACAACGATATAGCTGTCTAACTGTATCTACAGAGGACATGATCACATTTATATCTGATAAATCAGTCTGAAAGTCTTGGCCAATAAAAACATCACCAGTATTGGATTCAGAAAAATCATAAGAACTAACTCTAGTAGCGTGGTTTTTCATATCTCACCATACGAAATTGATTAAAATTGTTTAAATATCATCCAACACACAGGTAACGGGTATAGCTAAAGGGTTATATTTCACGTGTTACAGGGGTCGTGACCCTGCAACACATGAGCCCTGCCGCCGCTGCGCGTCAGCAATGCTCATGTGTTGATGAGTGTTGTCTTTATAAAAATTGATAATTTCCTTTGATTGCTTTTATTTTTGCGGTCTTTGAATGCATAGCCCAATATTGGAATGTCTTGAAGAACGGGGATTCCCATCTTATTCAGTGTTTTTTCATCAATGATAAGCCCGCCTAAATAGACCATCTCACCATCTTTAACAGTGATAGACGTATTCATGGTTCTATTATTGGTAATAAGGTCAGAAGCCACTGTATCTGTGCTGATAGAGCCGGTCGTCATACGTACCGTCAGCGTAATATCATCTTTATAAATCTGTGGCCTGACGCTAAGACTCAAACCCACATTCTTACGCTCGATGGTATTCACGGTACGACCTTCATCATTCACTTGTTGAGTAGTTATAAAAGGAACTTCCTGACCAACATCGATATTGGCATTTTGAAGATCAAGGACACGCAAAGACGGTGTAGAAAGAACCCGACTTGTGTCATCGCTGTTTAGTGCATTGAGCAGTGCTTTTATGGATGCGCCAGAGCTGTACGAGATACCCAGTCCGGGGACGGTAAAAGCCGTTGAAGGACTGACACCAAAGTCTACTTTAAGGCCTTCGAATAGCTTTAGGTTACGAAAGTTAAAGCCGAGCGCCTCTTGATGTAGATCTGATGTTTCATAAATGACAGCCTCTACTAAAACCTGCTTTTGTTTAATATCGAGCTGCGAGATTAAACGATCTATTTTAGGGTGTAGATAGGAAGGAACAGTCACGACCACTGATTCATTTAACGCAGATGCATACGCTGTAAAAGAAGGTAGCTCATGTGCAAACTTCAAGCTTTCTTCAGTCTGCATCGTGGGAAGAACTGACAAAAGAGTTTGCGTCACATGATCAAGATTAGCGCTTGAGACTCTATAAACCTGAATACTCATTGGATAATCGAATGGTTCAATGACATCTTTTGTTGAACCTGGAGGCACCTGCATTAATCTCGGGTCAGACATAAGAAGGTTTGACTCAACACCCGATTCTTCAGAAACCAGATACACACCGTTTACATAAGTAATTGATAAATTCGATGAGATAAGAACGCTTTCAAGTAACGCGAGAGGTTTAAACTTTTCTGCATCTTCTATATTCAAATTCAGCTTGGTATCTATGCCCTCTTGATAGATAAATGACTTGCCCGTTTTCTTTGTAACCCAGTCGGTCAACACACGAATAGAACCATTGGTAATAATCAATGATTCGGCATGTGCCACACCTGAAAAAGACATAACTACCAGCAGGGAACATATGGCGAATTTAACAGAACTCATAATGCACCCTCTTTGCAGTGGATATCGACAGGTGACCGTTTAGTTTTATTCGTTAGCTGGATATAACAGCGGTCAACACTGAATACATAAATACCGGAGTTGATCAGCTGAGCCGAAGAAAATGACTCTTTGCCATTGGTGATGCTGTAAGTGGTATGTTCACCAGGTAACTGTGTATAGCCATTGATCCAGTAATCCTTATAGATACTGGCATTGGGTAGAGGCTTCTTTTCTTCTAGTACAGGTTCTATCAAATCACTGACGCCATAAAAGGTGCTGATTAGTAAGCCCAGTAATACGCCGGAGAAGATGAGTGGAAAACGTTTGTACTTTTTCAAATAAATCTTGGTTAACCGCATAATAGACCCCCACGTATGCTTATAAGGTTTGCAGTAATACACAGGCGGCAAATACGAAAAGACGGCTTGTTCGGATGAGTCCTGCAGGAAGATTTGTTGTGTGTTGTAAGCGCTGTAAAGATCCGTTCCTACCAGCGTCCATGTTTCAGACTTAATGCCGTTATGACTTGTCCCCATCCTGACAACAGCGTTATGGATCTTAGGCAGTGGCAACCGCTTACCCGTGATCAGCTTGTAGAAGAATCCAAGAAAGGGAATGTGTAGACGATCCAGACGAGTACAGTAGGCGACATACTCAGCCACAGAATCACGCGCTTGTTTATCAATCAGCGAGATATTCTGAACAATGATGTAAATGTCCCAACCGAGTTTTCGGGCCATCAACAGAAAATTAATGATGTCTTGTCGACCCTTGGCATTCCAATTACGGGTGTTAAACCAGATCCCGCACTCATCTAAGAACAAGGCACCATTTTTAGTTTCGTCTTTGGTGTTGTTGCCTCGGCCAATGGCTAATAAATCATGAGAGGTAGGACGATCAGGAATACGAAAGGCTTTTACTGTTTTGCCTTTAGGTCCGACGATATATTTCAGGTTAATGTCTAAGTTCGATGCCACTGTTCGGCATTCAAACAGGTAATCTCTCATGATTTTAATCGCCATGAGTGACTTACCTGAGCCCAGTTTTCCCGTGATGAAATAGACAGCCATTAGAAATACCCAAAGGCTGGTTTAGCCAATTTGTTTTTAATGCCTAATAGGAAGTCGCCCATATGAGCCGTGCCTATAGCAGATAAACAAACAGAAGTTTGCCATGGTAAGAACATCGCAAAAGCGGGTTTTACATACGCGGGTACGACAATATAAAGTCCGTTAAATGCGAGCGTTATTGCCGCGGCAAATGCGAGCCAAAAAATCGCTACCAATGCAAAGTACGCCATGACTAAGGCGATACGACGAGAATAATACTTTAAGAAAAAGCTAAGAAACTGTGTAGCTATCGTAAGCAGTAAAGAACCGAGTAAAGGGAATAATAAAGGCATTATGTACGTTCCTTTCCGTTGTTATAAACGATGTAATAGATATGCAGCATGGTGTAAATGACAAAGAGCCAGCCAAGAATTTGGCGAATGGGGGCGGCATCATCGCACGTGAATTCAGCCGTCACATCGTTATTTTTAACGAACGTTAACGGCAGACAAGCACCACCAAGCGGCAACATATTGGGGAAGATCTTGTCAAAAACACTATTAAGAAAATCGCCTTGCGTACCCGTTTGTTCATCAATAACGTCTTGTGTCTTTTCGTTCGCATCTTTTTGTAAATCGAAAAGCTTTGAATCCGCAATAGCAGACAGTCCATCTGCAAACTCGATATCATCATTAAAAAAATCTATCGCTTTCTTTGTGTTCTCTTCATCAACTTTTATCTTTTCCTCTTGCAGCTCCTGTAAGTTATCTTGTCGCTCAGTAATGGCCTTCATTGCATTATCAAACTGTGCTGAACACACAAATTGTGTTGGATCACACGTACCGGGATCTAAATCAGTTGGGTTATGTCCTAACAACCCAGAACCAGAGCCGGAGCCAGAGCCGGAACCAGAATTACCGCCGACTGTTGCTCTACCTGTGCCCGTTCCACCCGTACTATTTCCATTAGTATCAGGCGTGGTTGAAGGCGTATTCCCATTGGTATCAGGAATGTTTGTTTCAGCCTGACCCGCCGGATCAATATCACCTAAGTAAGTGACATCGGTAACAGGAATTACATCAGGAATAAAAGGGTCTACATCATCGGGCGCATCAGGGGGTGGTGTTCCAATATCACCAATAGGAATAATGTTGTGATCAGAAGGAAACGACGCTTCAGCACTGCCAGAAGAACCGTCTTGAATACAACCAATACCCGTGAGTCGGTAATTAACTTTATAACCAACACCGATACCCCATGCATGGCGCTTAGCCCAGCACGTCGTACCATTAATAGGGATACAGGCCTCAGGAAATCCGGGTCTTGCATCGTAATAAGAAGACACTATTTTTCCTGACTCACAACGATCACTATCGCCCATAGGAAAATCATCAGGACCAAAAACAGGAAGTGTATCGTCGATAGGATCGGGGGTAGGATCTGGATCGGGATCTGAGTCAGCTGATGAGGTGCCGTGCTGCGTGCCTGTCTCATCAATATAACACGTGAAATAAGTATTTAATTTGGCGCTTACTCTATCCCAAGCACGATATGTCCTGCCGCCATACGAGGTATTTGTTAATGAATACCCTGCAGAAATACAGGTGTCATAATAATTATAAGTTTTATCGAGTAGCGTTCTGGTTGCCACTAAGGCAGCGTGAGATGAGCAAGATACAAAGACGAATAAAAATAGGAAGTACTTAGAATATCTCATATAAAAACCCCAAAAAAAGGAGGCCCGAAAGCCCCCTCTGTTATGGACTGCTTAGCATCGTGAAATGTTAGGTCGCAGCATTTGAAGATTTTTTGAACAGCTTGATACCAATGAAGCCCACAACAACGATAGGAACGATGCTCCATGCCATCGCAAGCAAATCGTTAATCTTTAGCGTGATAGCATCAGCAGCTGCTTGTTCTTCTGCTGATAAGGCCGCATGAGCCCCAAGGGACATAAGAGATAGTGAAGTAGCTACACCCGCTTTAGCGTAAGCAGAAGAGGACAAGCTTTTAGCTTTTGTATAAGCATTCTTAAACATGAATCACCTGTATTAATTACTGGATGTTGCGGTTTCAGAGAGACGTTGAAACCAAAGTTGCCCGAATCCCCAGCCGTAGCCGAGAATGGCCGCCATCGAGTAATGAGACAGCACGTCATAAAAGGTTATATTTGCCCAATCAATCATCGTTGCCCCCCTCGAATAGATGCCAAGAAAAAGATGACGAAAAACCCGCCTGCGTAAAGCAGGCTGTAAAGTCGATCAAAGTCTTCAGGACTTAGGTTCATAATTGCTTCTCTATTAGGTTCAGAGCGTTCAACCCGCATGAACCGCTCTGATTGTTGCCAGTCCTGACCCATTCAGGACCTGACGAACTCGGTTGTTATCTATCAATTTATTGCGTCACATGGCCCTTAATAACTCGCAGTGATTGCGGTTTTTCAGATGAGTAAACAGCGACTCTCTGAAAACGGCCC
The DNA here is from genome assembly GCF_016744175.1 of Neptunomonas sp. Classification (GTDB taxonomy): domain Bacteria; phylum Pseudomonadota; class Gammaproteobacteria; order Pseudomonadales; family Balneatricaceae; genus Neptunomonas. The sequence goes on along the minus strand of NZ_JADGEV010000026.1, from coordinate 47,141 downwards.
GCTATCTTCACGACTAGGCTTTAGCAGTTTGAGAAACCTTTTCTTGTTGACCAGAGAGGACAGGCATAGCGCCAATAACGTGGTATTTCATTGAGTCTTTTGCGCCAACCTGGACGTTGCATTTAAGATCGAATTTCGCGGGGAATTTAACGCCGCGAAGGTTATCCACAACGCCGTATTCAGCGGTAAGTTTCATAACAGGGCAACCGATACGGTCGTCTTCTTCGATCATGTCGCCAAGTGTGTAGATCTGAGCGCCTTTATTACCGTCAAAGTCGTAACGTTTGGCGGCTGTGACGATTACTTGCATTGAGATTTCCATGATATTCACCTTTAATTTGAGAATTGATAAACGCTGTTAGTGTGGGGCGTTTGAGGAGTCCGAACTTTTCATAGGACAACGGGCACCAGCTAGACCAGGAAACTAAACACAGGTGCACTGGTTGTAGTTTCAGTTCGTTAATACCGTAAGCCGTGGCATATTGAGTTCGTAAGGTAGTTCCCATTCGCTGCATTGCTTCAGCGCATTTTTTGCAACACTCAGCCCCGTAAAGAGTCAAAGCACCACGATTAAAATAAGGGTCAATAAACGCTGCAAAGGTCTTATCATTATCAAACACAGCATTGCAGCGTGTGCAGACGTCGCCTTGAGCGTGTTGTAAGTTAAGGCCGTACATTGTGTACAACCTCATCAGTATTTAACGGACTCCCAGTAAGGTATGAAGAGACTAGAGCCCGGACAGATTTAACAGATGTCAGCCGCTTGAAAAACTCACCTTGTAGCGGGTTAAAATAACGTTCGAGTCGGTGAGTACCCGAACGCCCCCCACCGCTTTTAGTGTCTTGAGGACTAGCAGTGCTTCGGGAGACGATACGGTTATGACTTTTTAGGGCCATAAACGCTGAGCGAGGGTAGTTATTAGATTTACCTGCTCTTAAAGAGGTTCTGAGGAATTTTGAACGGACTAGCTGCATCCATCGGTAGTTCATTTTTCTTTGAGAGGTTCCACCGTTAATGGCTATTAGTAGGTACCAATCAACGCAGGCGTGGTAATCATCAAAAGTGACGAGTTTTTGTCTACAAACAGATGCACAGTTATGACGGTATGAGGCGTTAAGAAACTTATTCATAGCTCATGCCCTTCTTCGTTTAAGCATGTAATACGAAGGGCCGCTAAGTTAACTAATGATCTTTTTGTGTTGCCGTTTTCGTTTTTAAGACGGATGACAGGGATATAGCCTTTTCTGATCATCTCGTTTAAAGAGCCAACAGAAATGCCGACTTCTTCAGCAAATTTAGATCGGTCCATTAAAGGGACTTGAATTGAAGCCGTAGCCAAATCTTTGAATTGAGTTTCTTTGAGAGTGATCATGATGCGAGCCCTCCTGAAAGAGCCATACGCATACTGAAAGAGTTAGCACGAAGATTAAAAAGAAAAGAACAAGAGCGGTCTGTAGCAATATCTAAACCAAGAATAGCGTCATAATAACTATCAAGAGACTGAAATGGATTAGTCACCGGGTTATTTTCTAAGAAATGTTTTCTGATACTTGCAGCACCAGTATCAATTTCTGTCTGATTTAAATTCTGAGTATTCATACCTTTCACCTCTTTATATCTACTGATGAGTGACTAAACCAAGTCATCCTTTTCCAATAAATTTTTGGATAAGAGAGCAACGTTAACGAGTAGATGCTTACCAATTCGTTGTGTGGGGATGTAGCCGTTATCAAGCCATCCACGTACTACGCCATGCTCCATACGTATCCAATCTGCGAATTCACGCCACTGCATTAGAGGCGGCATAGGGATCGATACAGGGGTAACCGGTTGTTGTTCCATCGTTGCGCCTCTATAATTGGTTATTAGTATCTATTTGTACATAGTACTAATGCACATAGTACAAACACACCTTTAATTTGTACATAGTACAATGATTGGATTTTCCTATAGAATGAGCGCAACCGATAGAGCTTTGCTATTACTTGAACAAGCAGACATGCAAAAGCTGGCAGTGCCAAACACAAAAGAGTACGCCCGCTGGTCAAACATTAAGCGCGGTAGAGCACGAATGGGAGTTGATGAAGCAGAAGAATTAGCAAAACTATTTCCTGAATATTCGTTATGGCTAATCTCAGGAAAAACATGTCCAGAAGCAGGACAAATCAGCCCTGATTTAAAAGAGACCGTGAGTGAATACGGCAGAACAGGGACGGCTACCGATTAGCGCAACGGATAAGGGAAAAGTGGTACCGATAGGGGCGCAGAGCAGACAAGAGCCTGAGCTGGAAAATGGAGCAATACTGTAAAGGACTATAAACAATGAGCCATGTATCTGATTTTATCTATGTCATTAGCTTAGCAATAATTATTCTTGCAGGAATAATGCTGGTTAAGCTTTTACTCGGCCGGAAAGTTCAACAACAGCACTCTACAAAGGCTGAGAGTAAAGCTGAACAAAATACGCTTGATTCTGCTCCAGATAAAATGGATATAAGTTGCGACGCACATAATTCCCCAATCAAGCAATACTACCAAGAAAGAAACGTCGAAAAATCATCCGTTCTAAACTTCTTGAACAGTTACCTTGATAAAGGTGATATTGGAGAAAGGCTTGTCAATTCAGCTATAGCAAGAGGGCTGGATAAACATGAGTATATCCTTCACAAGAACATAACTTTAGCGTTGGAAGATGGCTCTACCCAAATTGACCATATTATCATCTCTCTTTACGGTATCTTTGTTATAGAAACAAAGAACATGTCAGGCTGGATCTACGGTAACAAGCATGAAAAGAAGTGGCGACAAGTGTTTGGAAAAAAGAAAGTTATTCTGTTTCAAAACCCCATTCACCAAAACTATAAGCATGTTAAAGCTGTTGAGAAATACTTAAAAATAGACTCTAAAAAAATAGTATCCATGGTCATTTTTACCGGAAACGCCGAACTAAAAAACAAACAGGAATCAGGAATTTTTGATCTCTTTGAAACAACAACCGAAATCAAAAAACATAAAAAAAGGCTCTTTAATATTGACGAGCTTATAAAGCTCTCGAGAAGAATGGATGTTGCCAGACTTCCAAGTAATAGAGACACTGATAGAAGACATGTTGATCACCTCAAATCAAAACATGGGTAGCATGTTAGAAATTTTTCTAAAAAACGATAGAGCATGATTAGTATATTACCGACACAATAATTAGTTCGTACCAGTATTCTCTATTATTAACTATGAGTAGCGCTCAGTAGTTTCTTATCCGTATAAACATTAGTTTTATTTGATTTAGAATTGTAAAATATAATTTTTGAAGCCCTATATCGCAAAATAACTCCATAAAAACACTGACCCTCGTCTTCTATACACAGAAGATCATTGGCTTTATCTATAGCTTCAATTGCATCTTCTTTTGCATCAGGTATTACAGGAAGCAATAAAAGAAAAACTATAGGTATAACACTGAAAAGCACATAAGGAACACTTTCTATATCTACATATTTTTCAATAATATCCTTAGGAACTCCTCTTTTTATTGGCATATAACATATCCCAATTATTCCTAGAACAGTAACTAGCAATGATAGGTTTTCTGAATAGGATAGTAGTAGGTACATCCCTCCGATAGAAAGATAGTCTAGAGGAGAACCCATCATCTCATAGTAATTAACACCAAACTCTTCCAAGTATGATGCGTCATATATAAATCCAATCACATATGCAACTGTTAATAAAATAGAAAAAACAAGGCCTAAAATCTTTGAAAACACAAATAACCCCTTTAAATTTATTGATATTAAAATCTAAGATACTTATCAATTTCAATTAATATTGAATTTTCCTTTTTTATTAAAAACACCGAAAATCGGATTGAATGTACTACTAAAATTATTATCTTTGGATGTCTTCACAACAACATTTAGTGTTTCATTTTCATAAAGATTAATACATTTAGGCATATCACCCTCGAAAATAAAAATATCATATGACCATGGATTCAATGAAACTACGGGCACATTAGAATTGGTCAATCTATAATTGAACGTACAGTTATCAATAGTAGAATTAAGATGAATAGATTTTATATAAATCATGTTTTTTGATTTATTTGTAACTTCAATTTTCAACCCGTCTTTTAGGTGGTGATTGTTAGTAAATAATAAATTATAGGCAGGTGCTGGATAAGCATTCCACTCTATGACCAACTCTTCGTTTGAGTTCTCATTTTCTTTATATAGCTGCCAACTTATGGAAAAAACGCCTGTAAAACAACCAATAACAGCAGCAAAAAGCGTTATAGATTCAGAATATCTCATCGAATACCTTTAATAATTAATTTATAGAATTTTTTCTTAAACAACTATTATGAAACAATTTTTTAATGTGTTTTTTTAAAGATATAAATAAGCAGAAGTTTTCAAGCTGCACTGTTATTTTCCTCCGTTGAAAATAAACGTGTGATTTTATAATAATGTATAATTTCTTTATACTATATTAGATATAACATTTCAAATACTAGAAAAATGAAGGAATAGAACTCAGCAATACTCTCCCACACATAATAAAAAACCACTAAACCTAACAGCATTACATGTGTAGAAATATCACCATCTATATATCCCTACTTATGTTTCTTAAACATAAATACAAACATCAGTAACACTATTTTAAGATGCACTAACCAAGTTTAAACCGACCGTCATTACTATCCTAAAAATAATACAGCCAAAAAACAACAACACTTAATCTTAAAGCTTGCTAACAATTGCTAAATATTACACTGAAACCATTTTTTTAATAGTGAAACCACTAGAACTCTATCATGGTTGAACAATATAATTCTCAAGTGCTCTTTTATTTTTCTAGCTCTAACAGTTCCAATTGAACAAATCAAAATAATAATACAATCAACAATAATAACCACATATGGGACAGCATAAACTTGTGAAGCATGAGCATAATAAAAACCTGTTAAAAGCATGAATAACGTAAACAGTGCTGACATAAAGAAAAATATGTATAGAGAGTAGTAGTATTCTAATTGAATACCGAAAGCAGGAGAATTTTCTCTACATTGAATTTCTAAAGCATGTAATGTAGCGTGAACCTGCTTATTACTTAATTTATCAATACTTAAACGATTTGAAATACTATGTTCGTTGCCTCTATTAGATATTCGTACATTTGGGGTGGAGTTTTTTTGGATAGATTCAAACCATTGGTAACTTGTTCTATAATTTTGATCTTGACTCTTTAATACAAATTTTTTAATTGGAAACAAAAAATCAAACATTACCATCGAAATAAGATGAGAAATACTAACGCCAGCTGTACCAAATGAAAAAATGGCAGCTGTAATTAGGCCTAGGCTCGGCTTCTGATCTTCATCAAATAAGTACGGCATTATTAAATCATAATAATTGATGACTGCAATGATAAGAAGTAATGTCCCCAGCACAGGAATTCTTGGGAAGTCAAATTTTACCGTTTTAGAAAATTCCATTTTGTATAAGTCCTTGTAATACTAACGCCCAATTCTTCACCGTTTCAAAAGATAAACGAGAAAAATTTTCAAATGGAGTAATTATTAGTACATTCATATATTCCATTTATATCTAACACGATGATAATGCATGCTATGCAGTAGCTTTTTATCATGTTGCAGGCGACCAGTTATAATCCCAGGAAATATACCTATTGAATCAGAAAAATATTTTATTGCAGAACTGGAAAAATCAGACTCTCTCAAGAATTCATTATATTTTTCTGTTGGAACCAAAGATACCTGCGCAAATTCATCAGCTTCACGTTCTTGTTTTTGATATTGATCATCTTGTTTTCCATTTTCAAGAAACGTAACTCTTTTGTCATGAAGCAATATATGACCTATTTCATGAAATAAGCTAAACCAAAAAATATCAGACCAAGCACCACGCATCGACATCATTATTACCGCTTTATTTTTTCCTAACCAAAATGTAGCACCTGTGGTGTAGGACTTTGGAAAAGCTGGAACTAAAGCCAAAACAACACCACACTCAGCAAGTATTCTCTTTATTTCTGTAATAAGTTCATTTGGCTCAACAGTATTTGTTAGCTTTCTTAGTTCAGGAAGATAACTTTCTAATTTAGATTTGCTGAAAACCTCTACTTTTGAATTCTCTGCAATTACATGACCAGCTCTCAACCAGGATGCAAGAGACTCATGAGAGACAGTATCTTTTTCTTGCTGACGAAACGCCGGAGCAAATTCTTTTACGGTTTTTATATTATGTAATGAAGAAACTCCAAAAAACCTTCGAAGAGAAATAACCTTTTTCACCCGATCTTTCGTCTTTTCAACAAGACCTAACTTATTCAATTCAAGATATGGGAAATTCGAAAGTAAACTTTCTTCTTTCTTAACTTCTTCAAGCTGTTGTTCTTTAGCTAAAACTAACCGGTAATCAGCTTCTAGCTTGCTCCAAAATTGAGCTGACACCCCTAACACCTGCTCCAATTGCAGTGCTGTTTCAGGAGTTATAGACTTCTCACCTTTTACTATTTCATTTATAGCTTGAGACGGTCTTCCCATTCGTCTAGCTAACTCAGCCTGACTAATCTCCACATCTTCAAGTATTTCTTCAAGATACTCGCCAGGTGGAATAGCAAGATCAGAAATAAATCCTGTCTCAGTCATCATAATGTTTACTCACTTCTTCAATTTGGGCGATATTTAAACATTTACCATCTACCGTAAATATCAGCCTATAAAACCCCGTCAATTTGACTGCATACTGCCCTTGCCTATTACCTTTCAGGGGGTGGCACCTTAGACCAGGTAGCGACATAACTTCATCTAAGTCTTTAGCCGCTTTAATTAAATTAACCCTTTGAATGTACTTTCTAGCAATTTGGTCCCCAAACTCCCTTTTAGCTTGGTTACTTTGGCAATAGCACTTCTCAAGCTTGTTAGTCTTGAAATTTACAATCAAATTTACATCCTAAGTACAGTATGAATTTAAGCACAAGCATTCACCCCAAGGGTGAATGATATAGAAATTATAATATTCTAACAATCTGTTTATGAGGAACACTCACTCATATATAGTTACCAGTCCACGCCTAAAGAGTCATTAATGTATAGCTCTGAATTACAACCTATTGATATATATAATCAATAATTAGAATGCATATTAATATTCGCAGAGGCTCGAATGCAATATTTCAATTTGCATAGATAAACAATGATTTTCTGGCTGCATTCGCTATCTTCCTCCGTTGAAAATAAACATGCATTTTGATGGTATAAGCTGGCACGGGATCTTACCTACCCTATCATTCGATAATGCCCAATTTCATATTGGGATGCCAGAAAAACCATACACAGTTATGACATGTGTCGATAAAGTGTCGAAAACATAGCTATTTATAGTGGTTTAACGGCTCTGAGTAAAAACCATAACGCCTTAAAACTCTAGCGTTGTGGTATGTACTGGTACAACAAAAGGCATGGTACATGGGTTCGAAACCCGCCACCTCCACCAAATTGATAAACGAAGACGCCCTAGGGCGTCTTTTTTTATGTCTGTAGCCCTTGAATTTACTGACTTCTACACATACCATCATTCCTATGGGGTCTTTTGAGTTCTTGGGAAATACCCCCAATTCACGGGGTATATATAGGGGTACATGTCGCACTAAAAAAGCGATACCCCCAAATCATGTACCCCATTATCAAGGAAAGGGGGCTGGGATGGCGCTAACTCACAAACAAGCACAAGCGGCAAAGCCACAAGAAAAAGACTTCAAACTGGCGGACGAGAAAGGACTTTATCTACTCGTCAAGAAAACTGGCGCTAAGTATTGGCGCATAAAATACCGCTTTAACGGAAAAGAGAAACTATTCGCCGTGGGTGTCTATCCAGATATATCGCTGGCCAACGCCCGAGAGATACGTGACGAAGCACGTAAGCAGCTTGCAAACGGAATTGATCCCCTCGCCCAAAAACAAGCGGTAAAAGCAGCTAATAAGCTAAATACCGAAAATAGCTTTCAAGCCATTGCTCTTGAATGGTTCAACACAAAACAAGCAGACAAAAGCGAAGGCCACCAGCGGCGCGTTAAACGTAATATAGAGTCTTATCTGTTCCCTGTTATCGGCCACCACCCTATCAAAGACATTACCGCCCCGATAATTCTGGACGCCTTACGACAGATAGAGCAACGAGGCACGATTGAAACTGCCCATCGCACCAAGCAGATAGCCGGCCAGATATTCCGCTTCGCTATTGCTACTGGCAGAGCCGAACGGGATCCAACACCCGACCTTAAAGGCGCATTACAAACACCCGTTAAACGTCACTTTTCAGCAATAACAGAACCTAAAGACGTTGGGCAGTTGCTGGTGGCTATTGATAGCTTTACAGGCACCTACACCGTTAAAGCCGCCCTTCAGCTCTCAGCCCTGTTCTTTTGTCGCCCTGGAGAACTTCGTAGCATGAAGTGGAGCGATATTAACCATGCGGAACAACGCATTGAAATAACCGCTGAGAAAACCCACCAGCAACACATCATACCTATCAGTAAACAAGCATTAGCTATATTGGAAGCCTTACACCCAATCACAGGTAATGGGGAGTACATATTCCCTTCTGCGCGAGGGCGTAGCCGCTGTATGTCAGAAAATGCGGTCAGAGTGGCTTTGCGCTCAATGGGATATGACAACGAGACAATGACGCCTCATGGCTTTAGAGCCATGGCAAGGACACTACTTGATGAGGTTTTGGAATTTCGAGTGGAGTGGATAGAACAACAACTCGCCCACGCGGTTAAAGACGCTAACGGACGAGCCTACAACCGCACGAAACATTTAAAACAAAGAACAGAAATGATGCAACGATGGGCTAATTATTTGGATCAACTTAAAAGCCAGTCATTGGCTAGCAACATAATAACAGCGAACTTTAAGCAACATAGCCATATTGCCTCATAGAAGAGATGTTAAAATGAAGCGTGTAACCAAATTACCAGAATGGTTTGATTTAACAAAATATAGCCCTTGCCGCTCCTTTGACGATAAAGAATGGCTTAGACAGCTCACTTACAGAAGTGACGCCTTACAAGATCTAAAGTTCGATAATGAAATAACATACTCATTATCTGAAACTGAAGAAATTCGCTTAAACGCCTTGCCCAGCAAAGAATGGCAGAATCAACGTGATAACTTAAGTGAAGCAACAGTACTCCCGCACGGTATAGATTTCGTAAAGTATAGCCACTTCCGTGAACTAGCTAATGAAGCAATAACTCCTTTATCTACTTTATGGATGCTATCCATTGGACAGTCTTTAGATTGTCGTCATCAATCAAAATCCTTTAGTAAAGAAAAGTTAGAGAGCATCAAAAACCATGAGCCTTACGACTTACACCGCAAACAAGAAAATGAGTATTTCTTCGAAGATGAAGCATTTGTGCAAATAGACTTAAGCCTTCCTGACGGAGAAATAATTAAATGTCTAAAAAGTTTTTTACCTAAATATAGGAAGTTTTTAAACATAAGCACAATTACAAAGCGCCCTAGTGATACAACACTCGCATTATGCGCAAACTATGAAGTACTCCCCTATCTTGATCTATATATTTGGGAAATCGAGAATCAATTAAAAATCAAAAGATCCATTCTCGCCGTAAACATTTATCCTGAGGGACATATAGGCGAACAAGGCATCTCTCAGACCGTTCATCCTTTTGCAATAAATGTAACAGACCCGTCATTTCTTCGAGCACTAAAATCAAGAATAAACAGGACGTAAACTTTAGATGATTTTCATTATATAAATCTCTAATAGATTTTCTGTGCTCTTAGCTTATTAGAGTATTTATCAACAGTTTTTGGTGGCTGTTTTTTTCTCTACGCCCGCTCAAAATCAGCTCTGTATTCCATTCACTACATAGGAAAGCAGAGCATGACTAATCGCTTACTAAGGCGTCCAGAAGTTGAAAAACTTGTAGGATTATCACGCAGTACAATTTACATCAGAATTTCAAGAGGCACTTTCCCAAAACCAATCTCGATCGGTGGACGTTTAATCGCGTGGCCGGAAAAATCCATCCAAGACTGGATTCAAGACCGCATTGACGAAGGGAAGGCTCAAAATGAAGAAGCCTAAATATATTATCGCCCTCGCATACTTCACACAACGACTAGAACAAGGCATGAACCAACTTGAAGCGTTACAGCTGTACGGAGAAACATGCCTACACTCAACCGTATCCGATCTAGCAAACAAATCCGATTACGCGTTCATCCGTATAGATGAACCACACCGTCACCAGCATGGAGGAAACACACACTTCAGGCGCTATTGGCTCAAACATGAGCTGGTGGATAAGGCACACAAACACATCAACACATATGAGAAAGCCCCGACCGCTACCAACGAAACAGGGCTCAATAATCATTCTAAAAAACATGATCAGAGAAAGAATAATGCAAATCACCCATAGAATAAACCAAAGCCTTTTACCTTGATGGTCGTCATATGGCGGCAACAATAAAGCGATCTACCAAAACCAAGGCGGGAAAAGGAGGCTCTCCCCTTTCAATAACCTACAGAGGTCACTTTACGATCCCTGATGCTGTTTTAAACCACCCTGATTTTTATAATCTCAGCGGTAACGCTATGAAGGTATTAATACTCGTTGGAGCACAGTATAACGGCAGAAATAACGGTGACCTTCAATGTACGAGAAGTGTCATGGCATCCGTAGGCTTGACGTCTGATGACATGAGAAACAAAGGACTAAAAGAGTTGGAAAAACAGGAATGGTTAGTCAAAACCAAACAAGGCGGCAGAGGCATAGGACCCAACCTATACGCGCTTACCTGGCAACCCATACATGAATGCGGAGGTAAACACGACTTGAAACCAACGACTAAGGCATACAGGAGTCTCAAACAGTAAACCTTAAATTTTCGCTGGTCCGGCACACGGCCCTGATTAATCCGTATGACGGACCTAGCAAACTAAACCGAGGTCCGTGTAGCAGACCTAATTAAACCGTATGACGGACCTATAAAGGCACTTTTTACCGTTTCATTAATCCGTGTGGCGGACACCTTTATATATATACCAGACTTACCCTCTTCTTTACTCACCATAAAGCCATAGTTACATCACATTAGAGTGAGTAACTGAGTGTGCTAATTCAGCCCATTACTAACCACTGATATGAGAGACCGAATAATGCTTAGCAACACATTTGCTATGTAATCCAACACATCATCCTGTGCTATATTGATCCGCACTATAGGAAAGGCGTAATCAAGGACGTTCAGCATGGACAAGAAGCAGCTCACAGAAACGGATATCATCAGTAAGTTTATCCTGCCTTCATTGGAATCAGCGGGTTGGGATTCAATGACGCAGATCCGTCAGGAGGTCAAACTTCGTGATGGCAAGGTGATTGTTCGTGGTCAGCTGGGCGTTCGTAAAACCGTTAAATCAGCCGATATCGTCCTTTACCATAAGCTTAATATGCCGCTGGCAGTGATTGAAGCCAAAGCCAACAAGCATGAGATCGGCAAAGGGATGCAACAGGGCTTAGATTATGCCCGTTTGCTGGATGTACCCTTTATCTTTGCCAGTAATGGTGATGGTTTTGTATTCCACGATAAAACCAACCTTCAGGCACTCGAAACAGAGATTCGCCTCGAAGATTTTCCAACACCCGAGCAGCTTTGGCAAAAATACTGCCAATGGAAAGGTTACACCACTACTCAACTGCCGATCATCACGCAAGATTACTATTCCGATGGCAGCGACAAAGCGCCTCGCTATTACCAGCTACAAGCCATTAACAAAACCCTAGAAGCTGTCTCGTCCGGACAGAATCGTGCGCTGTTAGTGATGGCTACCGGCACAGGTAAAACCTATACAGCTTTTCAGATTATCTGGCGCTTATGGAAAGCTAAGCAAAAGAAACGCATCCTGTTTTTAGCCGATCGTGATGCGTTAATAACACAGACAAGGCAAGGTGACTTTCAACCGTTTGGCCAAGCAATGAGTCGTGTCAGAAACCGTACAGTCGATCCGGCCTACGAAATTCACTTAGCACTCTATCAAGCACTAACAGGTCCAGAGGAATCTCAAAAAGCCTACAAACAAGTAGATAAGGGTTTCTTTGATCTGATCATCATAGACGAGTGCCACCGTGGCAGCGCCTCAGAAGACAGCGCATGGCGCGAAATACTCGAATACTTTAGCGATGCAACGCAAGTTGGCCTAACAGCCACGCCAAAAGAAACTGATACTGTCTCCAATAGCGATTACTTTGGTGAGCCCGTATATACTTACTCCCTAAAAGAAGGCATAGAAGATGGCTTTCTTGCGCCATACAAGGTGGTGCGTGTCGATATCGACATCGATGTTCAGGGCTGGCGACCCACCAAGGGACAAGTTGATAACAACGGCGAACTCATAGAAGACCGCATCTACAATCAAAAAGACTTCGACCGCATAATGGTCATTGATGAGCGTACCCAACTGGTGGCCGAGACAATCACCGCCTATCTGAAGCGCACCGACCCAATGGCCAAAACTATCGTCTTCTGCAATGACATCGACCACGCCGACCGCATGCGTCGTGCGCTGGTCAATCTCAATCCAGAACAAGTCGCCAAAAATGACAAATACGTGATGAAAATCACCGGCGATGATGAACTTGGTAAAGCGCAGCTGGATAACTTTTGTAATCCGAAAAAAGCCTACCCAGTCATTACCACCACTTCCGAGCTGATGAGCACCGGCGTAGATGCCAAAACCTGCAAGCTGGTGGTGTTGGATCAGAACATACAGTCCATGACCAAGTTTAAGCAGATCATTGGCCGTGGCACGCGTATTGATGACCGTTACAACAAGCTATGGTTTACCATACTCGACTTTAAAAAGGCGACCGAGTTGTTTGCCGATGAGCGTTTTGATGGCGTACCTGAAAAAATAGTCGTGGTCACGCCAGATCGCATCACCGATGAAGACGACAATAGCTTTATTGATGAGCTCAACAGCGACGAATCCAGCCAAGACCCTAATGACCTATCAGAGATCAACAATTTTCCCGATGAGCTCGCTGAAGAAAGCGGCAATTATGACATCGATCTAGCAGAGTGGATTCAGGAAGGCGAAATCACTGAGCCTGGCTCAAGCTATGTAAAATACCGCGTCTCCGGTATCACCGTTAAAAAACTGGCCGAGCGTGTTCAGTATTACGACACCGATGGCAAGCTGGTCACTGAATCCTTCAAAGACTACACCCGCAAAGCGGTAAAGCAGCAGTTCGCCTCGCTGGATCTTTTTGTGCGCAAATGGCAGGATGCCGAGCGCAAACAGGTCATCATTGATGAACTGGCCGAGTGCGGTGTTATCTGGGAAGCGCTGGTGGAAGAGGCCGGTAGCGAGCTGGACCCTTTTGATCTGATCTGTCATGTCGTTTTTGATCAGCCAGCCCTCACACGACAGGAGCGCGCCAATAACGTTAAAAAGCGCAACTACTTTACCAAATATTCAGACACCGCCCAGCAAGTGCTGGATGCCCTGTTAGACAAGTATGCCGACACGGGCGTACAAGAGATCGAAAGTATCGATGTACTCAAGGTCAAACCGCTCGACCAACTGGGCAGCTCGATGCAGATCATTAAAAAAGGCTTTGGTGGCAAGCCGCAATACCAGCAAGCGATTACAGAATTAGAAACCGAGCTTTACAGTATCCATGACGATCACCCACGCTCGGCTTAATGGCGAAGCGTATGGCATGATCAGCCTCCATCAATAACCCCCTATTTAGTGGGCAGTGACTCAACTGCCCGCATTGTATTTAAAGAGAATGTTATGTCCGTTAGTTCTGCGATTAAATCCATCCAAGATATTATGCGTAAAGATGCCGGTGTGGATGGCGATGCTCAACGCCTTGGCCAGTTATCCTGGTTACTGTTTCTTAAAGTGTTTGATGCCCAAGAAGAGATATTGGAGTTTGAGCAGGACAACTATAAAGCGCCGATTCCTGAAAAGTACTTATGGCGCAACTGGGCAGCCGATGACCAAGGCATCACCGGCGATGAACTGCTCGACTTTGTGAATGATGATCTATTCTCTGACCTGAAAAACCTCGTCGCTCCTATGGCGAACAATCCGCGTGGCTTTGTTGCCAAGGAAGCCTTTAGCGATGCCTTCAACTACATGAAGAACGGCACGCTGCTGCGACAGGTGATTAACAAACTTAACGAAATCGACTTTACAGACTCAAACGAGCGCCACCTGTTTGGTGACATCTACGAGCAGATCCTACGAGACCTGCAAAGCGCGGGTAATGCCGGTGAGTTTTACACACCACGCGCCGTAACACGCTTTATCGTCCAGATGATCGACCCTAAGCTGGCCGAGTCTGTTTTTGATCCGGCCTGCGGCACGGGTGGCTTTTTGGCCTGCTCATTTGATCACGTCAAAGAGCACTATGTGAAAACCGCCAACGACCACCAAACACTCCAGCAGCAGATACGTGGCGTAGAAAAGAAACAACTGCCGCACCTGCTCTGTACCACCAATATGCTGCTACACGGCATAGAAGTACCGGTACAAATTCGCCACGCCAACACGCTCAACAAACCCCTATCGAGTTGGGATGTCGAAGATCAGGTGGATTTGATTGTTACCAACCCGCCCTTTGGTGGCACCGAAGAAGACGGGATCGAAAAGAACTTCCCGACAGAATATCAAACCCGCGAAACTGCCGACCTGTTTTTACAGCTGATCATTGAAGTATTAAAAGAGAAAGGCCGCGCTGCGGTCGTACTGCCCGATGGCACCCTGTTTGGTGAAGGCGTAAAAACCAAAATCAAAAAACTGCTATTGGATGAGTGCAATCTCCACACCATTGTGCGCCTGCCTAATTCGGTATTTGCACCCTACACCAGCATCAAAACCAACATCCTCTTTTTTGAAAAAGGCGAACCCACCCAAGAGATCTGGTATTACGAGCTACCACTGCCAGCGGGCGTTAAAGCCTTTAACAAAACCAAACCGATGAAGCTGGAGCACCTCGACAGCTGCCGCGACTGGTGGGGAAGCGGCGCAAGTATCAGCGACAAATTACAACGCACAGGCCGAGAAGAGAACGAACAGGCATGGAAAGTCACACTGGATGATATTATCCAACGCAACTACAACCTCGATATTAAAAACCCTCATCAGGTAGAACAGATCATCCACAACCCGGACGAACTGCTAGCGGATTACCACCAGCAACAAACCGACATAGGCCAGCTACGTAATCAGATCAAAGATATTCTGGTCGCTGCGCTCAGCGGCAAGGCGGGGGAATAAAGACCATGACCCGCAACGTACAACAGCTAATGACCGAGCATATCGACCTATGGACCAGCGCCATCGAGAACAAAAGCAGCGCCGGCCGTGGCAACAGCCGCAAGAAAAGCCTCTATGGGATCAAAAAACTGCGTGAGCTGATATTAGAATTAGCGGTGCGCGGTAAGCTGGTAGAACAAGATCCGAACGATGAACCGGCATCGGAGCTACTTAAACGGATTGAGGTTGAACGGGATCGTTTGGTTGAAGCAGGAGAAATAAAAAAACTGAAGGCGCTACCTGAAATTGCAGTAAAAGATAAGCTTTTTGAATTACCCGAAGGATGGTCATGGGCAAGGTTATGCGAATGCGTCGATGTAATAAGGGGAATTACATTTCCAGCTAGTGCTAAGAATCAAGAGCCTAGCAGCGGTTTAGTCGCTTGCCTTCGAACAGCAAACATCCAAGATAAAGTCGATTGGGATGATATTTTATATATCGATCACGATTATGTAAAAAGAGATGATCAATACCTTGCCAATGGCGATATTGTCATGTCCATGGCAAATAGTAGGGAATTGGTTGGCAAAGTGGCCTACATAGAGCATTTGCCAGTTAATCAAGCGTCATTTGGCGGCTTTTTAGGAGTTCTTAGGCCTTGGGAAGTAGTACCAGCATTTCTAATGGTTTTGCTAAGAACACCTATGAATCGTGAGTTACTGATAGGTAGCGCAAGCCAAACTACCAATATCGCTAATATTTCTTTAGAGAAATTATACCCTTTAGCTTTATCGATCCCCCCACTACCCGAACAACACCGCATAGTAGCCAAAGTTGATGAACTAATGGCCCTATGCGACCAGTTAGAGCAACAAACCGAGCAGCAACTCGATGCCCACCAGCTGCTTGTGGACACCCTGCTAGGCACACTCACGCAAAGCCAAAACGCCAACGAACTAGCCGACAACTGGACACGCCTGAGCCAACACTTCGACACCCTGTTCACCACCGAAGCCAGCATCGACCAGCTCAAACAAACCATCCTGCAACTCGCCGTCATGGGCAAACTCGTCCCGCAAAACCCCAACGACGAACCCGCCAGCGAACTCCTCAAACGCATCGCCGCCGAAAAAGAACAACTGATCAAAGATAAAAAGATCAAAAAACAAAAGCCATTGCCTCCAATCAGCGATGAAGAAAAACCGTTTAAACTGCCGGTGGGATGGGAGTGGGTGAGGTTTGATGACATCGTTGATATCCAAGGTGGTATAGCAAAAGGCAGAAAAATCACCGGACGTAAAACCACTATTGTTCCTTATCTGAGCGTAGCTAATGTACAACGCGGATATTTAGACTTAAGAAACGTAAAAGAAATTGAACTGCCTATCGACGAAATGGACAGGTTTCAAGTTTTGATAAGAGACCTTTTGATAACAGAGGGGGGAGACTGGGATAAAGTCGGTAGAACCGCTATTTGGAATTATCCAATAGAATATATGGCTCACCAAAATCATGTTTTTAAAGCCAGACTTATTCTGGATACTCAGAATGAGATATGGCTAGAACATTTTCTTAACTCTAAAGTTGCTAGGGAATACTTTGCTGGATCAAGCAAACAAACAACAAATCTTGCATCGATAAATAAAACGCAGTTACGAAGCTGCTTAATGGCTATTCCTCCTCTTAATGAACAAAACCACATCATAGCCAAGACCAGCGAGCTCTTTACCCTCTGCGACCAGTTAAAAGAACGTCTACAACATAACCAGAAAACTCAACTACTACTAACCGATACATTAGTTCAGGAGGCGCTGGTATAAAATTTTACTTTCTTCAAACTTACCAGAACAAATCATTTATTTACCAAATTGGTAACTTTAAGTATGATTACCAATAAGGGAATTACATGAAGATTTCAGGACGAAACATACTGAGTGATTTTTCCAAAAAACACGCCAGTGCAAAAACAGCATTGGATTCTTGGTTCGCTGAAGCCGATAAGGCTGACTGGAAAATCCCACAGGATATAAAAAACCGCTATGCAAGTGCCGATTTTCTGGCCGATAACCGGGTGATATTCAACATCAAGGGTAATAACTACCGGCTGGTAGTCAAAGTGCGTTACCAGAACGGCATTGTCCGTATCGAATGGGTCGGCACACATGCTGAGTACGACAAGAAGCGGTTTTAGGAGTAGAAAATGGAATTAAAAATCATAAAAAATGAACAAGATCACGCACAGGCTCTCGCTCGCCTAGATGTACTCATGGATATAGATCCAGCCGAGGGGTCTGTTGAAAATAATGAACTGGAAGTACTGGCGCTTCTCCTTGAACGCTACGAAGAAGAAAACTTCCCTATGGATTTGCCATCACCCGTCGATGCTATTCTGTTCCGTATGGATCAACAAGGGCTTAAAAACAAAGACTTAATTCCTTTCATTGGTTCAGCCCCGAAAGTATCTGAAGTTTTAAATGGCAAACGCCCGCTCAGTATTGCCATGATTCGAAAACTCAGTTCAGGGTTAGGTATTCCTGCTGACGTTCTGATCCAGGACGCCAACAAACAGCAGCAATTTGAGCAAGATACTAATTGGGACGCTTTTCCTTTAGCCGAAATGCGTAAGCGCGGTTACTTCCCCGACTTCAACGGCACTATTCATGAGCTGAAAGATTATGCGGCCGAATGTCTGGGGACTTTTCTCGGAGCCGTAGGCCTGGACTGTAAAGCGCAACCCATGCTGCTACGCACCTCTGCCCATTTACGTAGCAATGACAAGGAAACTGACCCTTATGCTATCCGAGCCTGGCAGGCACGTGTTTTACACATTGCCAAGCGCCAGAAACAACTCAAAGAATATGTATCAGGAACAGTGAACCAAGAATGGATGCGTGAGCTGGTAAAACTGTCATGGTCACAACAGGGCCCGGCACTGGCAGTTGAATACCTAAATCGGTTCGGCATACACGTAGTTATTGAGCCCCACTTGCCTAAAACCTACCTTGACGGGGCTGTCTGCCTGTCCGAGAGCAAGAACCCTATTATTGCATTAACACTTCGCCATGACCGACTGGATAATTTCTGGTTTACGCTAACGCATGAACTCGCACATGTTGCTTTGCATTTTGATGGTAATGAAAGCTGGTTCCTGGACGATCTTGACGCTGTATCCCATGATCCGAAAGAAGATGAAGCCGATGCCCTGACGCAGGAAGTCCTTATACCTGCTTCAGCTATTCAGCAGGGATTACCAAAGGATGCTGCTGGCGTTGAAAGCCTGGCACGCTCATTAAATGTATCTGCTTGCATCATTGCAGGAAGAATCAGAAGAGAAGAAGGCGATTATCAGCTGTTTAATACATCATTCCGCAGTACTAAACACCCGAGCAAGGCACTAAAAGCTGCTGGTTACATTGATATCTAAACCATGAGTTTAACGAGCACCTTTAACTATGCTCAGTACAAAGCATAGTTAAAGGTGAACGTAATCAAACTTAACGACAGTAGCAAAAACACCCCAAAACAAGTGCCAAATTAGACACCCCTAGTTGACAGTTTTGAGCTGTAAACCAAAATTGTAAGCATTTGTTTTATAAGATGTTTTAACAGCTACTTTACACTTTGGATATCTTTGTTAGGTTTACAAACTGTAAAGTGGTTTTTTTGATGCTTTTATACGCTCCCATAATTAATCGTTAACGCTAAACCACACGTTGCTGGACACTTATAAAACGCACACATGACCAACAGGGGCGTAAGAAATTACCAGAATTCAGTATCACGCCACTGAGGACGAAGAACGTAATTTATTTTTGGCAGCATGGGATAATGAATAACCCAACCAAAGGACGGTGTGATGGATAACCATGAACACAGAATCGTATTAACAGGCGACGAAGCACTACAGAAATTTTTAGCAGGAAAAGAGGTATGGAACGCCTATATTGAGCAATACCCAGAAGCCGACGTGGATTTTTCGGGTGTGGATTTTTCACAGTTCCGCACAGCAGATAATGAAGAACTTAACTTCGCTCAATACCTTTTTCCTGAGAAAGGGGCCGTGTCTTTCTTTGCCTCTACGTTTGGCCAGGGAGACGTAAATTTCAGCGGAGCTACGTTTGGCAAGGGATACTTGTCTTTCAGCGAGGTTACGTTTGGCGAGGGAGACGTATCTTTCAGGGGTGCTACGTTTGGCAAGGGGCGTATAGATTTCACCGAAGCTACGTTTGGCGAGGGGGACGTAGATTTCAGGGGCACTACATTTGGCGAGGGAAACGTATCTTTCTACAACGCTACGTTTTGCAAGGGGGACGTAGATTTCAGGGGCACTACGTTTGGCGAGGGAGACGTATCTTTCAAGGGCGCTACGTTTGGCGAGGGGGGCGTATATTTCAGGGACGCTACGTTTGACAAGGGGAACGTATATTTCTGGGACGCTACGTTTTGCAAGGGGGACGTATCTTTCTGGGGCGCTACGTTTGGCGAGGGGGACGTATATTTCAGGGACGTTACGTTTTGCAAGGGGGTCGTAGATTTCTACAACGCTACGTTTGGCGAGGGAGACGTAGATTTCACCGAAGCTACGTTTGGCGAGGGAGACGTATCTTTGAAGGGCGCTACGTTTGGCGAGGGGGACGTATCTTTCAGGGGAGCTACGTTTTGCAAGGGGGACGTATCTTTCCATGGCGCTACGTTTGGCAAGGGGGACGTATCTTTCCATGGCGCTACGTTTGGCGAGGGGGGCATAAATTTCAGCGAAGCTACGTTTGACGAGGGAGACGTATATTTCAGGGACGCTACGTTTGGCAAGGGAGACGTATCTTTCATCGCAGCTACGTTTGGCAAGGGGGGCGTATATTTCTGCGAAGCTACGTTTGACAAGGGGGACGTATCTTTCATGGGCACTACGTTTGGCGAGGGGCGCATAGATTTCAGCGAAGCTACGTTTGGCGAAGGGCGCATAGATTTCAGCGAAGCTACGTTTGGCGAGGGGCGCGTATATTTCATCGGCGCTACGTTTGGCGAGGGTGACGTAGATTTCACCGAAGCTACGTTTGGCAAAGGGGGTGTATATTTCAGGGGCACTACGTTTGGCGAGGGTGACGTAGATTTCAGCCGCGCGCAGTTTTTGGGCTCCGCTAATTTTTCAGGGTTAAACGAAGCATCTGCGATAACCTCATTATATTTTCGCCATTGTACCTTTAATCACTCTCTCGATTTATCGGGTAATCGCTTTATTTGTATTCCTGATCTCACCAATACCAAACTCACTCACCAGGTCTCGCTCGATGGCTTAGTGTGTGAATTTCGCTTAAATGAAAAAGGCATACCTGATCCAAAAGACGGTGAGCGTTTATGTCGTTTAAAGGAAATAGCGGAAGCCAATAAAAACCACGAACAAGCGCTCAATTTTCATATTGAGGAAATGCGGGTTAAGCGTCCTAAACTCAGTGGTTGGTTGAATAAAAAAATAGATAAATACTTTGATGCTGTATCTGAGTATGGGCGCAGCATCATTAAACCACTTCATTGGCTAATTCGTAGTTGGTATGTATTCGGGTTGATTTACAGCTGCATCAGTATCGGTCTGAACCCAATGAAACCGTGGTGGGAACACTTTGGTAATGGCTTTCTGTATGCGGCGGCACAAGTCGTTCCCTTCGTGGCGGCGGGACGGGAGTCATCCAGGGAGAGTATTAACGCGCTGTTTGGCAAGGACACTGATACGCCGAATTGGTTATTCACTATCAGCTTGACACAAGGCTTGATCTCTTTCTTATTAATATTCCTTATTGGCTTAGCACTTAGGAACCGATTTCGTATTTGATGTGAATGAAAAAATATGGTGCCGGTCACTTAAACGGGTACGATGATTTCAAGATTCAAAAAAGCATATAACTGATAACGATTTTATTAATTGGTAGCTAAGCACCACTTTATTGAAAAAACACACCATACCACCTACGATCTTTTTCGTTATTCACGTAAATATTCCGCAGTACACACTGCCAATGCGGGGGTATTTATGGGGGTATGTCTTTAATTTTTATTTCGATATTTGTTTATAAACAATGGGTTGAGGCGACTATTTAGTAGACGCCACCCCACCAAAATACAATGACAAGGGCCTGTTTTTACAGGCCTTTTTCATGTCTGGCGTTTAAGAATTACTACATGTGTCGAAAGCGCTTATCAGGCTTAGCTTAATTGCAGCGTAACTATTCCTCTCCATTCGAAACAAAAGACCTAGCAAAACGAAAGCATCCCGATACTTGTGACCTTATTAAATTGATTGTTATGTGCCAGCAAGCTAAAATGTACAGATTAACGTACATAGAAGGAATTCAATATGGATGCTATAAGCTACACTGCAGCTAGAGCAAATTTAGCGAGCACTATGGCAAATGTTTGTAATGATCATGCGCCTATAATTATCACTCGCAGAAATGAAGCTCCCGTCATAATGATGTCTTTAGAAGACTATAACGCAATGGAAGAGACTACATATCTACTCAGGTCTCCAGCTAATGCTAGAAACCTATTAGAGTCTATTGCCGAACTGGAGACTGGCAGCGGAACAGAAAGAGAACTTCTTGAATGAAGTTAACGTTCTCTACTCAAGCCTGGGAACAATATCTCTATTGGCAAACTACCGACAAGAAAATACTAAAACGTATTAACTTGTTAATTAAAGATATTCAAAGAGCCCCAAATGAAGGCATTGGTAAACCAGAACCTTTAAAGCATGGCTTATCAGGGTACTGGTCTCGCCGTATCAATGATGAACATCGGATTGTGTACAAACAGCAGGATGATACGATTCTGATCGCTCAGTTACGCTACCACTACGGCACATAAGCATCTGACTCAATTCATAGGGTTGTACTTAATAACATCGTTTAAAAAGTCAGGACACAAGTGTGCATATCGCATTGTTGTTTTAACTGATGAACGTCCTAAAATCCTTTGTAGCGTAACAATATTCCCGCCATTCATAACAAAGTGACTCGCAAAGCTATGCCTTAATACATGGATTGCCTGACCTTCAGGAAGCTCTACTCCTGTTTTATCCAGAGTTCGTCTAAATGCACCTACAGCGTCAGTAAACGGACCATACTCATTCCAATGTTTGTGCAGTCTATTGGCTAGGTCTTCTGAGATAGAACCGTTCTGGCCTTTCCATTTTTTGCATCCGCAAAAGTTACCTGGTTGTTTTTTACCAGTGACGAATTAAGACCTTCAACTTCAGACCACCTAGCACCCGTTGATAGACATATATCAATCAAAAAATGTAAATGCGGATTAGAATTGTGAGCACCTTTAGCTCATCAAAAAAATGACGAAAATCAATGCTTCAAATCCTACTTTTCGATAATGATCTGGATCAATAAGTACTATCATTTATCTTAACTATTTTACTAATTTAGGTAATCTGTATTTACGAGAGGTTATTGCAACTCCTTACCCATAAACAGAATGACAATGTCATTGAGGTGCATATGGGACTGTATAATTTAAGAAGGAGCTTATTTTTAGTTATATTAGTATCAACATTATTTATGTCGCTTACTGTTACTATTGAGCCGGCTGAACATGTATATGCTTATTTCCATAGCAAACTTGGGCTGGAGTACTATGCACTAAACGATGCAGTACTCGGGCTGCTCTTAGCTTTTGGCTTAATGCTATTTGGTGCATTAATACAGCTAAACACAGCCCGCAAGAAAGAATTGTCTTCTATTAGTGAGCGGTCAGCACTCAAAGCTCTCTTAGATAGCCTTCCTATAGCAATCTCGAAACTAGATAAAAAGCATCAGTTAACACTGACCAACCCACGATTTGAAAAGATCCGACATGCCATTGGTGAGGAGGCTGTAGCCAATACAGCTAAAACTTTGCTAGAAACCGGATTAACTAAAAAAAACCAGCACTCTCTAGAGCTAAAACAGTCGTATCCGCAGTTAAATAACACTTCTGAGATACTTATTGAATGGAATCTTTGCCAAGGAGACGAAGACAGTTATCTAATGCAGGGACGCGATATTACTCAGTTAGAAGAAAGCTATCGACAGTCACATATCGCACAGCAGATTATTAACAATACTCCTGTTGGAGTCATGGTGGTTAACACCAACCAAGAAATTGAATACGTTAATCGCTCATTCGAATTAATTACAGGCTATTCTACGAGCGATGTAAAAGGTCAATCGCCTTCTATTCTTAAATCGGGATATCACGGCAAAGATTTCTATAAAGCCATGAACAAAACACTGATAAAGGAAGGAATGTGGCAAGGTGAAATACGTAATCGCCGTAAAAATGGCGACATATTTCTCGAATGGCTTTCAATCAGCTCATTAAAAGATGCCCAAGGTCATATAACTCATAGCATTGGCATGTTTTCTGAAATCACTGCCCAAGAGCACGTTCGAGAAAAGCTTCATACACTCGCCTATTACGACTCTCTGACATCTTTAGCAAACCGTACCTTGTTTAATGATCGTTTGGAACGCTTGATTAAAAATAACAGTAAAAGAACCCTTTGCGTTGTGTTCATTGACCTAGACGACTTTAAACGAATTAATGATAGCCTTGGCCATGACATAGGTGACCAACTTTTAGTTACTTTTGCTAAGCGACTCCAATACAGTATTCGTGGTTCAGATACGGTCGCACGCTGGGGAGGTGACGAATTTATTATAGCGATCGAAGTTTCAGAAAGTTTTGAGGGAATATCTCACTTTTGTAACAAACAACTTCAATTACTAAAAGCCCCATTCAATCTTAACGGGCGCGAGCTAAATGTTACAGCCAGTATTGGGGTGAGTATTTATGGCGAGGATGCGCAAACCGCTTCTGACCTAATCCGCAATGCGGATATAGCTATGTACCAAGCCAAAAGACAGGGTAAAAATCGCTATGAAGTTTTTTCATCAAAACTTCACAAAGATATTTCTGAGAACATTGAGATTGAAAATCGCTTACGCTTGGCCATTCGAAAACAACAGATTGATGTCCATTTTCAGCCTCAAGTACGGACTAACAAAAAACACATTATAGGTTTTGAAGCGCTCGCACGCTGGACAGATGAAGAACTAGGCAACGTCTCTCCACAAAAATTTATAACTGTAGCGGAGAACACTGGTTTAATTGGTGACTTAAGCGCTTTAATTTTAAACAAGGCTCTTGAGCAATTCAAACCGTTTCACGATGCTGACACGAACCTATTATTATCAGTTAATCTATCTGCAAGCCAGCTACAAGACGATGACTTGATTCCTCTGCTTAAGAAGAAAATAAGTCTCTATGGCATTAGGCCACAGCAAGTTAAATTAGAAATCACCGAAGATATTTTCATTTCTAAAATTGAAAAATCTATTGGCATCACATCAGAGCTTAAAAAAATCGGTTTCAAAATATCGCTTGATGACTTTGGCACGGGTTACTCATCCTTAAGTTATCTAAAAGATTTCGATATTGATGAATTGAAAATTGATCGCTCTTTTGTTATCAATATTGAAAAGTCAGAACGTAACAAAGCCATTATTACCGCAATGTTAGTGATGGCTGAAATTTTATCAATAGACTGTATTGTTGAAGGTGTTGAAACAGAGAAGCAACTAATAGAACTAAAAAGCATGGGCTGCAATTTATATCAAGGCTATTTCTTTTATAAGCCTATGCCTTGTAATGAACTTGAGCTTTTATTTGAGCAAGATCTTCTTTTAGGAGTCGAGTAAGCTAGAATCCGTAGCTGATACCAATATCAACGCTTTTAGAACTTGTCGAGAATAAGGCCAAGTTACTTTTCTGTATCTGTAACCTATAACCCGCATGAAAAGATAACTGATTCATTATTGGATAAATATATTGAATGGATAGATTGGTATTTTTTAGCTCGCGAACAGCCCCCGATTCAAGCAAAGGACTGTAACCTCGTTGATCCGATGAATCACTATATGAGAAGTTTGATAGAACCAAACCTGAACCTAAAAGCGCCTGCCACCTTAAATCAAGGGCAACTGTATCTCTCCTCCCTCCAGGTCTGGTGCCTAATTCTTTACTGGTTGTGTAAGCCATGCCTATATCATACTTATGGCGTCCAAAACCGCATCTAATACCACCTCTACCTATTAAGGAAACATCATTCAACTGCTCTAGCTCAGGAAAATAAAGGCTCTTTAACTCCCCTTCCGCATAGGGAGAACAACTACCTCGACCCCAACTTGTTGTTAATACACCTTGGGCGTTGTAGTACTCTTCTGAATCACCATATCTGTAGTAACTCGTTGATACACTCCAAGAGTCTTCTCTATTTTTCCGATCATACTCTTCACTATATTCTAGTCTAATCTCATCAGTGTCAGCTTCTGAAAGCTCACTAAATCGCCCCTGAACGGCTACAGATAAAGTGTTTTTTTGATCTTCGAGTTTTGTCGTTCGTTTTACCAAGACACGACCATACGAATACATACCTGAAACGGGTCTATATCTATCATCAATTCCAACTAAAACATCCTGACCATCAATCGTTAGAATTAAGTCTTTTATATCTGATGACGTATTTAAGTTATCACTGTGGCCACCCAGAAATGTCACACGACCACTCCAGCGAGTTTGTAATCCATCCCAATAAGTTTGCCTTTTTTCTAATAATGGGCGCAAATGCTCAGGCAGGTCTTGTCTTGATAATAACTGCCTATTCACACGCAGGGCGGTTAGAAGCTCACCCGAGCGATATAAGGCCGTTGCATAATCCAACATTGCCCCACCATTCTCGGGGGCAAGTAACAAAGCTCTTTCTAAGGCATCTACAGCCTGCTGCACCCTACCTGTGTTTAATAATGCAGCGCCATACAAAGAAAAGAACTGAGGATCTTGTAGACACTGAGTTACTTGGGAGTTTAAACGCACATGTAGCGATTCCCACTCATCATGATCCAAGCCTGCGCCAATCTGAGGAAGATTTTTACACTCAGCCATCGCTGGTTGCACTGTTGCAAAAACCAGAACAAGGAATAAGAGTGATGGGCAAAGAAAACGAGCCATTAGAAAATAAATATTAATAAGTACAACCCTAAAAATCCTTTCTTACAAAAAATATATCTTCAATTAACAAAATCAAATAACACGTGCTTTGAACACATCCCATCAACTACTCTTAAAAGTCGATGTTTACTTCCTTTTTACTCAACAGAAGAATACCACTAACCGTAATTCGAGTCTTTTTATTGCCATACTACGAGTATCGAAATTATTCATTTAAGTAGATAAATATACTAGGAAGAAGAATAGCAGAATATTAAGATTGAAGAATCACGCGTGGGATAAATAAAATGTACGTAAAACAACTGGATTAGCAGAAAGCATAAAGAGAGCCATCTTTAGGCGCAAGCCACTTTGCTTTCACTATATTTACCGTTTCCCACCAGAGATGATTCTCAAGTGGCTACCTTGCTCAGTATTCTGAGAAGGCTCCTGGTAAGCAGGAGCAAACAAAATATGCGGAGTTTGAAGCCCATCCAACAAATAAGACCCCTGAGATTCAAGCATATCACCAGCCAAGTCCCGAGCAGCACACTCACCTATCAGAATAGGTTGAGCTAACTCTTGAGTCATCTCCTGAATTCTTAAAGTAATAGTCACCGTATCTCCCAATAGCGTATGGGTTCTACAGTGAGCAGGGCCAATAGAGCCGACCAATGCGGGGCCTCTCTCAATAGAAATCCCCAAGGCTATAGGCTCCAAACCAGCAGGAGGCCGCGAGGGTATTACTGTATCAATCATTTCTTGGAGTTTATGAGATGCACTTAGCGCTTTACTAGTCGCGTTGCCCTTTTCATCCACCGACCAGCTGGCCAATACAGAGTCTCCTTTCAACTCTTCTATTTGCCCACCGAAACTCTCAACAATTTCACACGTATGAACAAAGAAACAATGCAAAAGCGCAGCAGCCTCTTCCGGCGGTCTAGACTCTTCATACGCAGAAAAATTTCTTAAATCAGCACACAAAAGAATCAACTCTTTTCTCTGAGCTTCAATAGCACCGCTAGGTAAATTAAATGCAATTTCACTAGCTACACCACTTGGTATATAGCTGCTCAAATTATTAAACACTCTTTTTCGTTCTACACGTACACATCCGTGTTCCAGCAAAGCAAGTAAAGAAGCAGAGAGAAAGCCAAACAACGCTGGGGCAAACCATCCAAGCCAGATATTAGAACTTAACAACTGAGCATGTATACCTAGCGCTATTACAGGTAAAACAATAGCACTTAAGGGAAGCCCTATTGAAGAAAAACGAGCATTTCTCCTTGATACAACCAATAGAATAAGTATGAATAGCAAGCATTCAATATTCCATATCAAACGCGCATTAGCAGGCTGATACGGAATTTTATCATCTAATAACCCTGACAAAATTCTAGCCTGCACTTCTACTCCTGGAGCAGCCCCACTATGAGGAGTTGGAACAACATCACCTAAGCCAAAAGCGGTAGCGCCAACCAAAGCCCACTTACCCTCGAGCACATTCGGATCTACATTGTCTCGCAGCACATCGACTGCTGAAACAACCTGAAACACTCTTGCACTTTGATAGTAAGGAACTCTAAGATTTCCCTGCTCATCTATCGGTACTTTTATGCCGGGATAATCACTGGGTTTAATAGTAAATGCAGGAGCAAATAAACCATCACCTTCAGTAATCTTCAGCTGGTTATCACCAGCAGACAAACGCATCCCCTGTAGCAACGCTTGCAGAGCGAGTGATGGCAAAACATGATCTTGCACACAAATAAGAGGGGGTTGCTTACGAATCATACCGTCACTATCCACAATAGGAGTGATATGACCTTGAGGAATACTTGCATAATTAGCGTTATTGGCTAAATAGTTATTCGTTGCAGGTAAAGCAGAATGACAACGCATGCTCGCAATCGCACCTGATAGCTTCCCTACAGATAAAGAGTCACCAGCACCTAACACAGGAATTTGGGCTAACACACTTGGAGAGTTCTGCAACGCGTCTACTAGCTTGTCATCCCCTTCCCGCTCTTCAGGAAAGACCATGTCGTATAAATGCAAATCAGCCCCAGCACCCTTTAGTTTTTGGGACAACTGCGCCAGAGTTCCCCTAGACCATGGCCACGGCCCAACTTGTTCAAGACTGCGTTCATCGATGGCAACAATTGTAATTCGTTCTTCAAGCTCTTCAGAAGGAGAGTAAACCCAACTCAGCGCACCAAATTTTTCTTCGACTACATATTTGAAATCACTAAAAGCAATGCAAAAAAGCAGTGTAAATAAACCAGCGATTACAAATGCAAGCAGCTTCATAATGGAGTAATGCACACCAAAAACTACTGAGTTATCAGCTTTGAAAGGCATTTTTTTAGTGCTACTTGTATTGTTTAGAGTCTTCATCGGTAATACCTTACTTATCGTTCCAGTAAGTAATACCGTCTACACGACCAAAGTCAGTAGCTTGTTGGAAAAGGTAACTCGCTTCTTTGCCATCGAGAGTTGTTGCGCCAAGAAGGGATGAAGATTCATCTCGGCTATTGAAATAACCCTTTTCATCAATCGTTCCAGCGAACTCAACCTCCATTTCAGAAGTCAGATAATGGTCAAGTTTTAACCCCGTCTCAAAAGTACCTTTTGCAAAATTAATACTTAACCGCCCTTCTTTTACTTCCATCAGTTCCACAGAGTGACTTGAAGTCAGTGTCGCTTGAGCATCAACCAAACCAAACTCAACGTTTTTCAAACCCATATCAACTACTGATAAGTCTTGATCAGCCCGATACAGCACATACTCTTGATTACCGACCGCCACACTACGTCCGTCAAGCAGATCTTCGCGTGCAGCGACAATTCTATCCGTATCCTTTATTGCGTTTCCCCACCGTCCCCAAACCAATTGACGCTTGGCTAAAACCTCTAAACCGACGTGCTCTTCAGGAACATAGTTCGAAATACCAAGAGAAGGATCTTCTTTAATAATTGCATCTAAACGGTCGACTGAGCGCTTTGTCTCATCAACAGGAGCCACATAACCAACAGTTTCTTTGCCTTGATTTAAATCTTCACTTGATGAAGACTCCTCAGATGTTTGTTCATCAGAATTACTGCCTGTAGCACTCGTCTTTTCAGCATTTGTGCCTTTGGTATTATCCGTAGGCTCTTTTATCAACTCCGGATCTAGACGCTCAGATAAAGGAACAAGACGAGGCTTATCAGACAATGAAGATAGCTCTACTAAAAACTGAGACACATCATCGAGCTCGACAGCATTGGACGAGCAAGGCCCTAAACTTTCACTGGAGCAACTAAAAGAAAAGGGAGCAACAACGATAGCGCCTTCGTTAACGACAGCCTGCATTTTTAACAAGCTTGCTTTGACGATGAAGTCTGTCCCTCTTACACCAATCGCAGCAATAGGCGTATTTAGCCTAAATTTATCACGCGCCGCTTTTGCTCCGGTACCAGAAATTGATCGCACTACACCTTCAACCAAATCAAACTTGATAATAGAATTAGAAGGAACAGAAGCATCATATTGATATGACTTGACCTCAAGAACGCTTCGCGGGCGGACACTGACTAACCCCCCGTCAGCAAAGCGGATGTGTACATGGCCACTTGTCTCTGTCTCTATTCTATCACCCTCAAAGATATCACCACCCACAACAGCTTTAGTCTGAAGCACTCTATGCGTAGTATTTTCCACATAGGCTTTTCCAATAACAAAAGAAATTGTTCCAACAGGTTTAGTACTTGCAATTGCAGACGAACAAACCAAAAAAACAAGTAGTATAAAGCCACAGGATAGCCTGAAACTCGAAAAAATATTTTGCGCTCTATATGTTAAAAAATTCATGTGACCTACCTAAAAACAAGCGACAAATTAACACAAGGTGGATGGCTCATTCGAACCCTTAGACTATCTATACTATCCCTAATAGTAATAGTCAGAGTGATTAAGGTCACATATATGAATTTTTTATGGGAAATACTTCATGACCGTGCTTTTAATAACGGCTAAGTGACCTAATCTACAGTCTACGCAACTTGCAAAACGAATAGATTAGCCTATAACCTATCATAAGTAGTACTAGCAGCTTACTTAGCATATGCTAAGGCTGGCAGTAGGAAACAGGGCAATTGGAGAGTGGATGGCAGTTTCAATTAAACTGTTACAGCGTTTTGAAATACTAAACAGCATGCCTGAGCACACACTAGAATCTTTAGCGTCGCAGTCTATATTACGAAGTGTAGGCCGCAGAGGCACCATTCTTAACAGTGGACAACAAGGTGAAAGCCTTTGTTTTTTATTTGAAGGCCGGCTGCAAGGTGTGGATTTCACTCTAGACGGGCGCGAAGTCGGACTGTACTTTGTCGAGCCAGGAGATTTTTGCGGAGAGCTCGGACTTTTTGATTCACAAGGCCAGCCAGAAAGTGTTATTGCGCTAACACGCTCCCAAGTTGTTTTTATTCCTTTATCTTCAATAAAAGTCGCTCTCCAAAATAATTACTTACTTGTTGAAAGCATGTTTGTACGCATGGCAGGCCGAGTTAGACAACTCTCAACTCAGCGCGCCTTACTAGGGCTTTCCAATACAACTGGTCGAGTGTGCGGCCAACTATGGATAATGTTGAGCGAACAAAAGAAAAACAACCCCTTAGAAGATGTCATCTTAAACCCACCCACCCACCAAGAATTGGGCATCATGCTAAACCTCAGCCGAGAAACGGTAACCCGGGTTTTTCAAACATTACAGACAAATAAAATTGTCAAACGTGACGGAAGCAGTCGTCTTGAAATTTTAAAGCCGCAAGCCCTAAAAGAGCTTGCAGAAGCGAAAGAATAACCTTATTTCAACAATTTCGTCTTAATTTGGCTTTGTAGACTTTGCGGTATACGCTGAACAACAGAGCTCATTATGGGAAGAAATTTGATTCTCACCAATAGCTTTAATAAATTAACACGAAACTTATCTCGCTTTGTTTGGCCTGAGTTCAAGTGCAACATAAACATCCTTACCCACTGACCAACTTTATCTTTTCCATCCTTTCTTATAGCAAAAATGCTAGGTGTTGCCGTAGAAGCAAGATAATTATTCTTATAGCGGTAACCGCTATCCACAAATCGAGCAACCCCCACCATTTCACACAAGCTTTCCACATCGGAGTGTTCAAACACTTTTTTCTTGATAGCCAATATAGTATTCACCAACAGTTCTAGCGAAGCATCCCGAGGTAACACCCAAGCATTTGATCGCCCGTATAGTCTTTCAGGAAATGCTCCTATACTCGATGCCAAAATAGGAAGCCCGCTCTCTATCGCTGCGCTCAGGGTATAACTAAACGTTTCTGGCCACTGCGCAGGAAACCAGATCAAATCTGCTTCTTGGTGCATGATTTTCTCTTCAAGCAATGCTTGCAGTTCACTTTCTTGATAAGCACCAGACACAGTTAAATTACTATTGGGCGCAGATACTAAGTCTCTATAGGAATAGCCCATCAACTCGAACTCTATATCAATAGATTCCTGCTTACAGTGAACAGCAAGCGCTTCCAGAACATCAGCACCTTTAATTTTGCTTAATGCCCCTAAAACTATGACCTTGAACACAACTCGGGAACGCGCGGAGCCTGCTTGCTCATTTTGACTACCCGTGCTCCCAACATCTGAGAAATGCTGACTTTGCTGGTGATATACTGTGGCAAACGTAGCGTCTGGAAAGTAACCCTCCATACGTTGCTGACAGTCATTACTTGGCGTAAAACACGTTTCAGCTCCTTCTAGGAATAGCTTAAACGAATTCCTCCATGTCTCTATATTTTTTTCATTTATTCCAATACTACTACTAAGGCACTTATTACAATCTGAAATACCTTTCTCTTCACAATAATTACCTGAAGTACTCGTTAAAGATATATGCGGACATGCCATATAATAGTCATGTACAGCGATAAACCAAGGCAACCCAAGCTTTTTAGGTAATTTTTGAAACCATTTAGGCAGCCCTATAAGATGATGATAGTGCAAACTCTGCACAGGCAAACTTTTCAAAAAGCTGATAAGGGCTGCTTTTTCCTCTTCTGCATGAAAGTACAGAGTATAACCAGACTCTTCAGGAGCAAGCGCTTCAGAATGCGTAAAAACCTGACTCAATGATAAATAGCCAGGCTTTGCAACACTAGGCATTAACAATAAGGAATTTGCCAGAGAACTTAGTTCATCACTCAATTCTTCAACGAAGCGAGCCGTACCTCCACCACGATTATGCGAAATATGAACCACAAATGGAACAGCACTATATTTCAAACTAGCCAACCAGACACGTTCACGATATGGTTTGGCAGGGTCATCGGCAATGTGCTCGTGAACTTGCCTCTCATAAGTAGGGTGCTTTGCTGTAATTTTTCCTAATGCAGCATGCTTTAGCTCGTTATGTTCGTCACCAAAACTCACATTACCTGTATGATGAACAAATACATCTAAAGCGAACTGGTTAGTCCATCCCATACTGATAGCTCTTTGGCTAAAGTCATTCTCTTCACCATATCCCATACCAAAAGTTTCTAAATCGAAATATCCCAACTGAGTTAGGCATTCACGTCGAATATACATACAAAAACCAACCGCTGTTGGTATATCGAGAGACGCTTCTGGGTTACACAGAGCAAACAAATCATCTATTTGTGCTACGCTAAGGTTCTTTGGCAATTCATTATCTTGGCAAAAATTAGGGTAGCTACAAATAGTGGCGTTATTAGAAAAAGGGGTTACTGTACCTGTATTATCTTTAGCATATGCCGTGTGCACCAAGCGATCTATCCAATCATTTGCCACCTGAGTATCACTATTGAGCAAAATCACGTCTCTATCTTCATGCAAGCGCATGCCTCTGTTCACTGTCGCAACAAAGCCAAGATTTTCTTCATTAATTAATAATGTAAACTCGCCTTTTTTAGCCTCAGCCTGCAAATATGCACTAACCTCCGGTTCAGGTGAAGCATCATCAATAAAAATGAGGTCATAGGACTGATTACATTTAGAGTTTAAAACACTATCCAAACAATCTTTGACATCCTGAAGCCCGCGATATACAGGAACAATTACATCTATTGGTTTCATACTCTTATTTATTCCTTCGTCCGAACACACCTTGTAATACAAGCCATGATCGTTTAATAATCGGAGCGACTAGCTGTGCCTTTAGATTAGCTATTTCAGTAACCTGAGCAACACCCTTTTCTTCTAAGCGCGCTGCTTCTATATCCCTATCATCAATAACAGATAAAGCATTACTGAGATCTATTTTCACCCGTTGTGCTTCATCGTCTATTTCACCTAACTGCGCTCGCAAACTATCAATATCAACACGCTGCGCTGCTAATGTGATATCTCTTTCCTTTACTACACTAACTGCATAGCGGTGAGCTTCTTCTAGCGTACGAATATTTTCATCTTTCTCTTCAATGACAGAAAGAGCATTACTATGTATTCCGCCCAAAGAAGCAATGTCTGCATCTTTTTCCTCAATAACAGAAATAGCATTGCTGTATATTTTATTCAAAGAGGCAATATTTGCATCTTTTTCTGCAATAACAGAAATAGCATGCGTGTGTAATCCACCTATTGTATTCAATTTTTCCTGATGAACATTTTGAAGATTTTCTACCCCCTCACTACACCAAGCATGTGTTTTTTGAAAGAGTTCACTTAATTCTGAACAACTACAGTTTGCTAGCCACTTTTCATAAATTTTCTGGTATGCGATTGTGGTTAAGCCTTCTCCATGTACTCCGGAAGCATCTGAGTGCAATCGATAAACACACGTAATCTTTGGCAAATATATAAAAGGGATAAGGCTGCTGACTTGCAACCAAAAATCCCAATCTTCAAAAAGATCAAACGACTCATCAAAACGAGCCCCTCTACCCAAGACCACCCGACTAAAAAGGACACTATGGATTGGCAAAAAGTTGTTATATAACAGCCGAGCTTTATCAAAGTCTGTTTGGTAAATTTTGATTTCTTTTTCTGCATTTTTTTCAATCAAAACTGCACGTGTTGCAGAGTATATAGCTACTTCCGGCAACCCAGATTCGCTATCCAGTTTCGAATCCAGCAGCCCTGAAACAAGAGATGAAAGATGGCTGGGTAACCAATAATCATCATCATCAAGAAAACTTACGTACTCCCCTCTAACCGCATCAAGACCAAGATTTGCAGCACATGTTCTACCAACGTTTTCAGCTAGATCCAACAAGGTGACTGTTAATAGCTCATCACCATATAAAGACAATACATTTTGAACACATTCCCCCCCATCATTTACAACAACCACATGAATAGGACGATAATCTTGCTCCACAATAGATTCGATACAGTTAGCTAGACTTCCAAGTCTATCTTTAGTTCGCACAACAACACTAACCAAAGGAGTTTGCACGGACAATTGATCCACCATAAAACGCCTCAAAACAAAGTATTACAAAACCAGCTATATTACAGGAAAGCTCGCCATACACACAATGCAGGCATAGGCGATTGCGTTGCGCTAAAAAAGACGGGGTGTTAGGATCAGCCGTCAATTTTTCTATCAATGTGTGAGTAATAAGGGCTTATGGCAAAGACCTCATGGCTAAAAGGATTTTTTTTCCCGATAGAGCATAAAGAACTGCTAGTCCAACTGATAAAAAGGGAAATAAAACAACGCTTTCAAGGATCATGGCTTGGGCTAGGGTGGGCAATACTAACGCCGATTGCTATGCTCGCAATATATACTTTTGTCTTCAGAACGGTGCTTAATGCCAAATGGCCTAGCGACCCATCATCATCTAATGCAGAGTTCGCCTTACAGCTTTTTTCAGGCCTTCTCGTTTTCACGCTATTTAGTGAAGTCGTTGGGCGCGCGCCCTCACTGGTGTCTGAGCAACCTAACATGGTGAAGAAAGTTATCTTTCCTCTTGCGATTTTGCCCTGGGTTAGCGTGGGCGCATCTAGCTTCTTTGCCTTGTTGAGTTTAACTGTATTGATCGTAGGCGCTTTTTTTGCTCAAGGACAATTAACCATCCATCTAATAGCGCTGCCTTTAATAGGTATATCTTTTTTACCTATTCTTTTAGGACTTGGGTGGTTACTTTCATCTCTTGGTGTGTATTTACGAGATTTAGGACACATTGTCGGCCTCATTCTTACACCTTTGATGTTCCTTTCACCCATTTTTTACCCTACTACCGCTTTACCTGAATTTGTACAAAGCGTCATGATTTTTAACCCACTGGCGCTTATTATTGAGTCACTTCGCGCAGTGGTATTACAAGGACAATGGCCAAACCTCATAGCCTTAGTAACTTATCTCATATCTACAAGCTTTATCGCTGCACTAGGTGCATTTTGCTTCCACAAAACCCGACCAGGATTTGCTGATGTCCTCTGAAAGCACACAAACCCTATCACCAGCAATTCAAGCTAATATTTTAAGCAAGACTTATCATATCTATAAAAGCCCGTCTGACCGCTTAAAACAGCTCATATGGGGCCACAAAAAAATCTACTACAAGCCTTACCACGCACTAAAAAATATTAGCTTCGACTTACCCAAAGGAGAAGTGCTTGGTATCGTTGGCAGAAATGGTGCTGGTAAATCAACACTGCTACAATTACTGTGCGGAACCTTAACCCCTTCATCCGGCAGTTTGAAAATCAATGGGCGCATAGCTGCTTTGCTAGAATTAGGGGCAGGTTTCAACCCCCAGTTCACCGGCCGTGAAAACATATATTTATCCGCTACTGTCATGGGCATATCCCGCCAAGAAATTGATGAAAAACTAGACAGCATTATTGAGTTTTCTGGCATTCGATCTTTTATAGATCAGCCAGTAACCACATACTCGAGCGGCATGTATGTTCGCCTAGCTTTCTCTGTTGCCACCAGTGTCGATCCAGATATCCTGATTATTGACGAAGCGTTATCTGTAGGAGACGGAGATTTTGCACGCCGTTCATTTGAGCGTATCATGGCAATGCGCGATAGCGGC
This sequence comes from Neptunomonas sp., assembly GCF_016744175.1. Lineage (GTDB taxonomy): Bacteria > Pseudomonadota > Gammaproteobacteria > Pseudomonadales > Balneatricaceae > Neptunomonas. The sequence goes on along the minus strand of NZ_JADGEV010000026.1, from coordinate 10,751 downwards.
AAAACCATCCTCTTTTGCTCTCACTCCCTGTATCAAGTTGAAACACTATGCACTCATGCTATATGGATTGAGAAGGGTGAAATTCGCGCCAGTGGAAAACCTGATATTGTAATCCCCACTTACCAAAGCTTTTTAGATCGCCTAGCCAATCAAGACTCACAACCAGCACAACCAAATAATGCAACACTCCCCTCAAACTCACCGCCCACGTCATATGAAAACGCACAAGAAGAGAATGAATCAAACACACACCCGCCATCTTCACCTAACAGCGCAAGAATAACCAAAGTCACCGCTTACGCTGATAACATCACAGGTAATGTGTTAAACATTTCAAGCTGCACAAGCAACCTCGCAATAGAAGTGGAACTTCATTCTTCACTTGAAAATGAAATACCAGGTGTAGCAATCGTCATCCATAATTCTGGCGGACAGTTAGTGACAAGCTGCGGCACATGGGGTGACGGCCTTACACTGGACTTAGATGCTAATGGAAACGGCCTCCTGTCTATTTCATATAAAGACCTCCCTTTAATGAAAGGTACCTACTATGTAGGCGTTCTCTTGTTTTGTAGTCGAGGAATTTTTTTACACGACGAGGCGGATCCAGCCATAACACTGCACGTGACACAGTCAGGACAAGAGCGTGGGTTAGTATATATTCCCCACCAATGGGTGCAGATTAAAAAAAAAAGCCTCGCTGGCAGATAGTCAATGCCAGTGACATACCAGAAGTCGAAATTTCAAAATTATTTCAAGAAGCATTTGGTCACCCTTTAGATTTAGAAACATGGCACTGGAAATACCGCCTATCCACCACTCCAGGGACAGCAGTAACTGAAAAAGGCAAACTTATTGCATTTAATGGCGGCACACCACGCCAAGGTTTAATCTTTGGTCAGCCAGAAAGCCTCGTGCAACTAGGGGATATAATGGTGTCCAAAAAAGCACGTGGAGTGCTTACCAAAAAAGGTCCTTTTCAACTTGCTGTTTGTCACTTTCTGGAACAAAATATTGGACCAGACAAGCTTTATTCTCTTGGGTTTGGCTTCCCAAATAAACGGGCTTTTAAAGTCGGTTTGAAGCAACACCTTTATTGCCCTGTAGATAAAATCATTGAGGCAAGCTGGCCCCCTACCTCACCACTAGAACAACAAAGCTTCACCATTGAAGAAATTAATACCAAATCAACAGACTTAACAAGCGCACTGATTGAAATAGACGCCCTGTGGCAATCTATGAAAGAAGACGCTACAGATGTCGCCATTGGATACAGGGATAGCAATTGGATAAAGCATCGTTATATTGAAAAACCTTTTGCTGACTATTTGTTGTACTTTATTCGAGAAAACACGGCTCAAGGCCTGCTCATTCTAAAGCAACACCCTAATAGTGAAATGGAATTATTAGACATTATTGGTTCTCGTAATCAAACACACAACCTAATTAACGCTGCCAAAAGCATTGCGACATCGAAGAACTGCAAACGAATCTATGCTTGGTGCACACCTAGTGCTTTATCATGGTTCAAAGAAAGCGAACCAACTATAAAAGAAACAGATATTATTATTCCAGGCAATAATGTGAACAATTCAGACCATGCCTTACGCGTCAAAGGTAAGTGGTGGCTATTAGGAGGCGATACTGATTTCAGATGAATATTGAACAATTTTTCACACCTTATACTTCTAGTACAACACTACCTGCAAAGTCGGTAATCGTTCTTGCCCCACACCCTGACGATGAAGTGTTTGGGTGCGCAGGAACCCTAAATCAGCTCCAAGCCAGCGGAACGGATATTCACGTACTAATACTCACCGATGGTGTGCTGATTCATGAGTGGGCAGACCAACCAGCAGAGATTGCCACAAAGAAACGCCATGAAAAAAAGCTCCGCCGCCAAAAAGAATCCATTGCTGCTGCTGCCGTTCTGGGTTACCCACTCCCTCAATTTTTGGGCTTCCAAGACGGACAACTATTAAACGAAGAGTCTTTACTCCCAACGTTACAAAAAAAAATAGAAGACATCTCTCCTGATTTAATTCTTGCACCCTCAATCTGGGAAATGCATCGTGACCACAGAGCCGTGGCGCAGGTGGCATTAAAATTATTACTTAAAACACCCAACTCATTCCAACTAGCATTTTATGAAATTGGAGTACCCTTAATACCAAACTACTTTGTTGACATTACACTAAGTACAAACAAAAAAAACAAAGCAATGGCCTGCTTCCCTTCACAGCTACAAGACCAAGCCTATGCAGATCAAATCAGGGGGCTTAATCTTTTTAGAAGCTATACACTAGGCCCAAAGGTACAGTCAGCAGAAGCATTTCACCTTTTAAATCACGAAACAGCATCAGCATTTAACCAAGAACATCAGCCCGACATTCACACGTTGGCGTTATTAAATGCAGAAAACGTTCTACGTAAATCGCTTCCAATACAACTACTTGAGAACCGAAAATTACTAAAACAAGCAGAACAAGAAATTAAAAATATAAAAAACACATTGAGCTGGCGTATCACAGCCCCTCTTAGATATGTAAGAAAGTACTTTAACTAACACCCTGCGACGCATTAAAAACTTATAAAAAAACAATTTGCCCAGTTAGCATTAATTGCAATTAATGCTAATATATCTGGGTAAATAATATCGACATTGCATCCAGACTCTTTGCATTGGGGTATTTTTTCGGCGTTTTAGTACCAAAACAAGTGTCATTGCGTGATATGGAATATGGAAATACAAAGGAAATGTGTAGTTGTGTGATGTCCGTCACATCAAAAACTCTTTGTTTAACCTATTCTTCATTTGCGTACAGTGACATAGCTTATGGGCACTAAACGTCTGAGTTAGTAGAAATATTAACTTCGGTATCATATGAACCGTAATTAAACGGTAATATTTTTGGTTTATTCACATATTGGGAATAAACCATAATTAGTAAATGTTTAGTAAACAACCTTGATCAAGGAGCTTTAAATGGCTATCACAGCTACACAACGTAATGACGTTATTTCTCTACTAGTCGGCATGTTCGACGCAGCACCATCAGCAGAACTTATGAACGGTTTTGTTACTTCAATCGAAGCAGGCCAGTCTGTTGCATCTCTTGCAAACGACTTAGCAGCTACAGATGAATTCGCGTCTCTATACCCTACATGGTTGACTAACGACGAATTCGCTACACGTTTCGCTACAAACATTCTAGACGGAAACACAGACGCAGCAACTTTGACTGCTGGTATTGATTTCGTTAAAGCTTCTCTTAATGGTGGCGCTTCACGTGGTGAGACTGCTAACACTGTAGTTACAGCACTAATGGCTGTCGACGTTGCTGACCCAACTTGGGGTTCTGCAGCTCAGGGCCTTCTGAACAAGGTAGACGTAGCAACGTACTTCGCTACAACTAAATTAAACGCTGAATCTGACTTCGCTTCTTTGCAAGCAGTTGTTGCAAACGTTAATGCTGACACTACTTCTGTTTCTAACCAGAAAGTATTGATCGATGCAGGTCTTGACTCTACTGCTCAGAACCTAACTACTGGCCAGGACATGCTTACTGGTTCTGCTGGTAACGATGCATTCACAGCATGGATCTTTAACAACAGCAATTCAGCTCAGTCTGGCGACGTTATCAATGGCGGCGCAGGTACAGACACACTAATGGCTGAAATCGGTAACTCTCAGGCTCAAGCTATTTCTTTGAAAACTGAGTCAGTTGAAGTTGCACATTTCCGCGCTCAAGCTGAAGCAACAGATTCTGCTGATAACGACATCCAAGATGGCGGTACAGACGGTCAAGATGGACAGGTTCAGATCGACGCTCAGGACATGAACGGCACTAAGCAGTACTGGTCTACTGATAGCCGCGCCAACCTAGTTATCGAAGATGTTCGTGAAGACAGCCACACAACTACTCTTGGTTTCCGTAACGCGGATGCTGGTGATGTAAACTACGAAGTATACTACGATACTGATCACATCACTGCTCCAGACGGTACTACTGCTGGTTCACAGTTGTTCTTAGAACTACTTGATCTAGAAAGTATGGCTGATGACGGTACTCCACTGTCTAACAACCCATATAACGGTTTCAAGTTCACTATTGATGGCGTAGAGCACACTGTAGCAGGCGCTGCACCTGTAACAACTACTTACGTTGCATTACTTGCTGATCTAAACGCTGCTCTAGACCTAGCTGGCCTAACTAGTATCTCTGCTTCTCTTGGCGAAACTTTCTCTAAGTTTAACTCTGATGATGGTTTGAAATACGAAGGTACTCAGATCGTATTAACGAACACTGGTTCTGAAGAACTAGGCGCTGTAGGTTGGACTACGCCAACAGGTGACCTACCTGCTGACACTAACATCCATACAGCTATCTTGGATGCACCTCCATCAACAACTAACCAGCTAACTCAGGTTGACGTTATTCTTGATAACGTTGGTCGCGGTTCTAAAGCAGGTGACTTTATTGCTGGTAACATCTCTCAGGGTACTGTTTCAGGCTCTCAAGGCATTCAGCAGTTCAACATCGATGTTGACCGTAATAGCTGGGTTGACCAGGTTCGTTCTACTAACAACACACTTGAAGAAGTATTTGTTGAGAACATCGGTTCTAACGGTACAGTACGTATCGACGTTCTAAACGACGTTCGTGTATTTGATGCTTCTAGCATGTCTAATGATGTAACTTTGACTGCTGACCTTAACGAATCAGTTATCGCTAAGTACCTAGACCTAACAGACACTGCATCTAATCCAGACGCTGACGATGTTAACTTCAACTACACTATGGGTTCTGCAAACGACAAGCTAACGCTAACTGTTGAAGAGTCTGCTGTAGGCCATGAAGACTTCATCCTAAACGTAACGGGCGGTGCTGGTAACGACAACCTAACTGTTTCTGTTGTTGAAGGCGGCGTTCTTGCTCCTACTGCTGATGACTGGTATGCAAACCAAACTCAAGGCGTTAACGTTAACGAACTAAACATCGTTTCTGGTGCTGGCAATGACTACGTTAATGTAATGGGCGGCGGCGATTACATCATCGAAGCTGGCACTGGCGATGACACTGTATTTGTTGACCAAACTGCTGCTAAAGCGGTATGGGCTCTAGGTGCTCAGGCAGGTGAAGCTGTTGGTTACACTGGTGCAAATGCATTTGACGTTCTTTCTGATGCTGCACTTGCTTCTACAAACGTACTATTCAAAACTAAGCTAACAGTTAGCTTCAACGGTTTTGAAACTACTGTAGACGTAACTGCTGGTACTAACTACCAAGCTTCTCAGCTAACAATCAACAATGCTATCAAGCAAGCTATCGATTCTGATCGCGTATTGTCTGACCTACTATCTTACAAAGATGGTCCAGGCAACGTTCTATTCATCGAATCTAAAGTTGATGATATTGCTGCTGAAACACTAGAACCGATTATCACTGTTGTTGGTACTGGTACTGCAGCTGGTGGTACATATCAGGCTGCTGATATCGCTGCACTAACAGCTACTGAGAAAACTGCTCTAATCACGGGTACTGGCTCACAGTCTGACATTGCTGATGCTGCGCTTGCTGTTCTAATGAACACTGCAATCACTAATCACAACGTTCATACTTCTGCTGCTGAAGTTGAAGTGACTGGTATTGTTGGTGCCGTATCTATCTTCGATAATGATTCTACTATCCACGGCGACGCTGGCGATAACCTAATCGCTCTTGCATCTGACGCGACTAGTAACAACACTATCGTTTTCGATACTACTTGGACTAAAACTAGCATCATCGGTTTTGACGATGACACAGCTGGTGAAGAAGATATCCTAGATTTCACAGCTTACCTAACTAACAAGCTGTCTCTATCTGGTTCTTCTGTATCTGAAGCACGCATTGCTACTACATTGAATGCTGATGCTACAACAGAAGTTAACTCTGTTACTGTATCTACTGATGCTACATTTACAACTACTGACACGTTTGCAGGTCTAACAGAAGCCAAGCTTCTAGCTTCGTTGAACAACGTTGCTACTACTTATGCTTCTTTGGACGATACAGACCTTAACGCACAAACAAATGCTGGCGGTATCACTAGCCTTGTAGGCGCTACTGGTGAAGCTGTAGTAATGATCCATAACAACCTAAACGTTGGCGAATACAAAGTATTCCAGCTAACTTGGGATCATAACGCTACAACTAATACTAACGCTGACTACACAGCTGCGAATCTTCTGGGTGTGGTTGACTTCGGTACAGACGCAACTGCTCCAGCTGCATCTGAAATCGCTGCTTTGGCTCTATTGAACCTAGCATAAGTTATCGTAACGGTTTAATGACCTAGTTATTAAGCCGTTTGCCACTGCTAGTTAAGTGGTTACGAACACAACCCCCTTCGCGCAAGCGCTGGGGGTTTTTTTACGCCTAAACAAACTTCCACCAACTCATTATTGATATACCACCACTGGACAAACACAACCAAAACCACCACAATTATTTGATCAACAAAGACCATGTCCACCATTGTTGCAGCCGCCATACCGATGCGAGTAATTCATTACCTAATATAAAAATCGCATATCAGCAGCAGGACGCATAAACACTACACAGGGGAGTACCATGACAAACACCGAAGCGCTTCTATCACAATACGGGGTAAGCTTTAGCGATGCCCGTGCCTTTATCTATAGTAATTTAGATAACCCTTTAGTCATCTACGATACGGCAGCGCAATTCAACGTAACCTATGACATGCTGGCAGAGCTTTATGGTCAACAAGTGACCGGAGCAGTGGTAAGAGAGTTCTTTAGCAGTTACAACCTCACAACCAGTAACGACACACCTGACACAGGCCAAGTAGCCACTACCACACACGCTAGCGATGCTGCTGCCAACCTCACACAAGAGGTCGGAGCTTTAAACCTCAGCGATCTAAGCTCCATGGAGGAGTTACTCGCAGGTTTTGATAGCTACAGCAAACTGATTACTGAATTCACTCAAGATACAGCTGGGCAAGCTACTCCCTCATTAGATGGGCTAGGCCTTGAAAACATGTTTATTGCTTTATTTGGCGCACTATCACAACTTGGCCTATCTGGAGAAGATCTTTCTGCTTTAGATCCTGCTTCCGTTAACTTGCCCAATGTAGATTTATCAAAACTAGGGAGCGCACTCGGCTCTGAAGCTGACATTATAGCGCTTGTTAACAACCTTACTGGCAATGATGCAAATAGTGCCTTACAAGACCTTATTACAGCACTTTCTGGAGCAGTAGACACGAGCATACCTCAGAACGCTAATGAAGCAGCATTGACCGGCATTCCTAACATGGCAGCCAATGATTTTATTTAAGTCAAAGCAAAATTTTAAATAAGTTAACTTCCACCCTATATTCGAGAGTAAGAGCCCTTACGCCACAAACTGACAGCTTGTAGCGTTTAGGATAAGATACCTGCGTTTATTACATAATATGGAAAATATATGGCAACGCTAACGATTGATAACAAACAGTACGAAATAGAAAAGCTTAGCCCCGAAGCACAAACAAAACTTAATTCGGCGCGTTTTTGTGACCAAAAAATTGAACAGCTAGAAGCAGAGCTAGCAGTTGTTCGCACAGCCCGCACAGCCTATCTACAGGCTCTACCCGACTTACTGAATAATGATGCTATAGTATCGGCGCCCGCCAAGAAAGCAGCAGCAAAAAAGCCTACCGTACGCAAGCCCGCTGCCAAAAAACCAGCCGCCAAAAAGCCAATTGCGCGCAAGCCTAAGACTGCAACGACACATTAAGTGCACAGACAAGCCTTAAGCGGGAAGCTAATCAACTTGCCGCTTTAATACTCTAGTTTTCCGGCAAGGAGCCAAAATGAAAACTAACGATATTCCATCAAATATACTGACGCCTTTAATTATAGGCATGTTTGATGCCGCAGCTCCTGCCTCCATAATCTTACGTTTCGCCGACACACCTCGCTATCAAATCTCTCTTGCTAACCTAGCAAACGACCTAGCCTCTACATACGAGTTTCAATCCATTTACGCAGAATCGCTTTCTAATAAAGATTTTTCTATCCAATTCGCTACGCGTTTACTTAATAACAATGTAGATGAAACATTTCTTCAAGAGGGTATTCAATTTATTGAAAGCACTCTTTCTAAGGGAGCATCTCGCGGCGAAGCAGCACTCGATGCGATAACAACCCTACTAGGTATTGGACAAAACGCCCCTAATTGGGGTGTCGTAGTTCAAAACTTACATAATAAAATAGAAGTTAGCACGCACTTTATAAGAGCAAAGCCTAACAATACGTTTGATTTTAGTTACTCTCAGCAATTATTAGAGACAATCACTTCAGAGCATTCCACTGTAGATGCAGTGGTATCCAGCTTATATACACAGCACCTAACACCGACTCAAGATACGCTAATAGGCTCTGCAGCTGACGATATTTTTATTGCTTCTTTAATTAACAACAAAAATACAGCCCAAACTGGCGATACCATTAATGCAGACGAAGGAAACGACTCTCTAAAGATTCAGCTAGGCAGTTCCATATCGCCACTAGAGTTAGAGACAAGTGCGCTGGAAAATGTATATTTGACTACCAAATCCACTGACGCGCAGCAGGTTAACGCAGAAAAGATGCTAGGCACAAACGCTTTTTGGTCGGTAGAGAGCCAAGGTGATATAGCTATCGATAACATTAACGCGCTAAGTGGCGAAACCAGCATTGGTTTTCGTAACAGTGCGGCCGGTGACACAAGCATTAGTGCCTACTTTGATGAAGCAAAGCTGAGCCAACAGACTAACCAAAAGCTACTCTTAGAGATATTCGACCTAGCGAGTGCTGCTCAGGGGGAAACCCCTCTCTTCAACAATCCGTATTCAGGCGTTGCACTATCACTAAATGGAGAGCCTGTTAATATTGGGCTTCCAGACGCCTCTCCTATTCAAACGACACCAGAAGATTTCGTAGTCTATTTAAACCAAGCCATATCCCACTTAGGGCTATCTTCATTTAAAGCGAGCCTAGGGGCTAGCTATTCTCAATTCTACTCTGATGGCCAACGCTATAGCAGCAAACAAATTGTGCTGAACTACAGTGGAACAGAAAAATTAGAAGCTCTTGGTTATTACACCGACTACCTCACTGGATCGAACCTACATACAGCAATATATAAAGAAACTAATGAGCTAATCGGTACACAAGCGATTTTTGATTATGTGGGCAAAGGAGAGAAGTCCGGTAATTTTATCGCCGGCGTTAACACTAACAATAGCTCGGCTGGCATTCAAGAATTTACTATTAATGTTGATCATGATAGCTGGTTAAGCAGTGTTAGCTCAACAAACAACGCATTAGAAAAAGTAGAATTTCACAGCATTGGCAATAACGGAACACTGCAAATAGATGAACTCACCGATGTTCGTTTGTTCGATGCGCTTGGCATGAAAAACGATATCACCTTGTCGGCAGTGATCACCGATCAAGCCGTAACTAAATATGCTATACCAGAACAAAACCCGACACCGCTCACCTACCTCACCGCAGCAGGTGATGATAACTTGCTCTTTAATCTTGCAAAATCCGTCGCTCAGGCAGACTTAACGCTCTTTATTGAAACAGGTAAAGGGAATGATAGAGTGGAAATTTCTGGCAGCGTTACTAAAACTATTAACACAGAGGCGGGTGATGACACTATCAGCACAGATACGCTTAACCAAGCAGCCAGTAGCAGCACTATCAATACCGGCAAAGGCAGCGACACACTGATACTCTCTACTCAGCAGCAGAGCCATGAAACCATTGTATTTACAGGAACTAATAACGGCAGCCTTTCAATCACCAATTTCGATGCAAGCACTGAGCAAGGTATAGACTATATTGATCTTTCAGCTTATATCGGCCACATCACGGGCAGCAGCCTTAATACGTTAAACCTAGGCAACAGCAACTATCAAACCAATCACTTTGTACACACTGACAATAATATTACTATTATCACAGGCTTTTCTGCATCCGCCGGACAATCTTTGGCTCAGCTCAGCTCAGAAGCATTACTTGCCGCCATCACCGTATCAAACATTAGTGGGGAAAATAATTTTGGTAACGTTGGAGTGTCAACGCTAACCCCAATCCTTAAAACCGGAGAGGTATACGCCACACAAAACCACATAGTCATGTTTAAAGATCAAGAAAACCAAGGCGAATACACATTATTTCATTTGGCGTCAGACTACCACGGTAGAGATTTTGAGCAAGCGGCATTAATAGGCACAATTGATTTTGGGGAGAATATTGAATTAAGCGCTGCTAGCTTTGTTTAAACAAACATATTAAAAAACACCACAAGAAGCCGCACTGGCTTCTTGTTAAGCTACTTCATCAAAATGCCGGAGCCTCTTTAAAGGCGAGCCCTAGCATATCTTTACCTGAGATAGAAGGCACACTACCCTGAGCAATAGGCCACTCTATAGCTAAATCACTGTCATCCCACTTTACCGATACTTCCGATTCTGGATGGTAATAATCTGTACATTTATAGGTAAACTCAGCCGTATCTGTCGTCACATAAAAGCCATGAGCAAAACCTGCTGGTACCCATAGCTGCTGCTTATTTTCTGCTGATAGAGTAGCGCCAACCCATTGACCAAACGTGGGGGAGCCTTTACGCATATCTACGGCCACATCAAACACTTCACCCTGTACTACACGCACAAGCTTTCCCTGCGTTTGAGTTGTCTGGTAA
>NZ_JADGEV010000025.1:13579-58181 GCF_016744175.1 Neptunomonas sp. | reverse complement strand
TCTACTCAAAAAGTAAGTATTACCGCGTTCTTATGTTTAAGAGGCAGAAGGTCCACCTCGAGAATGAATTGGCAGCATACTACTCCAATATGAAGAAGATTTTTCGGCTTGTTCTGCTAATCGACGAAGATGGCTAAGAGCATCGAGTAAAGTGACACTCTCGGTTGCATCTAATTTCCCTGATGTGGCGGCATTCAAAATATCTGTTTTTAATGCTTGATAGTTATATTCCAGTTTGTGCAGGATTTTTCGTGCAGGATCGCTTTCGGTGTCGCTCTCTTTTTCAATACGGCTAGCTTGAAGCAATTTGCTAATATCTTTCTTAAAGATAAATACGTTTTGTTTAATGCTGGTATCTGAAATATTTTCAAGTGTTTTATGGTAATCAACAAGGCGAGTTGATAGTCGAGCAACTTCGTTGAGGTAGCGAGCTATACGCATTGATGAAGGCAAAATGTCTGTAATGTCAGGGTCAAGATTTTGCTGTGCGATTTGTTGGTTGAACTTGCCGACAGCGGATACGAGTGTCATTACGCTGCTTAAGTCTTTATCTAGTTGTGGTGGGTTGGGGCCTTCTTCACTGACAGCAGCGAGTGCCATTGAAGAACACAGCCTACTTACCCTTCCTAATTCCATTGTCATTGCTTCAACAGCGAGGTACGGCGTCGATAGTATATTTTTATCCAAATATTGAGGTTTGCTGATGTTTTCTTCTTGAGAAAGAAAGCGCTGTTTTAATAGTTTCACCATCGCATCAGTTAAGGGCCACATGATAACGACACCTAATACGTTGAAGACTGTGTGGAACAATGCAAGTAGTGTGACGGTACTGATAAAGTCTTGATTGTGAAGGTTGTTAACTTGTGATGAGAATAGTAGTAAAAGTGCAAATCCTACAGCGCCAGTGATGACGTTAAAAATAACATGAGCGGCAGCAATTCGTTTGGCATTGGGTGTTGCTCCGATGACTGCGAGCATGGCCGTTGAGGTAGTACCTAAATTAGCACCGATAACAAGCGCTGCAGCTGCCGTAATGCTAATAGATCCGGTAGCCGCTAATGATAAAGTAATAGCCATTGATGCTGCAGATGCTTGCATCAAAAATGTAAGCATGAAGCCTGCAACTAAAAACAATAGTAGGCTGAAAGGTAGGGCACTAATAACAGTGAGATCTATACTTTGTTCTAGATCTTCAAAGCTCTCTTTGAGAAAGTCTAGGCCAATAAAAAAAACGCCAAAGCCTGCTAAAGCGAAACCAATTTGGCGAAACCGCTCTTTTGATGACGCGATATTCATCAGCATACCTAAAGCAATGATAGGTAGAGCAAATGCACTTATTTTAAATTTGAAGCCTATTAGCGCAACGAGCCAACCGGTCATTGTCGTGCCGATATTACAACCATAAATCACCGCAACGGACTGCGGAATGGTTAGTAGTCCGGCATTTACAAAACCGATAGTGGCCACGGTGACGGCACTTGATGATTGGACAAGAGCCGTAATTAATGTGCCAGATAGCAATCCCTTTAGGCGGCTTTTCGTGGCCGCATGGAGCACATTTTTTAATGACTTTCCTGCTGCTTGGCGAAGCCCTTGTGTCATTAAGTGCATGCCCAGTAGGAAAAGACCAATACCGCCCGCGAGGCTACCTAAAATCGTAATATCCAATTACGAACTCCTTTAATTATCGCTTTTAATAATCATAGTCTGAATGAATAAGAGGATCTATTGATTCGGAAAAACTTTGTAAATCAAGTGATAGTAATATTTTCACTATGTGAAATTTATTAATCAGGTGCGGGTGTGCGGGCGATAACCCAGATATCAATTCTTTGTATTCCCGCAAGTCGCAAAACGTCACTGATTTCTTTAACTGTTGTACCTGTCGTAACCACGTCATCAACGAGGGCTATATGGTTATAGCTTGGGCCTTGATAGCTAAAAGCATTCTGTAAATTGGTTTTTCTATCTTGAGCTGATAGCGTTGATTGAGATTTTGTGCGCTTGATTTTTTTTAGATGATTAAGCACTAGCGGAATTTTTAGGTGCTGACTTAGATGGCGAGCGATAAGTGAAGACTGATTAAAACCGCGGCTGATTAGTCGAAACGAGTGAATAGGTACGGGGATAATCGCGTCTGGCCAGGCTTGGGGTTGTTTTAATAAGCGGTTTAATAAGCAGCTGGCGAGCCATGATGTATGATGTAACCCATGGTGGTGCTTAATTTTTGGAATAATGGCATTGATTGGAAAGCGATAAAGAAACACGGCCTGTGTGCTGGAGTATGTAGGTGGGCTTTTTAAGCACTGTCCACAAATACGAGGAGTGTTTGTTGGAATGAGAGGGAGGGCGCAGATGTGGCATGCAGAGGTAAGCCAGGGAAGATCGTTATAACAGTTTTTACAAAGGGCTAGCTCAGAAGATGCTTTTGAGTGGCATAATGCGCAATTCTGGTCTATTTTCGTACAGATGTTTTTAATTAAGCTAAACATGAGTTGACAGTTCCTTCTGTCGAATTATCATTAGTAGTTAATAACAGCATATTGATGTTGAACATCAGATTAAAAGAGGAAGGCTCGCATGACTGGTAAAGCACCTGTTCGTAATGATTGGACTGTAGAAGAGGTGCAAGCCCTTTTTGATCTTCCCTTTAATGACCTTATGTTTAATGCACAAACAGTACATAGGCAATACTTTAATCCTAATGAAGTTCAAGTAAGCACCTTGCTGTCTATTAAGACAGGTGCATGCCCTGAAGATTGCAAATATTGTCCGCAAAGTGGGCACTATAATACGGGCCTTGAAAAAGAACGTTTGATGAAAGTGGATAAAGTGCTTGAAAAAGCCCGTCAGGCAAAAGCTTCAGGATCAACACGCTTCTGTATGGGGGCTGCTTGGAAGCACCCGGCAGATAAAGATATGCCTTATGTCGTTGATATGGTGAAACAGGTTAAAGCATTGGGGCTGGAGACTTGCATGACGTTAGGCATGCTGGATGAAGGAAAGGCAGACCAACTCGCAGATGCAGGCTTGGATTACTATAATCATAATTTAGATACATCTCCTGAATTCTACGACAAAATAATTACTACCCGTACTTTTCAAGATCGCTTAGATACATTGCAAAATGTACGTGACTCTGGAATGAAAATTTGTAGTGGTGGTATCTTAGGTATGGGTGAAACCGCGACGGACCGCATTGGCTTATTGCGTCAGTTAGCAAACATGTCAGTTCAACCAGAAAGCGTACCGATTAATATGCTAGTGAAAGTCAAAGGCACGCCAATGGAGAATGTTGAAGATCTTGATCATCTAACGTTCATTCGTACCATTGCTGTCGCTCGCATTATGATGCCTGCTTCTCATGTGCGCTTATCTGCAGGTCGTGAGAGCATGAGTGACGAAATGCAAGCGATGACTTTCTTTGCAGGGGCAAACTCGATCTTTTACGGAGATTGTTTACTGACAACGCCAAACCCGGAAACAAATCGCGATTTACAACTGTTTAAGCGTCTGGGAATCAATCCTGAGCAGCGGATCTCTGTCGACGATGATGTGCAGGAAGCCGCTATTATCAAAGACCTGCAAAAGCAGCAAGATAGTAAGCATTTTTACGAAGTTTAATGTGTTATCAGGCAGCCCGTTATGTGATGCGGCTGCCTTCCCTCATTCTTGTCTAGACACTCTCAGGTGAATAAAGATGTCATTCGATCAGTTAGCATCTGAGCTGCAGACACGTAAACAAGCATCCTTGTATCGTGAGCGTAGGGTCTTGCAAAGCCCGCAACAACCCGATGTGATTGTTGATGGTAAAGCCTACCTGGCTTTTTGCTCAAATGATTATCTTGGTCTTGCTAATCATCCTGATATCGTTGCCGCATTCAAGCAGGCTGCTGATGAATACGGTGTAGGTGGTGGTGCGTCACACTTGGTTAATGGCCATAGCTTCCACCACCATGCTCTGGAGGAAGAGCTTGCGGCATTTACGGGTCGATCACGTGCTCTGCTTTTTTCAAACGGCTATATGGCTAATCTTGGAGCAGTTAATGCTTTGTTAAACAAGCAAGATGCGGTGTTTGAAGACCGCCTTAATCATGCATCGTTACTCGATGCGGGCTTGCTCAGCGGTGCGCGATTTCAGCGTTATTTACATAATGATGTGAATAGCCTTTCGCAACGTTTGAGTAAAGCTACTGCAAGGCGCTCATTGGTAGTGACAGATGGTGTGTTTAGTATGGATGGAGATATAGCGGATCTCCCAGCTATATGCGAGACCGCCAACGATAATAATGCTTGGGTGATGGTAGATGATGCACATGGTATCGGTTGTTTAGGTCGAAAAGGGGCCGGCTGCGCTGAATTTTTTGATCTATCCCAAGAGCAATTACCTGTATTGATGGGTACCTTGGGAAAAGCTTTTGGGACATCAGGGGCGTTTGTCGCTGGCAGTGAAGAGCTGATTGAAACCCTAGTCCAGCACGCGAGAACTTATATTTACACCACGAGTATGCCTCCCGCGGTTGCTGCCGCAACAAGAGCAAGTCTCAAGCTGGTGCAGGCAGACCTCTGGCGGCGCGAACATTTGAATGAGCTTATTAAGCGCTTTCGTGATGGTTGCGAGCAGCTGGGTCTAGACCTTAGGGACTCGCCGACACCAATACAGCCTATTCTTATTGGTGATGCGGATAGGGCGATGTCTATGAGTGAGGCGTTACGTGAGAAGGGAATGTTTGTTACGGCTATTCGTCCGCCAACTGTCCCTAATGGCAGTGCGCGACTTCGCGTTACTCTCAGTGCTAGCCATTCATTGGAGCATGTTGACCGTCTACTAGATGCTTTGGATCAGGTGAAGTAATGGGCTTATATTATGAGTCTTTTGGCAGTAAAGATAATCCTGCACTGATTTTATTACATGGCTGGGGGATGAGTTCTTCTATTTGGAAGACCCTGCTTCCCATACTAACACCGCATTTTTATGTGACGGTTGTTGATCTTCCAGGGCTAGGCCGTTCAACAAGTACTGACGCCTCTATGACATTAGAGAAGATGTCCTCATCTATTGTTAGTGAGTTAGAAAGCAGCACCGCTGAGCCATTAGCACAGCCGGCCTATTGGTTAGGGTGGTCTCTGGGTGGAATGGTTGCTCTGCAAATTGCCAGTCAATACCCTGAAAAAGTACATGCTTTAATGACGGTCGCTTCTAATCCTTGTTTTGTACAAAAAGAAGACTGGGAACATGGAATGAATTCTGTGATGTACTGCCAGTTTAAAGCGGCG
This sequence comes from Neptunomonas sp., assembly GCF_016744175.1. Taxonomy (GTDB): domain Bacteria; phylum Pseudomonadota; class Gammaproteobacteria; order Pseudomonadales; family Balneatricaceae; genus Neptunomonas. The sequence continues at coordinate 52,904 of NZ_JADGEV010000025.1, read as the reverse complement.
ATAGAGTCTTCTCCAGAAAAAACTTTATCACGTTTTGCGATGCTGCAAATACAAGGTGGCCAGGCGGCTAAACCTATTTTAAAACAAATCAAGGCTGTTTTGGCTGATAGCAAGCCTACACAGCTGCTAGCAACATTAGCGTTATTGGAAAATGATCTTAGAGAGCCTTTATCTAAATTGAGTTGCCCTGTGTTACACATGTATGGAACTGAAGATCACTTAGTGCCCAAGAGTGCCGTTGCTGCTATTCAGTCACAGGCTAAGGAACAACAGCAAACAGTATCCTTTACAGGCGCGGGTCATTTACCTTTTTTATCGTCCCCTGACGCTTTTTTACAGGCGGTTTTAGCCTTTATTGACTCGATAAAAAAACATGGGTGAGTTGATAAATAAGCAGCGTGTAGCTGAGTCTTTTAGTAAAGCTGCTCCGACCTATGATAGTGAGGCTGCTTTACAGCGAGATATCGGCCACCAATTGTTACTTAAGTTGTCTGATGACCTAAAGGTGATTAAGCCTTCTAGCATCCTGGATTTAGGGTGTGGCACTGGCTACTTCACTTCGCAGTTGCATAGCATATATCCTGAAAGTCATTTAGTGGGCTTGGATATTGCCTCCGGTATGTTGGCTCATGCTCGCAGCCATCGCCATCTGGGCTGTGAGGTTTCCTGGGTGTGCGGCGATGCTGAGAGTCTTCCTTTAAAAAGCCAATCATCTTCAGTGGTGTTTTCAAGTTTAGCGATTCAATGGTGTGAGAACAGCCAAGCGCTTTTTTCTGAGATTTCTCGTGTTTTGCAGCCAGGCGGTGTTGCGTGCCTTGCTACCTTGGGCCCTAAAACCTTATTTGAATTGCGTGAGGCGTGGTCAACCGTAGATGATTATCGACATGTTAATCAGTTCCAGTCGATGATTAACCTTATTGATGCGCTGCCAAGTGATCTTGACATTGTCAAAAGCGAGAGTGAGATGCGAATATTGCATTACTCTCACTTAAAAGAACTGACTCGTGAGCTCAAAGGAATCGGTGCGCATAATATGAATGTGGGGCAGGCCAAGGGCTTAACAGGTCCAGCCAGAGTCAAAGCCTTTAGAAAGGCATATGAGTTGTTTCGTGACCCACAAGGGTGCCTGCCGGCAAGTTATGAAGTGTTCTATTTGATTTTGAGGAAGCGTTAATGGCCAAGCGACATTTTTTTGTGGCGGGAACTGATACCGATGTAGGTAAAACAGTGATAACCGCAGGCTTGCTTGAAAAAGCCAACCAAAAAGGCCTGCGAACCATTGGTTTGAAGCCTGTGGCAGCTGGTTGTGTGCAGACAGAAGAAGGGCTGCAAAACAGTGATGCACTGCTATTACAAAAAACTGCCAGTGTGAAGCTGAGTTATAGCGAAGTAAACCCTATCGCTTTTGAGGCCGCGATTGCTCCGCATATTGCTGCAGAACAAACGGGCAGACGATTATCAGCGGATCGAATCGCTGCCGTGTGCAGAGGTTCGATGATGAACCCTTGTGATTTTCTGCTAATAGAAGGTGCTGGTGGCTGGCGAGTTCCTTTTAGTCGTAAAGAAACTTTTGCTGATGTTCCAAAACTATTAGGAACTCCTGTGATTCTCGTGGTTGGAGTAAAACTGGGATGTATTAATCATGCATTACTAACGGCAGAGGCGATTGTAAGAGATGGGCTGCAGCTTGTTGGTTGGGTTGCGAATCGTATTGATCCAGATATGAGTTGCTACGAGGATAATGTGGCCACGCTAGAAACAATGTTCCAAGCGCCTTTGCTGGGTGAGGTGCCGTTTCTTGATGATGTCACTCCTACAGTTGTTGCAGGTTTTTTAAATATTAATGATTTGTTAGGCTGAAGTTGTACAAAAAACAGCCAATGTGTTAATTCTGTTCTATACTATGTTTGCGTGTTACTTATTTCACATTTCATATTGAGTATATAGGTTAATACTATGAACGTGATCGGAGCTCTTCAAACAGGTGTCATTGGATTAAACCGCACGTTGGATAACTCACTTAAGTCTTCTAGTGATCAGATTGGTAATGGTAAACCAGAAGTACCAGAGTTAGCATCGGGCAGAAGTTTAAATAATGCTGTAAATGAAACAACGTTGGAAGCAACTACACAGGCGCCTACAACAAAAGTGGTAACAGATGCGAGTGAAGTGTTAGGTACGAATATTGATACACGAGCTTAATTACACAAGCGGGTAACGTGTGGTCAGTCATTAAGTTGAGTCTAATAAAAAAAGGATAGCGGAGTGATTATTAGCAATTACTCTACAATATTGAGAACTGCGCAGGCCGATTCCTCTTCAGCTGCTAAGACGAATGTGTCTGCTCAATCCGAAACTCACCTTTCTTCCTCAAGCGCTCAAACACAATCGGCGATTGCTGACCCAACACAAAAAAATGATAAATTTTCATCTGAAAATGCTTCTCTGAATCAAACCAGTGTTTCTGCTTCGCAAGCAACAACTCACCAGTCTTCTGATAAATCCTCTCAGCAAATAGAAAATGACCAGTTAGTTGCTAAAGATTTAGCACGACGTGACCGAGAAGTGAGAAATCACGAGCGCATACATGCCTCTGTTGGCGGTGCTTTTACTTCAGCGCCGCACTTTAGTTATCAAAAAGGCCCTGATGGTCAGCTATATGCGGTAGGCGGTGATGTTAGTATTGATACTTCAGCAGTAGCCGGTGATCCGCGTGCAACCTTAGAAAAAGCACAAGTTATTATTCGTGCAGCGCTTTCTGTGCCTGAGCCCTCTGTACAGGACCGGCGAGTAGCGGCCCAAGCACGAGTCATGGCAACAGAGGCGCAAGCAGAAATTGCCCAGCTTGAGGTGCCAGGTGAGACGGTAGTCGATAAGGATATTACTCAAGCAACGAATAAGCCCGCTGAGGTAAATAACGAAGCACAAAGTGAAAAAAGGATAGAGGCTTCTGTAAACTCTTCTGAGAAAGAGACTGAAGACAAAGAGTCAGATGAAGATGACAAAAGCAGAAGAACGTTCGCAGAAATAAATGAAGAACAGAACGCTTCAGCGCAAGCTGTGGCCGAGTCTTTGCAAGAGTTTAATAATCGCTTGAATGATATCAATAAAACATTTCATGATATCAATCTTCGTTTAGTGGATGCGGGAGTATTTCAAAAACTATTCCCTGAAGGGACTATCATTGATAAAAATGTATAAGTAATTAACTTCTTACCTTCGTTGTTCAAATTCTACAGTTGTTCTCTTTTATAGACTAAAAGCATATTTTTTATGTCTGTTTTTAGTCAGGCTTGTAAGTAATTAAGTAATAGCTTTGTGAAAACTGTAGGTTTTTCTGCGTGTGGCCAGTGTCCGGCACCCTGTATCAGTTTATATGTTGCTTGAGGAAATAGCCCTAATATTGCATCCCGATGTGCTGCTTGAATATAGTCGGATTCAGCGCCTTTTATAAAGAGTACGTGTCCATTGAATGGGGCGCCTGATGGGGCTTTACTGATGTTGTCATATTCTTTGCTGAGGGTAGGTAAGTTCATTCTCCATTGAAATTTTTTATCACTATCTCGATAAAGATTTTTCAATAAAAAAGCTCTGACACCCGCTTCGCTAATGTAATTTCTGAGTTGCTTGTCTGCTTCAGTACGAGACTTAATGCAGGCAAGATCTACTGAGAATAAGCCTTTTAAGACATCTTTATGGTGGTGCGAATAAGTAACAGGGGATATGTCAACGACAATGAGTTTCTGAATGCGCTCAGGATAGCTGAGAGCTAATTGCATAGCTATTTTTCCGCCCATTGAGTGTCCCATCAAATCGACTGAATCCAGCCCTAACTCATTAAGCAGTTGGATAACATCTTCAACCATTGCCGTGTAATCCATGGTGTCAGAGTGGGGGCTGCGTCCATGGTTTCGTACATCTACAGCAATGACTTGGAAATGTTCAGACAGTGCTTTTATTTGGCTGCCCCAATTCTCCAACGTACCAAATAAGCCATGTAGGATAACCAAAGGTGTACCTGTGCCATGCTGCTGGTGGTGAAGTTTCATGAAAGACCTCGAAGGAAGGTGAGAAATAAAACCGGGCAATTGTTGTTGCCCAGTTTTAGCAACGTTCTACAGAATTTCGAGTAGTTCTACGTCAAATACTAATGTAGCAAATGGAGGGATGCCACCTGGAGAGCCCTGTTCGCCGTAAGCGAGGTGGTAAGGAACAGTTAAGCGCCATTTGGCGCCCGTGTTCATTAGCTGAAGCGCTTCAGTCCAGCCTGCAATAACGCCGTTCACCGGAAACTCAGCTGGTTGACCGCGATCATACGAGCTATCGAAAATCTTACCATCAGGGAAGGTGCCGTGATAATGCACGCGTACAGTAGATGCGGCTGTTGGCTTATCGCTTTCTGCATTACCCGCTTCTGTGACTTCATACTGAAGACCAGACTCAAGTACGACAACACCTTCACGTTTTGCATTTTCAGCCAAAAGAGCTTCGCCAGCGGCACCAGCTTCTTTAGCTGCTACTTCACGTGCTGCCTGAATACGAGTATTGATTTCGTTGAAAGCTGCTTGAATGCTTTCAACAGGTACTGCTAACTCTTCACCTGTGTAAGAGTCTTTCAGGCCAGCTGCAACTGCATCAAGGTCGATACCTTCGAAGCCGTTCTGTGCAAGTTGGTCACCCATTTGGCGACCAATACCATAGCTTGCGTGTTGTTCTAGTGTTTCAAATTTTAGTTCAGACATTCTCTTTTCTACCAATAAAAATGAAGCTGCAGATTAACATATTATTATTGGCTTTTCTCGGTCACAAACAGGAGAGGGTCGACGCGTGTATTGTTTAAGCTAACGCTCCAATGAAGGTGCGGCCCAGTAACACGCCCTGTCTTGCCAATCTTGCCTATTACATCGCCTGTGCTGAGTTTATCACCTACTTTGACATCAATTTTGCTCATGTGGCAGTACATAGTTGTTAGGCCGTTGCCGTGATCCAAAATAACGGTGTTACCATTAAAAAAATAGTTACCTACAGCTGCAACGGTAGCGCTTGCCGGAGCCCATATAGGATCACTCATTGGGGCTGCGATATCTAATCCACTATGAGGGTTGCGTGCTTGTTTGTTGAAAAAACGCTTCAACCCGAAAGGGCTGCTAAAAGGGCCTTTGGCAGGCAAAATAAACTCACTAACCGTTTGTGCCGGTGTAGTCCATTGTTTGAAAGCAGCCTTCATTTCAGCTTTCTCACGTTTCCAGCGTTCTATTTGCTTAGGATCTGGATTGACATGCTTCTTATTTTTAATGGTGAGATACTGTGCTTTGTATTCTTTATCTTCAATATGAAATGGGTAGGAAATGCCATTGGCGACCAATAACTGTTCTTTGGTATGTTTGGCTGATAGACGAATACCTACAATAGCTAACCATTTTGCCTTATCTTCATAAGCTGTGGCCTTACTAGTAACCACCATGACACGGTTACTACGGTACCAGGCATTGGGTAAGCGCTCTGCTGTAATACCCTCAAGTGGCACAATCACTATGCCTCCTGGGGTGTTGGAGTCTTTTGGTAAGGTTAGCGCGTAACTGCTAACTGAAAGTAAAAGGCCAATAAAAACCATAAAAGATTTAATCATGTTCATTCCTTGGATTAGCCGGTTTATTCTCTGGATAGATGGCTTCAATACGGCTGTTAAATGAGCCTTTGTGAAGGCGGTTAGTGACTATATCACCTATATTGATCTGTGCTGTTTGCGTAATCACTTGGCTATCACTGTTTTGAACAATAGCATAGCCTCGCTCAAGGGTGGCCAAAGGGCTGACAGCATTAAGGCGTGTGATAAGTTGCCCTAGAGAGTACCGCTTTTGATCATTGCGTTGATGTAGTAAATGAGTGAGACGCTCTTCATGCCTTAGCAGTAGTGAGCGCCTTTGCTCGATTTTACTGTTGGGGTGAAATTGATTGAGCTTTTGATCTTGTAAAGAGTAGAGGTGTTTGGCTTTTGTTAGGTATTGATTAATTGCCAAGATCAAGCGCTGCTCGGTGGTGTTTAGTTTGTTTTGTTGTCCTTTTATCCTCTCTCCAGGGTGGCGTAAGCGTTGGCGCAAATGCGAAACGCGTTGGTGTTGGTAGTTCAGTTTTTCTTTGAGTTGTCTGTGTAAGCGGTTTGTTTGCTGGTCTAGCAGAATACGCATGGCATCTTGATCAGGGCTGATCAGCTCTGCCGCTGCAGAGGGTGTGGGTGCTCTCAGATCAGCGACTAGATCTGCTATAGAAAAATCGACTTCATGCCCGACGGCGCTAATAATGGGAACTGGGCAGGCAAATATAGCCCGTGCTAGGGCCTCATCATTGAATGGCCAAAGATCTTCTAGAGAACCTCCGCCACGGCCAATAATGATTAAGTCGGCCTGTTTGTGTTGTAGGGCTAACGTCAGTGCCGCTTTTAATTGTGCAGCGGCTTCTGTTCCCTGTACGGCTGATGGATAAATAGTGACAGGAAGGCTTGGAAAGCGACGCTTAAGAACTGACAAAACATCATGAATGGCAGCTCCGCTTGCTGAGGTGATAACACCCAAGTGCTTGGGGTGGCTTGGGATTGCTTGCTTGTGAGTTGCGGAAAATAAGCCTTCTTTGGAAAGTGAGGTTTTTAGTGCCTCGTAGGCTTGTTGTAGTTGGCCTTCACCGTCAGCTTCAAGCATTTCTCCAATGAGTTGGAAATCACCGCGGCCCTCGTAAAGGCTAACTTTAGCCGTGAGTACTACTTGATCACCGTCTTTGGGTAAAAATTTAACGCGAAGGTTTTTATTGCGAAAAAGTGCGCATTTAACCTGTGCCTTTCCATCTTTTAAGGTGAAATACCAGTGGCCAGAAGAGGGCTTGGCAAAGTTAGAAATCTCCCCTTGAACCCTGACTTGTAAAAAGGAGGATTCGAGTAGTGACTTAACTTGGCGGTTAAGTTCGGAAACACTAAAAGCGTGATGAGATCGGTCAGAAAATGAGTGCATGTCACTATCTTAATCGAAGCTTTGCAGAATAGTCATTAAGCTAAAACATTTCAGTGCTTAAAATGCAAATATGATTGTTCGTATATAGCTAAATCTGTATAATTGATCGATTAAATTTTTCTTAAAGAAACGGGTTGTTTAGACAATGTTACGAATCGTTGAAGAAGCACTGACTTTTGATGATGTTTTACTGATGCCTGGCTATTCAGAAGTTCTGCCGAAGGACGTTTCTCTGGCCACTCAGATCACTAAAGGGATCTCTCTGAATATACCATTGGTGTCTGCTGCGATGGATACGGTAACTGAGTCTCGATTGGCGATTGCCATGGCTCAGGAAGGTGGTATTGGTATTATTCATAAAAACCTGACCATTGAAGAGCAGGCAAACGAAGTTCGTAAAGTTAAAAAATACGAAGCGGGCGTTGTTAGCGATCCTATTACGTGCTCTTCAGATATGACGGTTGGCGAACTGCGCCAAATGGCTGCTAGATTAGGTTTTTCAGGCTTCCCTGTGATCGATAATGGTGAGCTGGTCGGTATTGTTACTAGCCGTGATATGCGTTTTGAAAACTATCTGGATGCTACGGTTGCTTCTGTTATGACGCCTAAAGATCGTTTAGTAACGGTTGATGAGGGTGTAGATAAAGATAAAGTTCGTAATTTGTTACGTAAGCACCGCATTGAAAAGATTTTAGTCGTCGATGGAGCCTTTAAGCTAAAAGGCATGATGACTGTTAAAGATATGTACAAAGCTGAAGCTTTTCCACACGCGGCAAAAGACAGTAAAGGACGTTTGATTGTAGGTGCGGCTGTTGGTACAGGCCCTGAAACACCGGATCGTGTGACAGCACTGGCTGAAGCGGGAGTAGATGTTATTGTTGTTGATACAGCGCATGGCCACTCTAAGGGTGTAATTGAGCGCGTATCTTGGGTTAAGAAAAACTTTCCTAAGGTGCAGGTTATTGGCGGAAACATTGCTACAGCCGCTGCAGCGACGGCATTGGCTGATGCCGGTGCCGACGGTGTAAAAGTAGGTATTGGTCCTGGTTCTATTTGCACAACACGTATTGTCTCGGGTATTGGTGTTCCACAAATCACAGCAGTAGCAAATGTTGCTGAAGCCTTAAAAGGGCGCGGTGTACCTTTAATTGCTGATGGTGGTATTCGTTTTTCTGGTGATATAGCTAAGGCGATTGCAGCAGGAGCCTCTGCAGTAATGGTTGGATCTATGTTGGCGGGAACGGATGAAGCACCTGGTGAAGTAGAACTTTTCCAGGGGCGTGCTTATAAATCATACCGTGGTATGGGTTCTATTGGTGCGATGGCGCAAAGCACAGGTTCATCAGATCGCTACTTCCAAGATGCTTCAGAAGGTGCTGAAAAACTAGTGCCTGAAGGTATTGAGGGGCGTGTTGCCTGTAAAGGACCTATGGTAGGCGTTGTTCATCAATTGATGGGTGGTGTGCGTGCTTCAATGGGTTATACCGGTAGCCAGGATATTGAAGAGATGCGTACTAAGCCTCAATTTGTACGTATTACCAATGCAGGTATGAATGAGAGCCACGTACATGATGTGAGCATCACTAAAGAAGCTCCTAACTATCGCGTCGGTTAAATTTATAGATTTTTATCAAGTGGGGCGCTGCTATGGTTGCCCCATTTTTAGTTTTAAGGGCTGTTAAACAGCCATTTGGTGGAGCCGCTGAGCATGACTACAGATATTCACGCACAACGTATACTAATTCTTGATTTTGGATCTCAATACACGCAGCTAATAGCGCGCCGTATTCGTGAGATTGGGGTGTATTGTGAAATTCGCGCTTGGGATATGGAAGAGACTGAGATACGGGAGTTTAATCCAAAAGGGATTATTCTTGCCGGTGGTCCTGAATCCGTAACTGAGGGCGATTCGCCAAGAGCTCCAGCGCTAGTGTTTGATCTAGGTGTTCCCGTGTTGGGTATCTGTTATGGCATGCAAACTATGGCGGCGCAGTTAGGAGGCAAAGTAGAAACCTCTGACAACCGTGAGTTTGGGTATGCAAAAGTACGTTTGTCCGATAGCGCTAGTCGCTTATTGGAAGGTATCGAAGACCATATCGCTAATAATGGGTCTTTGTTGCTGGATGTGTGGATGAGTCATGGCGATAAAGTGACAGAGTTGCCGGAAGGCTTTTCTGTTATTGCCTCTACTGACTCTGCTCCAATAGCGGCTATCTGTAACCCTGCTAAGTATTTTTACGGTGTTCAGTTTCATCCTGAAGTTACACACACTAAGCAAGGTGGACGTATCCTTGAGCGTTTCGTGCGTGAAATTTGTCAGACAGAAGCGTTGTGGACTGCTGAAAATATTATCAGTGATCAGATTGATAAAGTGCGTGAGCAAGTTGGCGATCAAAAAGTGCTTTTGGGGCTTTCTGGTGGTGTGGATTCCTCTGTTGTAGCAGCATTGTTGCACAAGGCCATTGGTGATCAGCTGACATGTGTCTTCGTTGATAACGGTTTGTTGCGTAAGAACGAAGGTGATCAGGTGATGGACATGTTCGCTAAGAACATGGGCGTTAAAGTGATTCGTTCAGATAGTGCAGATCTGTTTTTAGGTCGTTTGAAAGGCGAAAACGATCCTGAGAAAAAACGTAAAATCATTGGTAATTCTTTTATCGAAGTATTTGATGAAGAAGCGACCAAGCTTAAAGATGTTAACTTCCTTGCGCAGGGTACTATTTATCCTGACGTAATTGAGTCTGCTGGTGCTAAAACGGGTAAAGCGCACGTTATTAAATCGCATCATAATGTGGGCGGTTTGCCTGATGACATGAAGATGGACTTAGTTGAGCCTCTACGTGAGTTATTTAAAGACGAAGTCCGAAAAATCGGTCTTGAATTAGGTTTGCCATACGATATGGTTTATCGCCACCCGTTCCCTGGGCCTGGTTTAGGTGTGCGTATCTTAGGTGAAGTTAAAGAAGAGTATGCGGATATTCTGCGTGAGGCGGATGCAATTTTTCTTGAAGAATTACACAAAGCGGATTGGTACCATAAAACAAGCCAAGCATTTGCTGTTTTCTTACCGGTGAAGTCTGTCGGAGTTGTAGGTGATGGGCGTCGTTATGAATATGTTATTGCTATTCGAGCCGTTGAAACAATCGACTTTATGACAGCGCGCTGGGCACATCTTCCTTACGAATTGCTGGAAACGGTATCAGGTCGTATTATTAACGAAATTCCTAAGGTTTCCCGAGTAGCTTACGACGTATCTAGTAAGCCGCCTGCGACTATCGAGTGGGAATAGCGCCATAGCTAGATTATTAATAACATTTAAAAGCTCACCTAAGGTGAGCTTTTTTATAGGTGGATAGATAAGTGCAGCAAGAAGATGAGCTAAAAAATGATGAGAGGAGTGAGTCTTCTCAACAAAAGTCTCAGCAAGAATTGATAGATCAGGGTTGGATGTTAAAGGCTTTGTTGCTTGCAGATAAGGCAGCGAACCTTGGAGAGGTGCCTGTGGGCGCTGTTGTGGTTCTGGATGGGGAAATCATCGGGCAAGGGTGGAATCAGCCGATCGGTCTTCATGACCCAACAGCCCACGCTGAAATAATCGCGTTACGTGAGGCGGCGTCTCACGTAGGGAATTACCGTGTTGTTAATGCAGACCTTTACGTGACACTGGAGCCTTGCTCTATGTGTGCTGGCGCGATGGTGCATGCGCGTGTTCGTCGTGTTATTTTTGGTGCTTATGAGCCAAAATCTGGTGTGATTGTGAGTCAGCAGCATTTTTTAAAGCAGCGTTGGTTGAATCATGATGTAGATTATACTGCAGGAGTTTTGGCTGACACTTGCAGTGAAAAACTAAGCCAGTTTTTTAAAGCTAGACGAGCACAAAAGCGTTTAGAAAAAGAACGCGAATAGTATGAGGTTATAATGTGGCGGGAATATTTTGTAGCTCAATTAGTGTAGCTGGCTCTGTTTTAGCCTTTTCTTCGGCGCGTAATGATGCGTCTCGTGCTTTTCTTATCTGCTGAATTTGTTTTTCCCATTCGAGCAGTTCTATGTACTTCTTTATGTTTGCAACGTACTGCACGGGTTCCTGACCACGCGCATAACCGTACTTCACGGTAGAAAAATATTTCTTTTTAGAGAGTAACGGTAAAAATTCTTTCACGTCATCCCATTTGTCGGGGTCTTTTTTTGCTCTTTGCGTTAGTACTCTGGCATCTTCTAAGTGGCCAAATCCTACGTTGTAACCTGCTAGGGCAAACCAAGTATGGTCAGGTTCTTTTATGCGCTCAGGGATTTTTCTTTTCACATTGAGTAAGTACTCTGCTCCTCCTCGAATACTTTGGATGGGATCGGTCCGGTCTGAAACGTTTACTTCTTTCGCGGCTGCTTTGGTTAGCATCATTATGCCTCTGACCCCGGTGGGGGAAACGGCATCGGCTTTCCAGTGAGACTCTTGATAGGCGATGGAAGCGAGTAGCATCCAATCAATATCTGTTTCTTGTTCTGCCATATAGAAGTATTGCTCTAAGCAGGCTAGGCGTTCTTCCATATCTTGTTTGAAAGTAACGGTGTCAAAATAGTTAAGAGGATTGCGCTTTTCGAAATATTTCGTTTTTAATTGAGCAATCAATTCTTTGGTTTGTGGCTTGCTAAGAAAAGCATCAACGGCACGTTGAAGCGAGCCGTCTTGGTTGGGAGTAAGAATCCAGGCGATGGGTTGGCTTTTCCCTATGGTGAATGCTGAGTTAAGGCCGGGGTAAAATGAGCTTTGAGACTCATAGACAGTTGAGTCTACAATGGCGTAATCGACTTCTTGCGTGAATACCTTGTCAAGAATATCTGTGTTGGTTAGTTCCTCTGTTTCTTGCCAGCTTAAATTTGCATGCTCTTTTTTGATGCTTTTGAGCTGCTCTGCTTGTATTGAGTTGGCCAATACCAGCGTTTTTTTGCCAATTAAATCAGTAATTGTGACAGGGGCGGGTATGCCTTGTTTGATTCGATAAATGACTGTGGAAATACTTTCAGCGTAAGGGGTTGAAAATTCGAAAGAGTTTTGGCGGACAGTGGATACGTTGATACCCGCCGCGACGATGTGGGCATCCCGCTTCGTGATTGTTTGGAAAAGTCCATCAATGGTATCAGGGACGATGAGGTCGACCTGTACTTCGAGTTCATCTGCAAATGATTTGGCTAGTTCGTATTCAAATCCTGCCGGTCCGCTTTTATCAATATAGTAAGAGCTGGGTGTGTTGCGTGTAGCGACTCTGATGCTGCCGTTAGTTTGTATGACTTCGAGTTGGGAAATGGTGTTATAGCTGACAAGCGCAGGTAAGCTGATAATCACGAGGATTGTCAGTAAGTGTAAAACATCTTTTTTTTTGCGTAAGTTAAATAACATAGGGTGCTTGTCTGGTACTCAAGTGGTTATTTCAGGTAAAATACTGCTTTTCTTTCCTGTCTGTTTTGGCTCATTCAAGAGGCTCGAGATCAACATGCTAGTAATGCGTGGAGCGCCCGCTCTTTCTGCCTTCCGTCACGATAAACTGTTAGCTGCTTTGCAGAGTGAAATTTCTGTAGTGACAGCCGTTTATGGTGAATTTTATCATTTTGCTGATATCTCTGAAGCATTGTCCGATGACGAGCAGCAAATACTGTCTCGAATTCTTCGTTATGGTCCAAAAGCCGAGGTCCAAGAGCCTGCAGGTTTGTTGCAATTGGTTGTTCCTCGTCCTGGTACTATCTCTCCTTGGTCAAGCAAGGCAACAGATATTGCCAGAAATTGCGGCCTAAGCAAAATTAATCGTCTCGAAAGGGGGGTAGCATACTCTGTCGAGTCCTCGGTAATACTGTCTGATGAACAAAAAAATGCTGTAGCAGCATTGCTACATGACCGTATGGTTGAGCGGGTATTACCTGCCATTGAAACGGCCAGTGAGTTATTTATTCATACACAGCCTAAGCCGCTTAACATTATTAGCCTTGAAGGTGACGGTCATAAAGCGTTAGCAAAAGCCAATGTTGAATTAGGTCTGGCGTTAGCTGAAGATGAAATCGATTATCTGGTTTCTAGTTTTACAACGCTGCAGCGTGACCCTTCTGATGTTGAGTTGATGATGTTTGCCCAAGCTAACTCTGAGCATTGTCGTCATAAGATTTTTAATGCATCGTGGGACATTGATGGTGAAGCACAAGATAAATCACTATTTTCGATGATCCGGAATACGAATGAGCTTGGCGGTGAAAATGTACTGTCGGCTTATTCGGATAACGCAGCTGTCATTGCTGGAAGTAAAGCGGGGCGTTTCTTTCCTGATCCACAAACGGCTGAATATTCTGCTAATCAGGAAGATATACATATCTTGATTAAAGTAGAAACGCATAACCACCCAACCGCGATTGCTCCGCATCCTGGTGCAGCGACAGGCTCCGGTGGTGAAATTCGTGATGAAGGAGCCACAGGAAAGGGTGGTAAGCCAAAAGCAGGCTTGTCAGGGTTTACGGTTTCGGATTTAAATATCCCCGGTTTTAGTCAGCCTTGGGAATCCCAATATGGTAAACCAGGGCGGATTGTTTCTGCGCTGGACATTATGCTTGAGGGTCCTATCGGTGGAGCAGCGTTTAATAATGAGTTTGGGCGCCCTAATTTGACGGGTTATTTCAGAACATTCGAGCAAAAAGTGAATGGCGCTGCAGGTGAAGAAGTGCGTGGCTATCATAAGCCGATCATGATTGCGGGTGGTATGGGCAATATCCGTGATGGGCATGTCGATAAAGGCCAGATTAGTGTTGGTGCTAAGTTGATATGTTTGGGTGGCCCGGCCATGTTGATAGGTTTGGGTGGTGGTGCTGCATCCTCTATGTCATCGGGTACTTCTTCAGAGAATTTAGATTTTGCTTCGGTTCAGCGTGATAATCCTGAGTTGGAGCGTCGTTGTCAGGAAGTGATTGATCGCTGCTGGCAGCAAGGAGAAAACAACCCTGTCGCATTCATTCATGATGTTGGAGCGGGTGGCTTATCTAATGCATTTCCTGAGTTAGTTAAAGATGGTGGCTGTGGTGGTCATTTTGAATTGCGTAATGTGAATAATGATGAGCCAGGAATGTCTCCTTTGGAGATCTGGTGTAACGAAGCTCAAGAGCGCTATGTGCTTGCCGTTAAACCAGAGGATATGGAGCGCTTTGAGGCTTTATGCGCACGTGAACGCTGTCCTTATGCGGTTGTAGGTGATGCAACAAAAGAGCATCACTTAACCTTGGGTGATACGCATTTTGACAACAAGCCTGTGGACCTGCCTATGAGTGTGCTTTTTGGTAAGCCGCCTAAAATGCATCGCTCAGTCGAGCGCATTGCTTATCAAGTTCCTGAGTTTGTAACGACCGATATTCAGTTGGATGATGCGATTGAGCGTGTTCTTAAATTCCCTGCGGTAGCTTCTAAATCATTCTTGATTACGATTGGTGATCGTTCTATTACGGGGCAGGTTGCGCGTGATCAGATGGTGGGCCCTTGGCAGGTTCCTGTCGCTGATTGTGCTGTTACTACTGCGGCATATGATACTTATGCCGGTGAAGCGATGGCTATGGGGGAGCGTACGCCCCTTGCTTTGGTTGATGCCGCCGCTTCAGGGCGAATGGCTATAGGTGAAGTGCTAACAAATATTGCAGCAGCGCCTATTGCTGATATTTCTGATGTTAAGTTATCCGCTAACTGGATGTGTGCAGCAGGGCACCCGGGTGAAGATGAAAAGCTGTATGATACGGTGAAAGCTGTTGGTATGGAGCTGTGTCCTGAGTTGGGCATTACGGTGCCAGTGGGTAAAGACTCTATGTCGATGCGCACTGTATGGAAAGATGGGGAGGAAGATAAAAGCGTAACAGCGCCACTATCGCTCATTATTTCTGGTTTTGCCCCAGTGACTGACGCGCGTAAAGCTTTGACGCCGCAACTGCGTTCTGATCAAGGTGTGACAGATCTGATTCTGCTTGATCTTGGTAATGGCAAAAACCGTTTGGGTTTATCTGCCTTAGCTCAGGTTTATAACCGAGTTGGCACGACGGTACCTAATGTTGATGATGCGCATCAGTTAGCGACTTTCTTCTCGGCTATTCAAGAGCTTAATAATTTAGGATTGTTGTTGGCTTATCATGATCGTTCTGATGGTGGGTTGTTGGCAACCATTACTGAGATGTCTTTTGCTGGACATATTGGTGTTGATCTTAATCTGGACCTCATTGCATCTGATAAGTCAGAGTGGCTTGCGTCGCTCTTTAATGAAGAGTTGGGTGCGGTTATTCAGGTTAAACGTGAAGATACTGAGCGCGTGCTGGTAGAGCTAAATGCTGCTGGCTTAGGTGATATTGTCATGGTTGTAGGATCTACTAACCCTGATGATGAGGTACGCCTGCACTTTGACGAAGATGAGATTTATAGTGCATCACGTGTGCAGCTGCAGCGCTGGTGGTCTGAAACTTCTTATCGTTTGCAGGCGTTGCGGGATAACTCAGCGTGCGCAGATCAAGAGTTTGATCGTGTGCTGGATAAAGAAGATCCCGGTATTCAAGTGGCATTGTCGTATGATGTTAATGAAGATGTGACTGCGCCGTTTATTGCCTCTGGTGAGCGTCCGCGCGTTGCGATTTTGCGTGAGCAAGGTGTGAATGGACAGATAGAGATGGCAGCTGCATTTGATCGTGCCGGTTTTTCTGCTATTGATGTTCATATGAGCGACATCCTTGAAGGGCGTGTTTCTTTAGATACGTTTAAAGGCTTGGTGGCCTGTGGTGGTTTCTCGTACGGTGATGTGTTGGGAGCAGGTGAAGGTTGGGCTAAGTCCATTCTTTTCAATCAGCTTGCGCGTGAGCAGTTTAGTGAATTCTTTAAACGCGAAGATACGTTTACGCTAGGTGTTTGTAATGGCTGTCAAATGCTATCTAATTTACATGAGCTTATTCCGGGTGCAGAGCTGTGGCCTCATTTCGTACGAAATATGTCAGAGCAGTTTGAGGCACGTGTTGCTACGGTTGAAGTTCAAGAAAGCGATTCTATTTTCTTAAAAGGAATGGCGGGGTCGCGGATGCCAATCGCTGTAGCTCATGGAGAAGGGCATGCGGAATTTGCATCTTCTGAGCAGCTGTCTGCGTTACAGGCTTCCGGTACGGTTGCATTAAAGTATGTGGATAACTACGGAAAAGTAACTGAGGAGTATCCTTTGAATCCGAATGGCTCTGCTGGAGGTATTACTGGACTGACTACGCCTGATGGGCGAGTTACTATTATGATGCCTCACCCGGAGCGTGTATTTAGAGCGGTTCAGAATTCTTGGGCACCGGATGAGTGGAGTGAAGACGGAGCGTGGATGCGGATGTTCCGCAATGCGCGTGTTTGGGTTGGTTAGTCGCTTATCTGCACACTAAATATATACCTTCAAAAGACAGCTAATTTAGCTGTCTTTTTTTATGATTTTTGTGTGGGGAAGTTGTATTTCCACCATGCTCGCATTCCCCCGCTGAGCTCATATGCATCATATCCATGGCGTAGTAATTCTCTAGTAATAGGAGTGCTTCGGTGTGCTGTTAGGCAGACGCAGACAATGGTTTTATCTTTGGGTATATTGGCTAAATTCGTCTTGAAAACTGGGTGAGAGTGGCTTGAGGGGATATGGCTTAATTTCCACTCAGTATGACTACGTACATCAAGTAAGAAAAAATTGTTATCCCCTGCTAGCTGAGTATTTAGTGCTTCAGCAGAGATTTGGGGAACGGGGGTAAATGAAAACCAGTCTTTTATTTTCATGGGCGTACGTATATATAGCCTTTTTGTTGTAGGTCTACAATGGTAGGTAAACCGGCCTGAACAACATCTTCTTCTTCAACTTCGTAAAGATCTTCGCGGGTAATGTTGTAACCGTCCAGTGTATTACCACACATAATGAACTGTACATCTCTAAGGCGAAGAGAGTCTATGGTGATCTGTTTTTCCTGACTTTTTAGTGCGTCGATAAAGTATTCAATAGCCTTTCCATGAACAACTACTTTGATATCAATATGACCTTCTCCGAGGGATTGGAGGTGGTTTGAAATATTGGTCATTGTTTCAGCTATGCGGCTCTCATCATGATAGTTCATATGATAGACAACTTTTTGATCGTTATAAAAGGAACTTGAAAGGCTCAAAGGGCTTAGTAATAAGCTGGCTATTAGCAAAAGTGTTTTAAGTGCGCGCATAAAATGACCTGCTGAAAAAAGACTAAAAAAAAGGCCGACACATGGTCAGCCTTTTTCTAAAAGCAAAGTATTACTTCTTGCCAGAGATCTGGATGTCTACACGACGGTCAGCACGTAGGCAGCTAATTAAAGCAGCACCGCGGCCAGAACACTGAGCGATAGGTGCGGTTTCACCAAGAGCGTCAACAGTCATAGCGTTGCTATCAACACCTGCAGAGCGAAGAGCAGAAGCAACGTTATCAGCACGACGACGAGATAGAGCGTCGTTGTATGCGCTTGAACCGATGTGGTCAGCGTTACCGATTAGGCGGATGCTTTTAACTGTAGCCAAACCATTAACGTAGTTTGCGATATCAGAAACGCTATCTACAACAGCGCTATCAAAATCAAAGAAAATAGCGAATTTTTTATCTGCAGCCATCATTGCTGGAGCAGCAACTGGAGCGGCAACGGTTGGAGCTGTAACAGCAGCCGCTGTTTGCTGGTATCCGTCACAACCAACAACGGTTGCGTCGTCTTTTGACCAGAAACCAGTATGCAGGCACTCACCAGAACCTGTGCGCCATACAGTATCACCAGGGCCAGTAACGTAACCGCTGTTGACTGGGTGAGCCAGGGCAGCAGCTGACATGCTCATCGCAAGAGCGAAACCTGCGGTCATAGCGAGCTTTTTCATATTAATATCCTTGTGAATAGTGGGTTATAGCATTCTTAAAATTTTATGAATCTAGCCCACTGTCTATTAACCTATATTTAACAGATCTGAAATGGGGAAGCATTCACACACATAAGCTTATATAGTATTTTACGTTGACTATGGCAAGTTTGGAACCGCTAAAAGCCACTATTATTAATAATTTAGTCTATTTATGGCAATACTTTCTTGTAAGGCTTAACAGTTACTTTGGCATAGACCCCTGCTTTGATGTAGGGATCATTGTTGGCCCAGTCTTGTGCGACTGTTAGAGAGTCGAATTCTGCAATGACTAGGCTTCCGGTAAAGCCAGCAGGGCCTGGGTCATCTGAATCTATTGCTGGGTGTGGTCCTGCAGCAAACAACTTGCCTTGTTCTTTAAGTTCGATAAGTCTGGCGAGATGATCTGGACGAGCCGCCATGCGCTCATCCTGTGTGCCAGGGTTGTCTTCTGCGATAATAGCGTAAAACATCAGATAAGCTCCTAATCAGTATTCTTTATATACTTGGACATATAAAGTCCTTGTATAACGATGAAGACGACGGTTAAGCCGAGCATGCCGAATAATTTGAAGTTGACCCACGTCTCTTCAGAAAAGTTGTAGGCAACAAATAGATTGATCACGCCCATAGCAATGAAAAAGAAAACCCAAGCGAAGTTAAGAGTTCTCCATGCATGTTGTGGTAGCTCTATGTTAGCGGCCATGATTCTTTCAATAATGGTTTTGTCACCTATGAACTGGCTCCCTAAGAAAACTACGCCAAATAGCCAATTAACAACAGTAGGTTTCCATTGAATAAAAGTTTTATCTTGGAATATGACGGTGGCACCACCCATTATTATTACCAGAAATAGGGTTACCAGCTGCATTTTTTCTATTTTTCGCTCTTTGGTCCATGTGTAAAGTATCTGAAGTAGCGTTGCAGGGATCAGAACAGCCGTCGCCATAATGATATCATCCGTGTACTTGTACACGCCGAAGAAAATAATTATTGGGAAAAAGTCGAGAAGTAGTTTCATAGTCGTATAATTAGTTAGAGGGCTCTAAAGTATATAGAGCTGTTCCTCGCTAATAAACCAGGAATTGATATGCTTGCGCATTCTTATGATTTTCACACTCATTCAACAGCGTCTGACGGGACTTTGGCTCCTTCTGTCTTGATAGAAAAGGCATGTGAGGCTGGTGTGAAGTTGATGGCTTTGACCGATCATGACTCAATGAGTGGGTATAAAGCACTAGTGGCGTCGGGTTATAGCTCAGATATTGAGCTTATTTCTGGGGTTGAGTTAACCTGTAAGCTAGAAAAACAGGTGGTGCATGTAGTTGGTTTGAATCTTGATGCGGCGCATGAGCGCTTAAATGTGCATTTGCTAAACCTTGATCAGCTGAGAATGGATAGAGCTAAAGCGATTGCTCTACGTTTACAAAAGGCGGGGTTGCCTGATTTGCTAGACGCGGCTATTAATTGTTCCAATGGTGGTCAAATAGGGCGTCCGCATTTTGCTCAGGCATTATTAAATCTTGGACTGGTGACGGATCAGCAGCAAGCATTTAAAAAATATTTAGGTGCGGGTAAAAAAGGGGATGTTAAGGTTGAATGGCCGAGTTTGGCCACGGTTATTGACATCATTCGTGAAGCGGCTGGTTTAAGCGTACTGGCGCATCCTACAAAATATAATTTAACATTAAACAAAGTTCGCTATTTGGTTGCACAATATAGTGAGTTGGGTGGTGATGCGTTAGAAGTTGGATATCCTGCTGTTACGGTTGACCATCAAAGATCATTATCAGCTTTAGTAGAAAAGCATCAATTAATGGCTTCTGGAGGAAGTGACTTTCATAATCCTGAATATCATTGGACAGGGTTGGGGTGTTTTCCGGGAGTACCGAATAGTCTGCCGCACGTATTGGATGCGATTTGTTAGCAGTAATTAAACTTGGGGTTATATTGTGAGTCAGTTTTTTCAAATACACACGGAAAATCCGCAAAAAAGATTAATCCAGCAAGCGGTAGATATTATTAATAAAGGTGGTGTTATTGTTTATCCAACGGATTGTGCTTATGCGTTGGGTTGTCATTTAGGTGATAAGTCTGCTTTAGATAAAATAAAGCGAATTCGTAAGTTAGATGATAAACATAACTTTACATTAGTCTGTCGTGATTTAAGTGAAATAAGTACATATGCCAAAGTTGATAATCGGATGTATCGGTTTTTAAAAGCTCATACTCCGGGTGCCTATACTTTTATATTAAAAGCAACGACAGAAGTTCCGCGTCGATTATTGCACCCAAAAAGACGTGCAATTGGTTTGCGGGTTCCGGATAATAAAATAGTTCAAGCAATTCTGGAGGAGCTAGGTGAGCCTATAATGAGTACCTCCTTGATAATGCCGGGAGAAAGTGAACCGCTGAGTGATCCTTATGATATCCGCGATTTATTGCAGCATGAAATAGATTTAGTTATTGACGGAGGTTATTGTGGAACTGCAGCCACAACAGTTATTAGTTTGATGGATGATCAACCTGAAATTATCAGGAAGGGAGCAGGTGATGTTTCTGATTTTGAATAAAAAGACGATATTTTAGGAAATATTAAATAATAAAATGTTAATTTCTTGAATTAATAATTTATTTGACGATAATGACTTGTAAGTTAATAACTATGAATAGAGTTGAATAATGACTGATATCGTAAAAATCTTAACAAGGAAGAATTCTCTGCGTAAGCAGTGTCAGGATTTATCAATCACGGATGTTGAAAAAATAATTGTAGATCTTTCAGATATATTGAAAGAAAAAGAAGCGTTTGAATTAGAGCGTGTCGAAGCTGATCGTGAGAAAAATGCGAAAATAGATATGATTCGCAAAACAATGCAGGAAGCGGGCATTGGCTTTGATGATATTAAAGATTTAGTAGCAACTACCACCAAGAAAAAGGTAGAGGCTAAGTACCGTATTACAGATGCAAACGGCGATACACATGAATGGTCTGGTCGTGGTAGAACTCCACTGGCCTTCCAGGAATACTTCGATACGCATGGCGTAACTAAGGATGCTTGTTTAATTAAGTAATTCTATTGTTTGTAATTTGTTATTATAAGCTCTTCGGCTTTTGTTGAAGGGCTTTTTTTGTTTTCTGCGTAGGAGCGTCACATGTCAGATGAAAAGTTACAAAAAGTGTTGGCGCGCTCTGGATATGGCTCACGTCGTGAGATGGAGCGCTGGATAGGTGAGGGGAGAGTGTCTGTTAATGGGCGTTCTGCTACTTTGGGGGATCGGGTTAGTCATCGCGACCAGATTCAAGTGAACGGGCGGGCAGCAACAATAGTCTCCGAAGCTGAAAGCCCGCGGCGAGTGCTGATTTATAATAAGCCTGTGGGGGAAGTGTCTACACGTCACGACCCAGAAGGCCGTCCTACTGTTTATGACCATCTTCCGCCGTTGCGAACGGGGCGTTGGATTGCTATAGGGCGATTAGATTTGAATACTAGTGGATTACTGGTGTTCACCACTGATGGTGAGTTGGCGCATATGATGATGCACCCATCTGCCAATATTGATCGCGAATACGCGGTACGTGTTTTAGGTAATGTGCCAGAAGAGATGCTGACGCGTCTGAAAGAAGGTGTTTTACTAGAAGATGGAATGGCTAAATTCACGGATGTTCGTTTCTTTGATGGCGATGGCGCTAATAAGTGGTATCACTGTGTGGTAATGGAAGGGCGTAATCGTGAAGTTCGGCGTCTGTGGGAGTCTCAGGGCTTGCAGGTTAGTCGTTTGAAGCGTGTGCGTTATGGTTCTCTGTTTTTGCCAAGTGATGTTAAGGCGGGTACTTGGAAAGAGTTGACTCAAAAAGACATTAAAGTACTGTCTTCAAAGTTAGGTTTGGACCAGAAGAAACCTGTGCGTATGAAGCCTGCAGAGAAGGAGAAGCTTGAGCGTCGCTATAAGCATCAGCAGATACGCCACAGTGTTGGGCCAAAACACCGTAAAGATTAATTATTGATATGGTTTCGATAAAAACGCAGCTTAAGAGCTGCGTTTTTTTTGAGTAGCTTGGCGAGAGTGGTTCGTTGTGGGTGTGCTTATTGGGCGTTCAGTGATTGCCCATTAATCTTGTTACTGTCATCGCCCATTAGGTGCAAATAAAGTGGCATGATTTCGGCTGGTTCGGGATTATTTTCTGGGTTTTCGCCTGGGTATGCGTACGCTCGCATTTGGGTGCGAGTTGCGCCAGGGTTGATGCAATTAACTCGAATGTTGGTAGTGTTATCAAGTTCGTCAGCCATGACCTGCATGAGGCCTTCGGTTGCAAATTTTGATACGCAGTATGCGCCCCAGTATGCTCGGCCTTCTCTTCCAACGCCTGAGGAAGTGAAAATGATGGATGCATTTTCGGAGCGGTGTAATAAGGGCATAAGTGTTTGTGTAAGAATGAAGGGGGCGTTAATGTTCACTTGCATGACTTGCTGCCAGATAATAGGGTCGTATGACTCTATAGGTGTTCGAACACCTAGCAGTGAAGCGTTATGCAGTAGCCCATCGATGTGCCCAAACTCTTTGTCTAGAATATTGGTTAAGTCGATGTAGTCGTGCTCTGTTGCTGTTTCAAGGTTCAGAGGCACTATCGCAGGTTTAGGGCCTCCGGCTGCTTCAATTTCATCATAAACCTGTTCTAATTTTTCAGTAGTTTTACCTACAAGTATAACGGTGGCTCCATGTGCAGCGTATGCCAATGCAGCAGCTCGTCCGATACCAGCGCCAGCGCCAGTAACAAGAATGATTTTATTATCTAATAGATTGTTGGGAGCGTGATATTTATACATCGAAAGCGTCCTTATTTCAGTGCGACGGCTCTCAAAAATGCGCGTCTATTACAGATAGAATCTGATCTGCATGCTTCACGTAGGCGTTAGCATTCCAGTTATCAGCGTTCTCCGATTTGTTAATATAGCCATATAGTGCGCCAATTGTGAACATCTGTGCGCGATTTCCTGCGTCAATATCGCGTATATGGTCACCAATATAAATGCAGTTTTGTGGAGTTGCTTGAATTTGTTGGCAGGCTAAAAGCAGTGCTTCAGGGTTCGGTTTTGTTTTGCTTACGTGGTCTGGGCAGATGGTGCTTGCGCTGCGAGTATTTAATTTAAGCTTTGATAAAATGGGAGTGGTGAAGCGTTGCGGCTTGTTGGTGACGATGCCCCATGGAATGCGCTCTTTTTCCAGCGAGCCTAGTAGTGCATCAATGCCAGGAAATAGCGTGCTGTCTATCGCTAAGTGCTGATCATATAGGTTGAGCATCTGTTTGTGTAAAATAGGAAGTTTACAGTCGTTTTCATTAAGCTGAAATGCTGCTTTTAACATAGCGTTAGCGCCGTTAGAAACATGTGTGCGTAGTTCGGCATAGGCTTGTGTTGGTAAGCCGTGTTCAGTCAGTAGTTGGTTGATTACCCAGTGAAAATCTGGCGCTGTATCGAGTAGAGTTCCATCAAGGTCAAATAGGACAGCTTCGGGTCTTTTTGTATTACCTATTTTCACTATTATAGCTCGGGGCGTGTTGTCGCAATGATGAAATTGACGTCAACATCAGATGGGTCTAAGCGATATTGTTTGGTAAGCGGGTTGTATGTCATGCCTGTAATGTCGTTAGTTTTTAATTTTGATTGACGTATCCAAGTGGCAAGCTCAGAAGGTCTAATAAATTTTTTGAAGTCATGCGTGCCCTGTGGCACAAGTTTTAATAAATGTTCTGCACCAAATATGGCAAATAAATAGCTTTTGGGATTGCGGTTAAGTGTCGAAAAGAAAACATGCCCGCCTGGTTTAACCATTTTGGCGCATGCCCGGACAATGGAAGATGGATCAGGAACGTGTTCCAGCATTTCCATGCAGGTGACAACATCAAAAGTATCGGGGTTGGCTTCAGCCATTTCTTCAGCAGTGATTTGTTGGTAGTTAACAGATACGCCGCTTTCTAGGCCGTGCAGCTTGGCGATTTTTAGAGGTGCAGCTCCCATATCTATACCAGAAACTTCGGCGCCTCTTAATGCCATCGATTCGGACAGAATTCCACCACCGCAGCCAACGTCCAGAACTTTTTTCCCTGCAAGTGATGCAATGCGATCAATATAACCAACCCGCAGCGGATTTATGTCGTGAAGAGGTTTGAACTCGCTGTTTTTGTCCCACCACCGGCTTGCCAGTTCTTCAAATTTGGCGATCTCAGAGGGGTCAATGTTTGCAGAAAACGTTTGATCGGTCATAGGGAATAGTATCTAAATTACATTTCGAATGATTCTATTCTAGCACCGGCCGTCGCTCTTAAACAGCTAGCGCAACATATTCATTTTGCGGGAATCTTTTTGAAATCTTGTGGTATACTCGTTCGGTTAAAAACAGGTCCTGTTTTTCTGGGCTTGATTGACTAGAACTAATCAAGATTAGCAGACCGAATCAAGGAAAGCTGAAACGCATGGGTGATTTAACCAAAGAAATTTTGCCGGTAAATATCGAAGATGAGATGAAACAATCTTATCTTGATTATGCCATGAGTGTTATCGTTGGCCGGGCCTTGCCTGATGTCCGTGATGGCTTAAAGCCTGTTCATCGTCGCGTATTGTTTGCGATGAGTGAACTTAGCAATGACTGGAACAAACCGTATAAAAAATCTGCACGTGTGGTAGGTGATGTAATCGGTAAGTATCACCCGCACGGTGATAGCGCTGTTTATGACACTATTGTTCGTATGGCGCAGGATTTTTCGATGCGTTATACGCTGGTAGATGGACAAGGTAACTTCGGTTCCGTCGACGGCGATTCAGCAGCAGCAATGCGATATACAGAAATTCGCATGGATAAAATCTCTCATGAGCTGCTATCTGACTTAGATAAAGAGACTGTTGATTTTGTACCTAACTATGATGGTACAGAGTTTATTCCAGAAGTCTTGCCGTCACGCGTTCCTAACTTGCTGGTGAATGGCTCTTCCGGTATCGCTGTAGGTATGGCAACAAATATCCCGCCGCATAATTTACGCGAAGTTGTCAGTGGCTGCCTTGCGCTTATCGAGAACTCAGAACTCACTGTTGATGAGTTAATGGAATATATTCCAGGTCCTGATTTTCCGACGGGCGCCATTATTAATGGGCGCGCGGGTATTCTTGAAGCGTATCGTACAGGCCGTGGCCGTATCTACATTCGCTCTAAATACCATGTGGAAGAGAACAGTAAGGGCCGTATTGCCATTATTGTGACTGAAATACCGTACCAGCTGAATAAAGCTCGCTTGATTGAAAAAATCGCGGAGCTGGTAAAAGAGAAAAAACTCGAAGGTATCAGTGAACTACGTGACGAGTCCGATAAAGATGGTATGCGAATCTATATCGAATTAAAGCGTGGCGAAATGCCGGAAGTTATTGCCAATAATCTATTTGCACAAACGCAGATGGAGGGTGTATTTGGTATTAATGTTGTGGCATTGGTTGATGGTCAACCGAAAATCCTGAACCTGAAAGAACTGATCGAAAACTTTATTCGTCATCGTCGAGAAGTTGTGACGCGCCGTACCGTTTACTTGTTACGCAAAGCGCGTGAGCGAGGACATGTTCTAGAAGGTTTAGCTATTGCATTAGCTAATATCGATGAAGTGATTCAGCTTATTAAGCAGTCACCAACACCATCAGAAGCGAAAGAGCGACTAACAGAGATGGCCTGGGCGCCTGGTTCTGTTGTCGATATGCTTGAGCGTGCTGGTGAGCATGCTTGTCGTCCTGATGATCTGGATCCTCAATTTGGTATGCGTGAAGGTAAATATTACCTTTCACCTGTACAAGCTCAGGCTATTCTGGACCTTCGTTTACATCGCTTGACTGGCCTCGAACATGAAAAACTGATCAACGAATATCAGGAGCTTCTGGTTAAAATTGCTGAATTACTTGAAATTTTGGGTTCTTATACTCGGTTGATGGAAGTGATTCGCGAAGAATTAGAAGCGATTGTAGCTGAGTTTGGTGATGAGCGCCGTACTGAAATTATCGCGTCTCGACTTGATTTGACGGTTGCTGATCTAATCACAGAAGAAGACATGGTAGTCACCATATCTCATGGTGGTTATGCGAAGACACAACCGTTAACTGATTATCAGTCACAGCGCCGTGGCGGTAAAGGTAAATCAGTAACGGCAGTAAAAGATGAAGATTTTGTTGAGCATCTTCTTATCGCAAGTACGCATGCAACTATTTTGTGCTTTACCAATAAAGGTAAAGTTTACTGGTTGAAGGTATATGAAATACCGCCAGCGAGTCGTGCTGCTCGTGGTCGCCCAATTGTGAATATTTTGCCATTGGATGAAGGAGAGCGTATATCGACTATTCTTCCAGTAAATGAATACAGTGAAGACCGCTTTGTCTTTATGGCAACAGCGAGTGGTACCGTTAAGAAGACCTCTTTGGTCAACTTCTCACGCCCAAGATCATCTGGCTTAATTGCCGTTGATCTACTCGATGATGATGCACTGATAGGTGCTGCTATTACTGAAGGCGATGACGATATTCTACTGGTAACAGATGCAGGCAAAGTAGCACGTTTCCACGAAGGCGAAGTGCGTGCGATGGGTCGTACAGCGCGTGGTGTTCGTGGCGTTAAAATGAAAGGTACTGCACGTGTTATCTCTCTGATTATTCCTCAGGAAGGTGGCAACGTATTAACAGCGTCTGAGCGTGGTTTCGGTAAGCAGACTGCGGTTGAAGACTTCCCTTGTAAAGGGCGTGGTAACCAAGGTGTGATTGGTATGCAGTGTACTGATCGTAACGGTAACCTTGCTGGAGCCGTGCAGGTCTTTGAAGGCGATGATGTGATGCTGATCAGTGATCAGGGAACCATGGTTCGCACACGTACTTCTGAGATATCTGTTCTGGGCCGTAATACGCAAGGTGTGATGCTGATTCGCGTCGCAGGCGATGAGAATTTGGTGAGCCTGGCACGTATAGAAGAACCAGAAGTACCCGATGAAGATGGCCTAGAAGGCGAAGAAGTCGTTCTGGATGCTGAAGGTAATATCATTGAAGGTAGCGTAGTTGAAGATGCTGAAGAAGTAACAGCAGAAGATACTGCCACACCAGTGGATGATGCCGCCGGCGAAGAGCCCGACGCAGAGTAAGTTAATAAGCGCGGCTCAGGCCGCGCTTATTATTTATGCTTGGTAATTTTAAGAGAAAAAGTAGAAATGATCCGTAAGTTGAATTTCAGTGCAGGGCCTGCAGCCTTACCAGAAGAGGTATTACAACAGGCGCAGGAAGAAATGCTTGATTGGCATGGGCATGGGCTCTCTATTATGGAAATGAGCCATCGTAGCAAAGAGTATGTGTCAGTGGCAGAACAAGCAGAACGAGATCTTCGTGAGCTTATGCAAATACCAGACAACTATAAAGTGCTGTTCTTGCAAGGTGGTGCCACTACTCAGTTCTCGATGATTCCGCTGAACCTCTTACGTGATAAAAAGACAGCTGATTATATAAATACCGGCGTTTGGTCTAAAAAGGCTATCGCTGAAGCTAAACGTTATTGTGAAGTGAATATTGCCGCAACAACTGAGCATAACAACTTTACATCAGCACCCTCTCAGGATGAGCTGAAACTGAATCCTGATGCGGCTTATGTACATTACACGCCGAATGAAACTATTGGCGGTGTTGAATTTGACTATATTCCTGAAACAGGTGGCGTGCCATTAGTTGCGGATATGTCATCAAGTATTCTGTCGCGATCTATCGACGTGTCTCGCTTTGGTTTAATTTATGCGGGAGCGCAAAAGAATATAGGCCCTGCCGGCTTAACAGTAGTGATTGTTCGTGATGATTTGATCGGCCAAATGCTCCCGAACGCGCCGACAATGTTTGATTATTCGGTACATGCAGCAGCTGATTCCATGAATAACACCCCGCCAACTTTTGGTTGGTATTTGGCGGGTTTGATTTTTCAATGGCTTAAGCGTCAAGGTGGTGTTGAAGAAATGCAGATTATCAATCAGCGTAAAGCAGAAAAGCTCTATGCAGCCATTGATCAAAGTAGTTTCTATGCAAACCCTATTGCCGTAGCCAATCGCTCTTGGATGAACGTTCCTTTTACGCTTGCTGATGCAGGTCTGGATAAAGCCTTTCTTGAGGAAGCGGAACAATCGGGTCTGCTGAATTTGAAGGGGCATCGTTCTGTGGGTGGTATGCGTGCCAGTATATATAATGCAGTACCTGAGACTGCTGTTGATTCGTTGATAGCATTTATGGCTGAGTTTGAACGTAAACATGGTTAACCTGTTGAAATAGGATCCTTGGATGACTGAACAAGAACAGGCGCTCAAAGTACTGCGCGATCAAATTGATTCAATCGATAAGCAAATTCATGTGCTAATGAATCAACGAGCTATGTGCGCTCAAAATGTAGCTGAAGTTAAAGAGCAGTATCAAGGTGAGGAAGTTGCCGTTTTTTACCGGCCTGAACGAGAAGCTCAGGTTCTAAAACGGGTTATGGAGCGTAATGAAGGCCCGTTGGCGGACAAGGAAGTGGCGCGTTTATTTCGCGAAATAATGTCTGTTTGTTTAGCACTCGAAAAGCCCATGCGAATCTCTTTTCTTGGGCCTGAGGGTACCTTTACACAGCAGGCAGCTTTAAAACATTTTGGGCACTCCGCTGAAAGTGCACCAATGGCTACGTTGGACCAAGTTTTTAGAGAGGTGGAAGCCGGGGCCGCTCATTATGGGGTTGTGCCTATTGAGAACTCATCTGAAGGCATGGCCACGCATACATTGGATCTGTTTAAGCGTTTCAGTCTGCGTATTTGTGGTGAGCTGGAATTGAAAATCCATCACCATTTATTAGCGCAGGAAAATACGGACTCAGAACTGATAAGCCGTATTTATGCCCACCAAGAATCATTTGCGCAGTGTCGAAGTTGGTTGGATGCTAACTACCCACAAGCAGAGCATATAGTTGTTAGCTCAAATGCAGAAGGTGCTAGGTTGGCAGCTCAAGAAGTTGGAACAGCTGCGATTGCAGGCGATATGGCTGTAGATTTATATGGCTTGCAGATTTTAGAACGCAATATTGAAGATCAACCGGATAACAGTACACGCTTTCTCATCATCGGGGATCAGGATGTAGGCCCAAGCGGGGACGATAAGACGTCAATATTGATGTCTGCTCATGATAAACCAGGAGTATTGTATACACTTCTTGAGCCTTTTCATCGCCATGGTATCAGTCTCACGCGAATAGAAACCCGACCCGCAAAGCAAGGCGGTTGGAGCTATATGTTCTATATAGACTTTGAAGGTCATGCTGACGAAGAAAAAGTACAGAACGTACTCTGTGAGCTGGAAACTAGCTCGGTAGAGTTGAAGCTGTTGGGGTCTTACCCTAAAGCGGTATTATAATAATTATAAAGAGCGCATATGAAACTAGTTTTTCGTGTGAATAAGCTGCAGTGGAGTATGGTCCTGTGAGCTTTATGGTCAATCGTGTGTTGATTATTGGTCTAGGCCTTATTGGTGGATCATTAGCTAAAGCACTAAAAAAGAAGCAATTTGCAAATGTTATTGTCGGTTATGATCGCAACTCTGATGATGTCCAAACAGGTTTGGATTTAAGCATTATCGATGAAGGCAGTCATCATTTAGCAGATGCAGTGAAAGTTGCTGATATTATAGTTTTGGCGGTGCCGGTTAAGGCAACTGAAGCTGTTTTATTTGATTTAAAACCTTACTTGCAAGCGCACACAGTTATTACCGATGTAGGTAGTACGAAAAGTAATGTTATAGCCGCAGCTCAAAATGTTTTCGGTTCGATACCCTGTAATTTTATCCCTGGCCATCCTATTGCGGGTTCTGAAAAAAGTGGTGTTGCCTCAGCTGACGACACCTTGTTTGCAAAGCATAAAGTTATACTAACGCCACTGCCTGAGTCAGATAAGAGCGCAACGAGCTTGATTGCTCGAATGTGGCAGTGTACTGGCGCCGAAGTTTTACAAATGGACATCGAGCGGCATGACGAAGTGTTAGCTGCAACCAGCCATTTACCCCATCTTCTTGCGTTTTCACTCGTCGATACTTTGGCTAAAGAACAGGACAGTACTGAAATTTTTCGTTATGCCGCAGGTGGTTTTCGAGACTTTACTCGTATTGCTGCTTCCGACCCGACTATGTGGCATGACGTCTGCTTGGCTAATAGGCAGCAAATACTAAGTCAGATTGATAATTTTACTGATGGCCTGGCGGTGTTGCGAGAAGCTATTGTTAAAGGTGATAGTCAATCTATGCTGGGTGTTTTTACGCGCGCAAAGTCAGCGAGAGAGCATTTCAGCAAAATGCTAAGCGGTACGGCATATTCACAACCTCATCATAATTCGCAAGTAACATTCTTTGTTAGATCTGCTGCCTCTTTGCAGGGACGGATTCGTGTACCTGGCGACAAATCAATGTCTCATCGCGCAGTAATGATAGGGGCGTTGGCTGAAGGTGTGACACATCTCTCTGGGTTTTTAGAAAGTGAGGATAGTCTGGCGACAGTGCAAGCATTTCGAGACATGGGGGTAGTCATTGAGGGGCCTCACCAGGGGCGAGTGAAAATATATGGTGTAGGGCTTCACGGTTTGTACCAGCCACCGGGGCCTTTGTACTTAGGTAACTCGGGTACATCTATGCGATTACTAAGCGGACTACTGGCTGGTCAATCATTTGATACTGAGCTATTAGGTGATGAATCACTTTCAAATAGACCTATGGAAAGAGTGGCGGAACCTTTAAGGAAAATGGGAGCCTCTATAAGTACATCTAAAAATGGAGGGGCGCCGGTTAGCATAAAAGGTCATCAAAAATTATTTGCTATTGATTATGAAATGCCAGTGGCCAGTGCCCAGGTTAAGTCAGGGCTCTTGCTTGCAGGGCTTTACGCTAAAGGTGAAACGAGAATTAGGCAGGGTGCTATTACGCGTGATCATACAGAGCGTATGCTGAAAAATTTTGGCGTTGAACTTTCTACAGTGAATGGCGTAATTAGCATGGCCTCTGGTCAAACGCTGAAGGCAACCAATTTAGATATTCCTGCTGACATTTCATCTGCTGCCTTTTTTATTGTGGCAGCGGCTATTAATCCAGGATCTGACTTGGTAATTGAGCAAGTCGGAGTGAACCCGAGTCGGTCTGGTATTTTAGATATTATGAAATTAATGGGAGCAGATATATCACTGAATAATTCGACAACTCACAACGGAGAGCCTGTTGCTGATGTGCATGTGCGCTATTCACCTCTCAACGGTATTGTAATTCCTGAAAAACTGGTATCTGTCGCGATTGATGAATTTCCTGTGATTCTTGTTGCAGCAGCGGCTGCAAATGGAGTTACTTGTCTCACAGGAGTAGGGGAGTTACGTTATAAAGAAAGTGATCGTATAGAAGCTATGCAGCAAGGATTGCTGCGAATGGGAATAGATGTTGTTGTTAAGGGGGATGATATATTTATCACTGGCGGCGAATTAAGAGGAGCTAGTATCAGTAGTTATGATGACCACCGGATAACAATGGCGTTTGCTATAGCTGGCACTATTGCCAAAGAAGAAGTAATGATTGAAGCCTGTAGTCATGTAGCAACCTCTTTTCCAGAGTTTGTTGAGGTTGCTCAAAAAGCAGGAATACGCATTCATAAGGAGAAGGCGAATGTCTCAAGTTAACACGAGTGTGCCTGTTATTACCGTTGATGGACCTAGTGGTTCAGGGAAAGGAACCGTGTGCCGGTTGCTGGCTGAAAACTTAGGATGGAGGTTATTAGACAGTGGAGCGCTTTACCGGTTAACAGCGCTGGCAGCTAGCCATCATGGTGTTCGTATCGAAGATGAAGAAGCTTTAGTCGTTTTAGCAGCTCACTTAGATGTACAGTTCTCTTCGCGTGATGATGATATTCAGATTGTGTTAGAAGGTGAAGAGGTAACGCAGGCAATACGAAGTGAATCTGTTGGAAATGATGCTTCAGTCATTGCTGCAATAGGCTCTGTAAGGCTTGCTTTGCTTGAAAGGCAGCGTGCGTTTGCCGAGTTACCAGGGTTAATTGCTGATGGGCGAGATATGGGAACTGTTGTCTTTCCTGAAGCTACATTAAAAGTCTATTTAGACGCTAGCGTGGAAGAAAGAGCAACTAGACGATATAACCAGTTGATAAATAAGGGACTCGATGCTAGCCTTGAAATCATACTGGGAGACTTGCAACAACGTGACGCGCGTGATATGAACAGAAGTGTAGCGCCATTAAAGCCTGCAAGTGATGCGCTGGTACTGGATTCGACCAGTATGAGTATTGAAGAGGTTCTAAGTGCGGTCCTTGAAGAAGTTCGCCATAAAGGATTGCGTTAGATGTTCATAATGGAACTGTGATAACAGGCAACGAAAGTTGCGAGGGTGTTTAGATGATGAGCGAAAGTTTTGCTGATCTCTTCGAAGAGAGTCTGCAAGGATTGAATATGGCGCCCGGATCAATTGTGACGGGTACAGTAATAGCGATAGAGAATGATTTCGTTGTTGTTCATGCAGGACTTAAATCTGAAGGCGTAATACCTAGATCGCAGTTTCAAGACGAAAAAGGCGAGCTTACCGTCGTTGTTGGCGATGAAGTCCGGGTTGCCCTGGAAAGCGTTGAAGATGGCTATGGTGCTACAAAACTTTCTCGTGATAAGGCAAAACATGCCGAAGCGTGGGCTGTTCTTGAACAAGCTTTCGAGAAAGGCGAAATTATTACCGGAGCGATTACTGGCAAGGTACGTGGTGGATTTACCGTATCAGTTGGCAATGTAGATGCTTTTTTACCGGGTTCGTTATTAGATATTAGGCCTTTAAAAGACAGCACTCATCTTGAAGGAAAAGAGCTTGAGTTTAAGCTAGTGAAGCTTGATGCAAAACGAAACAACATTGTTGTTTCTCGTCGCGCAGTGCTTGAAGAATTAAATAGCGCCGACCGCGATAAATTGATTGAAACCTTGGCTGAAGGTATTGAGCTAAAAGGCATTGTTAAAAACCTAACCGATTACGGCGCATTTATAGATTTAGGCGGCGTTGATGGATTACTGCATATCACTGACATAGCTTGGAAGCGTGTAAAACATCCAAGTGAAGTACTAGCCGTCGGTGATGAGATCAATGTAAAGGTTCTAAAGTATGATCCTGAGAAGACGCGTGTTTCGCTAGGCATAAAACAGTTAATGGCTGATCCATGGGAAGAGACCATCGCTACCATTAATGTAGGCGATAAAAAAAGTGCTCGTGTCACTAATTTAACAGAGTATGGCTGTTTTGCTCAGATAGCAGATGGTATTGAAGGGTTGGTCCATGTTTCTCAAATGGATTGGGCTAATAAAAATATTCACCCTTCTAAAGTTGTGCATGTCGGACAAGACGTTGATGTTATGGTATTGGCGATTGATAAAGAGCGACGCCGAATCTCTTTAGGAATGAAGCAGTGCCAACAAAACCCGTGGGATGCATTTTCTGAGAAGTTTAAGGCGGGTGATAAGCTAACAGGAGCCATTAAATCTATTACTGACTTTGGTGTTTTTGTTGGCCTTGATGGAGATATAGATGGATTAATCCATTTGTCGGATTTGTCTTGGGACTTGCCGGGTAATGAGGCGGTTAAGCAATTTCATAAAGGTGATGAAGTTGAAGCGGTTCTAGTATCCGTTGATGTTGAACGTTCGCGTATCGCTTTAAGTATTAAACAATTAGAAAGCGATCCTTTTAGTGACTATGTTTCTACTAAAGCTAAGGGGCATGAAGTAGTAGGTACCGTAACAGCTGTTGAAAAACAGCAAGCGACAGTGCAGCTCAGTGAGGGTGTTGAAGCCATATTGAAAGCTGCAGATTTTTCACGCGACCGTACCAGTGATCTTACAGAGCAGCTGAACGTTGGTGACCAAGTGTCGGCACTCATTGCGGCAATAGATAGTAAGAACCGAAAGATCAGTCTTTCTATTAAACAGAAAGAAATGAAGCAAGAAAAAGAAGCATTGCAATCAGTACAGCAGCAAACAGTTGAGGCGTCTGGACCTACAACTATTGGTGATCTGATAAAACAGCAAATGAGTAAAAAGGACTCCTGAACCCTGAAAGCGACATATGACGCTTTTTTTTACAGGGCATGTCGGGGATATATAGTGTGTGAGGCAGTGGAGGGAGTATAATGACAAAATCAGAATTGATAGAGCATCTGATTGATCGGCATCCTGAACTTTCTGTAAAAGATGTAGAGCTGGCGGTTAAAGCAATGCTTGACCATATGACAGAGTCACTCGCCAATGGTGATCGCATAGAAATTCGCGGTTTTGGTAGTTTTTCTCTTCATTTTCGAGCACCTCGGATAGGGAGGAACCCAAAAACGGGCGACTCTGTATCGTTAACGGCTAAATATGTTCCTCATTTTAAACCAGGAAAGGAATTACGAGAGCAGGTTAATGAGAGTATTGAGCATGGCTTTTAAGCGGTGGTAAAAACCGTTACAAAGCAGTATTCGGAGATTATATTGTGCGTTGGTTAAAAATATTAATAATATTTCTGTTGTCAGCTGTAATTCTGATGGTAGGAATTATGTTTACAATTCATAACACAGAGAAAGTGTCGATTGATTTAGTATTCCTTACATTGCCTGAAGCGAGTTTGTCTCTTTGGTTAATAGCTGCCTTTGTATTGGGTGGCTTATCTGGATTCTTGCTGAGCAGTGTGGCTGTTGTTTCTCTAAAGGCTCGGTTGATGGGGAGCCGTCGCAAGATAAACGCGACAAACAAAGAGCTTGATCAGTTGAGGATGGCGACGCTTAAAGACGCTGCATAACGTGCAAAATACTTGGCTTATCGTTCCCTTTGTTGTCGCCATTTTTATTGGCTGGTTACTCGGACGAAAAAGCCTTAGGCAAGATATGAAGCCTGCATCTGAGGGTGTGTTGAGTCGTGATTACTTTATTGGACTTGATCACCTGCTAAATGAGAAAACAGATGCAGCAATAGAAAGCTTTATTCGTGCGCTGGAAGTGAATAGTGAAACTATTCCTGCTCACTTGGCTTTAGCCAAGTTGTTTAGACGTAAGGGTGATGTTCAGCGTGCCATTAATATTCATCAAAACCTTTTAGCGCGGCCTGATTTATCCAGAGAGGATTCACTTAGAGTCCAGATGGCGCTTGCGTTAGATTATGATGCAGTAGGGCTGTTGGATCGTACCGAAAACCTGCTCAAAGATATTGTTAAGCAAAACCCTCCGCGTGAAACTCGTCGCAAAGCATTGACTGTATTAACTAAGCTCTATGAAAAAGAGCAAGAATGGCATGCGGCATTAGAAACAGCTCAAAAACTTAACCCTGATGAAGCAGTTAATATTCGGCATGAATGTGCACACTATTTTTGCGAGCTTGCGGAAAAAAGCTTAAAAGAAGGGCGCTATAAAGAGGCTGCTGACTTTACAAAGCAAGGATTACAGTTGGACTCTCAGTCTGTGCGGGTCTCATTGCTACAGTCACATATTGCAATGGAACAGCAGCAGTGGAAAACAGCCATACGCGCGTTGCGTAATGTTGAAAAACAAAATGTAAAATTTGTATCAGAGACAATTAAAGATCTAGAACAGTGCTATTCATCATTACAAAATCGTACAGAATATGAAGCCTATTTACGGCACTGTTTATCGAGTGCGCCGTCAGCAACGGTTATTTTGGCACTAGCCGAAACCATTAAAGAAGATCGAGGGATCTATGCTGCAGGTATATTTATTACGGATGAGTTAAAGCACCGTCCATCGATAAAAGGTTTTAATCGCTTAATAGCTATGCACATAGAGCATGGCAGTGAAAATGCTCGAGACAGTTTAAAAACATTGCGAAGCTTAATTGGCACTCTAGAAATGAGTAAGCCACGTTATCTTTGCCAGAAGTGTGGTTTTTCTAGTCGGTCATTAGTCTGGCAATGTCCGTCTTGTAAGAGTTGGAGTACAACCAAGCCTATTCAAGGTTTGGAAGGCGAATAACGAGTCATAGTTTTTATTACTAAAGTCAGTTAAAAGTGAATGAGAGTAGATTAAAGTGACCCTTGATAAAAAACGCATCATTGTTGCATTGGATTACCCTACTGTTGAGCAAGCCCTGTCGATGGCTGATCAGCTAGACCCTTTGCGCTGTAGGTTAAAAGTGGGTAAAGAGTTATTTACGCGTGGCGGCCCTGCCATCGTTGAGCAATTGCAACGTAAGGGGTTTGATGTTTTTCTTGACCTGAAATTTCATGATATCCCGAATACAACCGCAAAAGCAGTACGAGCAGCAGGTGAATTAGGTGTTTGGATGGTCAATGTTCATGCAACGGGTGGGCGCCGCATGATGGAAGCTGCTCGTAATGAGTTAGCGCAGGTGACAAACAACACTACCTTACTTATTGCTGTCACTGTGCTTACCAGTATGGAGCGAGAAGACTTAAAAGAAGTGGGGTTGGATCTTGATCCGCTTGACCATGTGAAACGCCTTGCTGCTTTAACAGAGTCTTGTGGATTAGACGGAGTAGTGTGCTCTGCTCAGGAAGTTAAACCATTAAGAACTATTATCTCGCCAAGCTTTAACTTAGTAACACCGGGTATTCGCCCAGCAGATAGTGTAGCAGGCGATCAACGTCGGATTATGACACCTGCTGAAGCGATACAGGCAGGGAGTACATATCTGGTGATTGGGCGTCCAATTACTCAAGCACAAAACCCATTGATTGCATTGGAATCTATTGAAAAAGAGATAACGCCTTTTATCTGACTCTTGCTTATTAAGTCGTAGGCCATAACCAAGCGGCGCCTCTCACGCCGCTTGAGTCTCCATGTATTGCCTTGGCAAGCTTGGTGTTTACCGTATCTGAAAAGATATACTGCCCCCACACTTTAGGAAGTTCATCGTAAAGACGGTTTATATTCGACAAGCCTCCACCTAAAACAATGATGTCAGGGTCGAGTACATTAATAACGCCGGAAAGACTGCGAGCCAATCTGTCGATATATAAATGGCAATAAGCTTGTGAAAGGGTGCAGCCTTGCTCAGCCCTTTGCCAAATCAAATCAGGTGTCGTTGCTAGAGCTAGAAGTTCGGAAGGTCTGTTTAGCTCGTTTGCGCTGGATACTTCAATATTGTAATGCGCGGTGGAACCAGGGCCTGATAGATAACTCTCAATACAGCCGTATTTCTTACAGTAGCATTGTGAGCCTGGCAGCTCTTCATTTGAGGGGTAAGGAAGAGGGTTATGTCCCCATTCACCAGCGATAGAATTAGAGCCATTTAAGACCTGTTGGTTAACCACTATCGCGCCACCTACACCTGTTCCTAAAATCACACCGAAGACAACGCAGTGGCCTTGCCCTGCACCATCGATAGCTTCTGATAAAGCAAAGCAGTTGGCATCATTGCTTAAGCGTATTGGGCGCTCAAGGATGTGTTCCAGGTCTTGTTGTAATGGTTGGCCAATAAGACAGGTGGAATTTGCATTTTTGACCCGCAGTGTTTTGGAGGAGATTGCTCCAGGAATACCAATGCCGATAGTGGCGCTTTCCCCAAGATGTTTTTCAGTGTGCCTGACTAAATCTGTGATAGCGGAAACAGTTGCGTTGTAATTATTTTGCGGCGTTGCGATGCGTTTACGATAAATAATTTTATCATTAAGCGCAACAATCTCTATCTTTGTACCGCCTAGGTCAATTCCAATACGCATATGGATTCACAGTAAGAAAGTATGCTGTTCAGAATAAATCTAACGGCTAAGAGAATAAAGCTTAGTCATCAAAGAATAAAAAATAGGGTAGCAGGAATAATAATTAAACTACCTATATTGCCCAATAATACAATTGAAGCAACTTGATGAGGTTCCTGCTGATAGCGCTCTGAAACCATATAATTCAGAACAGCCGGCGGCATCGCGCCAAACAGTATTAGATAGGTAAAATGTAGAGGCTCAAGTTGTAACAGGGGTTGTAGAGCAAGTGCAATAACGAGGCCGCTGAGAGGGCATAGAATAGCGCCCCAAATACCAATTTTCCAATGGGTGAGGTCAACGTTGGTCATCCTAACACCTAAAGCAAATAGCATAAGAGGAATAGATATCTGTCCCAGCATATCAATAAACGTAGCAACAGCAACCGGAAGGTGTAGGTCAAAAGTACTCCAGATTAAACCGGCTATAGTAGCGATAATCATAGGCATTTTGAGTACATTGATCGGGTTTGTTTTATGATCAAGAATATATAAACCGACGGTGAAGTGAAGAAGGTTCTCGACCAAAAATAGCACGACAGCAGCAGGTAAGGCGTGTTCTCCAAAGGCGAGTACAGCCAAAGGTAAGCCTAAATTTCCGCTATTGCTGAACATCATCGGAGGCAGGAATGTTTTAGGGCTAACGCCTAATAACTTACAGACAGGCAAGAGTAATAAACCTGAACCTAAAACAACGATGGCCGCTCCAATGGCCAGCATTTGAAATTGGGGTAAATCAAAAGATTTTGCAGACAAAACTGAAAAAATGAGTGCTGGAACAAATATGTCGATGTTTATGGTGTTAGCAGTCGACATATCTGTATGACGTTTACGAGCATAAAAGAAGCCCACACTGACAATCGCGACAAGCGGGAAAACTGTTAGAAAAATCCTTTCTAGTAGTGCCAGTGTGGAGCTATCCATAAATGTACTCAATCGATGATATTAGTCGTACTTTTTGCCGGTAGGTACAATAACGACGGGTAGCTTAGCATGTTTAACCACTTGTGCAGTGGTATGGCTATGTCGGCCGAAAGTATTCTCTGCACCCATAACAATCATCTGTACATTGCGCTTTTTAGCTTCGTTGAGAATGGAGTCAGTGTGATTACCTTCGACAATGGCGTATTCGATATCCACGTCGATCTCTTCAGGTAGGCTGTTCATTTCTTCGGCACAGAATTTTTCGATTCTTTCATGCATTTCCTGATGGATTACATTAATCCCTTCGTCGTGCATCTGCTTAACAAGCTCATCAGACAAGTAGTTCTTTATTAGTGCCGAGCCCATTTCTCCAATCGGCTCTACTACGTGCAAAATAACAATTTTAGCGTTAAGTGCTCCGGCTAGCTTTACGGCGTGGCGAAAAACTGGGCGCGTATGTTTACCAAGAGAAGTAGTATAAAGAATAGTATTGATATCAGGTAAAGCCATGTTGGTATCCTCACAACGGTCAATTTGAGTATGTGTTCAGGCCTTATGGGCTTGAATACGATTGTTTTCTTCAGTTGAAGGTGTTTGACTCAATTTTGGTTGAGTACAGCGATCAACGAGATAAATGATTGATTTGTAATCAATTCCACTGTGGTGGCTTAAACCAATTTCGCAGGTGCGACT
>NZ_JADGEV010000025.1:0-13479 GCF_016744175.1 Neptunomonas sp. | reverse complement strand
TTGACTCAATTTTGGTTGAGTACAGCGATCAACGAGATAAATGATTGATTTGTAATCAATTCCACTGTGGTGGCTTAAACCAATTTCGCAGGTGCGACTGGTTGAATAGCCCGTATCACAGCGTTGTACAGCACCTTTAAGTGTACGTAATGCTGATGTGTTTAATTCAGGGGTTGAAAAGCCTTTGTCGCCAGCGAAACCACAGCACGTTATTTGGTCTGGAATAACAACCTGTGTTGAGCATGCTGACATGATACGTTTGAGTTTCTCTGCTTGTCCCATGCGAGTAGCACTACAGGTAATATGTAGTGCAACAGGTTCATTACAAGCAGTGAACAGTAAGCGATCCATTAGGAACTCATCAATGAAATCGACGGTATCGTAGAGTTTGATACGTGAGTCGATTTTATCCTTCAATAGTAAGCTACAAGGGCTGGTGTCAGAATACACAGGAATCACGCCGTTTTCAGTGACCTTAAGCAATACTCTTTCAATTTCGGTTGATTTGGAGTCTGCTGCTGCAAACATCCCCTTAGATTGGAATGGCATACCGCAGCACAAGTTATCCATATCAGGCGGGTAGATGACATCGAAACCTGCTTTGCGTAGCAGCGCTTCTGTTTTGTCGGCCAAAGGCGTTTGGTCGGCTTCACCTCTTGCTGGCCCCATCGTGCGGCTGGCGCAGCTCGGTAAATAAACCACTTTATGTGCAGAGCTAGTCGCACTGTTAGGTGTGGTTGGTTG
This sequence comes from Neptunomonas sp., assembly GCF_016744175.1. Lineage (GTDB taxonomy): Bacteria > Pseudomonadota > Gammaproteobacteria > Pseudomonadales > Balneatricaceae > Neptunomonas. The sequence goes on along the minus strand of NZ_JADGEV010000025.1, from coordinate 12,735 downwards.
GGGTGTGATTTTAGGTGCACCAGTGGGCATTGACGGAGTCCATTGCTGAATACGCCCCCCTGATAGCTTGCGAGATGAGCCAGTAATGGCTGACATTGCCTTCGTGCCTATTAGGCCATGAGTGGCATCCGCCGCGGCAAAGGTAAACCGACTGGCTTTTGCTAATGTGCCATAGTGGTCGGCTAGCCATTGAGCCAGTTTGGAATGTTTTTCGTTGTTTTGGCTGCGAATTGAGCGCGTTAAATCGCCAGTATTAATACCAACAGGGCAGGTTGTCGAGCATAAGCCGCAGGCTGCGCAAGTATCAGTACCTTGGTATTTGTATTCTTGGCGTAATTCTTCGAGCCGGCTAGGGTCTGCATTAGGCGTAAAGCTAGCGGCTTCAAGGCGAGCAATCTCGCGCCAAATGACAATGCGTTGTCGTGGTGTGAGTGTCAGCGCGCGAGAAGGGCATGTCGGTTCACAAAAACCGCACTCAATACATTTATCAATTATCGGATCAGCGGGCGGTAATGGCTTTAAGTTTTCAAGATGAACATGGTTGTTTCTGTTGAGTAAAACACCTGGATTTAAGATGTTTTTCGGGTCTAAAAGCTCTTTTAGCTCCCACATTAACTGATAGGCTTCTTTGCCCCACTCCAGCTCAACAAACGGGGCCATATTTCGGCCCGTACCGTGTTCTGCTTTCAGTGATCCATCATAAGTGCCAACCACCATGTGAGCAACATCAGCCATTAATCCATCATAGCGCTCTATTTCAGCGGGTGTATCAAATGCTTGAGTGAAAACGAAATGCAGATTCCCTTCCAATGCATGACCAAAAATAAGCGCTTCATCGTAATGCCACTTTTTAAACAGCTGGTGAAGGTCGTTAACGGCATCCGCAAGTTGTTCTACAGGAAAAGCGACATCTTCGATGATTACTGTTGTGCCAGTAAGGCGAACAGCCCCTACTGCTGGAAATAAGCCTTTACGTATGGCCCAAAACTTAGCGTACTCTTCAGGCTTGTTGGTGAATTCAATGGGGCGGGTGGTCTCAAGATTGGCAATTGATGCTTTTATCGCTTCAACTTGCTTCGCTAGCGCGTCAGGATCTGCTGAGCGCGTTTCAACAAGCAAGGCGGCAGCATCTTCAGGCAGATCTTTGATGAAATCAGGCATGCCTGGCTTTTCTTCAACAGAGCGTAACCCTGCTCGGTCCATTAGTTCTACGGCTGATACCGGTGTTTTCTTGAGAATAGCGACTGCTTCGCAAGTCGTGCGAACGGTATTAAAAAAGATCAAGGCGGAGGCTTTATTTGGGTGCTCATCAACCGTTCGGTAGGTGATCTCGGACATAAACCCAAGTGTGCCTTCAGAACCAATCATAAGGTGTTGAAGTATATCGAGAGGATCGGTGTAATCTACCAGTGAATTGAGAGCGTAGCCTGTCGTATTTTTTAAGCGATATTTATGATGAATACGATCATGAAGTGCCTTGTTGGCACGGGTTTGCAGACTTAGCGCTTCTAATGCATCCAGTAGTGGTTTATGAGATTGCTTAAACTGCTTTATTGAATCAGTACTGCCTGTATCCACCTGTGTGCCATCGGCCAGAACAAGTTTCATACTTTTTAGCGTTTTGTAGCTATTTTGTGCAGTTCCGCAGCACATGCCGCTGGCATTGTTGGCTGCAATTCCGCCAATCATAGCGGCATTAATAGACGCAGGATCAGGTCCGATCTTTTTATTGAAGGGAGCAAGGTAGCTATTTGCTTGCCCTCCAATAACACCAGGTTGAAGGCTGATTTCACTAGCGTCAGCGTTGATATGATAGTTTTTCCAGCCATCACCCAGCTGAATAAGTACTGAGTCGGTAATCGCTTGGCCTGATAGGCTGGTGCCTGCGGCTCTAAATGTTACGGGCACTTGAGTTTTGTTGGCCAGTTTTACGATACTAGCGACATCTTGTTCGCTTTCTGCTCTCACCACTATTTGTGGGATTAAGCGATAAAAGCTCGCATCTGTGCCAAAGGCTAGGGTACGTAATGGATCGGTAATTAAGCGCTCTTCAGGAATGAATTGCTGAAGCTCAGCCAGAAAATTTTGATGTGTCTGTTTCATATTATTCACTGAGGCCACTTAAGTGGACGTTTGATGAGTGTGTGTGCTTAAAAGACGAGCACGGCTTTATAGGCCGCGGCATCAGCTGGGATGCCGCGGGTATACATCATGCGTTGTGGTACGCTATTTGGCGTAGGCGATAGCCGGTAGCCAAAGTACGAGTTGTGGCCAGAAAACCAAAATGAACAAGGCAATTAACTGTAGGCCGATGAAAGGCAGAACACCCTTGTAAATATCTTTTAACTTGACGTTTGGAGGGCACACGCCTTTTAGATAGAAAAGGGCAAAGCCTACCGGTGGTGTTAAGAAGGATGTCTGTAATGCCATGGCGACCAGCATCACGAACCACACCAGTTCTGGATTATCGACCACACCATAACCATTAATATCTAAGCCCAAGGCCGATATGACCGGTGCTAACAGCGGTAGAATAATCAGTGTGATTTCGATCCAGTCTAGGAAGAAACCTAGCAAGAAAATCACACCAAGAATAAAGAAGATAATACCGTAAGGGCCAAACGGAAGGCCGGTCAGGAATGACTCTATAAGCTCATCACCGCCCAGTTCACGTAATACCAAAGCAAAGCATGTCGCACCGATGAAGATAGCGAAGATGTATGCGGTGGTGTTCAGTGTTCCACCCATAACTTCTTTCAGTACTGGGATGCTAAAGCGACGGTTATAGATCGCTAATATGGTTGCGCCCATTGCACCAACGCCCGAGGCTTCTGTTGGTGTAGCAAAACCACCAAAGATAGAACCTAATACAACAAAAATGAGTAACAGGGTTGGTAGTACTGCTTTGAGTACATTAAGAATGATGGGCCAGCTAACGGGCTTAGCATCAGACGGAACAGGCGCCGCGCTAGGCTTAAAGAATGCATAAAGTAAAATGTAAGTAATATACATGCCACCTAGCATTAACCCAGGGAATACCGCACCCATGAACAAGTCACCTACTGAAAGGCCTAGTTGATCTGCCATGATAACTAGCATGATGCTGGGTGGTATCAGAATACCCAGCGTACCTGCTGATGCAATCGTACCTAATGCCAACGGCATCGAATAACCCTGCTTGGTCATCGATGGTAAAGACATAACAGCAAGCAATACAACTGAAGCACCAATGATACCTGTTGATGCAGCCAAGATAATACCGATGGCTGTCACGGTAACGGCTAAGCCTCCACGAACACGGCCAAACAGTTCTTGCATTGAATGCATTAATTTTTCTGCAACACCGGACTTATCAAGCATAATACCCATGAAGATAAACATAGGTAATGCGACCAGAATCCAGTTATCCATGATCTTCCACAGACGATTCACAACCAAGCCAAGCGTGGTGTAATCGAGCCCTGTCATGGTGTCTAAATTAGCATCGGCAAATTGGCCGATAAAAGCAAAGATAATACCGACGCCGCCTAGAACCCAAGCAACAGGAATACCGGTAAAAAGAAGAGCGATGAATGATAAGAACATCGCAATGACCATAATTTCATTGGCGTCCATCATTATTCTCCACGTATCAGTAAAACAGTATCACGATATAGACGTGACAGAACGGCAAGGCCGAGTAAAGCAAAGCTCACAGGAATAACCCCTTTGATAACCCAGCGGTAAGGTAAGCCAGATGGGGATTGAGAGCTCTCATTGATACGATAAGATTCATAAAAGAAATCAAGACTATGCGCAAAAATAATAACAATGAAAGGTAAAACTAAAATCAAAATGCCGAGAATTTCGATGATGTGCTTTGTACGTGCCCGAAAGTGAGAGTAAAAGAGATCTACACGAATATGCGAATTAGTGGTTTGCGCATAAGAGAGACCAAACATAACACCGACTGCATAGAGGTGCCATTGAAGCTCTTCAAATATGATTAAACCGTTTGAAAATCCTTTTCGAAGCACGACCTGCAAAATGATTACAAGAACCAGCAGGACGTAGCACCAAGCAACTGACATACCGATGCGCTGGATAAAGCGATCGATCTTATCGGCTAAAGGTACTGAGGGGAGAGTGTCGTTCTCAGTCACAGGAAGGTACCTACATCGATTATTATTGTATGAAAATAAGGCAGACAGTGAATCACTGTCTGCCTGGGCTTACGTGTTGCTGTTAATAGAGCTATTAACGGCTACGTGGTAGGAATGCGTTTGATTCCCACAAGTTATAACCTGTGCGGAATGTATTCAGATCATCCCAAACCTTTTTGAAGAAAGGATCAGCTGCAGATTTCTCAACAACAACTTCGTCCCACTTCTCTTCAAAAGCAGCAAGCATTGTGTCGTTCCAGTAGCGAATTTCAACACCGTTCTCTTTAGCTTTAGCCATAACAGGGAACTGCATTGCTTCACCTTCAGCAATGGCGTTTGTCATAGATGCTTTACAAGTGTTTTCAACCGTAGCCTGTTGGCCTTTAGACATTTTTCCCCACGCATCTTTGTTGACTAGCAACTCGAAGATAGTCGCTTGCTGATGCCAGCCAGGGAAGTAGTTGTATTTCATGATTTTATGGAAACCAAGACGCTGATCGATAGCTGGCTGAGAGAACTCAGATGCATCGATAGCACCTTTCTCAAGAGCACCGAAGATTTCACCGCCAGGTAGCTGTGATGTAGAAACACCCATTTTTTCCATGACCGAAGCGCCAAGGCCGAAGAAACGCATGTTCAGGCCTTTAAGGTCAGCAGGGGTGTTGATTTCTTTATTGAACCAACCTGATGTTTCTGGAGAAATAATAGCGCATGGAATGACTTTAACGTTGAAGCCATTTGTGTCGTACATTTCTTGATAAAGTTTCAGGCCGTTACCGTAGTACATCCACGCCATGTATTCGCCGGCTTCAGGGCCGAAAGGTACCGCTGAGAAGAGAGCCGCTGCTGGCATTTTACCCTGCCAGTAACCTGCTGTTGCGTAACCAGAGTTAACTTTACCTGATGATACAGCATCGAGGATTTCAGGAGGGCTTACTAGTTTACCTGGCTCATAGATTTTCATCTTCATTTTGCCGTCAGTCACTAGTTTTAGCTGGTCTGCAACCCAAACAATAGGGGTGCCGAGTGCTGGCAAGTGTGAGCCAAAAGCAATCGGAGTTTTCAATAACATTTTATCAGCTGCCTGAGCTGGCATCATAGCGGTTGCTGCAACACCTGCGAGTACAGCAGTAGAGATCACAGACTTGGTAAACTTTTTCATGTCTCATCCTCAATATCGATTTTTTTTTTTTTAATACTCGGTACTGAATATACAACAGATTCGTTGTTATAACAGTCTTATAAAATGTACTTGCTAAATTGGTATTACCAATTTACCATCATTTGTGTAGCTACTGTATTTTTTTTAACCAGTGCTTGTCAATGCTTTTATAAACTAAATATATATTGGTTTTATCGTTGATAAGCGCTAGTTTCGTATTTAACTTAGCACTGTAATACTGGTATGACCAATTGTGCATGTGCGAAATAAATACCTTTTTAGACGATAGTTATATGAGTCTCTAAGTAGTAATACTGAGTAAGGGTAAGTGTAGAAAAACTATATGACAGTTTCTCTGTGCTGAAGACTATTAATCGAGTAAGTGGTTGGAAGAATAAGAACATGGCGTATCAAAAGGTCAGGCAGCCAAAAATATCAGATGTCATCGTAGAAAGAATGGAAGAGATGATACTAGAGGGAACCTTAAAACCTGGGCAGAAACTGTTACCTGAAAGAGAGTTGTCTACTCAATTTGAAGTGTCCCGGCCCTCTTTGCGTGAGGCGATACAAAAGCTAACGGCTAAAGGCTTGTTGGTAAGTCGCCAAGGGGGCGGTACATATGTATCAGAGGATTTAGGTGGCTCCTTTATGGATCCTCTGCTCGAGCTCTTTAAAAGCCACCCGGAAGCGCAATATGATTTGCTTGAGTTCCGCCACGCGTTGGAAGGTGTGACGGCATACTATGCCGCGCTGCGTAGTACGCCCGCTGATAAAAAAGCAATAAAAACCAGCTATGACGCATTGCAAGTTCATCACGAAAATAAAGATTTTGAAAAAGAAGTGGCGGCAGATAGCGATTTTCATCTGACCATCGCTGCGTCCACGCATAATATGGTGCTTCTTCATATTATGCGGGCTCTGTTTGGCCTGTTGCGCCAGCATATCGGAGATAACTTACAAAATGTTTACCCCAAGCCCGGTTATAGACAAAAAATACACGAGCAGCACCTTAAACTGATGGAAGCTATTTTTTCAGGTGAGCCTGATCTTGCGCAAAAGGCAGCGCATGACCATCTGGCTTATGTTGAAGAGTCGTTACTTGAGCAGGGTAAAGAAAATACACGAGTAGAAAGAGCGCTGCGACGTTCTACACATACATAACGAGACTTTGGTCTATTAATACATTTATGTATAAATACTACATAAAGGGTGTTTTATGACCTGTATCAGTACGTTTTGTAGACATAATCCATAAAATTTTGTAGTATTACTACAAATGAAAAGAAGGAAGATCGTGCTGCAGCGCAGCATTGAAAGCTTCCCAAGAAAAAAGCAGGCTCAGTTTGCGCTTTTAGCATTAAAAAGAAGCCTGCTATTTATAACTACAAGGGATAAGTGCTTAAAGCATACGTGGAGAAGGCAACGTGCAAGAACAATTTATTGAAGATATCGATCCAATTGAAACAACAGAATGGTTAGAAGCGCTTGAATCAGTCGCAAATAATGATGGCGATGAGCGTGCTCGGTTTTTATTAGCACAACTAGGGCGTAAAGCGTCTGATATGGGTGTTGATAGTATAGGTTCTGTTACTACACCTTACCGTAATACCATCTCTTCTAAAGATGAAGTCCGCATGCCGGGCGATTTGTTTATGGAACGCCGCATCCGTTCATTCATTCGTTGGAATGCAATGGCGATGGTTATGCGAGCGAATGATAACAAAGATGGCCTTGGTGGCCATATTTCTAGTTTTTCTTCTTCTGCAACATTGTACGACATTGGTTTTAACTACTTTTTCCGCGGTAACGAAGGCGAGCAAGATTCAGATATGGTGTTTTTCCAGGGACATATATCCCCGGGTATTTATGCACGTGCTTATCTTGAAGGCCGTTTAACGGAAGATCAGCTTGATAACTTCCGTCGTGAAGTGGATGGACATGGTCTTTCTTCTTATCCGCATCCGTGGTTAATGCCTGATTTTTGGCAGTTCCCAACCGTATCAATGGGCCTTGGCCCTATTCAAGCGATATACCAAGCGCATGTGATGCGTTATCTCTCTGCGCGTAGCCTCATTAACCGTGGCGACCGTAAAGTGTGGGCGTTCTTGGGTGATGGTGAGTGTGATGAGCCAGAATCTTTGGGTGCAATTGCACTGGCGGGCCGTGAACAGCTAGAGAATCTCGTATTCGTCATCAACTGTAACCTACAGCGCCTAGATGGGCCTGTTCGTGGTAACGGAAAAATTGTTCAAGAGCTCGAAGGTGTATTTCGCGGTGCGGGTTGGAACGTTATTAAGTGCTTGTGGGGCCGTCATTGGGATCCACTATTTGAAAAAGATGAGCACGGTTTATTGCAAAAACGTATGGATGAGGTTTGCGATGGTGAATTGCAAAACTTTAAAGCCAACGGCGGCGCATACACGCGTGAGCACTTCTTCGGAAAATATCCTGAACTATTAGAAATGGTTAAGGATATGTCTGATGACGAGATCATGAATCTTAACCGTGGTGGTCATGATCCGTATAAAGTATATGCCGCTTATCAGCAGGCAACGAACAGCACAGGTCGTCCTACCGTAATCCTAGCGCAAACAGTTAAAGGTTACGGTACAGGTAAATCTGGCGAAGCGAAAAACGATACTCACTCAATGAAGAAAGTGGCGATAGAAGATCTTAAAGACTTCCGTGATCGTTTCTCTATTCCATTGAATGATGAACAGTTGAAAGAGGTGCCTTACTACCGTCCTTCAGCTGAATCACCAGAAATGAAGTACATGCTAGAGCGCCGTAAAAAATTGGGTGGTTTCTATCCCGTACGTCGCAACGAAGTTCAGCAGCTTGAAACGCCGCCACTAGAAGCTTTCTCTAATAACCTTAAAGGAAGTGGAGAACGTGAGCTCTCAACGCAAATGTCATTGAACCGTGTATTGAATACACTGGTAAAAGATAAAAATATCGGTGAGCGCATCGTTCCTATTATTCCGGACGAAGCACGTACTTTCGGTATGGAAGGTATGTTCCGTCAGTTAGGTATTTATACCTCGGAAGGCCAGCGTTATGTACCGCATGATAGCGACCAGATCATGTTCTACAAAGAATCTAAAACAGGCCAGATTCTTGAAGAGGGTATTAACGAAGCCGGTGCAACGTCTGCGTGGATTGCCTGTGCAACATCCTACGCAAACAACAACTGCCCGATGATTCCGTTCTACATCTTCTATTCGATGTTTGGTTTCCAGCGTGTGATGGACTTGATCTGGGCAGCCGGTGATATGCAGGCACGTGGGTTCTTGATCGGTGCCACGGCAGGCCGTACAACCTTGAACGGTGAAGGTTTACAGCATCAGGATGGCCACAGTCACTTGATGGCACAGATGATTCCTAACTGCGTATCGTATGACCCTACGTATGGTTACGAGTTAACAGTGATCATTCAGGACGGTATTCGTCGTATGTATCACGAAGGCGAAAATCGCTTCTACTACATCACTACCATGAACGAAAACTATTCACACCCTGAGATGCCTACTGGCGCTGAAGAAGGCATCATTAAAGGTATGTACATGCTCAAAGAAGGTAAAAACGCCGAGCTAAAAGTACAGTTGATGGGTTGCGGTACTATCTTGCGTGAAGTTGAAGAAGCTGGTGTGATCTTGCGTGAAGAGTACGGTATCGAATCTGACGTATGGAGCACAACATCTATCAACGAATTGCGTCGTGATGCGCAGGGTGTTGAGCGTTATAACATGTTGCACCCAGAAGCAGAGCCACAAGTGGCTTACGTTACTGAGTGTCTGAAAGACCGTCAGGGGCCTGTGATTGCAGCAACAGATTACATTCGTTTGTATGCTGATCAGCTTCGTGAGTACATTCCTGCGCGTTATAAAGTGTTGGGTACTGATGGTTACGGTCGCTCTGATACACGTGCAAAACTACGTGAATTCTTCGAAGTTAATCGTTATTACGTAGTCGTTGCAGCGCTAAAAGCACTACAAGAAGATGGCAAGGTAGAAGCTTCAGTCGTCGCTAAAGCCATGCAGAAATTCAATCTCAACTCAGAAAAACCAGCGCCGTGGACTGTATAAGTCCTGATAAATGCCCGGGCGTGTGCTCGGGCCTGCTGATTTTACAAATTGAATTGAACGCAATGGCGAAAAACGAACAGAGGACATTATCGTGAGCACAATCACAATTACAGTTCCAGACTTAAGCGGCGCAGAAGACGTTGATGTAATCGAAGTATTGGTGAAGCCGGGTGACGTAGTCGCTGAAGGCGATAGCCTGATTGCACTTGAGACAGATAAAGCATCAATGGAAGTGCCAGCAGATCAAGCCGGTACGGTTGTAGAAGTAACCGTTAAAGAAGGCGATACCTGCAACGAAGGTGACGTTATTTTAACATTAAACACAGGTGCTGCTGAAGTTGCTGCTCCTGTAGCTGCTCCAGTTGAAACGGCTCCGGTTGCCGCAGCACCTGCACCAGCTGCTGTCGCGGCACCTACAGCTACATCAATCGAGCAGGTTTTAGTACCAGACTTGAGTGGCGCAGCCGATGTAGATGTTATCGAAGTCATGGTTAAGCCAGGTGACGTGATCGAAGAGGGCGATAGTATTATCGCGCTAGAAACGGACAAAGCTTCAATGGAAGTGCCTGCTCCCATGGGCGGTAAAGTTGTTGAAGTAAAAATTGCTGAAGGTGGTACGTGCAGCGAAGGTGATTTATTAATACTGCTAGAAGTAGGTGGCAGTGCTGCTGCACCGGTTGCTCAGTCTGCTGTAGCTGCGCCTGCTGCTTCACCTGCGCCAGTTGCCGCGCCTGCAGCACCCGTTGCTGGTGGTGCAGAAGATGTGTTGGTACCTGATTTAAGCGGTGCTACCGACGTCGATGTTATCGAAGTCATGGTGAAAGTGGGTGATGTAATTGCAGAAGGCGATAGCCTAATTGCATTAGAAACTGATAAAGCATCAATGGAAGTACCGGCGCCTAAAGGCGGCACGGTAAAAGAAGTTAAGATTACCGAAGGCAGTACCTGTAACGAAGGCGATGTGCTTATTGTTCTTGAAGTAGCCGGAAGTGCTGCGGCTCCTGCTCCTGTTGCTGCTTCGGCACCTGCTCCTTTAGCGGCCTCAGCGCCGGCGCCAGCACCTACTGCTGCGGCTCCGGTTGCTAATCAAGCGGCGCTTGAGAAGAAAAACCGAAAAGTAAATGCTGGGCCTGCAGTACGTGCAACCGCACGTGAGTACGGTGTTGATTTGAGCGAAGTAAAAGGCACCGGGCGTAATGGACGTGTTCTTAAAGAAGACGTGCAAGCCTACGTGAAAAGCTCACTCAAGCAGCTCAAAGAAAAACCGGCTGCAGCAGCGGTAACGGGTGGTTCGGGTATACCGGCTATTCCTGCTGTTGATTTCAGTAAGTTTGGTGAAATCGAAAAAGTTAAGCTGACTAAAATCGGTAAGCTAACCGCTGCAAATATGTCTCGCTGCTGGTTGAATATCCCGCATGTGACTCAGTTTGATGATGCTGACATCACCGAGCTAGAAGCATTCCGTAAAGGTATGAAAGAAGAAGCGTTAAAATCAGGTGTTAAATTAACGCCGCTTCCTTTCATGATCAAAGCGGTTGCCAAAGCCTTGGCTGAAAATCCAAAATTCAATGCATCACTGGATGCAGACGGTGAACACATCGTCTACAAAAAATACATCAACATCGGTCTGGCTGTTGATACGCCTAACGGCTTGATGGTGCCTGTGATCAAAGATGCGGATAAAAAATCAATTTACGAGTTGTCTTTGGAAGCAAACGAATTGGCGGGTAAAGCAAAAAATCGCAAGCTCAAGCCAAATGAAATGCAAGGTGCATGCTTCACAATTTCTAGTTTAGGTGGTATTGGCGGTACTGGTTTTACGCCAATCGTTAACGCGCCTGAAGTAGGGATTCTGGGTGTTTCGAAAGCAGATATTAAACCCCGTTGGAACGGTAAAGAATTTGAGCCGCGCATGATGTTGCCACTGTGTTTGTCGTACGATCACCGTGCAATAAATGGCAGCGATGCCGGCCGTTTCCTTACTTATCTAAATAGCTTGCTGACTGACATCCGTCGTTTGATGTTGTGATGCCATGTAATGTTTTAGCAAGTCCCTTGGCTTAGCTTACGGGGTTCCGAAAGGAACCCCGTTTTTTTTGGCTTGTAGTACGTATCTTGGGTGTTGTGCCTTGCAACATTTAGCGTAAAAAGTTAGTTTAACGGCATTAAATATGACTGCGTATGGATACTATGAAAAAGATATTGACGGTTTTCGGCACACGTCCCGAAGCGATTAAAATGGCGCCTTTGGTAAAAGCGTTGGCACAGGAGTCAGGCGATCAGATAGATAGCCGCGTGTGTGTAACGGCTCAGCATCGTGAAATGTTAGATCAGGTATTGGAGCTTTTCGAAATAAAGCCTGATTATGACTTAAACATAATGAAGCCTGGCCAAGATCTTTTTGATGTGACTACTCGTATTTTGTTGGGTATACGCGAAGTACTGCGTGAATTTAAGCCTGATGTTGTATTAGTACATGGTGACACCAGTACCACCTTTTCTACGGCCTTGGCTGCATTTTACGAGCAGATACCTGTTGGGCATGTAGAAGCAGGGTTAAGAACCGGCAACATATACTCACCATGGCCAGAAGAAGCCAATAGAAAGCTAACCGCAACGCTGACTAAGTGGCATTTTGCGCCGACACAGTTATCGTATCAAAATTTGCTTGATGAAAAAGTACCGGCAGAGTATCTCTCCATAACCGGTAATACGGTGATAGATGCCTTGCATTGGGTGGTTGATAAAATCGCCACAGATAGCTCGCTTGAATCAACGTTATCATCGCGCTTTCCTTTCCTTGATGAGAGTAAAAAACTCATATTAGTAACAGGGCATCGCCGTGAGTCTTTTGGTGGCGGCTTTGAGCGTATTTGCGAAGCATTAGCAGATATCGCCAAACGATACCCGGAATCACAAATTGTGTACCCGGTACACTTAAATCCTAACGTACAAGAGCCTGTTAATCGGCTTTTGAAGGGCGTGGATAATATTTACCTTATAGACCCGCAAGATTACCTACCCTTTGTTTATCTAATGAATCGTAGTTACCTAATTCTGACCGACTCGGGTGGTATTCAAGAAGAGGCGCCATCTCTTGGTAAACCGGTGTTGGTGATGCGAGATAATACCGAGCGCCCTGAAGCAGTTGATGCTGGCACGGTAGAGCTGGTAGGTACCGACTATGAAAGAATCGTAGCGGGTGTGGTCGAGTTAATGGAATCACAAGAAAAATATGACTCCATGGCAAGAGCCATAAACCCTTACGGTGATGGTACGGCATGCAAGAAAATTGTAGATGCACTTAAGCAGAGCTGAGTGAATAGGTTTGGATGCTTAAGCAGAG
>NZ_JADGEV010000097.1 GCF_016744175.1 Neptunomonas sp. | reverse complement strand
AAACCTATGGATATCGATCTGCGTTGGGCGGGTGCTTTATTGTATTTGAATGGCCAAATTGAAGAGACAGGTATTGCGGCTGGCGTATTGGGCCACCCTGCGAATGGTATCTGTTGGGTATGTAAACGCTTCGCCCCACATGGCGTGGCACTGGAGCCTGGTCAGGTTGTATTGGCAGGTTCTTTTACTCGCCCGATCCCCGTAAAAGCAGGAGATACGATTCATGCAGATTACGGTCCATTGGGCGGTATCTCAGTGAATTTCGTTTAAAGCAGTAGTGCACTGATTGGCCAACATAGATAGAGATGAGCGCGATGAAGCTTCCAGTAAATAAATTTAAGAAAGCAATACAGGGTGATCAAACGCAGTGGGGCTTGTGGTTGGGTCTGCCGGATGCATCGTGTGCAGAGATAGTGGCAGGCTCTGGCTTTGATTGGTTGCTGATCGACAGTGAGCATGCACCTTTTGAGCTGGATTCAATCATGCGTCACCTTCAAGCGATCGCGCCTTATGGTGTGCCGGCCATTGTTCGTCCTGAAGAGGGCCGTACAGCGTTACTAAAACGGCTGTTGGATATCGGTGCGCAAACGTTACTTATTCCTATGTGTGATACCGCTGAACAAGCCAAAGAGTTGGTTAAAGCAGTGAAATATCCGCCACAAGGTATTCGTGGTTTAGGGAGTTCTTTAGCGCGGGCAGCTAACTGGAACCGTGTTCCCGGCTACCTTCAAAAAGCCAATGATGAGATCTGCCTCATTGTTCAGGTAGAAACCGTCACCGCGATGAAAAACTTGAAAGAGATTGCTGCGGTTGAGGGTGTCGATGCCGTTTTTATCGGGCCTTCTGATCTATCAGCTTCAATGGGGCATATCGGCAACCCTGATCATCCAGAAGTGGTTGCCGCTATCGAGCATTGTTTACAGATTATCAATGATGCAGGCAAAGCGGGTGGTCTGTTGTGTATCAATCCAGCCAAAGCTCATCACTATGTAGAGAAGGGCGCTAAATTTGTTGGCATTGGAGTGGATACCCTGTTGCTAGGTAATGCTGCAAAGCAGTTAGCTGAAAGCGTTAAGACGGGCGCTTATTCTGAGGCTTCTTCTGAGGATAGTCCGCCAGCTAATAATCAATCTAGCGGTTACTAACAGTATTTTACAGATTATTTTTATAGGTTTTAAATCATGACAAACAATCCAATCGTTAAAGGTAAGTTGGTGTGTGTTGCACTGAACGATGCGAGTCAGTTCGAAGCGATGCAGGCTGAATTTAATGAAGCACCTTATAAGAGTGCGCCAACGCAACCCGTACTGTACTTTAAGCCTCACAACACTTGGAGCACAGAAGGCGCGACTGTCGAATGGGCAGTAAACGAAGGTGAAGCCGTTGACAGCATGGTTGTAGGTGCATCGTTGGCGGTTGTTTTTGGTGAAGAATGTTGCCGCGTAAACCAAGAAGAAGCGCTGAACTATATAAGCGGTTACTCTCTTGTTCATGACTTCTCCTTGCCAGAGCTTACGTACTATCGCCCAGATATTAAAGGTAAATGTCTTGATGGCAGTGCTCCGATTGGCTCTGTTGTTGTGCCAGCATCTTATGTGGGTAACCCACAAATCCTGACGGTTGTAACTCAAGTTAATGGCGAGACTGTTAGTGAAATGCCTGTATCTAAGATGGTACGCAGTGTTGCAGAACTTATCTCTACTATCTCTTACATCATGACGTTGCAACCGGGCGATGTGATCGCTGTTGGCTTTCCGGGCCAGCGTGCGCCAATCAAACAAGGCGACAAAGTAAGCTCTGCGATTGCAGGTGTGATCGAATTAAATAACGTTGCCGGCCGAGCTTAAAGGGAGAGAACGATGAAACACGCACGCGTACTATTTACCGGTGCAGGGCCGCTTAACGGCCAAGAACTAGACATAACAATAGAAGACTCTTTTGCAACGACGGTCCAGCTCAAATCTAAAGCTGATGGTCAGTTGATCAACGAAGTAGATGTGACATGGTTAAGCCCAATCAAAGAACCCGGGACTATTTTTGCGTTAGGTTTGAACTATGCCGATCACGCTCGTGAGTTGGCATTTGAGCCACCAAAAGAGCCGCTAGTATTCCTTAAAGGCGCTAACACGCTGACAGGGCATAAGCAGAACGCTTATCGTCCCGATAATATTAAATT
>NZ_JADGEV010000080.1 GCF_016744175.1 Neptunomonas sp. | reverse complement strand
ACTGGCAGGTAATAAACGAGAAGTACAAGACAATGTAAAACCAGTGAGAGAAGGTCCGGGTTTATTGACACGGGCTAAAGACTGGTTGAAAGGAAATTTTTAATTTATTAGACCCCCACACTTTAAGGTGTGGCTGGTTAATAGCGCCGAGTTGCAATAATTGCATGGAACTCGACAGGAGAATGAAATGTTTGAATTATTAGATAGTGTTCCACAAAATGCCGTAATTAAAGTAATCGGTGTCGGCGGTGGTGGCGGGAATGCCGTTGAGCATATGGTGCAAACTGAACTTGAAGGTGTTGAGTTTATGTGTGTCAACACAGACGCTCAGGCTCTTGCTAAGATGTCCGCTAAAGAGTTGTTGCAACTAGGAAGCACGACAACAAAAGGGTTGGGAGCCGGTGCAGATCCGGAAATTGGGCGTTTGGCTGCGGTTGAAGATAGAGAGCATGTCGCTGAGCTGCTTGATGGTGCTGATATGGTTTTCATTACAGCGGGTATGGGAGGAGGCACAGGAACAGGTGCTGCTCCAATCGTTGCTGAAGTTGCAAGAGAGCTTGGTATCTTAACAGTCGCTGTCGTGACAAAGCCTTTTCCATTTGAAGGTCGTAAACGCATGAAGTTGGCTGATGAGGGAATTACGGAACTACGTGAAAACGTTGATTCTCTTATTATTATTCCTAATGAAAAGTTGATGAAAGTGCTAGGTAGAAATTGCAGCCTGATCAATGCATTTAATACAGCCAATGATGTATTGCGTGGCGCCGTACAGGGTATTGCTGACCTTATTACTCGTCCGGGTATGATCAATGTCGATTTTGCAGATGTGCGCACGGTGATGTCTGAAATGGGCATGGCAATGATGGGTACGGGTTCTGCTAAAGGAGAAGACCGCGCGACTGTTGCAGCGGAAGCCGCTATAAATAGTCCTTTGTTAGAAGATGTAGACCTGAAGGGCGCGAGTGGAATTTTGGTAAATATCACTGCTGGACTGGATCTAAGTTTGGGTGAGTTTACTGAAGTCGGAAATATTGTCGAAGAATACGCTTCAGATGATGCGACAATTGTAGTCGGAACTGTCATTGACCCAGAAATGAAAGACGACATTAAAGTGACGGTGGTAGCAACGGGTTTTGATAAACGAGTAGAAGAGCCGGTAAAGGTTGTTGCATCAACTAACAGAAGTAGTAATAGCTCAGTGAGCACTACTCAGATTGAGCTGCCGACTGTGTTGCGTCGACAAAAACAAGAAGCGTTGCTTGAGCCAGCTACAAAGCAAGCGTTATCGTCTGATAAGCAAAAGGATGTGGATATGTTAGATATCCCTACTTACATTCGAAGACAAGCTGACTAAAGTGGTTTAGCGTTAAAGGCCATGTTGCCGCTTTGGCGCTATTTTGTTACTATTTCAGGTTATTTAGACAATTAAAAATTTGGCGGACGCATGATCAGACAACGAACCCTGAAGAACAGTATTAAGGCTACCGGAATTGGTCTGCATACCGGACAAAAAGTGTATTTAACACTCAAGCCAGCTACTGTGAATACCGGTATTGTTTTTCGGCGTACTGATATCGAACCTGTCATCGATATCGCTGCATGTACTGAAAACGTTGTTGATACCACATTGTCTACGAACCTAGGAAAAGATGGCGTTCGTGTGGCCACAGTTGAGCATTTGTTGTCGGCTTTAGCGGGTTTAGGGATTGATAACGTTGTTATTGAACTGAGCTCAGAAGAAGTGCCTATCATGGATGGTAGCGCAGCACCGTTTGTCTTTTTGATTCAGTCAGCGGGAATTGATGAGCAAGAAGCGCCTAAGCAATTTATTCGTATCAAAAAAGAAATTACAGTCAGTGCAGACGGAAAGTCTGCAACATTTCGTCCTTTTGAAGGCTTTAAAGTAGGTTTTTGTATTGAGTTTGAACATCCTGCTTTTGAAGGTAGAAATAAAGAAACAACATTAGATTTTTCCAGCACCTCGTTTGTAAAAGAAGTCAGCCGTGCAAGAACCTTTGGTTTTATGCGTGACTTCGAATATTTGCGTTCACAAAACCTAGCGCTTGGGGGTAGTTTGGAAAACGCCATCGTTGTTGATGACTATCGTATTTTAAATGATGATGGTTTGCGATATGACGATGAGTTTGTGAAACATAAGGTGCTTGATGCAGTCGGTGATTTATATTTATTAGGGAAAAGCTTGATAGGTGAGTTCATTGGCTATAAATCAGGTCACTCCCTCAATAATTTATTGTTGAATAAGCTGCTAGAAACAAATGATGCTTGGGAAGTGGTGACGTTTGAAGATCATGATCAAAAAGCGCC
This sequence comes from Neptunomonas sp., assembly GCF_016744175.1. Lineage (GTDB taxonomy): Bacteria > Pseudomonadota > Gammaproteobacteria > Pseudomonadales > Balneatricaceae > Neptunomonas. The sequence continues at coordinate 6,785 of NZ_JADGEV010000080.1, read as the reverse complement.
AATCTCTTATCAAAAGCCAGTTTTGGCTGATTAAACTATTAGATTATTTGAATGCCGGGCTATAGCCCGGCTTTTTAATATAAATAGATATTGGTTATAAGTTTATTAGTAAAAAGGTTGAAATTTGCATTTCAACCCTAATAGAAAAGATATTCATTTTGTTATTTACCTTAATCATAAAAGCCCTGTCGCTCTCGGCTGCGGGGACTTACGGAAAGATAATCAATATATGCTGACCTCATTGTTTAAAAAAGTTTTTGGTAATAAGAACGATCGAGAGTTAAAGCGTATGGGGAAGCTAGTTAAGCTGATCAATGCGTTTGAAGAAGAGATCGAAAAACTATCTGATGCAGAAATCATTGCAAAAACAGAAGATTTTAAGAAACAGGTAGCGAGTGGTACTTCATTGGAAGCAATTCTTCCTGAAGCATTTGCATTAGTACGTGAGGCATCTAAACGCTCTATGGAGCTGCGACACTTTGATGTGCAGTTAATTGGTGGGATCACATTACATGAAGGTAATGTGGCTGAGATGCGTACGGGTGAAGGTAAAACACTGGTAGCGACGTTAGCCGTTTACCTCAATGCGCTTGAGGGAAAAGGGGTCCACCTCGTAACGGTAAATGATTATCTTGCAAGTCGTGATGCTGAGTGGATGCGTCCTTTGTACGAAGCTTTGGGATTAAGCGTTGGTGTTGTTTTATCTCGCCAAGACCCTGAAGTTAAGCGAGCTGCTTATGCGTCTGATATCACTTACGGTACTAATAACGAGTTCGGATTTGATTATCTACGTGACAATATGGCCTTTAGTCTGGAGGATAAAGTACAGAGAGACTTTCATTACGCCGTTGTCGATGAAGTAGATTCAATTCTTATTGATGAAGCACGTACTCCTTTGATTATTTCAGGGCCTGCCGAAGATAGTTCTGAGATGTATCATAAGGTAAATCTTCTTATTCCTAATTTGCTTCGCTTTGATGGTGAAATTGATCCTAAAGATACAGAGCAAGTAATTAATGAACATTTTGTTGTCGATGAGAAGAATCGCACGGTAGAGCTAACGGAAGCTGGACACCAAATCATAGAAGAGCTTCTTACTAAAGAAGGTATTCTTGAAGAAGGTGAAAGCCTATATGCACCTCATAACCTAAATCGCCTGCATCATGTCTTGGCGGCACTTCGTGCACATAATTTATTTATTCGTGATAAAGATTACATAATTCAGGAAGATCAGGTTGTTATTGTGGATGAGCACACTGGGCGTATTATGCCTGGGCGTCGCTGGTCTGAAGGGTTGCATCAGGCTGTTGAAGCAAAAGAGGGTGTATCTATTCAATTAGAAAGCCAAACACTTGCGTCAACAACATTTCAGAATTACTTCCGCCTATACGATAAATTGGCGGGGATGACTGGAACCGCAGATACAGAGGCATTTGAATTAAACCAGATTTATGGATTAGATGTTCTTGTCATACCAACCAACCGTGATGTTGCACGTATAGATTCCAACGACATTATTTTTCTAACAATGGAAGAAAAATATGACGCGATTATTAAAGAAATAGCCGACTGTCGCGAGCGTGGTCAACCAGTTTTAGTGGGTACTGCTTCTGTTGAGTCATCAGAGCTGATCTCTAACTATCTTAATAAAGCTAAAGTAGAGCACAACGTACTCAATGCTAAGAACCATGAACGCGAAGCGACCATAATTGCGGAAGCGGGTAGTCCGGGAGCCGTTACTATTGCCACCAACATGGCTGGGCGTGGTACTGATATTAAACTGGGTGGTAAGTTAGAGTTAGAGTTAGAAAACTTAGACAACCCAACTGATGCCGAGATTGAATTAGCTAAAGCTGATTGGGAAAAGCGTCACGAGCAAGTATTGGCTGCAGGCGGTTTGCACATTATTGGTACAGAGCGACATGAATCACGTCGTATCGATAATCAGTTGCGTGGTCGTTCGGGTCGACAGGGAGATCCAGGCTCTTCACGTTTCTTCTTATCACTAGAAGATGACTTAATGCGTATTTTTGCATCAGACCGTGTACGTGGCTTTATGCAAGCATTAGGGATGGAGAAAGGTGAAGCCATTGAACATAAAATGGTTTCAAATGCGATTGAGAAAGCTCAGCGTAAAGTTGAAGGTCGTAACTACGATATTCGCAAATCATTGTTGGAATACGATGATGTTGCTAACGATCAACGTACGGTTGTGTATAACCAGCGTAACGAGTTAATGGCTTCTGATAATATATCCGAGACTGTCCAAGCGATCCGCGAAGAAGTTGTCGATAACTCAGTGAGTAATCATATTCCTCCGCAGAGTTTGGCTGAGCAGTGGGATATTCCAAGCCTTGAACGGGCGTTGGAAGCTGAGTTTGCGCTGACTATGCCTGTTCAGCAGTGGCTTGATGATGATACTACGCTGCATGAGGATACGTTAAGAGAGAAAATTCAAGCAGAAGTTGCAGGCGCATACGAAGCAAAAGAATCTATTGCAGGCGAAGAAGGCATTCGTCTATTTGAGAAGCAGGTAATGCTTCAAGTGCTTGATACGTTATGGAAAGAGCACTTACAGACAATGGATCATTTACGCCAAGGTATTCACTTACGTGGCTATGCTCAGAAAAATCCTAAGCAAGAGTATAAACGTGAATCGTTCTCACTGTTTCAAGAGTTGTTAGAGAACATCAAACGTGATGTTGTGAAAGTGTTGAGCCATGTGCAAGTTCAAATGCCTGAAGAAACAGAAGTTATTGAACAGCAGCGTCGAGAGCAGTTAGCTCAACAGCAGATGAATTTTGAGCATCAGAGTAATTCTGGATTTTCTGAAGAGTCATCGGAAAATGAGGATGCCAATGATGAATCACAACTTACACCTGACACATTTGTGCGAGATGAACGCAAAGTAGGACGTAATGAGCCTTGTCCTTGTGGTTCCGGTAAAAAGTACAAACAGTGCCATGGGCAGCTCAATTAAAATATTTTATTATTATATTTGATAAAAGAAAGCAGCCTTGGCTGCTTTCTTTATGTTTAAAGAGGAAAACAAAATGGCAATCGGACCCGCAATACTACCTGTTCTTCATCCGGTAAACGGTGTGCGTTTAGGTGTGGCCTCTGCTGGCGTCAAAACACCTGGGCGCAAGGATGTAGTCGTAATTGAAATGGCTAAAAAATCTACTTTAGCTGGCGTGTTTACCCAGAATGCATTTTGTGCAGCCCCTGTTATCGTATCTAAAGAGCACTTAAACCAAGGTAAAAACCGGTTCCTGTTAGTTAATACGGGTAATGCAAATGCGGGCACGGGTGAAAAAGGTTTAAGTGATGCCTATGAGTGTTGTAGCGCATTAGCAGATGTGGCGAATGTTAAGCAGGTTGATATTATGCCTTTCTCGACAGGCGTTATTGGCGAACCGCTTCCTGTTGAAAAAATTACAAGTGTATTCCCCGACGCTTTGGGTAATCTCGATAAGAACCACTGGGCAGAAGCTGCTGAGGGTATTCTAACGACTGATACACGACCTAAAGGGGCTTGTGTCCAATTTGTACATGATGGCGAAACGATCACCCTTACCGGGATATCGAAAGGTTCTGGCATGATTATGCCTAATATGGCAACCATGTTAGGTTTTGTTGCAACGGATGCTGCTGTTAAAACTGAGCTATTACAAGCGTTGCTTGTTGAGGCTGCTGATTTAACGTTTAATCGTATAACGGTAGATGGCGACACCTCAACAAATGACTCGTGTATGTTAATAGCTACAGGTCAGTCTGGAGCCGTAGTTACAGAGGATAATGAAGCGCTTCTTCGTTTGTTCAAGGATGCGCTGCATCAGGTAATGCTTGAACTGTCTTTGGCCATCGTTAAGGATGGTGAAGGTGCTACAAAACTAGTGACTATTCGCGTTGAGCAAGCCGCTACTCATCAAGAAGCACTAGCAACAGCGTATACGGTTGCCCACTCCCCGCTTGTTAAGACAGCCCTCTTTGCCAGTGACCCTAACTGGGGACGTATTTTGGCTGCGGTTGGTCGTGCTGGTGTTGAACATTTACAGGTGAATGAGTTACAGATTTACTTGGATGACGTGTGCATTGTTGAAAAAGGTGGTCGTGCAGATAGTTATACAGAAGAAGCGGGTAAAAAAGTTATGAGTCAGGAGAATATCCTAATTAAGATTGTTTTAAACCGTGGTGTTGTCAGTGAGACGGTTTGGACTACAGATCTTTCACATGACTACGTGACTATTAATGCTGACTATCGTAGCTAATACCACAAAAAATAATAAGGTAGCGGCAAAAAATGGAGTGCAATTTTACGTGAATAAGAAACTCATCCATGTAGCCGCTGCTGTAATTGAAGATGGTTTAGGGAATATTCTCTTGGCAAAGCGCCCTGATGATAAACATCAGGGTGGATTGTGGGAGTTTCCTGGAGGTAAGGTCGAGGAAGGAGAATCTCCACAGTCAGCACTGTTTAGAGAGCTGGATGAAGAGGTAGATATTAAGGTTGTAACAAGTGAGCCTTTAATACAGATTCCTTACCATTACCCTGATAAATCAGTATTTTTAGATGTGTTTCGTATCACTAACTTTTCTGGAAAAGCCTGGGGAAAAGAAGGGCAAGAGACTCGTTGGGTACCCATTGAACAGCTAGACACTTACTCTTTTCCTGCAGCCAACCAGCCAATTCTCAATGCTGCTTTACTATCAAAAAAAATTTTTGTGACACCGGCTTATAATTCCTTATCTGAGTGCTTACAAAGCCTGAATAATACAGTTATTAAACATTCTATTGATTGGATCTTGTTTAGGCAAAAGCAACTTAGTGAAGAAGATTTCTGCAAATGGGTAACGCGCTTACAAAATGATTCAACATTACATAGCAAGAGACTTACCCTAAATTGCTCAGTAGGTCTTGCTAACAACTTGGGGGCAAACTCTGTACATCTAACATCTGACCGACTTATGGCCTTGTCTTGTAGAGAAGAATTTAAGGGGCGTTTTTTAGGTGCTTCGTGTCATACGCAAGAGGAGTTAAATAAGGCTGTATCATTGAAATGCGATTATGTTACTTTATCGCCTATTAAGCCGACTCATAGCCATCCGGGGGCACCCGCTCTAGGTTGGGATGTTGCTGCAAGCATGATTTCACAAGCAGCGTTACCTGTGTATTTGCTGGGTGGAATGAACAGTAACGATTTATCACAAGCTCAAAACATCGGAGCGCAAGGCATAGCTGCTATTAGTGCATGGTACTTGTAAATGGCGAGCCTGTAATTCCCCCATCAAGGCTGGGTTGGTCATCATAATCATCAACCGAAGGCGATGCTGGAATGTTATACTCTTCACTTGCCCATGCGCCTAGGTCAATAAGTTTGCAGCGACTACTGCAGAACGGACGTGATTCATTGCTTTCATCCCATAGCGATGGACCAGAGCATTGAGGGCATTTAATTTTCTTCATGTGCGGTACTCGTTAGTAGCTAGCTCAAGTAACTTTATGTCGATAAGCTTTATTTGGTTTTTTAAGTGCTCTAATGTCGTGCTGTTATCTAGTACAGTGTCTGCAAGGTCAAGTCTGGCATCTCGGCTGAGTTGGGCTTCCATAATGCGTTTTATCTGTTCTACATCATTATTATCACGCGAGGCAACTCGTTGAATCTGTAAGCTTTCTGGTACATCCATTACAATGATGTGATCCACCATCTTATGTTGATCTGTTTCCAGTAAAAGAGGGGAGGCTAATATAAGATAGGGTGTTCTGCCATGATAGCTTTCGATTTTTTCCATGATACGGGTGCGAATAATTGGGTGCAGCAGTTGCTCTAACCACTCTCTCGATTTGATATCTGAGAATACAGCCTTTCTCAAGTTAGCGCGATCCAGTGTGCCGTTTTCAGCAAGTATTGTAGCGCCGAATTTTTCCTCTATTTTAACCAAGGCTAATTCACCGGGTTCTACTACTTCGCGAGCAACGACATCGGCATCAATAATGGGCTTGCCCAATAACTCAAACTGAGCAGAAGCCGCACTTTTGCCACTGCCAATACCACCTGTTAATCCTACTACTAGCATAATTACAAACCTGATAATGGGTCTGACTAAACTCGTCTTAAAACCGGGTTTTATAGAAAGAAAAGATACGCTGCTATTATTTGGTCGCCCCAGAATAGCGCTACCCAGCCTGCAATGGCAAGGTATGGACCAAAAGGAAGAGGGTTTTGTGCTTCGTGTCGTTTAAACAGCATAAGAGCTACTGCCAGAATAACTCCAGCGACTGATGATAAAAGAATAATCAGCGGCAAAGAGGCAGCCCCACACCATGCGCCTAATGCGGCAAGTAGTTTGAAATCGCCATAGCCCATGCCTTCCTTGCCCGTTAGCAATTTAAATGCCCAATATATAGACCAGAGAATTAAGTAGCCAAGCACGGCGCCCCAAACAGCGGATTCTAAAGAAGCGAAGCTATTCTGTGTATTTATTAATAGACCGGCCCACAGCAGCGGTAGCGTTATTCTGTCGGGTAAAAGGTGGTGGTCAATATCAATAAATGTTAACGAAATTAGGCACCATGTGAAGAATACCGCTGCCATGCCGTAATAATTAAACCCAAACTGATAAACAGCAACAACGCTGAGTGCCGCCGTTAACAATTCAATGAGTGGGTAACGAAGTGATATATGGATTTTACATGAAGAGCATTTGCCGCCTAACATTAAGTAACTTAAAACAGGGATGTTTTCGTACCATCTTATTTTATGCTGACAGGAAGGGCAGGTTGA
>NZ_JADGEV010000079.1 GCF_016744175.1 Neptunomonas sp. | reverse complement strand
ACCGTTTGGAATACTTACATAAACTGGGCATGGCTTATGTTAATGCCGATGTGGACGCGTCATGCCTCGACCTAGTGGCTGACTAATTGTCTTTCCAGACTAATGATTTCATCTTCAATAATACATAAAAAAAACGGCTCTCATATGAGAGCCGCTTTTAACTACCTGCTTAAGCATCAAAGCCTAATAGGCTCACGTTGAAAAAAACATACTCAGCTTACACCAAGCCTCTTTCTTTCAAGATATCTTCAATCTCTGGCAAAATAGTTTCATCATCAATCGTAGAAGGCATCTTATAGGTTTCATTGGCAGCAATTTTACGGAGTATTGCCCGTAAGATTTTTCCTGAGCGAGTTTTTGGCAAGCGCTCAACGACAACGGCTTTTCTGAAGCAAGCCAACGCACCCACTTCACCACGCACGCGTTCCACGAGCTCTTTTTCAAGCTGCGCTTCTTCAATATCTTCGCCTGCTTTCAAGACAATAAGACCTACCGGTACTTGCCCTTTAAGCGAATCATTTGCACCAATAACCGCACACTCCGCCACTGCAGGATGAGCAGAAACAACCTCTTCCATCTCCCCTGTCGATAAGCGATGCCCAGAAACGTTTATAACATCATCAGTACGCCCTGTGATGTAAATATAACCATCATCATCCTTAAAGCCACCATCACCAGTGTGATAGTAACCAGGGAAGGCTTCTAGATAGGAATCATTATAACGTTGCGGCTGATTCCATATACTCCATGCAACACCGGGCGGCAAGGGTAGTTTGACACAGATATTACCTGTCTCATTTGATTCCATCTCAACGCCATCACCGTCTAAAACACGGATATCATATCCAGGGATTGACTTGTTAGTCGAGCCAAGACGCGCTTCAGAAGGATTATCCCAGCCCATCATAGGTGATGTCATTGGCCAACCCGTTTCTGTTTGCCACCAGTGATCAATCACAGGAACCTGCAGTAATTCGTTGAGCCACTGGTACGTTGAAGAATCTAGCTTTTCACCTGCAACAAATACCCAACGAAGGCTACTTAGATCGTAATCTTTTGACAGCGCCCCCGTAGGGTCTTCTTTGCGGATAGCACGATACGCTGTAGGAGCGCAGAACATCGAGTTAACCTTGTACTCTTCAATTACACGCCAAAAAGCACCCGCATCTGGTGAGCGAATGGGTTTACCTTCGTAGAAAATAGCTGAGCCACCGCCCATTAACGGACCATAGACAATAAAGGAATGCCCAACGACCCAACCGATGTCGGAAGCTCCCCACCAAACATCACCGGCTTTCATGCCATAGACGTTATTAAAGGCATAACGTAAAGCGACAGCATGCCCACCATTGTCTCTGACGATACCTTTTGGCTGCCCTGTGGTTCCAGAAGTATAAAGCACATAAAGCGGGTCTGAGCCTTTCACTGCAACACAGTCGGCAGGCGCTGCATCTTTTTGAAAATCATGCCAATCAAGGTCACGAGCAGGGTTCATTTCTGCCGTTAAAACAGCTCTTTGACAAACAACAGTATGTGCAGGCTTATGCGTGGCCAACTCAACTGCTTTATCAACCAATGGCTTATAAGCAATTTTTTTGTCAAACTCGATACCACATGAAGCGGTGAGAATAAGCTTAGGTGTTGCATCATCAATACGAATGGCGAGCTCATTCGCTGCAAATCCACCAAACACAACAGAGTGCACCGCACCTAAACGGGCACAAGCTAACATAGCAACCGCCGCTTCAGGAATCATAGGCATGTAAATAACAACACGATCGCCTTTCTCAACTCCCAAGCCCTTCATTGCACCGGCAAACTTACTGACTCGCTTCTGCAAATCATTATACGTAATAGCTTCTTTGGTTTGCGTTGAGGGTGAATCGTAATACAGTGCAACTTGCTCACCGCGGCCTTCTTCAACCTGTTTATCAACGGCTAAGTAGCAGCTATTTAGCTCACCATCCGGATACCAACAGAAAGTACCATGTTCTGTTTCTTGGATAATGGTTTGAGGATCTTTGTACCAGCTTATTGCTTTCGCTTGTTCTGCCCAATATGACTCAGGATTCTCAAGCGCGTGACGATATTCTTCTGTGTAACCCATCGTAGGACCTCATGCTTTTTTTATTGAAGGCGCTCTTATTAAAGGCTATGAAGCAGGCACCCTATTTAAATTAAGGTGCCCTTGTTCGATATTACTTAGATCAAAGATTACTGATCTTGATACAGCTTCAGTACGCTAGAGAAGTCTAGACCACCGTTACCATTAACCTTATGCAGGTTAAACAAAGCGCGGGCCTGTGAGCCCATTGGCGTTGGAGAAGCGCTTTGCTGGCTCATTTCCATCGCAAGACCAAGGTCTTTAAACATCAGATCAACCTGAAAACCACCTTGATAGTCATTTGAAGCAGGGGCATTTTCCATAACACCTGGGAACGGGTTATACACCTGTAATGCCCAGTTGTTACCAGAACTCTGCTTCATGATTTCAGACAGAACAGCGGGGTCTAAACCATTTTTCACACCCATATTGAGCGCTTCACTAGTACCTGTCATTAATACAGCCAACAGCATATTGTTACAGGCTTTAGCAACCTGACCTGCGCCATGAGCACCTGCATGGAAAATATTTTTTCCCATAACATCCAAAATAGGTTTGGCCTTAGCAAACTGAGCTTCGCTCGCACCCACCATAAAGGCTAACGTCCCAGCCTTTGCGCCACCTACACCACCCGATACAGGCGCATCAATAAAGCCAATACCGCGAGCTTCAGCAGCAGCAGCAACATTATGAACCGTAGCAGCATCAATAGTGGATGAATCAATGATCAGTACATCCTGTTTAACATGATCAAATAAAGGGTCATCACCTGTAACAAATAAACCCTGAACATGCTTGCCTGCTGGTAACATTGACACAACAAAATCAGCATCTGTGACTGCATCCTTGGCAGATTGAGCGGACACGCCGCCTTCTGATACAACTTTTGCTACAGCTTCAGCTGATAAATCAAAAGCTTTAACCGTGTGGCCAGCCTTAACGAGATTAATCGCCATTGGACCGCCCATGTTTCCTAAACCAATAAAGCCTATCGTAGCCATTTTTTAATCCTTGTTCTTATCGTTATTCTTAATAGAAAAATTCTTGATTGAGCACATTAACTCACATCTTAGCCAGCGGATTAGTTTCCCACGGGGAAACGAACAACTCATCTAGAAAGGCTGGATCAACATCATTAACAGAGCTGAATGTCCAATTAGGTTTGCCGTCTTTATCTACGAGCAGTGCGCGAACACCTTCAGGGAATTCACGATGACGACAACACTGAACCGATAATACTAACTCGGATTCAAATACTTCTTTCAATGACATCTGAACAGTATTTTTCAGCTGTTTATAAATCATATGTACAGCAAGAGGGCTACCATGACTGATAGCTTTTTGAGCGCGCTGCATCCACTTGTCATCAGTCTCAACAGCAAGCAGCGTTTCTATGATCTCTTCAACGGTATCTTGGTCGGTAATGTCTTGAATCAAGTCAAAATGCGTACGCACTGGCGACTCAATTCCTTGGCGGATATCCCATGCATCATCTTCAAGATCACGTAATACACGGTTAACAACTGCATTTAAGTCGCCATCCCACGCCTCTTGTGACAAACGATCTAGGACATCACCACGCTGTGATGTTTTCAAGAAGCGGTCTGCTAAATTAAGAAATAACGCATCGGCAGCATTCATTCTATTTCCAGTAAGACCAAGAAAGAGACCTGTACGGCCAGGCGTACGATGCAAGAACCATGTACCACCAACATCTGGATACAAACCGATCGTCACTTCTGGCATCGCCATGTGCGTTGTTTCAGTTACGATACGGTGGCTACAGCCACTCATTAAGCCCATACCACCGCCCATCACAATACCGCTACCCCAGCAGATAATTGGCTTAGGATAAGTATGGATGGTGTAGTCTAATAAATATTCTCGCGTGAAAAACTCTTCAGGGAAGTCTGGCTCACCGCCTCCCGTCATAGATTTGTACAGACTAACCACATCACCACCGGCACAGAATGCTTTTTCACCCATACCATCAAGCAAAATGGCAACAACAGAATCATCTGCTTTGCACGCATCTAACTTAGGCTGAATCAGGTCAATCATATCCAGTGTTAACGCATTAAGAGATTTCTCTGCATTAAGGGCGATTTCAATAATTTTTTTGCCATCTTGCGTCAGGTGTTCTGTAAAAAGTACACAGCTCATCCGTTTCCCTCCTTTATGGGGTCATCTTCTTAACGGTTTTTCCATTCTGCTTTACGCTTGCCTAAAAACGCATTCACACCTTCTTTTTGATCTTCAGAGTGGAATAAGTCAACAAACAATTCACGTTCAAGAATATAACCTTGATCCCACGCACGAGTACGGTTTGACTGAATCAACTGTTTACATGCAGCAACAGCCATCGGACTTTGTTCAGCGACCTGCTCTGCCATTTCCATAGCACGGTTAACAGACTCACCTGTAGGAACTACTTCTTCTACCAAGCCAATTTCTAATGCTTTAGGCGCTTTAACACGCTCACCACAAAGAATCATTTTTTTAGTCCAGCCTTCACCTACAAGCATGGTGAGGTTTTGTGTTCCACCAGCACAAGGTAACAAACCTACTTTAGCTTCAGGTAACGCCATCTGAACCTGCTCTTCAGCTATACGAATATCACACGCCAAAGCAACTTCTAAACCACCGCCCATAGCCCAGCCATTCATCGCTGCGATTGAAACACCACGAAACTGAGAAAGTGTCTCAAATGCCTCACCAAAGTAACGCGCCATGTCTCTTGCAACAGAACGGTCACTGTCAGCAAAAAGATTTAAATCTGCGCCTGCAGAGAAAAACTTCTCACTGCTACTCTTAAGTACCATGCTGAATATATTCATATCAGCATTAAGCTCTTTAACAATGACTGCCAACTCTTTTAACGTCGCTTCTGTCCACGTATTTGCTGGCGGATTATTCATTGTTATAACTGCAATATGGCCCTGCTTTTCTACTAGTAGTTTGTCACTCATTGGATCATTTACCTCTAATCTCTTTTATAGCTAATTTATTAAGAGCAATGGCTAGGTTATTGTCGCTAGCTAAGCTTGTTTAGCAAAAACACGTTACAGAATATCCGCCGCATCTTTTAGCAATAGACGACGAGCAATAATCACGTTCATTATTTCGTTCGTGCCTTCCAAAATACGGTGAACACGATTGTCACGAACATAACGCTCCATTGGATATTCTTTAATATAGCCATATCCACCAAAAATCTGCAGCGCTTCATCGCACACGTTAAAGCCAACATCTGTTGCAAAGCGTTTCGCCATTGCACAATAAGTAGATCGGTCGGGATGTTTATGATCAAGCTTACTCGCAGCAAGACGCACCATCTGGCGGGCAGCGACTAATTCGGTATTCATATTAGCGATTTTAAACTGCAGCGCTTGGAAGTTTTCAAGCGCACGGCCAAACTGCTTTCGCTCGCCCATATATTGAATGGCGTGATTTAATGCAGCCTGAGCAGTACCGATTGAGCACGTTGCAATATTAATGCGCCCACCGTCCAAGCCCATCATGGCAATTTTAAAGCCGTCGCCCTCTTTACCCATCAAGCATGAGGCAGGAATTCTGGCGTCTTCAAAAGTAATCAGTCGTGTAGGCTGGCTATTCCAACCCATTTTTTCTTCTTTACGACCATAAGTAATACCCGCCGCTTTGGCATCAATAGCAAAAGCAGAAATGCCTTTAGGGCCATCCTCACCTGTGCGCGCCATCACAACCAATACATCAGTTGCACCTGCACCGGATATAAATATTTTGCTACCGTTAAGAACGTACTCGTCGCCCTCTTTACGTGCAGTCGTTTTTAGAGAAGCAGCATCAGAGCCCGCATTGGGCTCAGTTAAGCAGTATGATGCTAATTTTTGGCCTGCCGTTAAATCAGGGCACCAAAACTGACGTGTCTCTTCATTACCGAAATCGGCAATCATCCACGTCGCCATATTATGAATAGTGATAAAAGCGGTCGTAGAAGTACAACCCATCGCGAGTTGTTCAAAGATAATACTAGAATCAAGACGACCAAGACCTAAACCGCCGACATCATCTGGTGAATATAAACCGCAAAAGCCTAGCTCACCGGCTTTTTGTAAAACATCAACGGGGAAAATTTGTTCTTGATCCCACTTTGCTGCATGGGGCTCCATCTCATTTTGAGCGAATGCTCGCGCCATATCGGAAAATGCGATCTGATCTTCGTTAAGTTCAAAATCCATTGGCCTCTCCCTATTTAGCGAAGTCCGCTAACCTTCGCGAATTTTATTGTCATACAAAACAAGGCCTTGAACGATATTTATAACAATATCTCTCAAGGCCTTTAGCACTTAAAAATATTACTTAAGGTTGATACTTGTGTTCACACCGGTATCGATATCATCTTCAAACCAACGAGCAGTGACGGTTTTAGTTTCTGTGTAGAAACGCACTGCCTGCTTACCATAAGCATGCTGATCACCGTAGAAAGATTTTCTCCAACCCGTGAAAGAGAACATCGGTAGAGGCACTGGTACCGGTACGTTAATACCTACCTGACCTACTTTGATCTCGTGCTGATATTTACGCGCAGCAGCACCCGATGAGGTAAACATAGAAGTACCGTTACCGTATGGGTTGTCATTAATCAAAGCGATAGCGTCATCAAGAGTATCTACTTCTAGAGCAATCAATACAGGCCCGAAGATCTCTTCCTGGTAGATCGACATATCTGTTGTGACATTACGGAACATTGTTGGGCCAACCCAGTTACCATCAGGATAACCTTCAACCACACAGCCAGAGCCATCCAGAATACAGTCAGCGCCTGCATCTTTACCTTCTTGGATAAAGCGTAAAACACGCTCTTTGGCCTGGGGGTTGATTAGCGGGCCGTATCCAGCACCTTCATCATCCCATACACCAGGACGAACTTTTGCTAGTGCCTCACGTACTTCAGGGATCCACTCACGTGCACTACCAACAAACACGGCAACAGAAATCGCCATACAACGCTGACCACCCGCACCGACAGAAGCACCTGCAATACTATTAATTACTTGGTTTTTAGCAGCATCAGGCATAATAACCATGTGGTTTTTAGCGCCAGCAAATGCCTGTACGCGTTTCATTTTGTCCGTACCTGTACGGTAGATATGCTCACCTACCGCAACAGAACCAACAAACGAAATAGCTGGAGTATCTTTATGTGTTAGCAGTTGGTTAACAGCATCTTTTGTACCGTGCACAACTTGTAACAATCCAGGTGCGGCACCTGCTTCTTGAAACAACTTAGCCAAAAACATTGGCGTTAGAGGATCTTGCTCAGAAGGCTTAAGCACAAAAGTGTTACCGCAAGCGATTGCCATAGGGAACATCCACAACGGAATCATTGCAGGGAAGTTGAACGGTGTAATACCAACACACACGCCTAAAGGCTGAGTAATGCTGTAGCAATCGATTTTACGTGCAACGTTCTCAACGGTTTCACCCATGCTTAATGAAGCAATGTTACAAGCATGCTCAACTACCTCAATACCACGCCACACATCACCTTTCGCATCCTCAAAGGTTTTACCTGTTTCTAATGCCAAGACTTTAGCGATTTCATCATGGTTATCTTTTAGCAGTGCCTGATAACGCAGCATTAAACGCGCACGCTCTCCTACGGGTGTTTCTTTCCACGTTTCAAAAGCAACCTTTGCCGCATCAACTGCTTGCTCTACTTCTTCAGCAGTTGCACAAGGTACTTGTGCAATAACTTCCTGTGTCGCTGGGTTTGTTACAGGAATCCAGTTATCAGATTTACTGCTTACTAGTTCACCGTTAATCAGAAGTTGTACTTGTTGAGTCATGATAAATACCTTGCCTCTTGTTTTATTGTAGTTTCACGGTCAGTTGCCAAATGGCGTGCTTAGCGTTTTACGTTGATGATAATTTAAGCACATGTTATGTGGACCAGGGATTGATAATCTTGTTAGATTAATGGACTATATTGCGAATTAATAGTGGTTTTCCCTAGTCTAAAGGTCTAACGATATGAGCCAACCCTCTGAATGGCCACTGCCTCCCGAAAGCTCTAGGTTTGTTGTGCCCCGCAAAATCGTAGCTCAGCTAAGAACGCACCCGCTAGCTAAAGAGCTATACCCCATAGGGCTTGGTTACTATAAACAAGCGTTCGACCATACTATGTTGCGGCGCACACACGATGACTATTTGATGATCTATTGTCTTGATGGAGAAGGTGAATTAACGCTGGATCATGAGACTTTCAAGATTAAAGCTGGTGATATCATTTTCCTTCCAAGAGGAACCGCACACGCCTACAAAGCATCAGAACTGACGCCATGGACTATCTATTGGATACATTTTTCGGGTGAACAAAGTGAGGCGTTTATTGACTATCTTGCTGTGCGTGAAAATAATTTCATATTGCCATTAGGGATCCATGCGCGACTCACAAGCGACATAGAATCACTGCTTGAATGCCGACAATCTAGCTATAACCTGAGCGCATTTGTACACGCAGCTAACCTTCTACGCCAGATACTAACGCACGTCGCACGGTTACAGCCATTGGCCAAGCAACAAAAAGCAGCCCATAATTTTGATTTGGAACTCATACACAGTCTTATGCAAACCAGAGCTCATGAGCAGTTAGATTTAGATACACTGGCAGAAACAGCAAACCTTTCAAAATTTCATTTTATAAAAAAATACAAAGAACTAACAGGCACGACACCTATCAATCATTTTATTCACTTAAAAATTGAACGCGCCTGCCATTTGTTAGACGTGACCACCAAATCAATCAATGAAATAAGCTTTGCAGTGGGGTATGAGGATGCGTACTATTTTTCGCGGATTTTTAAGAAAATCATGGGGATTTCACCCAGCCAATACCGGCGTATGCGTATGGGGACTTATCCTTATCCTTCTTAATGCACTTTGTTGCCATTGCCTAAAAATACAAAAAGGGAGCGAAAGCTCCCTATGTATTCTTAGAAATTAATTACCATCAAACTGGCTGCCAACTTGCCGCCAAAACAGATTGCAAATCAGTTTTTGTTTCCTGCGAGATATCATTCCCTACGCCATCAGGCACACTGTAAGCCGCCATAGCAGAAACAAGTTGATCGACTT
>NZ_JADGEV010000024.1 GCF_016744175.1 Neptunomonas sp. | reverse complement strand
TTCAGTACCCCAGATTATGATTCACGGCTTCAGGTACTAATCCAGATCTATAATATTCACGTATATTATTAGCGACAATTTTGCTGGCACTACTAATATTGGTAGGCGCTGAAATATGTGGCAGTACTGTGACTTTTTCATGTGCCCAATAGGGATGATTCACAGACAAAGGCTCCTCTTCAAAAACATCTAAAACGGCATGTGAAATTAGGCCAGTATCCAGCGAAGCGATTAAATCGGCCTCGTTCACTGTCGCTCCACGGCCAAAATTAATAATGGACACACCCGGTAGACATTGAGCAAAACATGCGGCATTTAGTAAGCCTCGTGTATCATTAGTTAAGGGCAGTAAGTTAACCACGATGTCACTTTGTGAGAGTACAGTTTTTAACCCGTCTTCAGCAGAAAATGATTGAATGTTCTCTAAGAATTTCTCATTCCGGCTCCAGCCCAACACCCTAAACCCATTAGCCTGAAGCCGCTTAGCACATAGAGCGCCTAACTTACCCAAGCCTAATACAGTAACTGTTCGATCTTTTGCAGCAACATAAGGAAGCTGTATCCATTGGACACTTTCTTGTTGCATACGATAACGTGGCATATCACGGTGCAAATAGAGTGTCCAAGCCAACACAGCCTCTGCCATAGTGCGCGCAAGCTCAGGGTCTACTAAACGAATTATTTGAAATGGCACTTCACTTCCTGTAACAAAAAGCTCAGCGACCATACGTTCAACACCAGCCCATGTACTATGCACCCATTTAAGATTTGGTAATTGACGTAATTCTTCTGGATCTGGATTAGCCACAACAGCGAGTGTACATTGCGTCTTCTGCAGGTCCGTCAACCTATCAAATAAACAGATATCGCTGTCGGGCAACAGCTCATTTAGAATCGATATCCATTCCTGTACTTCAACAAAAGGAATACGGCTAACAAAAGCGATTAAATTGGGCTCCGGTACTGTCTTCGAGTTGCTCATACAGTTGTTCCTTATTGATGCCACTTATTCATTCAGCAAGCTGGGCTTTCGATACAGCCGTTAAGCGAATAGCACTATCACATACCCTGCCTAACTCACGGCCTTTTTTGATGAAGTGTCGTAAGAAATATTCAATATGTTCGCCAGTCTCATGAAAGTGATGTGGCGTTAATACAGCCGTTAATACTGGCACTTCAGTTTCAAGCTGTACTTGCATCAATCCAGTACAAACAGCTTGTGCAACAAATTCATGGCGATATATTCCTCCATCAACAACTAAACCACTGCAAGCAATAGCTACATACTTGCCAGATTTAGCCAACAGCTTAGCTTGCAAGGGTATTTCGTAAGCTCCCGGTACTGAAAAAACATCAACTTTACTAATATCATATCCACACTCAGACATGACAGCCTGAAAACCTTCTAGGCTATTAAGAACAATATCGGTATGCCAAGAAGCATGGACAAATGCAATGCGTTGGTTTTTTATATCTAATAATGGTGTATTCGTTGAGCTCTGATTCATTGGTAAAACCCATAAAAATGACTGAATCAGGGCGAACGGGC
This sequence comes from Neptunomonas sp., assembly GCF_016744175.1. GTDB lineage: Bacteria > Pseudomonadota > Gammaproteobacteria > Pseudomonadales > Balneatricaceae > Neptunomonas. The sequence continues at coordinate 59,436 of NZ_JADGEV010000024.1, read as the reverse complement.
AGGCAATTAATGACCATAACAGAAAATCTAATGGGCATTATTCAGCTCACTGAAATAACAGTGGTGTGATCTTGTCTGACACGCTCTCTATCATCCGGACTATAACCGTCGGCTCTGGAGTTTAACCAGATCTGCTGACCCTTTTATCAGAGGCTATAACAGCTCTAAGAATAAAAGGCGCTCGCGGGCTCAAATAAGGAAATAACATGCGTTACTCCCTATTTTTACCGCCGGTGGGGAATTGCACCCCGCCCCGAGAACGAAGCCGGATGACTCATCCGGAAAACGACTATAAGATTTTTATTAAAGGGAGTCAAAACATCGTAGTTATTACTTACATGGATGTTTTATGTATGTAATTTAGAGAACACCGCTTTTAAACCATCTTTTGAATCATCATTATTCAATGTTAGTTTTTGTTCAATATGGTCTAGATGACGCTCCATTAACTGTACCGCTCGAACCTTATCTTTAGCAGCGACAGCATCAATTAATGCGAGATGCTCATCATAAGAGCAATGGTTTTGAGTATTATTTTCGTACAGTGCAATGATTAATGAAGACTGAGACACGAGGCTACGCAAAAAACTCAGTAAGGGTAAATTATTTGCCATTTCCGCTAATAATAAATGGAACTCACCAGAGAAACGGATACCCGCTGCACGATCTCCTCTAGCAAAACAGCTGTGCTCTTTTTTAACGAGCTGACGTAATTCATCTAACTGTTTTTTTACAGGCTGTTCTACTGCCAGCTCAATCACCGTTTTTTCAATAACCCGCCGTGCAAAAAGAATTTCCCTTGCTTCTGCTGCTGTAGGGCTAGCAACTATAGCACCTCGATTAGGACGGATTACGACAACTTTCTCATGGGCTAATCGAGATAACGCTCGATGAATAACTGTTCGACTAACCCCAAAGATACTGCCAAGTGATTCCTCACTTAGCTTAGTGCCTGGAGAGAGCCTCTGTTCCAAGATGGCATCAAAGATATGACCATAAATAACCTCACCCTGAGAGGCCTTATTGTGCGAAGCCATATAGCGACAACCTTTTAAAAAGTGGCTTTTATAGTACGTGTATTTGTAATTTGAAATATAAAAACGGGTACATGATCATTTATTACCCATCTGCTCTTATCTTGCTAACTGCCTCTATACGTCGAATAGCTATAGGGTGATACCAGCAGCGGAACATGATAGTGCGAGCCTTCATCCGCTATCCCAAAATGAATGGAAACATCATCAATAAATGCGGGGTCAGCTAATTCGACACCCTTCGCCTTAAAATAATCTCCTACAGCAAATACAAGTTCGTATTTACCTACCAAAAACTCACTTTCAGGCAATATAGCTGAATCAGTACGACCATCAGCATTCGTAATCATTTCATTCAGCAGTTCTCGGCGATTATCTCTGAACCGAAATAATTGCACTCGAATAGCATTGCCCGGACACCCATGCGCCGTATCGAGTACATGTGTTGTTAAAAACCCCATTCATTACCCCATCAAAAGAAACCACACACAATTATTGTATACAATAATTAACCATTAATGACACTTCATAATTATAAAAACCCGTTATCGATGCCTTTTATCTTTAAATAAGTCATATTTTATTGTATACAATTAGATAATAAATATTCACACATAGACTTCTTATACCCATAAAAAAGAGTGAACGATATGAGTTATCCTCGCAATCTTATTGGCTATGCTGGACATCCACCGCACCCGCACTGGCCTAGCGATGCTAAAATAGCACTGTCCTTCGTTTTAAATTATGAAGAAGGTGGAGAGCGCTGCATACTACATGGTGATGAAGAATCTGAAGCGTTTCTCTCTGAAATACCTTCTGCTCAGCCGTTTCGCCACGCACGCCATATCAGTATGGAGTCTATCTACGAATACGGCAGCCGCGCTGGCGTATGGAGAATTCTGGACCTTTTCAATAAGCATCAAATCCCGCTCACCATATTTGCTGTTGCTATGGCAGCTGAACGCCATCCTGATGTTATTAAAGCCATGGCGGTTGCGGGTCATGAAATCTGCAGTCACGGTTATCGCTGGATAGATTATCAGCCTATGAGCCTTGAAGAGGAACGCACGCACCTTAATCAAGCCGTTAACATTCTAGCTGCCATCACCGGCGAGCGTCCTTTAGGGTGGTACACCGGGCGTAATAGTGTCAACACGCGCCAGCTGGTCATGGAAGAAGGTGGTTTTTTATACGACTCAGATGCTTACGATGACGACCTACCCTACTGGGTAGCGAATCAAGATAAAGGGCACTTAGTTATCCCCTATACACTTGATACAAACGATATGCGCTTTTCGACATCGCAAGGCTTTAACAGCGGTGAACAGTTCTTTAATTATTTAAAAGACAGCTTCGACACTCTCTACGAAGAAGGCGAAAGCGCGCCTAAAATGTTATCCATCGGTCTCCACTGTCGATTAATAGGCCGCCCTGGCCGTATCGCTGCACTTAAGCGCTTTATTACTTATACACAGCAGTTTGAAAAGGTCTGGTATGCTCGTCGAATTGATATTGCACGCCACTGGCATGAGCACCACCCTTATAAAGCGCCGTATAAAACTCAAAAACAGACGACATCATGAGGTTTAGTACTCTGCACCCCAGCACAATGACTAAAGCTTCGTTTATAGAGCACTTCAAAGATATTTACGAACACTCCCCCTGGATGGCTGAGCGCGCTTATGCACACTTATCATCGATTAATGCTGATGATATACGACACCTACACCAGTTAATGTCTGATGTCTTATTAAACACCTCTAAAAGCCAACAACTCACCCTCATTAACGCTCATCCCGACTTAGCCGGTAAAGCAGCTATATCCAGAGAGCTGACTGCCTCCTCATCCTCTGAACAAGCGGGAGCAGGTATCCATGAATGTAGCCCACAGGAGTTTGCACGCTTCACAGAGCTAAACAAGATGTACAAAACCAAGTTTAACTTTCCATTTATCATGGCGGTGAAGGGAAGTAATCGATTACAAATACTTGATGCATTTGAAATACGTATCCACAACGATGTAGAAACTGAATTTAAACAGGCGATAACAGAAATCAACAAAATTGCACTGTTTCGGCTTGAAGCCCTCTAACCTTTCTGAGAAACACTTATGAGCCTACCCACTGAATTCACCCACTTTCTAAACCTTGCTGATAGTCGACTAGGAAGCACCGCTACCTTTGTAACCGATGATTGGTTCGCAGAGGTCAATCGCATGCTTCAACCTGAAGCGCCTGTATGGAAAGATGATATTTATGATGACAACGGAAAATGGATGGATGGATGGGAATCTCGCCGCAAACGCTTTGAAGGGTATGATTACGCTATTGTTCGTTTAGGTGTTGCAGGCATATTCAAAGGGGTTGATATTGATACCTCTTACTTTACTGGCAACTACCCCCCATCTGCATCTATAGAAGCCTGTTTCTCTCCCGATAAAGAGCCTGATGAACACACTGCATGGGAAAGTATTTTAAGCCCTGTCAGCTTGAGCGGTAATAGCCATAACTTATTTCCAATAGATGACGAGCGCCCTTGGACTCATATTCGCCTTAATATTTTCCCTGATGGCGGTATTGCTCGTTTAAGGCTTTATGGTATGCCACATCGTGACTGGAGTAGCCACAGTCATGATGAAGAGATCGATTTTGCTGCTGCTGTTAACGGCGCGAGAGCTCTAGTGTGTAGTAATGAACACTACGGCAACAAAAGCAATATCCTAAACCCTGGACGTGGCGTTAACATGGGAGATGGCTGGGAAACAGCAAGGCGAAGGGTACCCGGTAATGATTGGGTTATAGTTGCATTAGCTCACCCTTGCGATGTTAAGCAAGTGCTCATTGACACTTGCCATTTTAAAGGGAATTATCCGGATAGTTGCTCAATTCAAGCCGCTTTTGTAGACAGTGGCACTGATGAGCAAATAGCAACTCGTAGCTTATTCTGGCGCGAATTACTACCTTCACAAAAATTACAGATGGATAGCGAGCACCAATTTTCTACAGAACTAAATGACTTAGGAAAAGTAAGCCACATCAAACTCAACATATTCCCTGATGGTGGCATTAGCCGATTACGCGTGCTTGGGCTCTTACATAAAACGTCGCCATAAACACTTTGTTATAAAATTCTCACCACAATAAAGAGAGCAACCGATGATTACACTTACACCGCAACCATTAACGGCAGAAGCGTTTGCTCCCTTTGGCGATGTTATTGAAACCCAAGACCGAGATTTCTTTCTTATTAACAATGGCTCGACTCAACGCTACCACCAGCTCACTACTGTTAGCCTAGATGAGCAAGGTTCAGCCATCATTAGCATTTTTAAAGCCTCAGCATTAACAATGCCGCTACCCATTATAATGCTTGAAAAACATCCAATGGGTAGCCAAGCATTTATTCCCATGCAAGATGCTGCCTTTTTGATCGTAGTGGCACCTGAAAGTGAGTTCATTGATCCGACCAAAATCAAAGCTTTCATTAGCCACGACAAACAAGGTATTAACTATCGGCGAAATGTCTGGCATCACCCGATACTCGCGCTTAATGACAATGATGACTTCTTAGTCGTCGACCGTACAGGCCCTGGCGATAACTGTGATGAGTTTTACTTTCCACAAGGACAATCTATTTTATTGTCTCCTTGAGCAAATATCAGAAGCCCGCTAGGATTACATGAAATATTGATAAACATGCACCACCCTGTGCAAGCAATAATGAACATACCGGCCTAAGGTATCTTACATAAGAAGAACGTATGAGTAGAATCCGCGAAATAAATAGTGAACGTATTCTTGAGTCCTCCTGTATCGAGTTTGCCGAAAAGGGGTATTCGGCAACAAAAATAATTGATATTGCCAAGAAAGCGGGTTTACCTAAGCCTAATATTTACTACTACTTTCAAAGCAAAGAAAACCTTTACCGTTGCGTGCTTGAATCCATCATAGAACCATTATTGGAAGCTTCAGCACCCTTTGATCAATATGAAGACCCAGCTATCGCACTTGGAGAGTATATCCGCACAAAAATCAGGATTTCAAAAGAACATCCACATGCATCAAAAGTTTTTGCCAGTGAAATAATGCATGGAGCTCCCCATTTAACAAAAGATATTTCTGATAAATTAATGTCACAAACAAAGCATATGACAACACGTATTGATCAATGGGTAAGTGATGGGAAAATGGAACCTATTGATGCCCAGCATTTATTATTTACCATTTGGGCCTCAACCCAAACCTATGCGGACTTTGATTGGCAAATAGGCCAAGTAACAGGAAAAAAAACACTCGATAATCACGATTATCAAACAGCAACCGAGCTCATTACTCGACTAGTACTCAAAGGTTGCGGATTAAATTTAGTAGAAATCAAATAATAAAGGTTACTTATGCTAGAATGGTATTGAATACATTCTGTATTCCTCCAGATAAATAGCATCTACATCCATAATGATATCTGATTATTATTTCGTAAATAGGCGTTTGTACCACTAATGACAGAAGAAGAATTTGTTTCACTACTACGTTCTTTCAGTCTTGAACAGTTAGACAAAATACAGAAGAACCTCGAATTAAAAGTCCAAGACAAAAAGCGTAAAGTCGAAAAACGAAAAGCCGCTATGAAAGTTCCTCCTCGTAAAACCAGCGATGTTGAAAAAATGGCTGACCAAATGGGACTTGACCTCAGTAGCTTAATGCGTGAAATTTCACGCCGCTAACGCTCATACATATGAAACCAAACACTTGCTGAAGTTTTTCCTGTAATAACGCCCGGCCCTGCCTAGGTTAATTATCACAAAGCAAGCAAGATGGAATATGAGTGGCGTATGTTCTCTCGTAATCGACACCCTTTAAGCCTTTTTTGCTGCTCTGGGCTAATGCGCTCTATTGAAGCATAGGCTAAATTTTGCTCCGCACGCCCCACCCAAGGTTTGTAAGCCTCTAGTAAACCGAACTATGCGCGAATCAGAGGGAACTTTCAGGCTCTCGTTGAATCAATTGAAGGTAATTAATAAAGAAGAGGAGAGTTTTAACCTCAATCTTTAATTACACTCTGCACGGCCGGCGCCCTCTTGGGGTAACTCACTGAGTTATTGAGGGTGTCGGCTTTTACTCATAGCTTTCTATGGCCCTTAAACTCCGAACCTTGTTACGAATATCTTCGTAACGTAAATGCTCGCATAGCCCAAACCCTTGCAACTTTCTTACTTTATATCGATTGAATACCGGCACACTAATTCCCGCCAAAAACCTGCTGATGTTTTCTTGTGAAAGCGTGATTTTTCGTTCTAATAAAGAGCATTCTGATGTTTTTTCTGCTAGATGATCAACCAAAGTGCCTGTAATACGAGAGACCTCCGTATCATCAGGCCATTTAACAAGAGAAGAATATTCTAGTTGAGCTACCTCTCCTTTACATACAGAGCAATGACCGCACACTTCAGGAGATTGCACATCATCAAAATACATTGCTAGATGGTGACTTAAGCAACGCGACAGTTCAAAAAATCGCACTAAGGTTGCTATACGCGCTATCTCTTTTTGCTCTTTTTCAACAAAATAATTGTGTAGTTTCATCGCTAAATCAGGTTCAGCCAACACTTTGGAGTTAACAGCAAACACTTCAGTAATACGTTTAGTCTCTAGCGTAATACAATCTTGCTCTTGCAAGTACTCCAATGCTGATACCACGCGTGAACGTTCACATTGGTAGTTTTGAAATAACGCGTCAAAATCTGGGCTTCCCCACACTCTTTTGAAAGATGTGTAAGCAAAAATAGCAGCAATAAAATCTTGCCGCTCTCCTGTGAACATACTCAATATGTCGTCTTCAGACTTCAGCAGCTTTAATTTAAAATCAGCAAAATAGGCATACAGAGGTCGCAATACTCCGAGCAATTCAAGCTGCACTAATAAGGTTTTTAACGGTAACTGGCGAATATTACTGTCATTGGACAAACCAAGTACCTGTAACTCCCACTGACTGTTCTGGCTCTCATTTTTAATACTATTAATTACATACTCAATACCGCTCAGCTCGGGAGTATCACCATAGACAAAGTTTTCGACTGTATTTAATCCATCTAAGTTGGCCAGTGTGACACAGTAAGAAAGATAACCATCACGACCTGCACGGCCAATTTCTTGGCTATAGTTCTCAATTGACTTCGGCAAGTCATAATGAATGACAAAACGAATGTCTGATTTATCAATACCCATGCCAAAGGCAATAGTGGCAACAACAACTTGAGTTTCACCCTGCATAAAATCAGACTGTATTTGCTGGCGAAGGTCATTTGGTAACCCCGCATGATAGGCTTTTGCATTAACCTTTTTACTTCTCAAATATTCTGCCACCCGCTCTGCACTCTGCTGAAGCGTGACGTATACAATTCCTGGCCCCTGCTGCTCGCAAACAACATCGATAAGTTTTTTATCTTTGAGCGCTGCGCTCACAGGTACCACAGACAAGTCTAAATTGGGGCGGTAGAATCCGGTTTGGACAATATCAGTTTCAGCGATATCAAATTTTTTAGCCATATCCCTTTTAACCTTACGCGTTGCTGTTGCCGTCAATAACAATACCAGGGGTATTTGCAACTCATCACGATAAGCAGGAAGCTTTAGATAATCAGGCCGAAAGTTATGCCCCCATTCAGAAATACAATGCGCTTCATCGACGACCAACATAGATACGGGGATTGATTGAATAAAATTCCGAAAGCGTTCATTTTTAAAGCGCTCAACTGATACCATTAATATTTTTATTTTTCCGGAACGAGCCTCAGACATTACAGTTTTGCTTTGCTCTGCTGTCAACGTAGAATCTATACTCGCTGCAGCAATACCTTTATGCCTAAGAAATAATAACTGGTCTTTCATTAACGCCAACAAGGGCGACACAACAAGTGTTAGATGCGGTAACTTTATTGCAGCTAACTGGTAACACAAGGACTTTCCAGAACCGGTGGGAAAAATTGCTAACGACGAGTCACCCTTTAACAACTGACAAATAGTTTGCTCTTGCCCTGAACGAAATTGATCAAAACCAAACACTTCTTTTAATGAAGTATGCAAATCCGAAAGCATGTTAAGCGCCTAAAGAAAGATAGAAGAAAATTGGACGAGGTATTAATGCCAGTACATATTAGCCCATTGAGCATGATCAGCCTTAGTAAGAAAGCTCCAAGCGATCAATCGGCTCACTTTCTGTCCTTGGCTCATGTTAATAACTTCACACTGCTTTGCCCCTAAGCGCTTAAGTATTTGCTGTAATGGCTTAATATTGTCTTTCTTTGAAACTAAGCTTGTAAACCAACAAATTTGCTCAGCATAATCAACGCTCTCTTTAACCATACATTCCAAGAAAGCTAACTCTCCACCGGGACACCATAACTCAAACTGCTGCCCACCAAAATTCAATTCAGATGAATTTTCTTTTATTCCTTTGTTAAGATTTTGCCACTTCCGCTGGCTGCTCGCTTGAGCTTCCTTCATTGAGGCGTGAAAAGGAGGATTACAAAGTGTTAGATCAAATCTGTCCTTAGGCTTAATAATGCCTTTAAAAATACACGCACTCTCTTTTTGCTGTCGCACCTTAATAAGTTTATTAAGAGCACTGTTTGATTGAATAATTAAACCCGCTGTTTTAACTGCCAAGGGGTCAATATCAGTCCCTACAAACTGCCAACCATAGCTTTGACTACCAATAATCGGATAAATACAGTTAGCACCCGTGCCAATATCCAGCACATGAACTTTTTTTCCTGTCGGACATTGTTTTTCATTACCTGTAGCTAACAGGTCAGCTATGTAATGTATGTAATCTGCGCGCCCTGGAATGGGAGGACATAAGTAGCCGGGGGGAATCTGCCAATGTTGAACATGATAGTAATGAGCTAACAACGCTTTATTTAAACAAAGCACTGCTTTTTCGTCGCTAAAGTCGATCGTTTGATCTCCTTTAGGGTTCGGCCTAAGAAACGCAGTAAGCTCAGGGCAAGTAAGACTTAACGCAACTAAATCATAGCGACCCTGATGAAGATTTTTGGGATGTAATTTACCACTCATTATAACTTCTCAAACCGTTCAACAAGCTGACCATTGTCCAAGGTAACTTGCTCAAAAAACATATCAAAAGGGCGAACCCAAAGATCAGCATCACCGTATAAAGGTCGATAGAGCACCATCCACTCTTCCGTTTCGGAGTGTCTTACCAGATCAGTCACATCATATTCATTACCCTTATAATGACGGTATTTGCCGGCCTGAAATGAAGGCTTAAGTGATAGGTCCTGATTCATAGTTTTTCCTCAATCAATTTTCCTAAAGCAACTTTGAGTGTTTCCAATTGCTCCTCTCCGGTTCGCTCATTCCAAAAGGCGGTGACATGAACAGGGGTTGATTCCAATGCAACAACATCAGAAGGCAAAAGTGCAATAACTTCATTTAACACACTTAACTGAGCATCCGACAAAGACCTTTCCCCCAACTTCCAACACCAGCCTTCTGGCAGACCTTCATTTGCTATCGCCGTAACTTTAAAAACTTGCCAAGGAAGCATTTCAGCCACTTCTCTTTTACCAAGGTTCGTTCTAGGCAAACGATAAGCAGGTGTATTGCGGACTTTTTCGTCCAGTTCACCTTCAGCCCTTGGTGCTGTTAACCTAACGAGCTGCACCATAAAGCCTTCTTTTTTTGCTCTTAAACGCAATTGTGCCTGAAATTTTTCTCGCTGCGTTGGCATCATCCACATAAATGAGCCTAGCAGGGACATTACTACAACAACGATAATAAAAATTTTCATCTTAAAATTTCCTTTGAAGGACTCATATTCTATTGATGGTTATCACAATTTCATAACGTTTCTATATGCTAGACTGAAGTAAATTCAATAAAGAGGATTAACCCAATGGCCGTTTATTCCAAAATTCTCTTGGCTGTAGACTTGTCTGAGGAATCAGACCAGCTCATTGAGAAAGCCCGTACTATTGCGCAGAATAACCAAGCAGAATTAACAGTACTACATGTTATCGAGCCGCTTAGCTTCGCTTATGGTGGCGATGTCCCAATGGACCTTACCACTGTTCAAGACCAACTCGACGAGCACGCTCGAACCAAACTCTCGGCTTTTTCTGAAAAACTCAACTACCCTGTTGAGTCTCAACAAGTGATCACAGGCCATACTGAATCTGAAATTCATCGCATGGCCGAAGAGAAAAAGTGCGACTTAATAATTGTTGGCAGTCACGGCCGTCACGGCCTGGCGTTACTTCTGGGTTCAACCGCAAACAGCGTATTACATGGAGCACCTTGCGATGTCCTCGCTGTTCGCGTTTATGAACCTGAAAACTAGACTACATAGCTTCCAGCTCTACCCAACGCTCCATTAGCACTTCAATCTTGCGTTCCTGCTCTTGCAGTAACGCAAGCTTTTCCGTGACTAGTGAATGATCGCTTTCATAAAAACCTGCTGCGCTAGTCTCTGTCATTAGCGCATCAAGCTCAGCTTCTGCAGACTCTAATAAAGCAGGCATTTGCTCAAGCTCTCGCTGTAACTTATAGCTAAGCTTTGAGGCTTTTTTCACAGGAACAGCCCCCGCTTGGCTCAATCCGGCTTTAGCAGGCGGCTTTTCTTTTACAACAGTAGGACGCTGTCTTAACCAATCTTGATAACCACCGATGTAACTTGATACCCCACCGTTTTCAAACACAAATGAGCTGGTTACCACATTATCCAAAAATGCCCTGTCATGACTCACGAGTAAAACCGTACCCTTAAAGTCCATCAAAATCTCTTCTAGCAGCTCTAGTGTTTCTACATCAAGGTCATTTGTTGGCTCATCCAATACCAGCAAGTTTGCAGGCTGGCTGAACAGTCGCGCTAATAACACACGGTTACACTCTCCACCTGATAATGCTTTTAAGGGTGTCCGTGCTCGTTCAGGTGCGAACAAGAAATCTTGAAGATAGCTAATGATATGACGCCGCTGGCCGTTTATTTCAATCGCCTCACGTCCTTCAGAAATATTATCGATAACTGATTTTTCTGGATCTAACTGACCACGTAACTGATCAAAATACGCTACTTCAAGTTTGGTACCGTGAGAAACACTTCCACTATCAGGCTTAAGCTGGCCTAGTATCAATTTAAGCAAGGTACTTTTACCAGCACCATTGGGGCCAATCAGGCCGATTCTATCGCCACGCTGAATAGCGGCCGTAAAGTTCTCAATAACCGGAGTGCCGTTAAAGCCAACAGTCACATTTTCAAGCTCCGCTACCAATTTACCTGAACGCTGTGCTGCCTCAAGGTTAAAACTGGCTTTGCCTTGACGGCCAAGACGGTCTGAACGCTCACGTCGTAATGACTCCAGCGCACGAACACGGCCTTCATTTCGGGTGCGACGAGCTTTAATTCCTTGGCGAATCCATACTTCTTCTTGCGCAAGTTTTTTATCAAAAAGAGCATTATGGCGCTCTTCCTGCTCTAGCAATATCTGCTTCTGCTCAGTGTAAGACGTATAATTACCAACAAATGAGGTTAAAACCCCGCGATCTAATTCGATAATACGTGTCGCAAGATGATCAACCAAAGCACGGTCATGCGAGATAAATAACACGCCACCACGAAACTCTAACAGCTGTTTTTCAAGCCATTCAATAGTATCTATATCCAGATGGTTTGTCGGCTCATCAAGTAATAATAAATCGGGTTCTTGTACCAAGGCGGTACCCAGTGCCGCACGTCGGCGCCACCCTCCAGACAACGAAGACATAAGCGCTTCGCCGTTAAGCTTTAGACGAGTGAGTACCCGCTCCACCCGTTGCTCTAACCCCCAACCATCTACCGCTTCCATTTCATGTAATAAATGATCAAGCTTAGCGAGAGATTTAGCATCTGTATTTGATGATAGCTTGTCGTATTCGGCACGCATATCAACAACTTCTTGTAATCCCGAAGCAACAACATCCCATACTCTTCGCTCATCAGCAGCCGGCAAAGCCTGAGCGAGCTCAGCAATACGACACGAAGGATCAATCCATAACTCGCCATTATCTAGATGAACTTGTCCAGTAATGACTTTTAACAAGGTCGACTTACCAGCCCCATTAAGCCCAACCAAACCAATACGCTCCCCTGGCTCAATGTTAAGACCTACATCAGCAAGTAGAGGGCGCGAGCCAAACGCGACGGAGGCTTTATCAAGGCGAATCAGGGGCATGGTATTCTCTATACGGGAAAAATGAGCCGGCATTTTACCGAATTTAACGGTAGCAATATAGCTGATTCTTTAAGTGCGAGCGACTTAGCCTAATGGTTCAACATGCTTATTAACGAGATGGGTCTTCCAGAATGAGTCAGGACAAGCATTTAGCACGCGAGTCAGGACACCGATAAAGACGAATGTAAACAATAAACGCGCCCATAAAACCCCTGAAAGATCAGCGCCCAAAACGGTTACCAGCAATGTATCTTCGATAATACTATGACACAGCGCTAAGAGGCTCATAGAAGCAAAAATATCACGTTTGGCTACGTGCCCTGCTCGAGCTTCTTTTATCAATAAGCCACCGCCAAAGGATAATCCTAGCGTTACACCCACAATGGTAATTGTTGTTGCCTCACGACCAATGCCCACCAAACGCAAAACAGGGCGTAACAGTAGTGCCATCAAGCGCTCTATCCCTGCTATTTTCAATAACTTTAATACGGTCAGTAAGATCACAATTATAACTTGAATCATAATTAAGCTTTCTACTTGGCTAACTCCCCATGCAAGCAAACCAGGCTCAGGCATTTCTGGCTGCCAAATTAAGGTCATTGGTTCCTGTAAGAGATCATAAAACTGATAAATATGATGCATGATAAAAGCTAAAACTAATCCTCCACCCACCCTGAGCAACAAGGTTACACGTAAGCGAACTCCGGCTTGCTGCGCAATCCGAGCTTCAATCGGAAGAGCATGTGACTGTAGCATCAGAATAGATAATATTGTTACTTGTGCAATGGTTAGCACTTCTCCTTGCTGGACATAGAAAAATACCAGCATGCCACCATATATATTGGTTAACATTGTGGTTGCCCACACAAACCCCATAGATTCTGGCAGGCCTACGGTATGCATCACCGGGCTAAGCATGAAACCTAGGTATTCAACAGCACCCAGCTCTTCAAATATTTTCACGACAATAATGACAGGAATCATCAATTTAAAAAGCGTAAAAGAAACTTGGAAAATATCTCGACCCAGTTCAGTAAAAAACAATTTCATGAAGCCACCCATAATTAGCTAGTCGGTATATGATAACGAGACAGAACCTTATAAAAATTCTTTATGAAGAGCTTTCAACTAATTATATTTTGTATTTTAATATATTAGTTAATTATATTAACCACTTAGTCACGATCGACATTTGGTGTTCCAGATATGAAACTAGACGATACAGAAAAGCGAATCCTTCGCTTATTACAAACAGATAACAACATCACCAATCTTGCTTTGGCAGAAGCGGTCGGATTATCTGCACCTGCGTGCCTTAAGCGAGTAAAAGCATTACGGGCAAAAGGAATTATTGAGCAAGATGTATCCATACTAAACCCTAAGCTTAGCGGTATTGGTATTACCATAATTGTGGAAGTCGAAATGGAACGCGATCGCGTGGACCTCAACCAAGTCTTTGCCAAACGGATAGCCAACAGCACAGAAGTTACTCAATGTTACCAAGTAACTGGGGAAGTCGACTTCGTTTTGATTGTTAATGTCGCTGATATGAACGCATTTCAAATGTTTGCAGAAAAAGTTTTATATGCAGAACCAAACATGAGGAAGTTTCGCACCCTAATTTCAATGAGAAGGAATAAATTCTCAACCCAAATACCCTTATAGTTTGTTAAATAATATACTTTCTATGTTAATTAGTTTTAACATTAACGCCAAATAAAGCCAGCACAAAAAACAATCAGAGTATTGACTCAATCCCTGTAACACTTTCATTGTTACCTCCAGATAAGGCAAATAGCCTATCAAGCTCATTTAATGTGAATGGAGTCAACAATGAAAAGTTCTAATATTTCTTTCTTACAACCTACCTTACCCCCTCTTATTCATGGAGGAATACCTTACTGGGAGTCCAGCGTACGCCAGGATTTATCACAAGGTTCATGGAGTAAAGCCAATATAGAAGAACATATTGATTTAGAAGAGTGGCAAGACTACCTGAAATACTTACCTAAAGATCCTTATGTCGATACACGCTGGAAACGAATGTCATGGCTATTTTTAGATGATGACAACCAATTACAAATTATAAATGAATGCCCGATGGCACAAGGAAGCCAGTACAATGATGCTGCAACAATGGCAGATAAGTTACGTTATTACCCCCAACTACAACAACAGTTTCTTAAGCGCCAAGATGTACAAGTGTTTATTAAAAACTGGGCAAGTTTATGGAATATCGGTCCTCATGAGCCTATTTTGATGCAAATTAATGGTGTCAGAGGCCAACAATTACTTGACCCATTACAAGGTCAGGGTATTCATCAGGATGGCAGTCAATTCCTTAGCATCTTAGTATTAAATAGAAGCAATGTGGCTGGCGGAAGCAATGCACTATATAAAGACAAAACAGGGAAGCACCCTTTAACTGAGGTCACTCTAGAGCCTGGAGAAATTCTGCATGTTAGGGATAACGAGGTATTTCATAATGTTTCGCAAGTCCATCCCATTAGCAGTGACATCCCATTCGAACGGTTCATCATTATTATAAATAGCCGTTTCAACGACAAATTTCAAAATAAAGTTCTTCAAGAACATTATCCCAATGCCGTGTTAAACAACGTTTAAAACTATTTACCTATGTCAAGCGGAACACACGGGAGGTAACTTCTGCTGTGTTCCCAAAAACAAATTAAAACGAACTTAACGTAAACAGATATGTCATAGTTTCGCTTTTATAACGTTATATTATTCTGAAATAAAAACTTATCAATATATTACCCTTTTTATAAAAGCTGTTTTACACTTAAAAAAACATATGACTCAACCGTAGGCTCATAGCATCATGTTAAAAAGAAGAAAACTGTTATCTGCGGTAGCAATCATCGGTGTAGCTATAGGCTTCAGCTCTCCTTTTTTTTCTGCCTATGCAAGCACACCCGAGCGCCAACTTTATCTAAAAGCCAAAACAGCCTTTGAGAAAAAAAACACTGCGTTAGCGGATAAACTAACCGATCAACTAAAAAATTATCCTCTCGCTCCTTATTTACACACCAGACAAATTAAAAGAGATATTGCAAAGCTTGATGATGCATTTGTGAGCAGTTTCATTCAAGCGAACAAAACAACACCCTATGCTGATGATGTACAGAAAGTAAGACTAAATAAACTACTACGGCAAAAAAAATGGCAATCGTTTAACAAAGCCTATGCCGAATTCCCCATAAACAGTAAACGTTATAGATGCGAGCTAGCTAATGCTACGTTTCAACTTGGGCAGAAGAAGCAAGCGTTTATTGCAGCACAACAACTATGGCTAGTAGGTTATTCACAAGACTCTGCATGTAATGCCTTATTTGTAGAATGGATTAAGCAAGGTAACGTAACATCTTCCATTGCGAGCAAACGCTTCTGGCTTGCCATTGAAAACAAAAACTTTGATCTCGCGAAGTACCTTGCCCGCTTTATAAACAACCCTACACATACTAAAGAAACCATGCTTTTCTGGGATGTGAAAAATAAACCAGACTTAATCGAAAATACCAAGTTGCTCAAAGAAAAACTGCCTCACCATGGCGTAGTAGCAGCATATGCTATTCGCAAAATTGCACGCAAGGACATTAATAAAGCAGCTAACTTATGGCTCCGTGATCGCAATCGGTTGATGTTTAGTCAAAAGGTAGTGGATAAAACTAATTTATATTTCGGGATGCGCTACGCCAAAGGCTATCGTAAAAATGCCGAACAGGTGCTGGGCAAGCTGGACCCTAATTTTACTTATGAAAAACTAACAGAATGGCGTATTCGCTTGAAGCTCGCCAAGCAAGATTGGAAAGGTGCATTAGCACTTATTGAGAAACTCCCGGAGAAACTTCAAAGCGAAGGCCGTTGGGCATACTGGAAGGAATCTACGACACATAGATTAAACCCTCAAAGCCATAAACCTAATTATGATGAGATCTCTAAAGAAAGAAGTTTTTACGGTTTTCTCGCATCAGAGATTACTAACAACGCTTTCTACCTAAACCATCGTCCATCGGGCATCACAACGGCTCATAAAAACAAAGTGAGCAACCTGCCCGCTTTTAAAAGAATTAAAGAGTTACTGGCGCTTGATTACCAATACGCTGCACGTGTTGAGTGGAATCATTTAAGCAAGCAGCTATCAAAAAATGATAAATTGGCTATGGCTCATATTGCTTATGACTGGGGCTGGTATGATCAAGCCATTCGAGGTGCTGCACGAATAAAGGCTTGGGATGATTTGGATATCCGCTTTGCGAACCCTCATCAGTCCTTATTTAAGGAGCTATCAGCCAAGCGTGGGATATACCAAACATGGGCCGTCGCTGTCGCTCGCCAAGAAAGCGCTTGGCATCAGACCGCACGCTCTAGAGTGGGCGCTCGCGGACTAATGCAATTAATGCCCGCCACTGCAAAGATGACTGCCAAAAGATATGATATTAAATACAACGGCGTTAATCAGCTATTCACCCCTCGTACCAATATCTCATTGGGTACAGCGTATCTTGCAGAGGTCCTGGGGACATTCAAAGGAAATCGTGTATATGCAACAGCAGCTTACAATGCAGGCCCACATCGTGTTAAAAAATGGCTAAAAGCACGCGGAAATGTTCCTTTGGACGTGTGGATTGAAACTATCCCATTTGATGAAACACGTAACTATGTGCAAAATGTTTTAGCATTCAGTGTCATTTATGACGTAATGGCTTCCAAAAAAGCTAGCTTATTCAGTAAGCAAGAATCTGATTTGCTTGCACTAAATCAAGATGAAAAAAATAATAGCGGCCCTACGTTATAACTACTATGGCTGAACTGATAGATATTGGTGTTAACCTTACTGACAAGCGTTTTCGTAACGATACAGAGGAGGTTATTCAGCGAGCGAAAGACTCGCAGATACGTGCAATGCTGTTAACTGGAACATCTTTAGAGTCATCACTAAAAGCTGCAGATTTATGTAAGCATCACTCAGAATATTTATATTCCACTGTGGGGGTTCATCCTCACGGCGCATCAGTACTGACTGACTCGATGCTCGATCAGCTCTATATACTTAGCCAACAACCTTGTGTTGTTGCTATTGGAGAAACCGGGCTTGATTTTAATCGCAACTTCTCAACGCCCGAAGAACAAATACGCTCCTTCGAAAGCCACATTGAACTAGCTCAGAAAACCAAGCTTCCACTATTCCTTCACGATAGAGAAGCCACATCAAAACAAATAAGCTTACTTACGCCAGCAATGCAACAACTTGAAGGCGCAGTATTACATTGTTTCACAGGCAATAAAAAAGCTCTCTTTAATTATCTAGATTTAGGGCTATTTATTGGTATTACTGGATGGATCTGTGATGAACGCCGAGGGCTGGAGCTGCAGTCTCTAGTAAAAGAAATACCTAGTGACAAACTTTTAATTGAAACTGACGCACCCTATTTATTACCTAGGGATTTGCCTTTTAAAGCAAAAAAAGGTCGAAACGAACCCGCCTACCTTCAACACGTCGCATCAACAATTGCAAAACTACGTAATGTATCTCTCGATGAACTTTCAGCGCAAACGGTCACAAATACCCGCCGGCTTTTCGGGATCTGAATAGCAAGACACATTCCTATAAGGACACAAACTTTACTAGCTTCTCTGCATCAAAGGGCCAAAACAATTCTTCGCTGGTATCTTCATTTTTTATGACGGGAATCTTTTCACCATAGCATCCAAGTAATTGGTCATTATAAGCAATATCAATAACATCTACTTGATGTTGCTCCGGGTTCAGATTTGTGACAAGTAAAGCCTCTGCTAACTCACACAAATGGCAGCCTGTTGTCGTAAAAAAAACAAATTTTTGCATCATAATATATACCAAGGTCTTTATGGTTTTTCATGCAGATTATGGCATCTCTGCTAACATAAACCCTAATGAGGATCTTAAATATCCTAAGTAAATGAACATTTAATCAACTTCTTTATAGAGACGCTGTCTATGAAGCCCAAAATAACACCTATCGATCATGAAGTTTCACTCACTGAAAATGAGTTTATTGTCAGCAAAACGGATAAAAAAGGCATCGTCACCTATGTAAACCGCACCTTTATGAGTATTTCAGGGTATCCAGAATCTCAATTATTAGGCAAACAACACAACATTATTCGCCATCCAGACATGCCAAGAGGCGCATTTAAGCTTCTATGGGACACTTTAGAACAAGGAGACGAATTTTTTGCTTATGTGAAAAATTTATGTAAAGACGGCAGCTACTATTGGGTATTCGCTAATATCACCCATGACTATGACGGAAACGGACAATTACGAGGTTACTATTCTGTTCGAAGAAAACCCTCACGCCGCGCAATTAATACGATTATACCAATTTATAAAAAAATGCTAGAAATAGAGAAAAGCAGCTCCACAAAAGAGGCGATGGCAGCTTCACAAGCCTACCTGAACGAAACACTATTATCACTGAACACTACATACTCTCATTTAATGCTGAGCCTGAATGATATGGAGGAGCAAACATGAGTATACGTAATCCTCAGCAATCGGGTGTCAGCGCTGGAGCTCCATTTTTAGATGCCAGAATTAAAACTTACTGCTATAGCTTTATTGGCATTTCACTTATCAGCTCCTTCTATATTACTTATGCTTATGAAATTAATGCGATTTGGCTAATTCCTCCCTTACTAACCAGCTACATAGTTTATCGACTACTGGTAAACACCGGTTATGTATTTCATGCCTTGCAACAAATACATCAAACACTGGAGAAAGCAAACCGTGGGGAGTTTGATGCACGAATAACGCGCACAAAAAAACTAGGCGAAGTTGGTAAAATAGCATGGGAAGTCAATGACTTCCTCGATAAAGTGGAATCTTACTTTAAAGAAGTTGACTCATGTTTCACGCATGTAGCCAGAGGCGAGTACGACAGACCTGCACTCCATCAAGGGCTACCCGGCCTTCTAAAACAGTCGCTAAAGAATATCAATTTTGCTCTTATAGAAATGAAAAAGGGTAATGAAACAGTCGCAGCAAACGCACTACACTCAGAACTCCATTCCCTCAATGGGAAGCACTTAATCACCAATTTACGCCAAACCCAAAATGATCTATTACAGATCAGCGAAGATATGATAAAAGTGGAATCAATCGTTCAAGACAACGGAACAGCCGCTAAACAAAGCCAGCAATCTGTAAGTCAAATGATCACTGCACTTGATAATATTTCTTCCACTATTAACTCTATTGCAACTAACGTTAGTAAATTAGGAGAAGATAGCGCCAAAATCACTGACTCTTTATCTATTATCACGGACATTGCAGACCAAACAAATTTACTCGCTCTGAATGCCGCTATTGAAGCGGCGAGAGCCGGAGAACAAGGACGCGGGTTTGCAGTGGTTGCCGATGAAGTAAAAGCGCTCTCTCGCCGCACTAAAGAAGCTGCTATCGAAGTAACGTCCACTATTTCAGATTTCAGTCTTCACGTTAACGAAATGATTGAGCAAGCAGAAAGCTCGAATAAGATGGCAGCAGACGTGAATGGTATCGTCGCTGAGTTCCAGACACAGTTCGACGGGTTTGCAATAGGCGCCGACGAAACACTGCGGGCTATAACCCATGCAAGAAGCCAAGCATTTGGTTCCTTAGTTAAAGCCGATCATGTTATTTTTAAACAAAACGGTTATATCGCACTTGATGGATCAATGGATCGTACCAACGAAATCGAAGCAACATCGGTAAGCCACCATAACTGCCGCTTAGGAAAATGGTACTATAAGGGACCTGGTGCGGAGCTCTTTAGCAATACGACAGCCTATGCAAAACTTGAAGCTCCTCATGAAGCGGTTCACCTTGCAATACAAAATGCTGTGGCACTGCGCGACGCTGACTGGGGGAATAACCCATCGATCAGAAAAGAAATAACTGACTCAATGCAGCGCGCAGAAAATGCAAGTGACAAGGTTTTGCAATATATTGACGGTATGGTTGATGAGCATCATAACCAAAAACAAGGCTAAAGTTCTATCATCATCACTTGCAAGCCTCGCAGCGGCAAGGATATGCTGAACTTAAGTTCAGAATCGATAATCGTAAACTGTTAACTCTAATCTGAATAACGTCAAATCGATACCTAGGTATTAGCCGGGCAGCAACCAGATTTCAGCAAAATAAGGTAGTTTCATGGAAAAAAATAGTAACGACAAGCTTACGAACCCTCAAGAGTTCATCAACTACGTTAACCAGGAAACCCAAAAGCTCCTCGAAAACTACACTAGCGCGGGTGGAGATGATGTATTTAGCCAGTTCACTCAATCTTGGTCAGAACTAGCCACTCGCTCTCTAGAAGACCCGACTGTCTGGATCAAAGCGATTACAGATTACCAGCAGGCTCAAATGAACCTCTGGAAAAATCTGTTAACAGGCCAAAGCGATGTAAAACCTGTTGCTGCACCGGTGCAAGGTGATCGTCGTTTCAATGCGGAAGAGTGGTCTCAAAACCCAGTTTTTAGTTATATAAAGCAATCTTACCTTTTGGGTTCTGGAATGCTTCAGAACATGGCTTCAAATGCCAACTTGTCAGATACAGAGCAACGTAAGCTTGAGTTTTATACTCAACAGTACATCGATGCTATGTCTCCTACTAATTTTGCAATCACCAACCCTGAAGTACTACAGCAAGCCTTAGAAACCAAAGGTAAAAGCTTAGTAGATGGTTTGCAAAATCTATTGGGCGATATCGAGAAAGGTCGTATCTCGATGACAGATGAAAGCGCTTTTGTGCTTGGCGAAAACATTGCCACGTCAAAAGGAGCTGTTGTTTTTGAAAATGATATGTTCCAGCTTATTCAATACAAGCCATCAACAGAGCAGGTTTATGAAAAGCCAACTCTAATTGTGCCTCCATGTATTAATAAGTTTTATATTCTGGATCTCCAAGAACACAACTCTTACGTTAAATACTGCGTTGATGAAGGCCAAACTGTTTTCTTAGTTTCTTGGATTAATCCAAGTATTGAGCAAGGCGATATCAGCTGGGACGATTACGTTGGCAAAGGTGTCATCACTGCAATTGACAAGGTTAAAGAGATCACAGCATCTCCTAAAGTCAATGCCGTCGCTTGGTGTATAGGCGGAACTCTGCTTGCATCAGCCTTGGCAGTATTAGCGCACCGTAAAGACGCCAGTGTTGCATCGGCAACGTTCTTGACTACGCTAACTGATTTCAGAGATCCAGGCGATCTTTGCGTGTTCCTTGATGAACAGCAGGTCAAAAAACTAGAAGACAAGGTGAACAATCAGGGCTACCTATCGGGCAAAGAACTAGCAACCTCTTTCAACATGCTTCGCTCTAATGACCTTATTTGGTCATATGTTGTTAACAACTATCTGAAAGGCCAGACACCGCCTCCATTTGATATCCTATACTGGAATGGCGATTCTACTAACCTGCCAGCTGAGATGTACACTTATTACATCAACAACATGTACCTAGAAAATAAACTTGTTGAGAAAGATGCTCTGACCATGTGCGGATCTCCAATTGATTTGGGCCGCATTAAAATTCCGTGCTACTTCTTGTCGACTATTGATGATCATATTGCTCCATGGAAAGGCACTTTCACAGGCGCAGAAAACTTCAATAATGTGGAGTTTGTTCTCGGTGGCAGCGGTCATGTTGCCGGGGTTATTAACCCTGCTTCTAAAAACCGTCGTAACTACTGGGTCAAAGGCGAGCAAGGAAAAGGATCTGATCATTGGCTAGAAACAGCTGAACGCGTTGAAGGCTCTTGGTGGCCAAACTGGTCCGAGTGGCAGAAAAAACGTGGCGGTAAAAAGGTTGCCGCTCCTGCAGATTATGGAAACGCAGACAACAAAGCGATTGAAGCAGCTCCAGGCCGTTTCGTAACAGTGCGTATCGACTAACGATTTTTAGAACAATAATCTGTAACATTAAAAGCCTCTGTATTGCAGAGGCTTTTTGCTTTCTACGAGTTATACGTTTTACTCGAAACCAATAGCACTACACTCATTCTTTAAGAGAACCAATCTGTGACGCAACACCGCACTTGGAAGGAAGTTAAAATCCTTCTTGCTCTTGGCTTCCCTATTATGCTCACGCAATTAGCACAAGCCTCCATGGGCTTTGTCGACACACTAATAGCCGGACAATACAGCACCCTCGACTTAGCAGCCGTCGCCCTAGGTTCAAGTATATGGCTACCTATTTACCTCGCCGCTACGGGTATTCTCATGGCAACAACGCCTTTAGTTGCTTTTGCATCCGGATCACAGACAACACATGGGGTTCTCAGCATTTTCAGACAAGGGCTTTGGGTTGCTCTTGCTCTGGGTATACTCAGCGTACTCATATTGAATTCCACGACATGGATTCTCGACTTCATGAGGGTTGAGCCGTCTTTAGCTACCAAAACAAAAGAATATCTACACGCTATTTCGTGGGGCTTTCCAGCACTTTTACTCTATCAGCTGTTAAGAAGTTATTTCGAGGGATTGGGCAAAACCCGTCCAGCAATGCGCATCGCATTTCTTGCTTTATTACTTAATATTCCTCTTAACTATATATTTGTCTTTGGTAAAATGGGCTTTCCAGAGTTAGGGGCTGCAGGATGCGGCTGGGCCAGCGCATTAGTAATGTGGGTAATGCTTGCGCTCGGCACCACAGCAATAAAACGTAATCCGCAACTAAAACTACCTGAAGAAACCGAACCTTGCTGGATAGATTTCCACGCTTTATTTAATTATTTAAAACTCGGCATCCCAATGGGCTTTGCTATTTTAATTGAAACTAGCATGTTTTCTGTTATTGCGCTTTTGCTTGCTCCTTTAGGTACGCTCGTTGTTGCAGCTCATCAAATCACAATGACTTTTTCTGGTTTAATATTCATGATCCCTTTGAGTATCGCCATGGCTTGCACGATAAGAATAGGTCAGCTAACAGGAGCCAAAAAACCGAAGGAAGCGTGGTTTAGCGCAAAGGCTGGCATATTAGTTACTACCAGTATTGCTCTACTTACTAGTGTCGTCATCTGGCTTCTTGCCACCCACATTGCCCAAATATTTACAACAGAACAATATCTCATTGAACTCGCGGCAAGCTTACTACTAATCGCCGCTCTCTTTGAAATATCTGACGCGCTTCAAGTAACAGCTGCGGGAGCATTACGTGGCTACAAAGACACCACTATCCCTCTCGTTATCGTTTTCATTGCCTATTGGGTAATAGGCCTTCCACTTGGCTATGTACTTAGCTTAACCGATATTATTTTACCCGCAATGGGCGCTGCAGGCTTTTGGTATGGACTTGTAATAGGTCTCTCCGTCTCAGCCATATTATTAATGATAAGGTTACGACGGGTCGCTAAACATGCATGTATTTAGCACATACCTCTACTGTGCTATTTTGCTTCTCGTCATGGGCTGCAGTAATGAAACGCCCGAACAACAGCTGACAAACGACTATATCCAGCGTATAGAGAATGTATTAGGCGAGAAAATAGAAGAACCTATACTGACTTCTTCATTACCGGCCTTACCCCCTCAACGGCTTCGCTACCGTGAAATCACAACCATCAAAGAAGGCATGTTTGATGTTCTAGATTTAGGCAGATGCAATCTGCTTTCACTGATCGCCGCTAGAAATAGCTCACTCGGAGCAGTAGCACCTCCCTCTCAACGGCTTAGTTACGAAATACAATTTCACACTCTACTTAAACGCTGCTTACCAAGCATTGAGAAAGACGACAGCCTATCCCAAAAATCCAAACTACGTATTTTTGCTATATACGAAATAAAAGAACAAAATTTACCTGCAGTTTTTTGGAACGCTCTCTATACCGGACAAGAAATAGAAGCCTCACTTGCCTTAAATCTTTCGCCTCTTTCTTTAAATAAAAAAAATCATAGCAACTATTTTAGAGCGATGCGTAAGCTTTTTTCAGTCACTGAAATGACGCTAGGCAAACAGATCCCTCCCGACTCACACTCTTTAAAGAAGCTAGAAGAGAGCTATGCAGCTCTATATCACGACCCGCTTGGTACTCCGTTGCTAAAGTCCCTTTTGCTATTAGAGTCCACACTAAATAGAGCCGCCGACTTAATAAACGCTAGACTCATGCGAAGACCACTATGTTTTCAAGGCATGACAAACCCTAAAGCAAATATATTAAAAAACGTCTTCACTGAATACTATGCACGCCAGCTACAGCCCTATTTGGCTAATGTACACTTCATTGGTGAACAGTGGTTTGGTATTCATGAACAAACGCTAAAATTTTTACCTATTCCTTCACAAGTGGCGCCCTATGTATCTCAAGTGTTTTTAAGGGATTCTAATGAAAGTATTTGGAATCGATATATCAACGCACGCAACAAACACACCGATGCCTGGCAAGAAATTCTGAGTCAATGCAATTTAATGCCAAACAATAACAAGTAAATAGCTTCAACCTTGAAAAAATAGCATTCTTCTACCATGCTGCATGCATTACTCCTGCGCTTTAAGGTAGCTTGTGCTTAAAAACCGCTCTTGCATCGCTGAAAAAAGACGGTCCAAGTCACTAAAAATCAATAGCTTAATTTATGTATGCGTCGCTTTCTTCTGCGCATCAATATCTATGTTCGCCTTGAGTGATATAAGTATTCGTCTTAACAATGCTTATATTCAAAAGCTCGGGCAAAAATATGGGCCGCAAGCAAAACTCCGATTACAAGCGTGGCAAACACTAATAACCGACATAGCAAACTTGCCAGAAAGTGAAAAGCTAGCACAGGTAAATGATTTTTTTAATCAAGTTAGATTTTTAGATGATATCGACCACTGGGGGAAAAAAGATTACTGGGCAACCCCCGTTGAATTTCTCATCAGTAATGGTGGGGACTGCGAAGATTTTTCAATTGCAAAATATTACACGCTTAAGGAAGTTGGGGTGGATGTGAGTAAATTAAGCATATCCTACGTTAAAGCTCTTAAGCTCAATCAAGCGCACATGGTACTCACATATTATAAAAAACCAAGCGCAATGCCTGTTGTACTTGATAACCTCATTCCTGAGATTAAACCGGCCTCCCAAAGAACAGATCTTTTACATGTATACAGCTTCAATGGTGACAATCTCTGGTTGTCAAAAAAAGGACGAAGAACCACTTTAGTAGGCACTTCAGACCGCCTAGGGCCCTGGGTAAAACTCAAATCAAGAATAGAGAACAATCGTGTTAATGTTAATTAATTTAGAACCAAGGAGTGTTTTATGTCTTTACTCAATCAGTTGATTGCTGCGGTTTTTGCCGTGTTGATTGGCTTGGTGTCTGGCACTCTTTACATTATGTCAGACAGCTCAAAAGACATGCTGTCTCACCAATTAGAATCTCACGGCCAAGACACTGCTACTCACTTAGGGCTTTACCTAGCGCCTTATATTGCCGAGCAAGACACAGCAACTATCGAGACAACTATCAACGCCATTTTTGATAGCGGATTTTACCAAAAGATTGAAGTACTTGATGCTCAAGGACAAACACTGTTTACTTCTGATAGCCCACCTCCTACCCCTCAAAACGTACCTCAATGGTTTCTTAAGCTCGTTCAATTCACCCCACCGTCTATGGAACGTGAAATAAGCCACCAGTGGCGTAAAGTAGGCAAAGTTAAAGTCCAGGGTCGTGCAGGATATGCTTATGAACAGTTATGGAAAGGTGCCGAAAAAACTCTCATTTGGTTTATTTCACTTTCTCTTATCGCGGTCTTTTCACTTAGCTACCTCCTTAGATTTATCTTACGTCCACTTAAAGGCGTTGCAGAACAAGCATCCGCACTATCGGAAAGAAAATATGTTGAACAAAAGCACATACCAAAAACTCAAGAACTGAAAACAGTCGTCGAAGCGATGAACAAAATGGTACGTCGCGTGCAAAGAACCTTTGACGAACAAACACGCCATATAGAAGAACTGCGAAAAACTGCATATCAAGACAATCTAACAGGCCTTGCCAATCAACGATCCACACAAGCACAACTCAGCGACTGGTTAGACTATCGTAAAGATTTTGGGCCCGGCACATGCATCTACCTACACATCCCCAACCTACAATCGCTCAACCAACAGGCAGGAGAAGAGAGAATAAATAACTTCCTCTGTTATGTAGGAACTCAATTGAGCAATTTAGCCTTACAATACCAGCAGAATATAGTAGGACGCTTAACCGGCTCAGACTTTATAGCTTTGATTCCTGTTACTGATGAAGAGACAGTAAAACGCACTATAAACCAACTCAAAGAATCAATAAAAATCAATGCCAACTCGCAAGAAATCGCCCAAAACCAACTACCTATACATATAGCAGTAACGCAAAGCAATGAGCACACCACTGCTGCTCAGTTACTCTCAGAAGCGCGCATTCTCCTAAGGCAAGCATCCTTAAATAACGTAGATATACAATACCCCGAGCAATTTACTGGAGTTCAGACAACGTCGAATTCATGGCAGTCACATGTTGCTAACGCCATCAATAACAAACAAGTCTTTCTGCAATATCAGAAAGTTATTTCAAACTCCGGCAACACCGTCATACAAAGAGAGTTATTAGCACGTATTCTCAATAGAGAAAACATGCCTTGCTCTGCTATTGAGTTCATACAAGTTGTTAAAGAACTAGGATTAATTGAAGCATTAGACAAAGCCGTGCTGGAACGTGCTATCGAATACATTCAGGGGCACCCTTCATGCCCTCCCCTGACTATTAACTTTAGCCAACAGGCAATCCATTCTGAAAACTTCACGGCGTGGATAAATAAAAAGCTACGCAAACAAAAACTCAAAGGTCGCTTAAATATTGAAATCAACGAAACAGCTGTTCTTAATGATATTGAGCACATAGTTCAGTTTCGAGATTTACTAAAACAAAATGGCGTTGGCTTCGGAGTAGATAACTTTGGCATTCATCCCAGTGGGTTTAGTTACTTGTATGTAGTACAACCTGACTATATTAAAATTGACGGCTCCCTTTGCCGTGAAATTGATAACAGTGCTGAAGACCGCTTCTTTGTGAGTAGCTTAATCACAGCTGCACACAGCCTAGGCATACAAGCTTATGCAGAGCGTATAGAAAGAGAAGGCCAAAGCGAGCAACTCAGCACGTTAAATATAGATGGTACACAAGGCTTCCTACACGGTAGGCCGGAAGCGCTTATCTAAATAATTTATTGCATATAGATTATTGGTAGCGCTCCAACCAATGGGACATGCTCGTTAAATCTAAAGCTCCAGCTTGACGAGCAATCTCTACTCCACCTTTCAGTATAATAAGTGTTGGAATACTACGAATTGAATAACGCGCAGCAAGCGCTTGTTCAATTTCTGTATTAACCTTCACAAATCTAAATCGTGGTTCCAACTGCCTTGCTGCTTGCTCAAAAACTGGAGCCATCATTTTACATGGCCCACACCAAGACGCCCAAAAATCTACAACAACAGGAACATCACTTCTCTTAACAAACTTATCGAATTGAACCATTGTTAGCTCAACAGAAGTGCCTTGAAAAAGCAGCACACGACATCGACCACAAATTGGTTTAGCAGCAAGCTTATCAGCAGGTACACGATTCTGTGTTTGACAGGAAGGGCAAGAAATTAACTTTATTTGAGACATAAAACACCTTATATATAAGCTAGTAACTATATAAGGTGCTTTGAAGGGATTACAAGGCCCGCTTAACGTTTATTTAGCGCAACCAACTGATCCAACTTGTTGTGCAAGCGATCAGCTTTTTCAGCTTCACGTTGCTGCTTCTCTTTTTCTTTCTGAAGCTCACGTCGGTGCTGATGAAATTCTTTTAGCTTACCTTTGGCATGTTCTGCTTCTTCAGCTGTAACCTGTCCTTGGCCCTCACCTTGCAGATTAACCCTATCGACGCCTTCTTGTAAGGATCGAAAATATTGAGGAGAACGTACATATGAAGCTAACGCTCTCTTAATTTTATTTTTTGCAACTTTGTCATCAGCGATCAAGTCGTCCTGAATACCAATTTTTAAAGGTCGCACGTTTTCACGGTTAAAGACCTGTGGGTATGTTTCCATCAAAAGCTGAAGTGCAGCCTGATTTGCAGCTCGATTCTTCGCTTTACTTTTACTTTTTGGTATCACTACGTCGTTCACAACATTTCTCTCGATCACTTTGATATTCGAACGGTTTTTCTTCAGCTCAAAATCGCTAATTAACCGTTCGCACTCATCAACTACCCGCAATGTTTTTTCCACTGCGGCATTTATATCGTCAAACACTATATCAGCTGCCTTTTCGAATATAATAGCTGAATGTTTCATTTTCGCATTCATTGACCTGTTCAACCAGCTCATGTCCAAGAAATGTACAGAACTTTGGTATATCTCGCTGAGTAGATGGATCTGTGGCTAACACCAGCAAAACCTCACCCGTCTCGATTTCACGTACCTTGTTATGCAGCATCATTACCGGTTCGGGACAATATAGCCCTGTAGCATCCAGCAAATGATCTTCTTTAATACCAGCCATTTCACATCTCGATCTATAAACATCTCTATTGTCTCAAATAAAACACAGTAACGAAAGCTGGTACTTGCCAAAGTATGAGTTTGTGATTTCAATAACTAGGTTTATTATTAGTGAATAGCGATAAATTCTTAGGGGGAAACCATGATTAAAGTAATAATTGAACGTCATATCGCTGATGAACTAGGGGAACACTACGAAAAGGCAGCTAAAGCAACACTTCAAAAAGCAATGCAAGCACACGGATTTATTTCTGGTGAGGCACTGAGGGATTCAAATGACCCAAACCACAGAGTGGTTATTGCTAATTACAGAACGATAAATGACTGGCAACATTGGCTAAGCTCTCCAGAACGCAAAGAAATGATGGAACAATTAAAGCCAATGCTAGACCAAGAAGAAAAGTTCACGGTTCTTGAGCATTGATTGCAAGGTGATGATTAAGAGATTGGATTTCTTCAATCATCTTATCCATACTGGATCGCATGTGGCCTTGTTGTGTAAACCCGGATACCTTTCGTGGCTTTAAATCATGATTGCCATCTACCAACCAGTGCATTCTTACAGCAGGAGGCAACGGGTACTCTATAACCTCTCCTCTTGTCCCCATAGAATCCCTTTCCCCTTGGAATATATGTAAAGGCTTTGATAATCTATGCATATGGTCTATTCGCGTTGTTAACAACTTACCGGCCGCATGAAAAGGATAGCCAAATACAAAACATGCTCTTGCCTGTGTATCCTCCATAACCATAGAGGCAATTCTTCCTCCCATAGATTTCCCAGCCAAAAATAATGGTTCCTCTCCCGAAAATTCATTTATTACTTCTTTATAAGCAATCAACAACTTATCTGCTCTATCAGGAGGCCTTCTCTTACCATCAAGGCGCCTCTTTTGCATATATGGAAATTCAAACCGAATAACTTGCAAACCACAGCCCGCTAGATACTGAGAAACGTCAATTAGGAAGTCACTTTCCATACCAGCGCCAGCCCCATGCGCCAATAATAGCCGCCCAAGAATAGGCTCACCATCGATCAAAACATTCAAAAAAGTCACCTCAACAAAAAAAAACTTACTTAAGGATATTTATCGCTAATTTAGAGCTTGATCTATATCAAGCAATTGACAATTAACAAAAGATAAAAGCAAGCCTAAAGTAGCATAAAAAAGACAATTTCATGCTTAAGACCACTGTAGACGATTGTAGAATAGCATCGCCAGTAAAATTTATTTCAAATAAAATCAATTAGATACACGCAAAATAAACACTTAACTAAAATGGATATAAAATATATTTACTGATCAAATTATGCGACAATGCGCCACACTCAACGCCTGAACCTCGTTGAAAACGCAAGGCTATTCCAAGATAATTGCCTGCGGAACTGTACTATCAAACCAAGCTTTTGGATGAGAGCCTGACATGAGCACTGTAACTGAACACCCAACTTATAATTACAAGGTTGTGCGCCAGTTCGCCATTATGACGGTGATATGGGGTATAGTCGGAATGACAGTTGGCGTCTTAATTGCCGCACAACTTGTATGGCCGGCACTAAACTTTGACACATCATGGTTATCCTACGGACGTTTACGCCCGTTACACACCAATGCGGTTATATTCGCATTTGGTGGATCAGCGCTATTTGCTACATCTTATTATGTAGTTCAGCGTACTTGCCAAACGCGTCTTTTCTCAGACGGTTTAGCGGCCTTCACATTCTGGGGATGGCAGTCGGTTATTCTTTTAGCAGCGATAACCCTACCAATGGGTTTAACTTCTTCTAAAGAATACGCAGAGCTAGAGTGGCCAATTGACATATTGCTTGCTGTTGTATGGGTTTCCTATGCAATTGTATTCCTAGGCACTGTAAAGAACCGTAAAACCTCACATATCTATGTAGGTAACTGGTTCTACATGGCCTTCATCATTACGGTAGCGGTTCTACACATTGTTAACAGCATGGCTATGCCTGTTACTATGTGGAAATCTTACTCAATATACCCTGGTGCCGTTGATGCCATGGTTCAGTGGTGGTACGGCCATAATGCGGTAGGTTTCTTCCTAACCGCGGGCTTCCTAGGAATGATGTATTACTTCGTTCCTAAGCAATCAGAGCGTCCAATTTACTCTTACCGCCTATCAATCGTGCATTTCTGGGCATTGATTGCTACTTACATGTGGGCCGGCGGACATCACCTTCACTACACTGCTCTTCCAGATTGGACTCAATCTGTAGCAATGGTTATGTCATTGATTCTATTAGCGCCTTCATGGGGTGGTATGATTAACGGTATGATGACACTGTCTGGTGCTTGGTATAAATTACGCACAGATCCTATACTTCGCTTCTTAGTCGTTTCTCTATCCTTCTACGGCATGTCTACCTTTGAAGGCCCTATGATGGCTATTAAAACTGTCAACGCACTATCTCACTACACAGATTGGACTGTTGGTCATGTACACGCCGGCGCATTGGGCTGGGTTGCAATGATTTCTGTTGGTGCGACATACCACATGATTCCAAAATTATTTGGTAAAACACAGATGTGGAGCGTTGCCCTAATTAATACTCACTTCTGGTTAGCAACTGTAGGTACTGTTCTTTACATCTGCGCGATGTGGGTCAACGGTATCCTGCAAGGCTTAATGTGGCGCGCAGTTAATGAAGACGGCACGCTAACATACAGCTTCGTTGAAGCACTCGAAGCATCTCACCCAGGTTACTTCGTTCGCTGGTTAGGCGGTATATTCTGGCTGACAGGTATGCTTCTGATGGCTTATAACACTTGGCAAACTGTTCGTAAGGACAGCAAAGCCCCAGCGGCTGATGCTGCTGCGCAGGCTGCATAAGGCTGAGGAGCAGAATAATGATTAAGCATGAAACAGTAGAAAAGAATATCGGCCTAATGGTTTTGTTAATCATCATCGTTATCAGCGGTGGTGGTCTAGCTGAAATCGTACCTTTATTCTTCCAAGCATCAACAACAAAACCTATTGAGGGTCTACGCCCTTACAACGCTGTTGAGCTAGAAGGCCGTGATATATATATACGCGAAGGGTGTCATGTATGTCACTCTCAGATGATTCGTCCATTCCGTGCTGAAACTGAGCGCTATGGCCACTTCTCCACTGCAAATGAGCAAGTATGGGAGCATCCGTTCCTATGGGGCTCTAAGCGTACCGGGCCAGATCTAGCTCGTGTTGGAGGTCGTTACTCCGATGACTGGCATCGTGCTCATATGTACAACCCTCGTGATGTTGTACCAGAGTCGAAAATGCCCTCTTACCCTTGGTTGTTCGAAGACAAGCTAACGGGTAAGGATACGGCTGCCAAATTGAGTGTTATGCGTAAATTGGGTGTCCCTTACACTGACGAACAAATCGCAAGTGCTCAGGACGATGTTGCAGGTAAATATGAAATCGAGGCACTGGTTACATATCTACAAGCACTGGGCAAAACCCATTCTGTCTATAACAATAAACGGTAATCACTAGTGAGTTACGATGTTTACGGCCCATTCATACCGGTGATTATGCTCATCACCTTTATCGGACTTTTTATCTGGGTGTTACTACCCGGTAATAAGAAACGATTTGATGATGCATCTCAACTACCCTTCGCTGATGAAGCAAACGGTAATTCGGATGAATCGACCCCGAACAGGAGAGTGGAAAAATGAGTGCTTTCTGGAGCGCATGGGTAACGATTATTACCCTAGCAGTAATTTTTGGCTGTACTTGGTTGCTTTTACAGACACGTAAGGGTGAAACCTATAAAGAAGAAACTGAAGAAACTGTCGGGCATGAGTTCGATGGCATTGCAGAATTAGATAACCCTCTTCCAAAATGGTGGTTCCAGATGTTTATGGGCACTGTTATTTTTGGTTTAGTTTACTTAGCGCTATATCCAGGCCTAGGTAACTTCAAAGGATTATTGGGGTGGACTTCCACAAACCAGTGGGAAGAAGAAATGGCTTACGCTGATGAAGTGTATAAACCAGTCTTCGCTAAGTACGCCACCTTGTCTGTAGAAGACCTGCAAAAACCAGAAAACGAAGCGGGCCTTAAAATGGGGCAGCGCATGTTTGCTAATAACTGTTCTGTTTGTCACGGAACAGCTGCAACAGGTGCTCACGGCTTCCCTAACCTAACAGATAATGACTGGTTGTACGGCGGATCTCCGGATGCACTAACCCAGACTATTTTAAATGGTCGCCAAGGCGCTATGCCTGCATGGGGTGCTGTATTAGGAGAAGAAGGTGTACGTGACGTAGCTAGTTATGTGCAAGAACTCAGCGGTCAGGAAGCTGACGCTGATGGAGCTGCCCGTGGGAAAACCCAGTTCCAGGCACTTTGTACCGCTTGCCATGGTGCTGACGGTAAAGGAATGCTAGCACTTGGTGCTCCTAACCTGACTGACAACACTTGGCTTTACGGAAGTTCATTTGAGCAAATCGCACACACTGTCCGCTCTGGACGTAATGGTGTAATGCCGGCTCATAAAGACTTGCTTAGCAAAGACAAAGTTCAGCTGATTACTGCTTACGTGTATAGTTTGTCTAACAAGTAATTGACAACTATCAATAAAAAGGCGATATGAAGAAATTCATATCGCCTTTTTTATAGACAAGATTATAATATTCAACTTCTCTAATGGATGAGTTGGCCCAGTAGGCTAATACCCAACAATAAGCTTGCGAGCACAGACATGAATCAGATACCTGTTAAAGACGTCACACCTCCAGCAAGTGGCAAGAAAGAGACTTACGAACTCTACGCAAACCGTGAACATATTCACGTGAAGTTCTACAAAGGAATCTTTAAGAACTTTCGCGTTATCTCCGGTTCAATAATGCTGCTCATGTTTTATGCGTTTCCGTTAATTGAATGGAACGGAAGACAAGCCATTCTCTTTGATTTACCCAGCCGCCAATTTCATATATTTGGAATGACATTTTGGCCTCAAGATTTCATGTTGCTATCTTGGCTTTTAATTATTCTCGCATTCACTCTTTTCTTTGTAACCGTATTTGCAGGGCGCTTGTGGTGCGGCTATGCATGTCCACAGTTTGTCTGGACTTGGTTATTTATTTGGGCCGAACGTATCGCTGAAGGCGACCGCAATCAACGCATCAAACTCGACAAAGCACCCTGGAGTGCCTCCAAACTCCGTAAACGAACGCTTAAACATGCATTATGGTTATTTATAGCCATTACTTCAGCGATAGCATTTGTTGGCTACTTCTCCCCTATCCGTCAGTTAGTTAGTGACTTAGCCTCGTTCTCACTCGGCCCATGGGAAATGTGGTGGATTGGATTTATTGCGGTAGCTACCTATGCAAATGCTGGCTGGCTTCGCGAGCAAGTATGCATTTATATGTGCCCCTACGCACGTTTTCAAAGTGTTATGTTTGACCAAGACACTCTCGTCATTTCTTATGATGAAAAACGCGGAGAAAGTCGCGGCAAACGCAAAAAGAATGCAGACTACAAAGCAGAAGGTATGGGAGACTGTATTGATTGTGGCTTCTGTGTAAATGTTTGCCCTGTCGGTATTGATATACGTGATGGCCTGCAATATGAATGCGTAGCATGTGGCGCATGTGTCGATGCATGCGATGACATCATGGGCCGTATGGGATATGAGAAAGGCCTCGTTCGCTACACAACGGAACATCAACTTGACGGCAACACGACTCATTTATTGCGACCAAATCTAATTGGCTATTTCTTAGTGCTCATAGCAATGTGTATTGCCTTTAGCTATACGATTTTCAGCCGTATTCCTCTTGAGCTCGATATATTGCGTGACCGTGGACAACTATATAACGAAACTTCCGACGGTCTTATTGAAAACGTTTACAAACTTAAGCTCGCTAATAAAGAGCAACGAGACCATGACTATCGAATAACCATTACTGGTATTGAGGGACTGAAACTAATTTCTGAACCAGTAGTCACTATTAAGGCTGGCGAGCTACTTGATTACAATATCCGAATTCATGTAAAAAAAGAGAATATCAAACGTCCAAATTATGATATTCAGATCAATGTTCAAGCACTCGACAACGATAGTATCTCGATTACCGAAGACAATAGATTCATTGGCCCTGCGCCACGTCGATAGCCGACCCGCGCATTAAATTAAGTTACAATAGCTGCTCTCTGCAAAGACAGCAGCTATTTTTATGACAGAAATAAATATGACTGAAGATGAAATTCAAGCAGCAAAACCTTGGTACAAACAACCTTGGCTTCTTTTTATTCTAACGCCAATATTCGCTGTAGTATTTTACGGTTTTGGCTTTCTTTACCTGTCTATTGTCACAATGGACGGCGTTGTCAAAGATGACTACTACCGCATAGCCAGAGGCTATGAACTCAACACCGAGAAAAATCAAAACGCCATTGACCAGAATATTATTGCAGAGCTCAGTCTGGATGATTTGACCGGCGATATCATGGTAAAATTAAATGGGCAACTGACTACTGTTCCTGAATTCCTAACATTAGATATTGTCCACCCTACCCACCAAAAATATGACCAAGAAATTACTCTTAAAGCAATTGGTTCCCAGCAACTGTATTCCGGTTCATTAGCCAACCCACTTAAGGGAAAGCGATATCTTTTCCTATTTCCTGCTGATGAAAACTGGCATCTCCGCAAAGAGGTTCTGCCACCTTATGAGCAACGCAGCTTTGAACTAAAGCCAAATTTATAAGGCACGCAGTATGAGCAGTAATCTTAATAGCCAACATCGTCTTGAAAGATGTTTTCATTGTGGCCAGGATGTACCCAATGGCACTCATTTTGTAGCTAATATTAAAGGGACAGCACAGTCTATGTGTTGCCCTGGCTGCAAGGCAGTGGCTGAAACCATTATATCTAGTGGACTAGAGCACTATTATAAGTATCGTCAGGGAGACTCAGCTATCGTCCCTGAGCTTTCAGGTACAGAGTTACCAAGTACCGTTCAAGATGAATTAAAACTCTATGACAATCCATCCATTCAACAAGCCTTCGTTGTTACTTTAGAAGACAACTCTAAAGAAGCAACACTGGTTATTGAGGGCATTACTTGCGCCGCTTGCGTATGGCTATTGGAACATCATTTAGTAAAACAAACCGGTGTAGATCAAGCCTCCGTAAACCTAACTAACCATAGGGCTCGCATTCGCTGGAACGATAATAAAACCTCTCTGAGTAGCATCATGGCGGCGATTTATCATATTGGTTACCAAGGACATCCCTACCACCCAGATAAAGAAGAGCAGCTACTGACACTAGAAAAAAAGCGTGCATTTCGTCGTTTAGGGGTTGCAGGGCTTGGCATGATGCAAGTAATGATGATGTCTATTGCTCTGTACGCAGGTGCTCTTCAAGGGATCGAAGATAAGTTTGAAACCTTTATACGCTGGACTAGCCTCATTATTGCAACACCTGTACTACTGTATTCTGCTCGACCTTTTTTTACTGCAGCTATACGCGACATAAAATCCAGACACCTCAGCATGGATGTCCCCGTATCTATTGCTGTAGGAAGCGCATATTTAGCGAGTGCTTGGGCCACCATTACACAAAGCGGCGAAGTCTACTTTGACTCAGTAACAATGTTTACTTTTTTTCTTCTAATTGGCCGCTATTTGGAGATGCAAGCCCGACACAGAACAGGTCGTGCTGGTAATGCATTATTAAACCTAATCCCAGCCAGCGCTATAAAAATAAAAGATGCTCAAGAAGTGCTTATTCCTGCCACAGAGCTTGCTATCAATGATATTGTTTTAGTCAAACCAGGCCACACTATTCCTGCAGATGGAATCATCATTACAGGCTACTCTTCAGTTGATGAATCAGCTCTTACAGGCGAATATCGCCCCATTAATAAAACAGTTGATGACCTTGTTGTTGGCGGCACTATAAATGTAGAAAGTCCTCTTCGATTAAAAATTACAGAAGTAGGTGCAGATACAAAACTTTCCGCCATCGTACGCCTTCTCGACAGAGCCCAAGAAGAAAAACCCGCTGTTGCAAAAATTGCCGATAGTGTTGCCAGCTACTTTGTTGCTGCCGTGCTCATTACAGCCACTGTTGTTAGCGTTACATGGTGGCAAATAGATCCGGGAAATGCTTTTTGGATTACCCTATCAGTGCTTGTGGTTACCTGCCCTTGCGCCCTATCTTTAGCAACACCGACAGCCCTTACCGCAGCAACAGGTACGCTTAGACAGCACGGGCTACTTATCACTCGTGGTCATGTTCTTGAAAGCCTTGCAACAGCAACACACATTATTTTTGATAAAACAGGCACACTTACTGAAGGAAACCTGTCGCTCAATGACACACAAGCTTGTGGCAGCCATGATATTCAATCTGTGTTAGAAATTGCTGCAGCACTTGAGGCTCACTCGGAGCATCCCATCGCTAAAGCTTTTCGCAAATACCAAGTTCGAACAGCTGAAACAATGCATAGCGAACTCGGCCAAGGCTTAGAGGGCACTATAGGTACTGATGTTTACCGAATAGGCAAACCTCAATTTGCCTCTGCGCTTTGCCAGCAACATCTAACTCATGACAATGCACCTAACCTCGACGGGCAATGGCTACTCCTTTGCAGTACAAAAGAGCCATTAGCATGGTTTTGCTTAAATGATCAGA
The DNA here is from genome assembly GCF_016744175.1 of Neptunomonas sp. Classification (GTDB taxonomy): domain Bacteria; phylum Pseudomonadota; class Gammaproteobacteria; order Pseudomonadales; family Balneatricaceae; genus Neptunomonas. The sequence goes on along the minus strand of NZ_JADGEV010000024.1, from coordinate 21,938 downwards.
TCCGTAAAGGAACTCATCAAACCTTATCAATACTGCGCCGACTAGGGCTTGAAATTCAAATGTTGACGGGAGACAACTCCGGCGCTGTTCAAGAGGTAGCCAGAGAACTTAGTATAGATAAGGTCATAGCTAATACCTCCCCCGAAGATAAACTTGCCTACATCCAGCAGCTCCAAAACCAAGGAGCCAAAGTTGTCATGATAGGTGATGGCATTAACGATATCCCTGTATTAGCCGGTGCCCAGACCTCTATTGCTATGGGTAGTGCAACCGATCTTGCAAAAACTAATGCCGATGCCGTACTAATCAGCAGTGATATCATACGCTTAACGGATTCTATTTTGCTTTCACGAAAAACTCAGTCAATTATTCAACAAAACCTGACCTGGGCGCTATTGTATAACCTAATTGCCTTACCCTTAGCAGCTATGGGCTTTATTGCGCCTTACATGGCAGCCATTGGTATGTCTGTCAGCTCACTGATCGTTGTTGGTAATGCGCTTCGTCTGACTAAACTTGTTCGCCGTAATCCTGTAAAATAGCCTCTTCAATATTCGAGATAATTCTCCATGGAAATTCTTTTCGTATTAATACCTATAGCCATCATCTTGCTGGGGTTTGCCATTTGGGCTTTTTTCTGGAGTGTTAACACAGGTCAGTATGATGATCTTGATTCACCGGCCCACAGTATCTTATTTGATGACGATGATGATTTAATTCCTGATGACGCCAAGCAAGAAAAAGTAACCACGACACGTGATTGAGTCCCTATCCATCTCTACAGCCATTTTACTTGGCTTGCTTGGCAGCGCTCACTGCTTAGGCATGTGCGGCGGTATCGCTGCAACTATCGCACTCGGGCAGCAGAAAAACCGAATTCCAAACCTTATTGGCTATAATTTTGGAAGATTGCTCAGTTATGCGGTGGCTGGGGCATTAGTAGGCTCCATAGGTGTGATGGTAAAAGATAGCTCTCTTGCCATTATGCTTCGAACTATTGCCGGACTACTACTTATCGCAATGGGTCTATACGTCGCTCAATGGTGGAAAGGACTAACTCATGTAGAAAGATTGGGCAGCAAGTTGTGGACGTTTATTAGCCCTGCTGCTAGCAAACTATTACCCGTCAAAAATATCAAACAAGCACTCTTATTAGGCTTTTTCTGGGGCTGGCTTCCATGCGGGCTTGTATATAGCACTCTAATCTGGTCCGCTACAGCAAACGATCCTGTGAAAAGTGCCAGTTTAATGTTTGCATTTGGTATCGGCACACTTCCCGCGATGCTCAGTACCGGAATGCTTGCCAAGCAGATGCAAGCCTTACTATCAAATCGTAACGTTCAACATATTGCAGGCCTGATGATTATTATATTCGGCTTTTACACCATTCCATTTAATGGAATCATTGGCATTTGATACGCATCAAATTAATATCTATACCAAATGCTATACTGCAGCGCTTAATACTATGAGGAAATTATCGTGAGCCTGGAAAAAACCATTTCATGGGATCTGGACCTAATTAAACGTTATGATTTATCAGGTCCCCGGTATACCTCATACCCTACTGCCATTCAATTTGATGCCTCTCTTTCTGAAGAGCAATTGGTTTTAAATGGGCAAACAACCACCGATAAAACGGCACCATTATCGCTTTACGTTCACATTCCTTTTTGTGCCCACGTATGCTACTTCTGTGCTTGCAATAAAGTTATCAGCCGTAACAGAAAAAAAGCTCAGCCTTATTTAGACACCTTATATAAAGAAATTGAACAAGCAGCAAAATGGTATAGTGACGGCCGAATTGTTAACCAACTTCACTGGGGCGGCGGCACTCCTACTTTCATCAGCGATGAACAAATGACTGAGCTGATGAATAAACTCAAACAAGAATTCAATCTGCTGGATGACGATAGCGGCGATTACTCCATTGAGATTGATCCACGCGAAGCATCACTAGAAACAATGCGCACGCTTAGAAAAGCTGGCTTTAACCGAATCAGCCTAGGTGTTCAAGATGTAAACCCGCAAGTACAAAAAGCTGTCAATCGTATCCAACCAACAGAACAAACTGAAGCCGTGCTTAATGCTGCACGTGAACTTGGTTTCAAGTCGATTAATATGGATCTCATCTACGGACTCCCACACCAGACATTCGAGAGCTTTAACGCTACTTTGGATACTGTTATCGATATGAGTCCAGATCGTTTATCCGTGTTTAATTACGCGCATATGCCTGATCGCTTTCGTTCGCAAAAGCATATCAATGAAGCAGATTTACCAAGCCCTGAAATAAAACTAGCCATTCTTGAGTCGACTATAAACAAATTACTTGCTGCGGGTTATGTCTATATAGGCATGGATCATTTTGCAAAACCAGACGACGAACTTGCACTCGCTCAGGAAAGCGGACACCTTCACCGCAACTTCCAAGGGTACACAACTCACTCAGATTGCGATTTAGTTGCTATGGGCGTATCAGCCATTAGTCAAATTGGTAATGTTTATTATCAAAATGAACATGACATTAACGCCTATTCCGAGGCCGTTGAAACACGAGCTAGTGCTATTCGCCGCGGCGTTCAACTCAGTACAGATGACCTCATAAGACGTGCTGTAATCACACAACTTATTTGCCATTTTGAATTAGACCCGAAACCTATAGAAGAGTTGTTTAGTATTGAATTTAAAGAATATTTTTCTGATGAACAAGCAGAGTTACAACACTTTTCCAACGACGGTTTAATCGAATTCGATGAGCAGAAAATAGTTGTTACCGCGGCAGGGCGCTTGCTCATTAGACGCATCTGCATGGCCTTCGATCGCTATATTCCCAAGCAACAACCGACACAAGGTTTTTCCCGTATCATCTAATAGATGCTTCACGCCTCCCTCGAAATGTTACATAATTAGCGGCTGAGTAGCCTCTCATTATGTAACAAACACAGGAACCGGCCATGAGCGATATAAAAAAAGAAGGGAAACTACATAGCCTGCAACAAGCTCATTGTAATACATGCAGCATAAGCTCACTTTGTCTTCCCGTGTCTTTAAACAACACTGAGATGGACAGTCTTGATAATATTATTGAAAAAAGCCGTCCCTTAAAAAAGGGAGATCACTTATTTCACCAAGGTGATAATTTTGAATCGGTTTTTGCTATCCGCGCAGGGAGCGTAAAAAGCTACACAATAACAAACGAAGGGGAAGAACAAATCACTGGCTTTTACTTCCCAGGAGAACTGGTTGGTCTAAGTGGATATGATAGCCAACAATATCCGGTTTCTACTAAAATCATGGAAACAACAACGGTATGTGAAATTCCGTTCGAGAATTTAGATACACTCTGTGGCCAGCTACCAGAACTGCGCCGCCAAGTGATGCGAACTATGAGCAAAGAGATTAGAGATGACCAACAAATGATGCTCCTTCTCTCTAAAAAGAATGCAGAAGAGCGAGTTGCCACTTTCCTCGTAAAACTATCACAACGTTTTCAAGCACGAGGCTATTCTGCTCATAAATTCAGATTATCTATGTCGCGTAATGAAATAGGTAATTATTTAGGATTAGCAGTAGAAACCGTTAGCCGTATCTTTACCCGCTTTCAGAAAAACAATCTGATTCAAGTTGATGGTAAAGAACTGGACCTTCTTGATTTAGACGGTTTATATGAAGTTTCAGGTGAGTGTCCTGGCAAAGATATCGATAAAGATAGCGACATCCAACAGCTCTCTTTATAAAACAAGATGCTGCACATAAAAAAACGCCGTTCAAATAATTGAACGGCGCTAAAAATAGTTGCACAAAGAAGTAGCCATCTCTATGTGTAACCCAACACAGTGATTAAACCGTATATTCTTTTTGTAAACATTGAGCCATATCAAGCGTTGACGTTCCGACTTGATTGAGGAGCTATTAGTACATGTCTTACGACGAATTTTATGTCAAATCAGTGATCCGCTCACTTCCTGACTGGCCTGAACCAGGTGTTGTCTTTCGTGACATCACGCCAATTTTCAAAGACCCAAAAGCATTACGCATGGTCGCTGATGCTTTTATTCAACGATATATGGATTCAGAGCTGACACACATCGCTTGTATCGATGCTAGAGGCTTTCTCATTGCTTCAATTATGGCCTACCAAATGCAGAAGCCTTTGGTTCTGGTACGCAAAAAAGGCAAACTTCCTGGAGAAACTGTTCACCAAGAGTATGACCTTGAATATGGAAGTGCTGCGGTAGAGATGCAAATCGACTCTGTAGGCCCTGGCGACAAAGTACTAGTCTTTGATGATTTAATTGCTACTGGCGGGACTATCTTAGCCGCTTGCACTCTCATCAAAAAACTTGGCGCTGACGTTATAGAGAGCGCGGCACTTGTAGACTTACCTGATCTACATGGCTCGACCCGTATTCAGGAAGCGGGCATTCCTGTCTATACCATGCTGGCCTACGAAGGTCTGTAGCCTAAATTAGAGACCTCTGTTATTGTTTGGTTTATTATAAGCTTATAACAATAATAGAGGTTTGCATGATTAAACTTATTTTCTGCGCATTATCATTATCCTTACTACTTGCAAACCAAGCGCTATATGCAAAAGAAGTCACTACCTCATACAATAACCACACTTTAAATGCAGAACTATTACTCGCCGAAGGCACCTCCTTAGCAGACGGTATAGTACTCATTACACATGGCACTCTTGCTCATAACAAGATGGAGCTCATTAGCACACTACAAGACTTATTAGTCGACTCTGGTATCAGCTCACTAGCGATCAACTTAAGCCTCGGAGTCGATAACAGACACGGTATGTATGATTGTGAGATACCACATCAGCACAAACATACCGATGCACTTAATGAAATATCGACCTGGATTGATTGGCTTAAACATAAGGGCGCACAAGATATATTCTTAATGGGGCATTCTCGAGGCGGAAACCAAACCGCATGGTTCTCAGCCAATAATCCAGAAAAAGTAAGAGCTCAAATATTACTCGCTCCCGCCACGTGGAATGAGCAAGATGAAAAGAGAAATTACGAACAACGTTACAACCAATCACTAACAGAAGTGCTGGCTAAAGCTAAGCTAATCGATAAGGACACATGGCTTGAAAACACAGGCTTTATTTACTGCCCCAAGAGTACAGTTACTACCGAATCTTTCGTAAATTACTATCAACCCGATAAACGCTTTAATACACCTTATATCTTAAATAATATCGAGGTACAGACACTCGTCATTAGTGGCTCTGAGGATAAAACGGTAGCAGCGCTTCCCGAAATGATGGCTCAAGTTTCTAATGCACAAGTCGGACACAGTATTATTGAAGGTGCCGATCATTATTTCAGAGACCTATACGCTGATGAAGTTATTGACCTTTTGGTCGAATTTTTGGAAAACCAAAAGTGACCATGAATAAACTCATACATTACATTACAGCTCTCGTGAGCTGTGCAGCCCTCTCTGTTACACAGGCCGGTGAACTACCTGCAGCCAACAATTTCCTTGAGGACGCAAAAACTCAAGGAAAATACCAAGTCTCTATTGTGATGATAAGCCAACGTGATTGTAGCTATTGCGAACTGATTCATAATGACTTTCTTGATCCTATGTACAAAGGCGGACATTACGCAAAGAAAGTTCTTTTTAGAGAAGTAATGATTGATTCAAATAGGGTTATAACTGATGCCAATGGGCAAGACATTTCACCAAAACGCTTTGCACGCCGCTATAGCGCTAACTTGACACCCACCCTACTTTTTCTGGACCGAAAAGGAAAAACCCTTGTACCTAATATGGTAGGAGTAAATACACCTGAGTTTTATGGATATTATTTAGACCAATCAATTGATAAAGCCATCAAAGTACTCAAAGATAGTTCTAAATAAACGTCTTACCTACACACCAATCTAGTAATTTTTGATGCATCCCTCGTTCTCATTAAGCCATGATCAGCGGGTGGTCGCAAATGAAAAGAGCGGCTATACACGTATTCACCCTGGGCATCATAACCAATACATTTAACTCTTTGACGACGAAGTACGGGATCAAAGACAACTTTTAACTTATTACGCGAGTATCTCTCTATACGCGGCATACCGAATCCCTTTTGGCTAGCTACTTGCTCTTGGCGCTGTCTAAAAGCGGCTTCTTTTTCTGCTTTATCACGTGCACCATCCGCCTGAACCTTTCGAACTTCTTGACTTTGATAACGTAAAATACATAGTTCTCGATCCACTTTTTTTGTGATGGCATTGCACACAGCCGGGGTTATACCTTGTGCGAACGACAGTGTAGAAACAGCCAGACTTAACACGGAAAAAATACAACACACACTAGCGACAAATAACTTCAATAAGCAACGCAAAACAACTTCCCCGCCCGACAATCTTAAATAATATAATCGTAGCAAAGATTTTAAAAATAGTGACTTATACAAAGAAAAAATACTTTTACATATGTGAACATCAACATCCAACACGGTTCACGTTATACTAAAAAACCCCCACTAATGAACCATTAGCGAAAGGCATACCTCTCTCACATGTTAACACTGCCTATTCATTCGATAATCCCTAGCCTGACAACCGCTCTCAACGCCCGACATGAAGCCGTATTAGAAGCCCCTCCCGGCGCAGGAAAAACCACCGTTATACCATTAGCATTACTTGATCAATCATGGCTTGGTGGCCGAAAAATAGTTATGTTAGAACCGCGTCGGTTGGCAGCTCGTGCAGCCGCTGAACGTATGGCCATGTCATTAGGTGAAACCGTTGGAGAAACCGTCGGCTACCGTGTTCGCATGGACACCAAGGTTAGCAATAAAACTAAAATTGAGGTTGTTACTGAAGGAATTCTAACGCGAATGCTACAAACCGACCCAAGCTTAGATGATATCGGCTTGGTTATCTTCGATGAATTCCATGAGCGCAGCCTAGATGCAGACTTAGGTCTTGCTTTAATCTTGCAAGGCCGCCTTCTATTTCGGGACGATGACCCTTTAAAGCTTCTCATCATGTCCGCTACCCTAGATAGTCTAGCTATAGCGGAATTACTTGACGACGCCCCAGTAATAAAAAGCCAAGGCCGGAGCTTCCCTGTTGAACTGATTTACGGCGCCCCTTGGAAGTACAAAGAACGAATAGAGCCCCGTATTGTTGCTACCATAAAAACCGCTCTTAGCAATCACTCAGGAAGCCTGCTGGTCTTTCTGCCAGGGCAAGCCGAAATACGTCGTGTCGAAAGACTACTTCACGAATCACTTTACCCTACAGGTATACAAGAGCTGCTCATCACCCCGTTGTTTGGGGATTTAAACTTAGAACAGCAACGAAAAGCGATAACGCCGGCTCCTGATGGTTTACGAAAAATAGTTTTGGCAACCTCCATTGCTGAAACGAGCCTTACAATTGACGGAGTCACTGTAGTTATCGACAGTGGCCTCAGTCGTCAAGCGATCTATGACCCCAATACAGGTATGACTCGATTACAAACTCGACGATTATCACGCGCAGCCAGCACACAAAGATCTGGACGAGCAGGCCGAACGGCTCCAGGGGTTTGCTATAAACTCTGGTCGTTAGAGCAACAAGAACAACTGCCCTCTTTCACATCACCTGAAATTCTACAAGCAGACCTAACGCCTCTTATATTGCAGTTGTACCACTGGGGCTGCCACGACCCTGCTGAACTAGCATGGCTAGACTCTCCCAGCCTCGCGCCGTGCCAGCAAGCACGTGAGCTGCTATGCCAATTAGGAGCCCTAGAACTCAGTAATAATGAATACCATTTATCTGCGCAAGGCGAACAGATGGCGCGCCTACCTGTACATCCTCGCTTGGCTCACATGATACTGACTGCTCGAGTGTACCAACTGGAGTATCAAGCATGTGAATTAGCCGCACTACTATCAGAACGAGATCCATTAAACACACGACAAACCGACTTACAGATTCGCCTTGACTGGCTTCGAGAACCTAATAAGTGCTCCCCTTCCCTTCAGGGTCAACTCTACCGAATAAAACAACAATGCCAACGTTACGTTACACTTTGCCAGAAACTCCCAGCAAGCAAACAAACACCACAGCAAATAACTATTAGTACCGAAGACCAGCTTGGACTATTAATAGCCAGTGCTTGGCCAGACCGTATCGCAAAACGCATAGGAGAACATTCACGTTTTCAACTGGCTAATGGACGAGCAGCAAGCACCCACGAAAACGATTATCTTAGTAAATCAACGTGGCTAGCTGTCGCTCAACTAGGTGGGAAGGAGGGGCAAGCAAGCGATAACATTTGGCTTGCCGCTAAGTTTAGTCCATCTCTTTTTGAGGGCCCTCTTGCACATATGATAAAGCAACGTGACTTGGTTGAATGGAACGACAAACAACAAAAGCTCATTGCCGAAGAACAATTTTACTGCGCAGCTCTCATCATTAAGCGAAAGCCGCTGACATCACCGTCAGAGGATGCCCGGACACGCGCTTTGTTAGGGCTTGTAGCAAACAAAGGCCTCACTGTTTTCACTCACACAAAAGCACTTATCCAGTGGCGTCAGCGCGTCACTTTTTTATACGAAGCTAATAAAACCAAAGAAGCACAAAACCAATGGCCTGACTTATCAGATTCAGCACTGCTAACAACACTGGATAGCTGGCTAGCACCATACCTTAACAAGGTTAGCCATATTAATCATTTTGCCAAACTAGATATACACCATATCCTGCAAAACCTGCTTCCATGGCCACTACCACAACAACTCAACGAACTTGCTCCCGAACGCATCACTGTACCTTCTGGCTCTAGAATTCAGATTGACTATAGTGAAACCCCACCCGTGCTTGGTGTTAAGCTTCAAGAGATGTTTGGCGCTACATCTACCCCTACTATTGCTAACAATGTGAAGCTAATAATCCATTTACTCTCACCAGCAGGCCACCCTTTGCAGGTCACACAAGACCTGGAGAACTTCTGGGAACATGTATATCCTCAGGTCAAAAAGGAAATGAAGGGCCGCTATCCTAAGCATCCTTGGCCAGATGACCCGTCTTGCGCCGTTGCTACTCACAAGACTAAGCGCCACCTAAGAAATACCCCATAAGGCAGACGTAACAAGGGGCCCGACAACAAATATTTATCTTGTTGCGCTTTTTGCTCTGTCACTCAAGCTAATTTCCCTCTAAGCTAGCAGCGATTTTAATTTTCTTATAGTGGAAGCTTTATGTGGTTCAAAAATTTCGTTTTTTACCGGTTTACAGAGCAACAAGATTACACACAGGAACAGCTAGAAGCCGCTTTCTCTGAACACTTATTTGAACCATGTCGTAGCCAAGAACTTAGCCGCTATGGTTGGGTTGCTCCGCATTCAGCACTTGATGAACAAACTGTATTTGCTTCCTCTGGAGCGTATTTAATTACCGCTCAAAAAGAAGAAAAACTTTTACCTGCAAATGTTATTAAAAGAAATTTGAATGAACGCGTTGGCATGATTGAACGCGAGCAGGCAAGAAAGGTATACCGCAAAGAACAACTTCAATTAAAAGATGAAATCATTATTGATTTATTACCGCGTGCTTTTAGTCGCTTCTCACAAACAAGTGCACTTATTCTACCTCGCGCCGGTTTTATCGTTGTCGACAGCTCCAGCCACAAAGGTGCTGAAGAGCTACTTAACCTCCTGCGTAATAGCCTAACTACCTTACCTGTTGCTTTGCCGGACACTGTTCACTCACCGGGTGTTGTAATGTCGGAATGGTTGCAACAATCAAGCTCATCTCCTGCCTTCACGTGCTTGGATGAATGTGAATTAAAAGATCAAACAGAAGAAGGTGGTGTTATTCGCATTAAAGGACACGATCTACATAGCAGTGAAGTCATCGCCCATTTGGAAACGGGAAAACAAGTCACCAAACTAGCTTTACAGTGGGATGAAACTCTTAGTTTTATTCTACAAGATGATTTGCTAATAAAGCGTGTAAAACCAACCGATGAATTAACTCAGACGTTGAATGAGGAGTCATCCGAAGACCCTCTAGTAAGATTAGACAGTGATGTTTCACGCCTAGCACTTGAGTGCCAACGCCTCTTCCCACAAGTCTTAGAAGCTTTTGGTGGACAAGTACAGCGCTAGCCAAGTAAAAGAAAAGGGTTTATTTAAAATAAACCCTTTTCTAATCAATAATACTTCCAAAAACCTTATTGTTTATTCGACTGCCTCACCCACTACTGACATGCCTAAGCTGGTCCATGCCTGCATACCACCGCGGTAATATTTGATTTTTTCTGCAGGATACCCATGCTCAAGCATTGCTCTAACCATGGATGGAGTTTGCCCACACCAGTAACCATTACAAAACATTGCTAGCGTTTTTGCTTTCGTAAAATCATAGCTTCCGTCGGACTGCTTCACAGCTCCAAAATCATCCATTGCCCAATCTCTATCATCAGCGTCATCCATCATCGTATAAGGGTAACTAACCGCGCCAGGAATTGTTAAACGTTGGTGCCATCCTATGGTACGTGTATCAACAATCATAATATTTTTTGTGCTCTGAGCAGCAATCATGTACTGCACAAATTCCCGCTCAGCAACCGTCTCAACATCATATGGTTCAAAGGGATGCATCGCTTGTGGCATGCCCCTAAATGTTGTGGAATATAGTTCGGTAATTACATTATCAGGGTTTTGATTACGTTTAATCTCAACCATTTCCCCATCATGCATCACTTCGAAAGAGAATAGGCTTGGAGCAATCATGGCTTTGGGTTTATCTTTTGCGAACGCTAATGGCGCTGCCATTAACATACCTGTTAGTGCAAGTGATGAAATCGTTTTAAGAAACATAGGTAACCTATCTTTTTATTATAAGGAATCTTTTGTTTAGAGGATGTTAATTTAGTACATTTTAATTTATACATTACCTCTAGCTTTTCTTCTATAGCAATGAATACAACTTAGGGCTAATAAATGAAGTGATAACCACTTGATATGATTTTAATCCTCTGTAGACTCTGCTACTTCTGAGAAAATACCTTATATGTATCTAAACTAACGTCCTAACTACCTTCTTGATTAGAGAAATAATACAAAAATGTATAGCGTAAAAGAGATGTTCTACACATTGCAGGGAGAAGGTGCTCATGCTGGCCGGCCCTCTGTATTTTGCCGTTTCACGGGCTGCAATTTATGGTCAGGCCGAGAACAGGACAGAGCTTCTGCTATATGTGATTTTTGTGACACTGATTTCATTGGAACCGATGGTCAAAATGGTGCTAAGTTCCTTAATGCAGAGGCGCTAGCAGATGCAATTAATAGCTTTTGGCCTACACCAGAAGGCAAGCCTTACGTCGTTTTCACAGGCGGTGAACCTGCACTACAACTAACACAAGAACTCATAACCGCCGTACACCATCTAGGCTTTGAAATTGCAGTAGAAACCAACGGCACCAAACCTTTACCTGAAGGTATAGATTGGATCTGTGTCAGCCCAAAAGCTTCTGCACCCTTAGTCATTAATAAAGGCCATGAACTAAAATTAGTTTACCCTCAGCCAGATGCAATGCCTGAAAGGTTTACTTCTCTAGAGTTTGATAACTTTTACTTACAGCCATTAGATAGTGAAAAACATAAAAAAAGCACACAGCAGGTTATTGAATACTGTTTAAGGCACCCGCGCTGGAAAATGAGCCTTCAAACTCACAAAGTTATTGGAATAGATTAATCCGTTGCTGTATTACATTATCGAGTAAAGTGCTGCATACGATCAATCATCGCTGATTTTTTCCACTGCCAGTGGCGACGGATAATTAGTAACACAGCCGGTATTTGCATCAACACACCGTAAAGCAGCACAACACCTGACATTTCAGTGTTGTGCAATACAACTCCAGTTATCATTAAAGCTAACCCTGCGTTTTGAATACCGGTTTCAATTGCTAAAGTTAGGCTCTGCTGTGTAGGTAAATTAAAAAGCCTTCCGGCCCACCACCCTGCCAACATTGCACTCAAAGATAACAACACGACTGCAGGCCCAGCCTCTAGCAGAATACCCGATAACTCAGCTTTATTCCCTGCTACTATCCCAACAACAACAAAAACCATAAACAGCAAAGAACACCATCTAATAATAGGTTGCAATTTAGCTGAAAACCACGGGGCCTTATTGTTCAGCCACATACCTAGTAAAACAGGAAGTAATGCGATCCCCAATAATTTTAAAATAGTGAATACAATGGGAAAAGTAATTATTGCATCAAGTGAAAGCCAATGAGAAACAGCCATATAAGAAAACAGTGGGAGTGTAAATGGTGTCAAAATGCTAGCAACAATAGTCAAGCTAACAGATAGAGCAGTATCAGCTCGACAAAGGTAACTAACCATATTTGAAGTAGCTCCCCCAGGTGCAAATGTCAGTATCATTATTCCGACAGCATATTCAGCAGGAACTTTTAATAACACCACAATGCTAAACCCCAATACAGGCAAGCCGACCATTTGCATTAAGCTTCCTACTACAATAGCAAGAGGTTTAGACTTCACGTTTAAAAAATCCGCAACCACCAGTGACAAACCAATACCGAACATGATAAAGAACAGAGCAATGGGTAAAATAACCTGCGTTATCGATGTATTTTCCATCTAAATGTCAATCCTATTTGGCATAGAAAAAAGCAGTCTAATTTCTTCTACAAAGTGAAACAACCTATCAAAATAACCCTCAATCCTACGCGCCATATGGGCTAGAGCAAGGTACACACATATCTTGTGGATAACCCTGTGGATTCTGTAAGAAAAACGTCTTACAGAGCCCATTTAATGAGCTTTCACTCACATTGATCATTTTTTAACCATATGTATTTTCTTTTTAATTTCAATGAGTTACATATTCATTTAAAGACAATATGCAGCGTGATTAAAAAATACTCAATTAAAATAGATATTTTTGGTGTTTTTTCGTGTCAAGCTTATTTTCATGAAAAAAATATCTTTTTTCTAGCTTTTAACTAGCCCGAATCTTTCCGTAAGGTTAACATGCCGTTGGTTCAAAATGATCGGTGTAAAACATGTCTATGTCTGCAAATAGAAACAAAGAAGCACAAAAAGTTACTATTATCGGTGCCATCCTTGATGCCTTGCTTGGTTTTGCCAAAGTTATTGTTGGTATGGCATCCAACTCCAACGCCTTGATCGCAGACGGAATACACTCTTTCTCAGATCTGTTGACAGATTTTATGGTTGTTATCATCTTTCACTTCTCTCATGAAGAGCCTGATGAGGAACACCCATGGGGTCATGCACGCTTTGAAACTATCGGTACTGTTTTTCTTGGCTGTGTTCTTATTGCTGTTGCAGGAGCAATGGCATTTGAAAGTATTCGTGAGTTTTGGATTTCTACAACAGTACCCACACCCGGCTGGCCTGCTTTATTAGTTGCCTTCCTATCTATCGCCAGCAAGGAATGGATCTATCGATATACATTGGCAGCAGGAAAAAGGCTTAAATCAGACCTACTAATAGCAAATGCTTGGCATAGCCGTACTGACTCATTTTCATCAATCGTAGTTCTATTTGGTATTCTTGGGGCGATGGCAGGTTATGCATGGCTAGATATATTAGCCGCTGTGATTGTTGCTGCTTTTGTTGGAAAGATCGGTTGGGATCTTACTTGGAATAGCATAAAAGAGCTTGTCGATACTGCTCTACCTGAAGAGCGAGTGAAAGAGCTTAAAGAGTCAATAGAAGAAGTCGATGGGATCATCAGCGTACACAATTTCAAAAGCCGCAATATGGGAAGTAAAAGTCTGCTTGAAATGCATATTCAGGTAGCACCTTACTGTAGTGCTTCGGAAGGTCACTGGATAGGTGATACTGCTGTCATTAAACTATTACAACGCTTTGACGATATTGGCCATGTCATCTTTCACATCGATACTTATGATGATGAAGAAGAAAGCTTTTGCCGAATTCTTCCTTTAAGGAAAGAAATAGAAGAAACACTATCAGAACAGATGAGTATTCATGCCCCTGGCATCCAAAAATACTATGTCACACTGCATTACTTACACGACTTAATTGAGATAGAGCTCAAATTTGATCACGCTGAAGCAGACAACGCGTTATCACTCCCTATTTCAGAATTAACCTTGCGACTAAACCAGTCATTACAAGTGCTTCCGTGGTTTTCAACGCTTACCATTTGGAACCGTCAATAGAACTGAGGCGGCATTAAGTGCCGCCTCCCTATTAGGAAAATGAAATTGGTTAGGAATCAATGTGGCCACTCTCATACGATGCAAGATTGTTTCTACTTCAGGTTTAGCGCCAACTATTAGGACATTTTGAGCGGCTAAATGAGAGTCCAAAATAACCTCTTCTAAAGCCATTGCTGTTGATACATCGATATGTGGCACATTGCTAAAATCTAACAATAGTATTTCATGATTTGTGCAGGCCATGAGTTTATTCGAAATACCCTTCGCAGCAGCATAACTTAATGGACCATTCAGTTGATAAAGTAAAATTCTGCCTCCAGCAGCTATCAAAATATTACTCTCATGCTCACTTAAGAAATGATGATCACTTTTATCGTCCTGAATGATACGTACCGATTCAAGCTGAGTTTCCGACAAGCGTTTGACTGTATAAATATTAGCGAGAAAAACACCCGCAGCAACCGCTGTAATCAAATCAACAAATACTGTGAGGCCCCATACCGTTACCATTAAAAAGATAACGAACAGTGGCGCTTGATGAATACGCATAAGAAAGCGCCAGTCGATAATATCAATACCGACTTTAATCAATATACCGGCGAGAACGGCTAAAGGGATATGAGCAGCAAAAGAACCTGCACCTAATACGACAGATAATAAAATAATCGCATGGACACAACCTGATATCGGTGTTCTACCACCAGCACGAATATTTACCACTGTCCTCATGGTGGCTCCTGCGCCTGGTAAGCCGCCAAAAAAACCAGCCACTATGTTACCAATGCCTTGCCCTATCAGCTCCCTATCGGATTTATGCTGCGTACGTGTCATATTATCTGCTACTAGTGAAGTCAATAATGAGTCGATCGAACCCAATGTCGCAAGTATCAAAGATGAGATGAGCATATCTTTTACTAAGCTCACCTCAAACTCAGGCCAATGTATAGAAGGTAAACCAGTCGGTATCTCACCAATGGTATCCACAACATTAAGAGCAAAAGAAAAAGCCGTGCCTGCAATTAACGCTAGTAATGCAGGAGGGGTGTACCTTTTGATGCTTTTTGGACAAAAGAAAACAATACCTAATGTTACTAACCCTAATAACAAAGCATTTAGATTAATTGACTTCATCATAACAGGTAGATGATTAACTACACTGAGCACATTTGCTTCACTGGCAGCTCCTAATAATGGAGGCAGTTGCAGTAAGATAATAATTGTCCCAATCCCCGTCATAAAACCAGAAATGACAGGAAACGGCATTAGAGTAATAAACTGCCCTAAACGAAAGACTCCAAATAGTATTTGAAACGCCCCACCAAGCATTACAACAGTAAAAGCCATTGCAGGTCCGCTTACAGGATCCAGTGAAACAAAATGAGTGAAAATACCCGCCATAACGACAGTCATGGGGCCCGTAGGACCCGATACTTGCGAAGGAGTGCCACCAAACAAAGCAGCAAACAGGCCTACAAAAATTGCGCCGTACATTCCTGCTACAGGGCCTGCACCAGAAGATACACCAAACGCTAGTGCCAAAGGTAGAGCAACGACTGCCGCCGTTAACCCACCAAAAAGATCTCCCTTAAAGTTATTGAAATGTAAACCGAATAACCATTGCATACTTGCATTTCCATGCGGTAATTTTACTTACGAACTTGTCGGCTAAACCAAACACAGTCAAGTAGCTTTTAGTCGCCACTCAAAGAGTTACAAGACAATAAAAAAACAAACAGCCTTCATTTCTTGTTTACAAAATGAACTATACTCAAACAATGTAAAGTTTAGTGGATAGAAGCCGATAATTTACTTGCTGAGAGTAGAATCAAAGCGGCAGCTTAAACAAGCGTTTGATTACTCATCAAAAAGCGCTATATTATGTTGCGTTTTTTGAGTTAAGTTGTACAAAAATCATGCTTGTAATACTGAACTGCTAAAGTTTAGATAAGCGAAGGGGATGTATGAAGTTTGCCGAAAATTCAACACAATCTGCAGAGTATTTGCGTCAAGCCATACCATTAATGGTAAAGTACAATATTCCTCCCAACCCATTGAATTATGCACTTTGGTATACTTACGTATCTAATCGTGTACCAAATCTAAACTATAAAATTGATCAAACACTTGATACCTATGGAACCTGCCCAACATTATTAGGTGAGCAGCTTTTTCGGGAGCATGTCATCAGTGATGAAATTACTGATTCAGAAGAAGCTCAAAACCAAATAATAGCCTTAACTAACACCCTCAATACCCAAGTTGACCATGCAGCCAAACATACATCTGATTTTGGATGTGTGCTTGAAAACAGCCTAAAAGACCTAAATGAATCAGAGAATGACAAAGAGATCACCAGTATTATTAATCGACTCGCTGAAAATACAGCCTCAATTACTGAATCAACCAATCTCTTTCAAAAGCAAATTGCTGATGCCCAAGCTGAAATAGCTTCTCTCAAAGAAGAATTACAAAAAACGAAACAAGATGCTCGTGTAGACCCTTTGACAGGTTTGTTTAATCGCCGTGTTTTTGATTCAGAACTAGACCAGATCATAGGGTCACCCAAACACGCGGAAGCTACATTGATCATGATTGACATTGATAACTTCAAGAAATTTAACGATGAGTATGGTCACTTGATGGGCGACAAAGTTCTTCAATACTTTGGAAAATTACTTAAGACAGAATGCCAAAAGCCTATACTTCCTGTGCGTTTTGGCGGTGAAGAATTTGCAATTCTTATGATTGGTCAACATCAAGAAGCAGCTCACAATCTTGCTGAGAATCTACGTAAGAAAATTCAAGCTATTAGAATTAAACAGAAACGATCAGGAAAAGTCATTAGCTCTATTACCGCCTCATTTGGTATCAGCCATAGGCTACATAACGAAGACGCTGAACAAATGATTGAAAGAGCCGATAAAGCACTTTACCTTGCTAAATCAAGTGGAAGAAACCGAGTCCAGATAGCCTAATGCTCTTATAAGGTGCAATGTTCTAGCTCCTCCAAACTGAAAAACGCAAAGAGATTTGCGTTTTTCACCTTAAATCTCTGCAATACGATATAAAACAGCATCATGATATCCGGTAATAACAGGTATTACGCCAGATAACGCTTTATCCAATTCAGTATCACCCGTATCAACAATCAATGGCCTACCCTTCAACTCGGCCAGCTTAGTTTTAGTTGCTATTATTATTAAGTTATCTTTTCCAACACGATTGATCAATTCAGGAGTTAATTGCTGATTTCCTCGTCCCAGAATATGACCTTGCCCACCAATAACAGTAATAATAATCTTAGTTGTATAACCTTCCGTTTTAGCCAATAACTCTTGTGCGGTACAGTCGCTTGCTATTAACTGTTCGTCTTCTATCAGGTCAATCCCAAGTAACGTATTGGGCAAACCTAGCTCATGCATAACAGTCTGGACCGTCGTTCCTGATCCTATAATATAACGTACACCCGCCTCCATTCGTTCAATCAGGTCGGCAGCAATATCTGCAACAACAAGCTCTTCTACTTCCTTGCCCCCACTTTTTACATTCTGAAGATAGCGATGCTCCTGTGGCACGAGTAACTCCCCATAATATTTAGCACGCACTCTTCCCTCACGAAACTGTGCTTCATCAATATCACGCACTTCTTGATCAGCTAGAGTCACTAACTCACCCTTTACAAGCATTGCAACTATTTCTCCAGCTGCTTTTGGTGTGACGGCATAAACACCTGAGTGAATTTTCACACCCGCAGGAATACCTAAAACCGGGAACTGCTCAGGCAGTGCGCTACAAATATTTCGAGCAGTGCCATCTCCCCCTGCAAATAAAATCAAATCAACCCCAGCGTTATAGAGCGCTAAAGCAGCTTCCTCAGTATCTTGCGCCGTTGTATGCCCTGTTTCAATGCTTCCGATTACCTGTGGCACAAAACCAGCCGCTTTTGCTGCACTTTCACCCATCTCATCAGGATAAGCCAAGATCTCTATTTCTAACCCCTTGAGTACGGATAGCGCTGCTAACGTCCGAAGTTGGGCTTTAGGTTCTGCACCTAATGCCAATGCTTTACGAGCAGTATCTGCGCCGTCGCTACCTTTTAAAGCAACGCTTCCACCAAGCCCTGCCAAAGGGTTAATTAACAGTCCTAACTTAAAAACCCGTGGCTTATTATTCATCATCAAGATAACCTAATTCTGTTAAAAACTGCTGGTACACAAATGCCGTTACTAACACTTGCGTATCTTCTTCTAAATCATCAAATTCCATACCATGAAGCACTACGCCTGGCTCAATATTATGAATGCTACGTAATACTGTTGGCAGCAAAATCACCTGATCAAAACCACCAACCTGAAACCGCAACGTTATAAAATATTTATCATTCACTTGGCCAAGAGCGCAAGGAGCATCAAGGCAAATTCCATCGAGGCTCACATCTTGGCTATGTAAAATTCTAGGCATTCCCAACTTTACACTTACCATTTCATTTTGATGATCAATCGATACAGCTAAATTAACAGGGATGCGCTTATGCTTTCTTATTTGCTGATACTCAACTGTATCGGGGTATGCCAAGTGCCAATGAGGGTATGGAAACGGTTGAGCCTTCAATAGTCGACTAACGAAAACACAGCGCCTACTTCCCGCCATGAATGTAGCTGTTAATCTAGCACCTTCAAGATTTAGAGTATTCACACTGCCTGAAGGCGCTGACACAATTACACCACCATTTTCTCTATAACCTAATAGCTTTAATGAAAACTTTTTGCGTGGGCTCTGGAACTGAATAGAAACAACCTCGCCAACAGCAGGCATTAAGTCTTTGAGTGATTTTTCATTTTGGCGGTCATTCGTTGTCGGGAGCATTTTAACCTCTATATCAATAAACTTAGCTTACGTTATATCAATCGTAAATCCGAGGTTTTTCAATACATTAGCCTTCTCATTATCAGTAACGCCTTGTACACTCAATGAAGAAAACTCACGCCTAATAGGATAATTTTTACGTAATAAATCAAATAGCTGGGGTTGATTTTTTTCTACTAAAGTCTTGCGCAACGCACGGTCATCTCGATAAGGATCATAGACAAGGTTCATCAAATCATGAATAGCCACATCATTTGTCACCTTCACTTTGTTAATTGTGGCTTGCGGTAAATAATCCGCTAGAGGCCTCGGTTGAGGGATCCCAAACACTTCACTAAAACGACACCTTAACATATGAGTGCCACGCAATTTCCCATCATAGCTGTACCCTGCTATATGCGGTGTAGCCAGCATGGCTTTAGCAACCAGAGAAGTATTCAACTGCGGCTCGTGCTCCCAAACATCCAACACCACGGTTATATCATTTCTTTCCTCCATGCAGGTAAGCAAGGCCCCGTTATCGATAACGGGGCCTCGACCGGCATTTATTAATAATACATTCTGTTTAAGCGCCAGCAATTCTCTCTCTGCAAGTAGATGATATGTCGGGTATTCTCCATGCTGAACGAGCGGCGTGTGCAAACAAAGAATATCGGCGTGTTGCATAACAATATCTAAATCAACAAAACCTTCCTCTCCTTTTTTCTGTCGTGGAGGATCATTAATCAATAGGGAAACACCGAGCGAACGTAACCGTTCATAAAGGCGTCCTCCAACATTTCCTACACCGACAATACCTACGGTTAGCTCCTGTAATGCCAGTTTACGCTCAAATAAAGTGTTATATATAATGCTCAACACATACTCAACGACCGCATCCGCATTACATCCCGGAGCATTGAAAAAAGGAACATCTCTACTTTGTAAATATACTTGGTCAATATGATCAACCCCTATAGTAGCGGTACCGACCATTTTGAGCTGCAGAGCCGTCGATAATAGCGCTTCATTGACTTGCGTGATTGAACGTACTAAAAGGACATCAGCATCTGTAACCTGTTCTGCTGTTAACTCTCGCCCTGCCACTCGCTGAATAGATATATTCATATTAGTATCGGCACCAAACATAGCCTCCAGTGCGGGAATATTCTCATCGGCCACTATTTTTACTGTGTTCTTTGACAACTTTAGCTCCTGCGCTTTACAAATGCGGTAGATTAAGGCTCAATTCGCGCCATTATAAATCCTTGAAACAACTCATTACAGAACTCATTAAATGGTACAGCCGCGTTGATCGTCCACTGGCGAAAAAATCAAGAATACATCGTGATACGACTCTATCAAGACCTTGTGGGTGATTGGATCGTTTCTCAGAGTCGTGGCCGTCTGCAGTCAACCATTAAGCAAGAATACAATCGATCCATTCTTCCAACATATATCGAAGCACGTACTCTAGTACTTACACTGAATAAACAACAGCGTAAATTAGGTTACAAAACAATGGGGATCACTGAAACACAACTAGGGTTTCAGTTCGATTAAACTAAATCCGTAGTGGTCACTAGATTATTTAGTAGTAATTATTAACCCTTATCGTAGATTCCTGCTTCACTCTCTTTTATAGTCTCTTTTATAACGATACAAAAATTCGGCACTTTTCAAGAGAGATGTAATATGAGCAATATTGACTTTGGCCCTATGCCTGATAAAGACGGTTTTTTTGGACAATACGGTGGCCAGATAATTCCTCCTGAGCTCAAAGCCATTATGGATGAAATAGACCAAGCATACGAAGAAATCCGACAGATGCCCGAGTTTCAGAAAGAGCTAGAAATGCTTTTAACTGACTATGTAGGCCGCCCTAGCCCTCTTTATTATGCCCGTCGTCTTTCTGATAAAATCGGCGGAGCAAAGATTTACCTTAAACGTGAAGATTTAAACCATACAGGCGCACACAAAATCAACCACTGCCTAGGTGAAGCTTTACTTGCAAAATTTATGGGTAAAACCAAGGTCATTGCAGAAACAGGTGCTGGTCAACATGGTGTAGCCTTAGCCACAGCATGCGCATTAGTAGGCATCCCCTGTGAAATACATATGGGTCAGGTTGATATCGAGAAAGAGCACCCGAACGTCACTAAAATGAAAATTTTGGGATGCACACTCATTCCTGTAACACGCGGAACTGCAACACTTAAAGATGCTGTTGATAGTGCTTTTGAAGAGTACCTTAAGGACCCTGTTAATTTTATCTACGCCATCGGTTCAGTTGTTGGTCCACATCCTTTTCCTAAAATGGTTCGTGATTTTCAAAGTGTTATTGGGCGTGAAGCCCGTGAGCAGTTTTTAGCGAAAGAAAACCAACTACCCGACTTCATCACCGCATGTGTCGGCGGCGGCTCCAATGCTATGGGGTTATTCACCGAGTTTTTAAATGATGACAGTGTAAACATCGTAGGTGTTGAACCTTCCGGCAAAGGCATAGACACACCGCACCACTCTGCCACCATGACTAAAGGCACACCGGGTGAGATTCACGGCTTTAAATGCTATGTCCTGCAAGACAGTAACGGCGAGCCACTGCCGGTCCATTCGATTGCGTCAGGACTAGATTATCCAGGTGTTGGTCCGCAGCACTGCCACCTTAAAGACCTTGACCGCGTTCAGTACGACGTAGCAAGTGATGAGGAGTGCCTTGATGCTTTTATGATGCTATCGCGAGTTGAAGGGATCATCCCCGCACTAGAAAGTGCTCATGCAGTTGCGTGGGCCATTCGTAAAGCAGCGACACTGACTCCTGAACAAAGCATCTTAGTGAACCTTTCTGGTCGTGGCGATAAAGACGCTGACTACGT
>NZ_JADGEV010000078.1 GCF_016744175.1 Neptunomonas sp. | reverse complement strand
GGCAAGGTAGCGACTATTTGTCGGGAGGAGCTGGCGATGACCGCTTATTCGGTGGAGAAGGGAGTGATACTCTTCATGGAGGCTCAGGTGAGGACTTCTTGAATGGAGGTGGTGGTAATGATGTTTATGAGTATAGAAAAACTGATGGAAATATAAGCATTAGTGAAAGTGCTTTTACAAACGAAGTTTTAAAGTTTTTAGATGATATTGCGCCAGCAGATTTATATTTAAAACGGAATAGCGAAGATCTACTTATTAATTACCAAGGTAGCTCAATTGCAATAAGTAGCTTTTTTGATTCTGAGTTTAGTATCACTTTCATGGATGGTACAAGCTGGAATACACAAGATGTAATTAATCATCTTGACGATACTAATTATAAACCACATGTGAATGATGACATTCTTCCATATAGTATAAATACGGGCGAAACTATTAATATTGCTGTCCAAGATATATTGGCTAATGATTCTGATTCTGATGGGGATGCGTTGCAGGTTATTTCTGTAGAGTCTTCTTCGGGTGATGTTTCTTTGAATGAGGCTGGCAATACTATTAACTTCATCGCAGGTAATGATTTAGACGATGGGGCTATAAATTACACCGTTTCTGATGGTAATGGTGGTGTCTCTGATGGAAACATTATATTCAAGATGAAGACAGTGATTAATGGGACTGAGGCCGGTGAGCAGTTAGTTGGAAAATACGGAAGTGACCACATCCATGGGCACGCTGGAGACGATGTTATTTTCGCCTTTGGCGGCGATGATGAGCTTTATGGCGGTTCCGGTGATGACCAGCTTTACGGTGGCAATGGCTCTGGCAGTAACAGCGGAAATGACCTTCTTGTTGGGGGTGAGGGAAATGACACCCTCAGGGGTGAAGATGGAGACGATACTCTATTGGGTGGCTCTGGTAATGACCACTATTACTATAACGCTGGTGATGGTGTAGATGTTATCGATAATGTTGGAGGAGGCTCTGATTGGCTTTTGTTCAATGGTGGTATTTCTCGGGAGCGGTTGTCGTTCTCACAATCAGGAGATGACCTAGTTATTCGCTTGGATAATGATGAAAGCCAGCAAGTCAGTGTGTTAAATCACTTTTTAGGGGGCGAGCATGCGATCAGCTATGTGCAGCCTTCAGATGGCGGTTATGCGATGAGTGCAAATGAGATCGCGGGAATTATTTCAGGTAGTACTGGTGATTCGGGTGGTTCTGCTGAAGAGGAACCAGAGACTTCTAGTGAGACGGGCTCTGCTGACACAGGCACAGATCCAGCAAGTAGTAATAACAGTAATTCATTTGCTACAAATCTCGACGGTAGTGATTCTCTAATGGGCGGTGCCACACATGATGTATTAGTGGCGGGCAAAGGAGATGATACGCTATCCGGCATGGTCGGTAATGATCGCTTGCTGGGTGGAGCGGGTAGCGACGTTTATATTATTGGTGCCAATAGTGGCAGTGACACGATAGTTGATACCGAGGGCGTTAATACCATTCGCTTTGTCGATGGCTTGAGTTTTAGTGATGTGGCAAGTGGTTTGATGAGCTCTGGGGATGACCTTATTTTACGCATTGGTAGCAATGGCGACCAAGTGCGTATCGAAAACTTCTTTGTTGTTGCTAATACTTTTGAAAAGCTGGAATTCGAAAGTGGTGGAGAATTAACCGCTACGCAATTGTATGGTGCTTTTGGTAGAACGGCTCCTGTTGCTACAGTACTTTCAGGTGAAGAGTTTTTTGGAAATGGGAAAGACAACACACTAATTGCTGGTGGGGGTAACGACATATTATTAGCCGGATCTGGTGATGATTCTTTATCGGGGTTGTCGGGTGATGATCAGCTCTATGGTGGTGCGGGCAACGACACTTACGTGATTGGCTTAAACAGCGGTAAAGATAAGATGATCGATACACAAGGAGCTAATGTTATCCGCTTTATCGATGGAATCACTTTTAATGATGTGGCAAGTGGATTGATGAGCTCAGGCGATGACCTGATTTTACGTATCGGTAGTGGTGGAGATCAGATCCGTATTGAAAACTTTTTTGCCGTTGCAAACACGCTTGATAAGCTGGAGTTTGAAAGTGGCGGTGAATTAACGGCTGCACAGTTATACGGAGCTTTTGGTGTAACAGCACCAATAGAGACAGTAACGATAACCGATGCGTTAAGTAGCCGAGATATTTTAGGGGATAGCGCTGGCAATACTTTGTTTAGTGGTGCCGGGGATGATTTCTTATCGGGGGGGGAGGGTAGTGATACCTATGTATTTAATGCAGGCTTTGGAGTCGATATGCTCGAAAATTATGATACCCAATCATCGGATACTGATATCGCAAGATTTGAAGATGTGAACCCTGAAGACCTATGGTTTAGCCGTACAGGAGATCATCTGCAAGTTGATGTGGCAGGTACTGATAACCAAGTCACTATTAGTAACTGGTACGAAGGGGCTGATTATCAACTTGACCATATTGAAGCAGGTGATTCTGTACTACTCAATAATCAAATAGATCAGTTGGTGTCTGCGATGGCCGCTTACGGTGCGCCCAGCGGAGCGGGAAATGATATACCTCAGGCTACAAAAGAGGGCTTGCAGGTTGTGTTAGCGCAAAGTTGGCAAGTTAGTTAAGTACTTATCATGTAGTAAGTAGGGGCCTTCACTAAGGCCCCTTTTTTATTCCTTAGCCAATTCTGCTTCAATTAATTTAGTTTGAGCAGAATCTAGCCACTCGCGGCCACCCATAAAGGTCATTACGCTGCGGCCTTCTTTATTTAATAGAAAGCTCATTGGTAAGCCTCTGATACCCAGTGCCATAAAGGAGACGCCTTGTTTATCTAATAAGATAGGAAAGGTTAGGTCTCTTTCTAATAAGAATGCTTCAACCGACTCCGCTTCTTCCCCTGCATTAATGGCGACAACTTCAAAACCCTGCTCTTTGTATTTTTGGCGTAATAGCTCCATTGATGGCATTTCTTTTACGCACGGTGGGCACCACGTTGCCCAAAAATTGAGTAGCACTACTTTGCCGCGAAACTCTGCCATGTTGACTTCTCGGTCTTCAAGATTAGGAAAGGTCAGTTTGCTGAACATCATGCTGTCGTCGGCGTATGTGTAGCTGGAGATGAGTAGTAAGAGGCTGAGCATTAAGCGGCGAAGGGCCATGATGAATCTCCAGTGAGTAAATCTAATAAGCAAATAGAGCGCTTAAACTCATAAATGGTTCAATCAATTGTGCCTGTTAATGTGTTTCAGGCTCAAAGGTTTGTTTTTTAACACAGGTTTATTGATAAAAACCAGAACAGTTCTATGTATTGGGTAACTGTATATGATTTTTTACATAATGCTGAATCTGTAATGCTAATAATTTTCAGCTTACACTGTTTGTATGCTTTAAATCGAGCTGCTGTATTTGACGTTATGCTTACAAAGAGAGGTTGCTAATTACCTGCGCTCGCAATGTTCATATGAAGTAGGAAGGTAGCACGTGTTGTGTTAGCTTAAAAATGACTTTTGGTATATGTAAGCTTAACAAAGACAATGGGTTACATCAGGTATAAAAGGAAAAGAGATGAAATTAGCATTTATCGGTCTGGGAACAATGGGCTCTCCAATGGCGGGGCATCTGCAGAAGAGTGGGCATGAGGTGACTGTTTATAACCGCACAACAGCAAAAGCTGAAAAGTGGGTAGAAACATATGGCGGTGCTCTGGCCGTTACGCCTGCCTTAGCTGCTAAGGGCGCTGAGATCGTTATTACGTGCGTTGGCAATGATAATGACTTACGTGAAGTAACCCGTGGTAGTGATGGTGTCTTATCAGAAATGGCACCGGGTACCTTGTTAATTGACCATACAACGGCGTCTGCCGAAGTTGCGCGTGAGTTAAGCCAAGTGGCTACTGGCCAAGGCATTGGTTTTCTTGATGCGCCAGTATCAGGGGGACAAGCGGGCGCAGAAAATGGTGCTTTAAGTGTGATGGTTGGTGGTGATCAAGCGTCCTATGATATAGCTGAGCCTGTTATGCAGGCTTATGGAAAATCAATACGTTTGTTGGGTGAGGCTGGGAGTGGCCAGTTAGCAAAAATGGTTAATCAGATTTGTATTGCCGGTGTAGTGCAAGGGTTATCTGAGGCGGTACACTTTGCTAAACAAGCAGGCCTAGATGGAGAGCAGGTATTTGATGTGATTCAGCATGGTGCTGCGGGTTCTTGGCAGATGATTAATCGCCATAAAACCATGATTGATGATGTATTCGATTATGGTTTTGCCGTTGATTGGATGCGTAAAGATCTGGGTATCACCTTAGATGAAGCTCGCCGTAACGGAGCGCAATTACCGGTAACTGCTTTGGTTGATCAGTTTTACGCTGAAGTGCAAAGTATGGGTGGTGGGCGCTGGGATACATCTAGTTTAGTAAAACGGTTTGATGCAGATCAATAAATTGTTACAATTGCGCCAAAATTTAATTATGTATTAGACTGAAGGTATAATTATATGTTTGGCGTTGATAAGTACAGCTTGATCTCTTTTGCACCTAGCGTAGCCGTTATTGTTGTTTGTGTAGCATTGGTTTTTGTTGGTGTGAGTGTATTGAAAAAAGTAATGGTACAGGATGCTGAGAAAGCAGCTGCACGCGACGCTGAGTAGTCATTGTAAGCAGTTATCAATATTTGTTGATAACTGCTTGTCTATTTATGGTTTTCTACAACTCCCTAAAATCTAAGATATAAGCCTCAAACGTAATCCGGAACATCTAAGGTGCTCCCGTGATCACTACCTGTTACCCCTGCCGTAGAAATAACGGCAGTTACGCATCACTGTACCGCTGCATGAAAATGGCTTGCACAATTTGCAGCCGCGCTTATCTGAGTTCTTAAAGCGACATCCAAGGGTAAAATTATCATGGTTGTTGGTGAATAGACATGTGCATTTATTAGAAGAAGGTATTGATTTAGCTATACGTGTAGGTCAGTTGATTGAACACCGTTGTATTACCGATGACAGCATAAGCCAACCGACTCGCTGGATGTACAAAACAGAGAGAGGTAAAAAGCATGTGACAGTGTCTTCTGATATAGGAGTGAATAATGCCGAGCTCGTTGCCGATTTTGCTGTAGATGGTTTTGGTGTTGCCTACCTACCTGATTTTTTAGTGAAAGAGCACATTGCAAGCGGACGATTAGTTCGCATTTTACAGTCGTATGAAATTGATCCAGTCCCCGTGTCTTTGGTGTATTCCATGAATCGGATGATGAGCCCTGCGTTACGAGCATTAATTGATTTCATGTTAGAAAACCCTCAGGCCTAGCCTTTGCATTAAGGTGCAAAGCGTTCTTTTTGTAAGGGCGTAGGCCAGTTATCTCGTACAATAAAACCCCGGCTGGCTTCATGCCAGCATTGAGCTTCTCTATCCCATCGTACACACGCCAGCATTTTAGGTTTGTTATCTGCGTGGACTTGTTGTTTCATCAGTTCAAATGTTAAAGGGTTGAGCGTGTCGTAATGCTTAGTACCTCCTATCCAGTGCCAGCGAGGTAAAATTACAAAGCGAATGTCTGGTTCATCTTGCAGATTATCAATTTGATTTTGAAACAGCCACCAGCCTCGTAAATGTAGTGGGTTGAGTAGTGGGTTTGGGCATATGAACGAACGCCAGTTATGGTAAGGATAAAATAATATCCCTGTTAAGAGTAACTGACGTATTTTTGGAGAGGCGAATCCCATGTGGTGGATAGCCTGCAAAGCGGCAGGAGTATTGCTTAGGGGGAGTTGGTGTTCAACTAAACGTTTCCATTTTTTATCCAGCCTATCTTTGCCTCCTGGGCCTATAAAGCTATCTAGGCTGTTTTTATCTCCCGTATAAAGATAAAACTTAATCGCGAGCTCTAAATGAACACAGCTTCCATTTGAGTTTTTATAGAGGCAGTCTAACTCACCTAACGTACGACTTTCTCCTGTGATAACGAGGTTCCTTTGAAGTAATTTTTCTCCCTTGCTGTGTTTAAAAAGTAAAGCGATAGCATCTTCAAATTGCCGTCCTAAACGGTAAGTAGGAGGGGGTGAATAACTGGTTAGTGATGTTGGCATACCTTGTATACTTTGAAGATGCGTATTCGGTGTAAACATTTCAATATCTGTTGAGCCGCTGACGATAGATTCTGAGAAAAAAAGCCATTCCAGATCTTTCTTAATATCAATAACTAACCTGTCTTTCACTGGTACAATACTCATATTAATGATTCACATCTGTAATGTTCTTCCCTAAAGTATATTACTATGGATGCCTCATCAAAAAGTGATAATCAATGGCTGCCAGTAGGTAAGTAAATGAGTGAAATGACAAATACAGAGCAGAGAGCACAAAGGCGCTTTCCGCTGCTATCAGATACCAATATAAATACCGTATTAATGAACGGTGCGCAAATCGCTTTATGTAAACTTAAACGCGCCCGTAACTTCGATGCGCGCTTATATTTTTATGCAGAAATAAGTGCGTTTCTTGAGGTGTCTTTATCACGTGGTGCTGGTATATCTGATGACACCCGTGTGCGTCTTGAAGAGGTTCACCGTGAAGCAACACACATTCATATGGACGCAACCAAGGCATCAAGAGCTGTAAATAACGATTAATAACCTCTATGTGTAATAGTAAATTTTATGCCTGAAGCCATACCTGAGACATCCACTCAAGAAGCTGATCCTTCGAGTGATGAAGACACTCCCGTATTTGATAGTAAGGCATTTTTGGCGCGGTTAACGCCTCGGCCAGGTGTTTACCAAATGCATAATGCGGTGGGGGATTTACTTTACATCGGTAAAGCAAAAAATCTCAAAAAGCGTGTGAGTAGTTATTTTCGTACCACGGGGCTTACGGTAAAAACTAAAGCGCTCGTAAGTCACATAGCCAACATAGAAATAACGGTTACCAATAGCGAGACAGAAGCGCTGTTGCTAGAGCAGAGCCTGATTAAAGAGTATCGGCCACCCTACAATATCCTGCTAAGAGATGATAAGAGTTATCCGTATATCTTTGTTTCTGAAAAAGAAGATTATCCGGTACTTACTTTTCATCGTGGTACAAAGCGAAAAAAAGGTCGATATTTTGGGCCTTTCCCAAGTAGGGCCGCCGTCAATGATAGCCTTAATATACTGCAAAAGATTTTCCGTATCCGCTCATGTGATGATGCCTTTTTCCGTAATCGTTCACGCCCTTGTTTGCAGTACCAAATTAAGCGCTGCAGTGCACCGTGTGTTGAAGCCGTATCAGCACAAGCTTATGCAGAAGATATTCGCCATGCATCTATGTTTCTTGAAGGTAAGAGCCACGCCATCATGAAAGAGTTGGCTATACAGATGGAGGCCGCGGCTGCAGGGTTAGATTTTGAGCGGGCGGTTGTCTATCGAGATCAGATTAGCAGCCTTCAGCTTATTCAAGAGCAGCAGTATGTGTTTGGTGATAGTGGTGATGCCGATGTGATTGGTTGTGCTATACAGCCCGGTGGTGTTTGTGTGCATGTTTTGTTTGTACGTGGCGGCCGGATTGTCGGTAGTAAAGCACTGCATCCTAAAGTGTCGATTGAAGATAGCGAATCAATGGTGCTGTCGGCTTTTATTGCACAATGGTATATCGGCAGTGCTAGGGAGATTCCGGACCAAATTATTTTCACACATGACTTAGAAGATCAAGATTGTATTGAAGAAGCGCTAACAGAACAGCGTGGTAAAAAAATTAGTTTAAGCTCACGGGTAAAAGGTGAGCGTGCAGGGTGGAAAAAACTAGCATTAACCAATGCAGAACAGCATCTGGGTAGCCATCTAGCAAGCAAGCAGAATATCTATAAACGTTTTATGGCCTTGCAAGAAGTATTTGCACTAGAAGAAGTGCCTAAACGATTGGAGTGCTTTGATATATCACATAGTTCGGGTGAGGCTACTGTCGCTTCATGTGTTGTTTTTGATCGCAACGGCCCACTAAAAAAAGACTACCGAACATTCAATATTGAAGGCATAACCGGTGGAGATGACTATGCTGCTATGCATCAAGCGCTGATGCGCCGCTATACGCGTATCAAAAAAGGAGAGGGCGTGTTACCCGATATACTATTAATTGATGGGGGCAAAGGGCAGGTCACGCAAGCGATAAAAGTGCTAGAAGAATTGCAAATTACCGAAGTGCAGATTATTGGGGTAGCAAAAGGAACCAGCCGAAAAGCAGGTTTTGAAACACTGATTATGGCCGAAACAAATCAGGAGGTTGTGCTAGCCTCTGATTCAGCCGCGCTTCATTTGATTCAGCATATACGTGATGAGGCGCATCGCTTTGCCATTACTGGGCACAGAGCACGACGCGGAAAAGCACGTAATCAATCAAAACTAGAAGGTATTTCTGGCGTAGGCCCGAAGAGAAGACGTGAATTACTCAAACATTTTGGCGGAATTGCAGCAATTGAACGTGCCAGTGTTGAAGAAATCGCAAAAGTCACTACCATAAGCCCAGCGCTAGCCGATGAGATTTACGCAGCGTTGCATCCAGAAGCCTGATCTCGGAGTTGTCAGCATATATGCTGTTATCGATGAACATACCAAATTTACTTACATTGCTACGAATTGGCCTGATACCTGTATTAGTGCTTTGCTATTATTTACCCTACACCTGGGCCCCAATGGCCGCAGGTGCTATCTTTGCAATCGCAGCAGTAACCGATTGGTTAGACGGCTATTTAGCACGCAAATGGGATCAATCATCAGCACTGGGGGCGTTTCTTGACCCAGTAGCCGATAAGTTAATGGTTTCTCTTGCTCTTGTGTTACTGGTCGAAACGTTTGCGCAACCCTGGATGACTATCCCAGCGATGATCATTATCGGGCGCGAAATAGTCATCTCGGCTCTTAGAGAGTGGATGGCTGAACTAGGAAAAAGAGCCAGTGTTGCGGTGTCTAACATTGGTAAAATAAAGACAGCACTGCAAATGGTATCTATCTTCGCTTTAATTTCTTTTGAGCCGTTTTCCACAATGTCGTGGGCGGGGGTGGCCGCATTATATGCGGCGGCTTTACTAACGTTATGGTCGATGATTCTTTATATAAAGGCGGCGTGGCCGGATTTAACAGAAGAACTGTAAGTGGTTAATCTTTAAGCAAAAAAAGAAATGCACAACAAGGTTGACACCACCTCAGATCTCTCTATAATACGCCCCACTGTTGTACAGGGCGGGAATAGCTCAGTTGGTAGAGCACGACCTTGCCAAGGTCGGGGTCGCGAGTTCGAATCTCGTTTCCCGCTCCAAGTTTAATACAGTATGTGATGGCGCGATGGCAGAGTGGTCATGCAGCGGACTGCAACTCCGTTAACGCCGGTTCGATTCCGACTCGCGCCTCCATTAAAATCAGTCACTTAGGTGGCTTTTTTTATG
>NZ_JADGEV010000023.1 GCF_016744175.1 Neptunomonas sp. | reverse complement strand
TGGAATCGTGCAGGAAATTCTGTTTGCCTAGCTGCGCGCGAAATTAATATTGATCCCGTTTCTAAAGGCTCACGAAGCACCTCTAAAACTTTACGTGAAAACTCAGGCAACTCGTCTAAAAATAAAACACCTTGATGCGCTAAAGAGATTTCACCAGGGCGTGGATGACTCCCTCCGCCCACCAATGCGGCAGCCGATGCTGTGTGATGCGGAGCGCGAAAGGGACGTGTACCCAAACAAATACTATCAACAGGTAAACCTGCCACTGAATAGATAGCCGCGGTTTGCAAACGCTCTTCCTCCATCAAGGAAGGTAACAAACCTGGCAACCGTGCCGCCAACATGCTTTTCCCGCTACCAGGAACGCCACTCATGAGTAGATTATGTCCACCTGCTGCTGCAATCTCGAGTGCTCGCTTTGCCTTAATTTGCCCTTTCACATCAGATAAGTCATCCACAGAAGAAGATAAGGGCGAACCAAGCGTCATGTGCTCGACACGTGGTAGCTCCTTTTTGCCTGCCAAAGCAGCACACACATCCAGTAAATGATCAGCAGTACGGATATCAAGCTCGCCTACAAGAGCAGCCTCTGAACAATTTTTTGTGGGTACCCACAGTGCCCGCTGCTGCTTCTTACACGCTACTGCTGCGGGTAATACACCCGTAATACTTCGCAACTCTCCAGAAAGCGCCAATTCTCCCAGCAACTCAACACCGTCATGTGCTTTATCTGGAAGTTGACCGGAGGCTACTAAAATACCAACCGCTATTGCTAGATCGTACCGCCCTCCTTCTTTAGGAAGGTCGGCCGGGGCAAGATTAATGGTAATACGGCGCTGCGGAAACTCAAATCCAGAATTAATAATGGCACTGCGCACTCTTTCTTTACTTTCACGCACAGCCGCCTCAGGCAGACCCACCAACATCAGCGCTGGCAAACCTGCCGAGAGGTGAATCTCAACAGTAACAGAGGGAGCCACAACGCCCAGTTGAGCGCGGGTATGTACAATTGCAAGTGACATAGATCCTTCCTTGGATACAAAACACACGATATAACTAGATTTTTTCTAACACCAACTGCTCAAATAACAGCTCAACACTTAATAAACTACCAAAGTAATCACCTTGCATGTAGCCCACACCTTGGTGGGACAGCTGCATACGCTGTCCAGCAGACTGAACACCATCAGCAGCTAGCGCGATATCAAGATCAGCTGCTATATCAGCCAGCTTTTCTAACTGCCGACGACTCTTAATATCTGCTTCCATCGACTGCACAAGAGGGGCTTCCAGTACTAGCAGCAGTGGTTCAAGTTCTTTTAATTGTTGTATGGGAGGTAAGTAATCATTCAAGCCGCTCAGCACAATGGAAAAACCTAACGCTTCTAAATCAAACAGTACGCCTTCATGGTCACGTGTTTCAATCGCATCCACTTCCAACAGTACTTTCGCGCGTATTTTTTCAGATAACGACAAGCGCGTTGTCATAAACTCCATAAAAGAAGGCAACGCTAGTACATCGGGTGGGATTCTCACAATCACACCTTGGAAGTTTTTTTGTTGAGATAATTGCTGCAAAGGCGCTTCAAGCTGATTAAATATCCAGCTCAAATAAGTGTCCCAACCGCTCTCACCTTCTAACATTTGAGTTAACAAATGCTCTTCAGGCCCGACACACGGAACACCTTTTAGTAAGGGCACCAATTGAGCACCTTCTATACGGTGGCTACGTACACCATATACAGGACGATAACCCAGTTCTATGCTTTGGTAATCGGGTTGGATAAGCTGTGCTAAATCTTTAAGGTTGAATGCTTTGCGCTGACGAAGAGGGTCATATAAACGTACATCACCTGCCACAGTACGTGACAATGCTTTCAGTGCTTGGCTAGCGGCTCCAAGTAACTCAGCGGCATCATTTGCTTGAAGCGGTGCCAAAGCAACACCAACAGATGCGCTTAAATGCACTTCTCGCTGGTCTATGTGAATACCATAGGAGAACTGCTCCACAAGACGATGCGCCACACTCACCGCGGCCTCTGCCTTATCTATATTCGATAATTGGATAATAAAAGCATCATCGTTTGCACGAAAAAGAATATCGCCTTCTCTTAACGTGGAGAGCAAACGGCTGGTTAGCTCTTCAATTACTGTTTCGCTAGCAGTTTGACCTAAAGAATCCTGAATCCATTGAAACTTTTCTAAACCTAGCTTTAACAAAGCTACCTGTTTACCTGCTTTTTTAGCGCTGGCGATCTGAGTATTTAACGCTACTTTAAAGCGAGGTACAGGTGATTCACTCGTAGGCTTAATAAGCTGAGCATAGAGCAACGGCTGTTTTACCGCGCGTTCAACATTGAGCACATAGTGTTGTGAAGCGTCAATCCACATCAAGCGACAGTCATACAAAGTATGTGGATCAAACAATGCTAGTACAGTATCTGCCACACCCAACTCACGCGCTCTATCACAGAGCTCTTGGAGTTTAGTAACGCTGACAGGCAAGTGAAGCGTGTGCAAGCTTTGCCCCACAATAGACTTTACTGACTCTTCGCAAAGAGCAGCAAACTCCTGAGTACTATTAATATAATGACCTGTCGTACTAATCCAAGCTAGGTTACATCTCATTACCTGCTCCCTCGAATGAAAACCCTATTTACGCTACCCACTATCACTACACTTACCCGATGTAATATAGCTTTATATCAGTCTTTTTTAGAGGTGTTTTCCTGACTATTAATACGGCTCTCAAGTTCAGCTAATACTTTCTCCATCTGCTCGACTTTTTCACGGGTACGCCCTAGAACAGCTGCTTGAGCATCAAACTCATCACGTGTGACCAAATCCATTTTGCTAAGCGCAGATTGTAAGAACACCTTTACCTGCTGCTGCCCCGGAAGTTCAGCACTGCCATTAAACGTATTCATCATCTGTGAAAACTGTGCCGACAAGCCTTCTATAATTTTTTCATTCATCTTAACTAACCCTACCAATTACAAGTTTAAATCCCGCTTTTTGGCTCCACTATAACGGCAGAAACCGTTTCCTTCTATCAATGCTTTAAGACTTTTATTATCACTTCGTCTTCTACATTGCGCACCAAAACAGTGCTCGCACAAAAATCGCGCACGTAAACTTATTATTTTTTGCTAAAAAAATTAAAAACTAAGGCCTAATTAGAAAAACAAAACCTCAACTGTTTGTTTTTAAAGAATTTAGTAAAACAAGGCACAAGTTTCGCTATAGGGAAGTTAACTCACGTAGAGTCATCGGCACTAAAACAATGCCAATGAACATACCGCTAACTATAGGGAGACACCCCATGAAACTCATTTCGGCGATTATCAAGCCATTTAAACTGGATGATGTACGCGAAGCACTTTCCGAGATCGGAGTGCAGGGTATCACCGTAACTGAAGTTAAAGGCTTTGGCCGTCAAAAAGGCCACACCGAGCTCTATCGCGGTGCTGAATACGTTGTCGATTTTTTACCTAAGGTACGTATTGATGCAGCAATCGCAGATGACATGGCCGACCAAGTCGTTGACACCATTAGCCAAGCGGCACAAACCGGAAAAATCGGTGACGGTAAGATTTTTGTTATGCCTTTAGAGCAAGTCATTCGTATTCGTACGGGCGAGTCAGGTAACGACGCACTGTAAACCGAATTAAATATCGAGCCTGCGGAGGGCAGATGTGATGGAAGAACTATTAAACACAACGGCGGGTGATATAGCCCAGCTAAAATATGCAG
The DNA here is from genome assembly GCF_016744175.1 of Neptunomonas sp. Classification (GTDB taxonomy): domain Bacteria; phylum Pseudomonadota; class Gammaproteobacteria; order Pseudomonadales; family Balneatricaceae; genus Neptunomonas. The sequence continues at coordinate 57,861 of NZ_JADGEV010000023.1, read as the reverse complement.
TAGACACCTTCTACTTCTTAATGTGCGGCGCTTTAGTTATGTGGATGGCGGCTGGTTTCGCTATGTTGGAAGCCGGCTTGGTTCGCGCAAAAAATACAACTGAAATTTTGACTAAGAATATTGCACTGTATGCTATTGCCTGCACCATGTACTTATTGTGCGGTTATTTCATTATGTATAGCTCGGATGCTGGCGGAATCTTACCAAACATTGGTGCGCTAATTGGTGACGAGAACGGTGTTGATGCCGTCTTATCTGGTGGCGATGATGCACCCTACTATTCTTCACGCTCTGATTTCTTTTTCCAGGTAGTTTTTGTAGCAACGGCGATGTCTATCGTCTCAGGCGCTGTTGCTGAGCGAATGAAACTGTGGGCATTTTTAGCTTTTGCGGTCGTCATGACAGGTTTTATCTATCCGGTTGAAGGCTACTGGACATGGGGTGGAGGTTTCCTTAGCGAAGCAGGCTTCTCTGACTTTGCAGGTTCAGGTATTGTCCACATGGCAGGAGCCTCTGCAGCATTAGCGGGCGTACTTGTTCTCGGTGCTCGTAAAGGAAAGTATGGTAAAAATGGCTCTATCAATGCGATCCCTGGTGCCAACCTGCCACTTGCAACGCTTGGTACATTTATCCTGTGGTTAGGTTGGTTTGGCTTTAACGGTGGTTCCGAACTGAAGCTATCAGATGTTGGTGAAGCGAACGCTGTTGCTCAAGTATTTGTTAATACCAATGCCGCCGCTGCCGGTGGCTGTATTGCGGCTCTTATTGTTGCTCGTTTACTCTTCAAGAAAGCCGATTTAACCATGGCACTTAACGGTGCACTAGCGGGCTTAGTTGCCATTACTGCTGATCCTTTATCACCCACCGCAGAAGGCTCTACAGTCATTGGCGCCATTGGTGGCACACTCGTTGTATTCTCAATCCTAATGTTCGATAAGCTTCGTATTGATGACCCTGTTGGAGCTATATCGGTACACGGTGTTGTAGGTATCTGGGGATTGCTAGCAGTACCTTTAAACAATGCAGATGCCAATATCGGTTCACAGTTATTAGGTATTGTTTCAATCTTTGGTTGGGTATTCTGTGCCAGCCTTATCGTTTGGTTTGCTCTTAAAGCCGTCATGGGTATTCGCATAAGTGCTGAAGAAGAATACGAAGGTGCGGACATCGCAGAGTGTGGTATGGAAGCGTATCCAGAGTTTAAATCTGCAGGAAAATAATACAAATATCCTCAGAACTTTCCTTAAAAGGGCGCCTTGGCGCCCTTTCTGCTTACATTTAGACAATGTGCGAAACTGAATAAATATGGGTATACTGACGCAATCTTATTTGAGCATGCTCGATAGTCGATGACTTTAGTCGACACTAAAAGGAGACATCTATGAAACTTGTTAGCGCAGTAATCAAGCCCTTTAAATTAGACGACGTACGTGAAGCATTGTCTGATATTGGCATTCAAGGCGTAACGGTTACTGAAGTAAAAGGTTTTGGCCGTCAGAAAGGCCATACCGAACTCTATCGCGGTGCTGAATACGTTGTCGATTTCCTACCTAAGGTAAAAATTGAAGTGGCTATTGATGATGAAATGCTCGACCAAGTCATTGAAGCCATCACTAAGACAGCAAATACAGGAAAAATTGGAGACGGCAAAATTTTTGTTATGCCATTAGAGCAAGTCATCCGTATCCGCACCGGCGAAAGTGGACCAGACGCGTTGTAATACAAGTTTTAGCATAAAAAAAGCACCTATTCGGTGCTTTTTTTATGTGCGTTAGCAGAAAGTAGCAAAAAGGAGACGCCTTGCTTTGATTTAAATCAACGTATCTATAAGAGTAAACCCTATAATTTACCTTTTTATACGCTTGGATACTTTGCTCGCATGTACTTACTATGACCCCCGCTAATGATCTGTCCTCTGATCACACGCGTTTGATCAATGATACTTTCAAACCTTTTAGTGATGCCAAAATTGCGGTTGCCTGTATAAAAAAAGATGGATCATTTTTACTCGCTAATCACACCTTTTCTGATGCCCTTGGCTATGATCATCATGAACTACAAGAAGAGTCATTTTTTCTCTTATGCGAGAGAAAACTGCACAAATGCACAGAATCACGACTCGCTGCTCTATTTGAAAATCAGATTAATAGTTACAAATTAAAAAGAAACTTACTAAAGAAAGATAAAACATTTTTTACCGCTTCTGTCTCTGTATCTTTAATAAGAACTAATACAAGTGCACCTGTTGCTGCCATTATTGTCATTACAGGAATTAGTGATGCTGTTGATCAATTGCTTGAGATCAAAAAGTTTTCTTACGCGGTAGAAAATAGCGGCAGTGCCGTGATGATAACTGACGCTAACGGATCGATAGAATATGCTAACGCACGCTTAACTGACATTACCGGCTACCCATTAGAAGAACTGCTAGGCAATACTCCGGCAATATTACGCTCAGGCCAAACACCCAATGAGATTTATAGCAATCTGTGGAGCTGCGTACTCTCGAACAAACCTTGGCGTGGCGCTTTAATTAACAAAAAGAAAGACGGCTCATGCTATTGGGCCTATCAATCGGTTGCCCCCATTTTTGACCAAAGCGGCACACTCATTAGCATAGTATCCGTGAGTGACGATATATCTCCAATTAAAGAACACGAAGGACAAATGGAGCAGCTCGCTTTTTTTGATCCTCTGACAACACTCGGTAACAGACGCAAATTTAAAGATGAACTTAATCATCTTATCTCTCATTCTAATACCTTTAATAGCGCCTTATTTTTGCTCGACTTAGATCATTTCAAACAAGTCAACGATACGCTAGGGCACGATGCTGGTGATCAATTACTAACGGCTGTTGCCAACCGGTTACGTTTTTGCAGCAATGATAACTATACTGCTTTTCGACTCGGTGGCGATGAATTCACACTGTTAGTCACTGAGGTCAAAAACCAGAAATCTCTTGAAGATCTAGCAACCGAAATTATAGAGCTGCTTGCTCAACCTCTGCAGATAGGCCCTCACAAAATAACGATTACTGTCAGTCTGGGTATTACGCTGATACATACAGATGGTGATGAAGCCAGCGACTTATTAAAGAATGCAGATTTAGCCATGTATGAAGCCAAACGCATTGGCCGAAATACCTATGCGTTTTATAAGCCACATATGGATTTTGCATCTAAAAGAGCACTTTCTCTTGAACTAGATCTGCGCCATGCCATTGAACATGAGCAACTGTCATTAGTCTTCCAGCCATTAATTGACTTGCGTACAGGAACAATCACAGGTCTTGAAGCGCTAACGCGGTGGCACCATCCAATTGAAGGTGATATCCCCGTTGTTGAGTTTATAAAACGTGCTGAAGAAACAGGACTCATCGTACCGTTAGGGAAGTGGGTTCTTAGGAAATCAGCCATGCTGATGTCACAATTGCACCTAGCAGGGTTCCCATATCTATCATTGGCCGTCAATGTCTCCACCCGCCAGCTTGAGCAGCACTCCTTAATTGCGACGTTAGAAGAAGTGCTACAAGAGACACCATTTCTCGCTGAGAAACTCACATTAGATATTAGTGGAAGCTTACCGGTTGATGACACCTCACAAGCAATTAAAGTAATGGCTCAGATTAAAGCAATGGGGATAGGGCTAGCGCTTGATGACTTTGGTACGGACTCCATTTCCCTAAATTCACTGCAAAAAATGCCCGTTGATTATTTGAAAGTAGATATCAAATTTATTAAAGAACTTCCTGATGATTTCAACAGTGCCGTCATCACAGAAACAGCCATTATGATCGCTAAAAAGCTGAATATAACCCCTCATGCAAAAGGAATATCAACGCAAGAGCAACAGCTATTCCTCTTAAACCACCATTGCTTTTCAGGCCAAGGGAACCTTTATAGCTCTCCATTAGCTATTGATGAACTATTAAGCGTACTTAATGAGAATATGGGCATCTTTACCGAAAAACAGAGTCAAATTACTGCAACCCAACATCTACAATAAACCATGTCATTGCGGCTGTTTAGCCGCCAACGGTAATTCAATAGTAACACTCAGCCCATGCCCTACACTGTTTTTTGCCCAAATACGTCCATGCAGTAACTCGATAGAACGCCTCGCTATACTCAATCCAAGACCAAACCCTTTAGTATTATCATTATGACGATAAAAGGGTTCAAATAATGAAACCAATGCTTCTTCACTGACGCCTTCTCCATCATCAACTACACACACTTGAACGCTTTTACCATCCTGTAACTCAAGAGACACCTCTACAGCACACTGCACATCGGTATGCTTTAGACTATTGCCAAGAATATTACTGAGTGCCCGCTTAAATAGCTCCGAGTTCCCCTTGCACAAAATAGGAAAAGACAAGTCATTATGCACAGTCAGGTTTCTTTCCGGTTGTGAGAATTTAAGATCATCTAGCTCTTGCTGCAGCACGACTGACACATCAAACACACTTTCTTGAGTGCTAAGGCTATCCAGCCGAGCAAGGGATAAAACTTCATCGATAAGTTTACTTAAACGCTCACACTCTAAGTTCATTCTTTGTGTGATTTTACTATCACGTCCCAATTGTTGCTCTGAGAGCCCTACTGCAGCTTGTAGACGAGCTAAAGGGGCTCGTAATTCATGTGAGACATCCTGCAATAAACGTTGCTGCCCTTGTAACGTATGCTCTACATACGACCCCATTTGATTGAATTCACGCGCTAGTGCACCAATTTCATCACCTCGCTTTAGCAATGTAGGCTCCACACGCACACTGAGCTCTCCTCCATGAAACTGCTCCACATATTCCCTCAGCTTATTAACAGGCCTGACAACAATGACCGTTAAAAACAAGCTGGCCAATGTTGAAGCAATCAGTACTAAGACGGCCTGAATAGAAAGAACAAACGCCTGCAAGCGTGAAAAATGGCTACTAATAGGATCCAGCAACACCTTTATTGAGTATGTTTTTCCTGATGATGAAACAAACTCAAAAGATAGAGGAGAATCTTCACTATAAAACTGTTTTTTTCCATAAATTAAGCGCCCTTCTACCGTTCTTATTTGCAATGGAATATAGCGGGGCTTATATCTATAGTGATCAGATTTCTCTTTATCGGAGCCTCCTCGTAACTCTCTGAAAGGACGTAAACCCCCTCCCTCAAAACGCGTTATGATTTTTTCCGCTTGAAGCCGCGCTTTGTATTCAAATATATCTGTCAGTTTATCTCGCTCTGTTATCTCCCCGACCACCAAGACTGTTACTATAATTACACTTAAGCTAGTCAGCCAAACAGAAAGAAATATCTTCCAGAATAAGCGTTTGAAAAATTTCATATGCTATCTCTCACAAAAAGGTAACCTTCACCTCGCACTGTTTTAATCAACTCTTGCGATCCAATAAAGGAGGCTATTTTTTGCCGAACTCGGCTAACATGCACATCAATAGCCCGATCATAAGCTGTGAGCGACCGATGCAGCACTTTCTCTGTTAATACAGATTTGCTGAGTATTTCTCCTGGATGCTGCATAAACTGGTATAAAACATTAAATTCTGCGCTGGTAAGTTCCACTGAGCAGGCATCAATTAAGATTTCCCGCTTAGAAGGGTCGAGCTCAATTCTTCCATGCTTCAGCACATGGACTGTATCAGGCACTGCCGGTTTCGCACGACGTAAGACCGCTCGGATACGTGCCAATAGTTCGCGAGGATTACAAGGCTTAGATAGATAATCATCAGCCCCCATCTCCAACCCAAGAATTCGATCAATATCTCCCCCACGACCTGTTAGCATAATGACAGGTAACTGGAAGCCAGGCCGTAACTGTTGCAGTAGCTCCAACCCTGACATTTGAGGCATCATAATATCGAAAACACCTAGATCGAAAATTTCTCCTGCCTGTAAACGCTCTAAAGCCTCAAGAGCACTATTCGACACACTCACTTTCACACCTTCTGCTTCAAGGTAATCAGATAGTAGTTCTGTTAATTCTTTATCATCATCTACTAGCAAAATGTGGCTTGCACTCATACCTTCTCCCCCACGATATCTATGGTCATATTGTAGCGTTGTTGAAAGCACTCTATCGAGGCCTTTACCTAACTTTACACCCCCTCAACCCAACTTTGCATTTACCCGGTGCACAATAGATCCATCAATATCAAACACCGGAGAAACACTATGAAAAAGCTTACCGTTACATTACTTGCTATTCCCGCACTACTCGCTGGCACAGCGGTATTCGCTGGGATGAATCACGATGGCTATAGCAAATGTGATCGGGGTGGAAAGATGTTCGGTTCAGATAAAAGTGAGAAACGAGCAGGCTACATAGCAAAGAAAATGTCCAAAAAGCTTGGACTAAGCGATACACAGCAAGTACAAGTAGAGCAGCTCTTCAGCAGCAAACAAGAACAGCGCCAAGGCATGTATAAAGAAATGCAGGAGCTACACCAAGCAACACGTGATTTAGACCCAAACGCAGCTGATTACAGCACACGTCTTGCCGATACTAAAAAAGCTGCTGCAGATATGGCGGTTAGTCGTGTAGAGCAACAAGTGGGCATGAGAGCAGATATGGCTAAAATACTTACCGCTGAGCAAATGGCTAAATTTGAAGAAATGCGTGATAAATTTGGAAAAGGCCGAGGTAAAAACTTCTAAGTAAACAGGGACCAGTGTCAGAAACTAAAATAGAGCGGTTCAGGAAAGCATCAAAAAAGCCCGAACGTATCCGGGCTTTTTCTATTTAGCTAAATCATCCTAACTATTGCTTTTCACACCTTAAATTTACCCAATTCAGCATCCTGCCTTACAGTGAGCTCTACCATAGTGGCGCATCGCTGTTCCTGAGTTTTAGCACCGTTAGAAACAGACTGACTAATATCACGAATATTTGTGGTATTACGATTAATCTCTTCAGCTGTAGCGCTCTGCTCTTCAGCTGCGGTAGCGATCTGAACAATCATCTGATTAATCTCATGAATGCTATCTCGAATTGTCCCTAGCACTTCATCAGCCTCACTAGACGCAATCTGCGTATCACTTGCTTTTTGCCGACCGTTAAGAATAGTGCTTTCCGCATTTCGCACACCCGTCTGCAGCTGGTGGATCATGCTTTTGATTTCTTCAGTTGACTTCTGAGTTCGCGAAGCAAGTGCCCTCACTTCATCAGCAACAACAGCAAAGCCTCGACCCATATCTCCTGCACGAGCAGCTTCGATAGCCGCATTAAGTGCTAATAAGTTAGTTTGATCTGCAATACCGGTTATCACGGTTAAAACAGACTCAATGTTATCGCTATAACCGATAAGGTCATTAATTGTCTGAACAACATCATCCATTTCATTTGTCAGTGAAGCGATTGATCGAGTCGTTTTAGAAACAACTTCGACACCCTTGGTAGCAGCAACATCAGCAAGGTTAGCTGAATCAGCAGCATGCTGAGCATTGGATGCCACATCTTGCGCTGTTGCCGACATTTCATGCATCGCCGTCGCTAACTGATCTAACTCAAATAATTGAGTTTCAAGGTTCTCGGATGCTTCAGATGCCGAACTTGCTGTTACATCAGTATTCGACTGAATTTCATGAGAAATTTTCTTCACTCGTCCGATAAGATTTTGCAGGTATTCCACAAATTGGTTGAAATCACCTGACACTTGACCAAACTCGTCTTTACTGTCTACTGATAAACGTTTGGTTAGATCCCCCTCTCCTCTATTAATTTCTAATAAGGATTCGCGCAATTTTTGTAGAGGTAATAACTGACGAGAAACGGTTAGATAAAGCGCTAACGAACAAAGTAAAGCACTTAAGACGGTACCAACAATGGCAGTCCAGCCGAAACGGTTAGCACTGGCCATCACTAAGCTTTTATCCAATACCACCCCAATAAACCACTCACTACCGTACAAGCCTTCTAGCTTATGGAAAGCGGTAAACACGGCTTTTCCATCTACATCAACTTCTTGTAACTCCTTGGATAACGTAGGCGTATTTCCACCAAATACTGTAGATATTGACTCTCCATTAACCTCCTCATTTGGATGACTAATGATATTACCTTTACTATTAAGCAAAAACGCATAGCCGGTATTATTAAAGTTAAGGGTGTTAACCGCATCTGATACAGTTTTAAGACTTAAATCGCCACCAAAGGCGCCTTTAAATTCACCTTTGTCGTAAAAATTTGCAACGGCAGAAATCAAAATATCATTGGTGGCAGCATCGGGGTATGGGTCCGTTAACACTGCCCTTTTATGATTCTTCGCAAAGGGATACCATGGGCGCTTTCGTGCATCCCAGTTTTCAGGTGTCCAAGAAGGATCGTTGGTAATACGTTGACCGTCTGTATCCAAACCACCGAAAATCAAAATAAACTCTTTTTTCAGTAAGGGTGTATCAAATGTTCGCTGTATTGTTGGTCCGTCAAAGTTTTCATTCATAACCTGTGACATCATGTCGATCAGAACCAGCTTACTATTCAGCCAGTTTGTAACCTGAAGCCCTAAAGCACCCGTTGCTTCGGTGGTACTTTGAGCGGTCTTTTCATACAAAGCATCTTTTACGGTGCTGTATTGGACCCAAGAAAAAACTGTAAAAGCAAAAATAACTATGCCCGACGCTAATAGCGCAACTTTATGTGACACCTTCATATTTGATATCTCTATAATTTTTTTATATATAGAATATGTATTTAAACACTCTCTAATTAACTAAAGTATAGACAAGAATTATGGGGTTATATAAATTTTTTCACATAAATAGACTTAAGACATTTACACGCTTTCACAGCGTATCAGCGATTAGCAAATCAGTTCATACCACATTGAAAAAGCTGTTAAGAATCACTAGTATTCGCGCCTACTTTAATCACCACTAAGCTCACAAAAGATAACCTTATTACCAAAAGGATCTGATATTGACATGTCTTTGCCCCATGGTTGCTCCGTAATGCCCGGCCTAGCATTTTGATATGCCTTCTTATTTAACACCGCTTTAAAAGCCTCTATTTCATCCACCTCGATACGAAGGGCAGCGCCAGGACTACAATCACCATGGTGCTCTGATACATGAATAACACACTCTCCTTTTGAAATTTGCATATACAGCGGAGCTGTCTCATCAAACCGATGTTCCCAATCAACGCGAAAATCCAAAAAACCCACATAGAATTCTTTAGCCTTTTTTTCATCGAATGACCTCAATATCGGTATTGGGCTTCCAATCTTCATGCACTTACTCCTTATTAAGTTTAATTATATGGAACGTTGAGTTCACATATCCTCTATATAAACACGATATTTTCGAATCCTGCGACTGTCAAACTACTTGTTCAAGCCCTCTTTTTTCTTACGAAGAAAGACGTGAGTGCTCATTGATCTTTATAGAAAGAAGTTTATTCTTACAATTAAGGGGATGAATAAACACCAATGCATGGAGGCCTCTATTGTTAACCAACGGCCCTAACAATACCTCCACGTTACTAATTTATTACATACCGCCCTTCCATTTTAAATATTGATTCTGGGAACATCGTACTCAACTTGTTATTTAATTACCTAATCAGGAAGTGTCTATGAAAGAGCTTAGCCAGGGAGCTAACGACGTTATTCAAAACAGTACTATCGACGTTTCTGTACAATGCACACCGGCACTAGACTCATCTAATGAGCTAGATGTTTCTGCATTTATGCTCAATGCATCTGGTAAAGTGCTCCGAGACGAGGATTTCATCTTTTACAACCAGCCAACCTCACTCGATGGCGCTATTACATTAAATTACCAACAACCAGAAAACCAGATTTTCAGTATCGATCTCTCAAAAGTTAATGCTGATGTGCAAAAAATCACAATTGTTATTACAAATTCACAGGCACTCTCAAAATCACAATCACTTCAAATAGATGTTCGCGGCGAACTCTTTTATCAGCCTGTAAAAGAGCGTTTGGAAGAAAAATCCCTGATACTTGCAGAGATCTACCGCCACAATAACAACTGGAAGTTCCGTGCCGTAGGCCAAGGCTACAAAGCGGGTTTAGCTCCACTTGCAACAGGCTACGGCGTTGATATTTTTGACGAACCTGAGCAACAACCCCCACCTAGCCCGGTGGTAAGTATTCAAAAAACCTCCATTAGTCTGCAAAAAATCGGGCAAAAAACGACTATATCACTAGCAAAAGGCCAAAAACTCACCGCTCGCTTACAGTGGGACACCGACGCAGACTTAGACTTATATTGTTTCTACGTAGATAGCTCTGGCAACGAAGACAAGGTGTACTACAAACGCATGGGGGACCTTAATAGCCCACCATTTATAAAGCTCTTAGGGGATAGCATTAAAGCTGGCCAAGAAGTGATTGAAATCTCCAAGCCAGAGCATATTAAGTATGCTTTGATAGCCGCCTATAGCGCGGTGAGTAATGGTGCCGGTAGCTTCTATTCATATCGCGCACGTATTGTTGTAACAGACAACGATAAACAAGAAGTAACCTCTCATCTTGAACACGATGATCCGCACTCTTATTGGGTTACATTTGCTTTGATTGATTTCAGCAACCCTGAGCAAGTTGAGATTAAGAATGTGGAGTCGTACTCAAACAAAGAGCGCTTCAAAGAAGAGTTTAAAACTAAAACAGGACATGCACCTGCTGGTTTGTTAAGAAGCAGTAAGAGCAGTATTAATGGTGTTAATGCCTATGACCCCGAGCGCGCTCCACATCTATTTAAAGATGGTTCTTTCATGATGTCTGTGGGGCCACGTGAGTTTAAGTAAGTAACAGAGAAGTAGCCCACTTCGCTGGACAAATATTTACATTACGTAAACTGTCTATCTTTGAGCCAGCAATGGTTGAGGGTAGACTGTACGTACAAAATAAACGCTACATTTAAAATAAAAAAGAAGCCTAAGCTCCTTTTTATACTCAACTATCAATGCCTAGACCTTATTCTGTTTTTTCAAACATCAGATCCCAAATACCATGACCTAGCCTTTCGCCACGTCTTTGAAACTTAGTCACCGGGCGCCACTCAGGTTGTGGCGAGTATTGGCCGTCGCCCATTTTGTTCTTGTAGCCTTCTGCTGCACTCATGACTTCCATCATGTGCTCAGCGTAGTTTTCCCAGTCTGTTGCCATGTGGAAGTAACCGCCAACTTTTAACTTTTTACGGATACTCTGCGCAAAGTCTGGCTGTACTATACGGCGTTTGTGATGACGTTTTTTATGCCAAGGATCAGGAAAAAACAACTGTAGTGTGTCTAAACTATTATCCGGCACACACTGTTTAAACACCTCAACAGCGTCTTCAGCATATACGCGAATATTAGTCAGCCCTTCTTCATTAGCATTACTGAGTAGACGCCCAACACCAGGACTATGTACTTCTATTCCAACGAAGTTTTTACTAGGCTCACGACTGGCCATTTCCAGCAGGGAGTCGCCCATTCCAAAACCAATTTCCAAAACAACGGGAGCCTCTCTACCGAAAACTTCAGTAAAATTGACAGAGCCGTTTTTTATTTCTAGCCCCATAACAGGCCACACTTCTTCCAGTGCTTTCTCCTGCCCTTCTGTTGTCCTACCTGCACGCTTCACAAAGCTGCGTACCGTACGCATGTGTTTCTTTTCTTCTGTCATTACCGCCAACTATATTTTCAAAACTAAGCAAAAAGATCTAACTTATAAGGTCTTGTTTAAGAAGCATTTATCCAATCACGCCCTCAAGTGGTGATGAAGCACTCGCATACCTTTTACGTGGCATACGCCCTGCTAAAAATGCTTCGCGTCCTGCCTCAATCGCTTTTCTCATAGCGGATGCCATGAGTACTGGATGATTTGCCCCAGCAATGGCGGTATTCATTAAAACACCCGCACAACCCATTTCCATCGCTATCGCTGCATCCGATGCTGTACCTACACCGGCATCCACCAAAATAGGCACATTAGCCGCTTCCATAATAAGCTTAATGTTATGCGGATTAAGAATACCCAAACCAGAACCAATCAATGATCCTAATGGCATAACAGCAATACAACCCATCTCTTCCAACTGCTTGGCAACGATGGGATCATCATTGGTATACACCATCACTTTGAAGCCATCTTTAACGAGGGTTTCTGTAGCTTTGATGGTTTCTACAATATTTGGATAAAGGGTTTTTTGGTCGCCCAATACTTCTAGCTTTACTAGGTCATGCCCATCCATTAGTTCACGCGCCAAACGACATGTACGAACAGCGTCTTCTGCGGTGTAACAGCCCGCTGTATTGGGCAAGATAGTATATTTATCAGGAGTGATAACATCTAACAGATTAGGTTCACCAGGGTTTTGACCAATATTTGTACGGCGTACCGCAACTGTCACAATCTCGGCACCACTGGCTTCAATTGCTTCACGTGTCTCATCAAGGTCTTTGTATTTACCCGTACCAACCAATAAACGCGAGTTATACTGCTTCCCTGCGATAACCAATGCATCTTTTAAATCTGACATCTATTCAGTCCTTAATTCTTTTGTAAGAAAATGTATTCGATAACGACAGCAGGTTATTAACCACCACCAATCGCATGAACCACTTCTACTTTATCGCCAGCATGTAACTGGTGCTGCATGTGCTGGCTACGTGGAATAATTTCTTGATTTACTTCAATCGCAATACGCTGCTCTTGCAAACCCAGCGTGACGACTAGATCATTCAGGCTTGCACCTTCGTCTAGGCGAGTGACTGCACCATTGACTTCAAATTCCATTAAACGCTACCTTTTATCCATAGTAATAAAATTCCAAACCAGCATTAACCAACCCACAATAAACGCTAAACCGCCCACAGGCGTGACTATACCTAACCAATGAACACCTGAAAATGCCAGTAGGTATAAACTCCCACAGAACAATACTATGCCAGCGAAAAATGACATCGCACTTAGTTTTAACAGTGCTGTTGAGCGCTGCTGAAGCAACAAACCAACTAGCAATAACGCTAACGAGTGATAAAACTGATATTGCACACCTGTCTGCATCACAGCCATTAACTTACTGGTAAGTATGTCTTTAAGTGCATGTGCAGTAAAAGCACCGATCATCACAGCGATAGCGCCACTCATACTCGCAACAATCAAACATAAACGTGCATTCATAATGCTATCTCAAAAATAAGGGCAAGATTATAACACCGATTAATTGCTGTGCTTTAAAAACGACAAAGCCGCCCAGAGGCGGCTTTGTAACAATATGAAGAAACCGTCAGTTAAGCGGCTTGTAAATCCTGACCTATCGCTAACTTTAATTTCTTCATTGCATTTTTTTCAAGTTGACGAATTCGCTCTGCCGATACGCTGTATTTTGCAGCCAATTGATGCAATGTTGCTTTTTCTTCCATCAACCAACGCTGTGCCAGAATGTCTCGGCTACGGTCATCTAACGATTCCATTGCGCCACTTAAGCGCGCCTGAGAGTCTTGCTCCCAATTCGCGGCTTCAAGCTGTTCTGCGGGATCGGCTGAATGATCTTCCAAATATTGAACAGGAGCCAAATAACCTACAGCATCATCGTCATCACTGCCGGTTAGGTCAAAAGAGGTATCAACCGATGCCATACGGCCTTCCATCTGACGGACAACTTTCTCATCCACACCTAAGTCACCAGCAATCGCCGTTACTTCATCATTGTTCATCCAACCCAAGGCTTTTTTCTTGGAGCGTAGATTAAAGAAAAGTTTACGTTGTGCTTTGGTGGTAGCAACTTTAACAATACGCCAGTTACGCAGGATATATTCATGCATTTCAGCTTTGATCCAATGCACAGCAAAGGAGACCAAGCGCACGCCCATACCAGGATCAAAACGTTTAACAGCTTTCATCAAGCCGACGTTTCCTTCCTGTACTAGGTCACCTAGTGGCAAACCATATCCAGAATAGCTTCGAGCAATATGTACAACAAAACGAAGATGAGACAAAACCAGCTGACGCGCCGCTTCTAAATCGTCTTGATAAAATAGACGTTCGGCCAGTGCACGCTCTTCCTCTACACTTAGCACAGGGATAGTGCTAATTGTCTGTACATAAGCGTCCAGATTTTGCCCTGGCGTAATATGTTCGATGAGTTGTAAGCTTTTACGCATTTAGTCGTAACCTCGTTGTTGTATCAAAAAATCTGTATCTAAAACCAACTTATTCACTAGAATCCACAAATAAGATGCTGAATATTACAAATAGTTCCCAAAAAGATAAAGCCCTAGTGCTTAAATGACAAGTACCAAGAATGCATCAGAGTGTTCACAAAATAGCATTACCTTGGTTCTATTTCACGCAAATGGCGCCGCACCGCTGTCCATGCGCCTATCCAGCCTAGTAAAACGCTCGTAAATAGTAAGAGAAAAGACCCAAAAAAACCAAGCCCACTCAATTGAAATTGGCTGCGATATAGCTGAGCTAACTCCTGCGCGGGTGTTTCTAACATCAACCAAGCAACCTGTACAATCACCCACGCAGAAAGTGCACCTAATAAGCCATACCATACACCGGTATAAAGAAATGGACGCCGCACCCATGCATCAGTTGCCCCCACCAGCTTACTAATAACTATTTCATCACGCCGCGATTCTATTTCCATCTTAATGGTATTGCCGATAACTAACAAAACGGCCAGACCAAGCAACACACCTAATACGAAGACTGCTCGTTTTGCTACAGCCAGCATTGCATCTAATCGCTGCAGCCATTCTAAATCCAGAACGGCTTCATTAACTTCAGGTAATGCCTGTAAGCCAGCCCTCATTAGCCCCAAATCGGCTACATTTTTAGATTTGGGTAATAGCATGACAACAGCAGGAAGGGGATTATCACTCATCGCATCTAATACATCGCCAAAACCCGAATACTTCTTAAACTCCAGCATCCCTTGTGAGCGGCTAATATAATCAATAGCGGCTATATCATCCCGCATTAACAGTGAACGGCTAAAACGGTCAGCATCTTCATCACTTAATGACGTTTCCAAATACAAAGATAAACGCGTCTCGCCTTCCCAGCCTTGCGTCAAGTTTTGTACGTTAGATAACACCGTAAACAAGAAACCAGGCAGTGTTAGGGCAATCGCCAATACGGCAACCGTCATAACGGTAGCAACAGGCGTACCTAACAGCTTTGCTAAAGCGCTCTTACCAACTTCTGAGTGATTACGTAGCCAGCTCTCACTATGGCCTTTGAGGTCCACTTTATGATGCTCTGCCCCACGCTTAGCGCTAGGTTGTGCAACCGGGGCTTCCCTCGTTGGCTGAACCCGTTCTGCTCCTCGCTTTTTATCCATCTGCGATTAGCCTCCCAGACTTCAATGTAAGCATCCGGTGGCGCATACTTCTAATCAACGATAGATCATGGCTGGCAATCAATACGGTTGTTCCTACTCTATTAAATTGCTCGAACAATCGCATGATTTCTTCTGATAGTTCTGGATCAAGGTTACCGGTGGGCTCATCGGCCAGCAAAACCTTTGGTTTATGCACGATAGCTCTGGCAATGCCTACCCTCTGCTGCTCGCCGCTCGACAAAGCCCGAGGGTTCATTTTTTCACGGTTAAGCAAGCCGACTTTATCTAGTGCAGCACGTACTCTTCGTGCAGCATCAACAGGGGAATAACCGCAAATTTGTAATGGCAAAGAAACATTATCAAACACACTTCGATCAAAAAGTAGTTGATGATTTTGAAAGACAACCCCAATGGAGCGCCTCAGATAGGGAATATCATTACGAGTAAGGTGACTCAACAACTGGTCTCCGACCTGAATATGGCCTGCCGTAGGCTGCTCCATCAGCATCACTAACTTTAGCAAGGTGCTTTTCCCTGCTCCCGAATGCCCAGTTAGAAATGCCAACTCCCCGGTATTCAATGTAAAACTTACATCTTTGAGGGCATCATAGCCTTCATCATAATGCTTACTGACATGCTCAAACTGGATCATGATGCTCTAGGTCTATCCTGAATAATGCAGATTACACTATTATAGTGGTATTTTACGTATAACTGCTTAATCTACTGGAAAATTATGGATCAGCCGCATCAGCCTCTATTTAACCGTACTTATTTAAAGATTTTGCCATGGGTTGTCGCCATTCTTATCGTATTACTCACAGCTAATAGCCAAAAGACGGCTACGTCTTCCGCCATAGCACTGGCAGAAAACTGGGTTTATCTGACGATCGAAGAAGAAATGGAGCAACAATTACGTTTAACTTATCCCGTCACTCCAGCTTATACAGAAAAACAGCTTCAGCAACGCACTGCTTTAGCGTCGGCCTACACACAAGCGACAACAAGCCAGTCTCAGGTTTCTCTTCAATGGAAAGATGATCGAGTCATTTTTTCTTTTCTTCTACCTGAGGATATAAGCAAACTCAAAACGTTTGATTTGGACAGCTTACTCAAGAACTTGACCCGCTCTGCCAATCAACATTTTCCTGCTGCATTAACACGCGCTACTGCAGAACGATATTTAGCGTTGAGTGATATTGAAGAACAAGCCTTGAGCAATCTAAAAGCGCATCTTCCAATGTCTACATCCGACTACATTCAGCCGACAACCCCTTCCAGCCTGCTTGCTCAAAGGCCCACGGTCTTATTAACGCTGAAAGAAAACAATGATGATGCCACTGATACCCTACTCAAGCAGTTGAAAACACGCTATTCACAACCTCAAGTACGTCAAACAACAGTAGCCACAACCAATAAAACAACCACTCATATCGACGCTCAACACCGTAGCCCTTACCATTTGTACTTGATAGGAAAAGCCATTAATACAGACCTCAACAGCATAGGCCGGACACTAACATTTCATTACATAAACCAAGCAGTTAGGCCCGTAATTGAGCAAAGTGGTAGTACTTACCGCCTGCTACTCAAGCCTGCATTTCCTATCGGCTATTCTGCATTATCTATTACTCGCAAAACACCGTTTAATAAAATGCTTAACCGTAATTTGCAAACCTATCTATTAGAAAACTTCGATAGCAAACAGCTTGAGCACATAAAAACCTCACTGATTCAACAATACGGCAAGCAGCTATCGACTGCACAAGGCCGTGTTGAACAGCTTACAACCACGCTTTTCTACCAAGAGAAATTACAGTCTGAGGATGAATTTCGTGATACGATTAACAACATATCTAATACTCAGGTACAAACAAATATAAAAAACTTGTTTGATCCTGAGCACACCATTATTGTTCAAATCACACCGCCGTAGATTATCCAATGCCTCGTAGAAATCCACCCCGAAAAAATCTTAGCCCCAAAGAACCCAAACAGATGTTACGTATCATTGGTGGAGAATGGCGCAGCCGCAAAGTCCCCTTTCCGAACGTTGAAAACTTGCGACCAACCCCTGATAGAGTAAGAGAGACGCTCTTTAATTGGCTACAAAATATTACGCCAGGAGCACGCTGCTTGGACCTATTTGCCGGTAGTGGTGCCTTAGGCTTGGAAGCATTATCCAGAGGCGCTAGCTCTGCAACCTTCATAGATAGCTCCCCCGCAGCGACGCATCAGCTAAAAGACAACTTACAAGCCTTAAAGTGTCAAAACGGAGAGGTGATTGTTTCATCTGCTCTTAACTGGCTAGAGTCCAGACAAACTGATGCTGAGCCTCGATATGATCTCGTGTTTTTAGACCCACCTTTCAGGAAAGAGATGGTTTCTATCATTTGCGAACTA
Source organism: Neptunomonas sp. (assembly GCF_016744175.1). GTDB lineage: Bacteria > Pseudomonadota > Gammaproteobacteria > Pseudomonadales > Balneatricaceae > Neptunomonas. Next base: position 40,144 of record NZ_JADGEV010000023.1, on the reverse strand, counting down.
CTAGAGAAGCGAAACCTACTCTCTGATCATGCCGTCATCTATATCGAAGCGGAATCTGAACTAAACCAGCTAATAGTTCCATCAAACTGGCAAGAAAATCGCAGTAAAACAGCAGGCCAGGTCACTTACCGTCTGTTCTATAGAGATCCAACATAAAGTAAACACCCCGTTAGTTACAACGAGTAGCATCTAGCCCGCGAATAGCGTTATGAATGGTCGTGCTGGCCATTTCTCTGAAAACAACGGGCTCTGGCATATATTCAGCTACAGCCAACACACCGAATACTTGGCTTAGCATAGCTTCGGCAATACACTGCTGTTTTGTTTTTTTAGCTATCTGTTTTTGCTTACGTGCTTGTTTAAGAAAACGATTAATGTATCCCGTCCATACATCCCACTCATCAGCTAAGGTATCTTGTATACCTGCATGTAAAGGCAGTTCTTTGCGTCGTGCATAGAATAAGGAAAAAGCTTGTCGAGACTGTTGATGAGAAGCTATGTGGCATATTGTCTCAATCAAAAAAGCGTTCAAGGCTTTTAACGCGTCTTGATCAATGGCTTGCAGTTGCTCTAGGTAATATCGCTCAAAGGGTAGCGTAATCGATTTACATAGCGCCAAGATCAAATCATCTCGATTTTCAAAATGCCAATATAAAGCTCCATGCGTCACGCCAGCTTCTGCTGCAATAGATTTCAAACTGACGTTATGAATGCCATGTAACGCATACTGCTCCAAAGCCATTTGTAACAGTGCTTGACGTGTCTTCTCAGATTCCTCTCGAGTACGGCGAGCCACTACAATCTCCTTTCGCTAATAAGCTACATTTTCAGTCTAGCGCATCCTGTCCGCATTAACATTCCCTCAAGCATAATAAGCTCTACCGGTATGGCGTGGCATCATCTAAATAGTACTTTAATTGCATTCTTTTTAATTGTGCTACCGTTAGATCAGGAAGATTAAATTGAGCTGCAAAGCGCGCACCTGAACGCACATGCCCCTTAACATGCGCCACATAACGCTTTACCTTCCCCTTGGCATCTTTAACCAATACGCCCATTACAACATTCTTCATATTGACTGTATTTCGGTTCTGCCATACCACTTGCCAAGAATTTTGATCTATGACCTTTTCACCCAACACCACCACCTTTTTATCTAACGCCTGCATTAATTGTATTTGTTGTGCTTGGCGGTTTGCCTCTTGTTTCGTGCCTTGGTGCTGCACGTACGCACCTAGCGCCGTTCCTAAAATTGCAGATAAACCCGCTCCGCTGCCTGCCTCTGCTGATGACGTGCTTTTACGCCATAATGCGTTATTATTTAGCAAAGCTGCAGACTGAGGGTTTTGTCGTCCATTGCGATAATATGACTTAACTTTACTCGCTGCATTTCGTGTCAGCACCGCACGTTCAGGGTTGACCGGATGATCATGAAAAAAAAGTCCGCGTGCACTTCCTTCTTTTTTATACTGCCTTTCCCAAATACGACTTGCAGCGTATGGATCGAAGCCCGCCAATGCGGCATAAAGAATGCCTATTCGGTCTGCTTCGATTTCACTTTCATGAGTAAATGCCGCTTGGTAGCCACCTTGTCTCGCAGCCTCTGAGCCGGCAATTAATGCGGCTGTTTGATGTGTTTTTCGCTCAAAAACATGATTAGCCACAGTATGTGCAACCTCATGCCCTAGAACAGCCGCCAATTCCGCATCACTTTTAAGATCTCTCATCAAACCACTGTGAACAACAATGTAAGTGCCACCGGTAGTGAAAGCATTGAAAGAAGAATTATCAATCAAGATAGGAAGCCAACGCTCATTTGCTAAATGGCTAACGCGATGAATGCGGTCAAAAACCCTTATTAAACGCTGATAAGCCTTACGATCTAATGCACCATTAATTTTTTTCCCTGCTTTCTTTTGTTGAGCAATAATTTGCTCAACAGCCGCATTCCCTTGAGCAATTTGCTGCCCTCGGCTCGCCATACTTAACGTACGTCTCCCCGTTACTCTATCCCTTTCACTGACCGTCTCGGCGGCGTTATATAGCCCCCTATCGACACGCTGCAACGCTTCACAACCACTGAGTAGCACTAAACATACGAGGACTGAAGACGCTTTAATAAAAACCGTATTTACCATAGAAAGCATAATTGACACCTGTTTCAACACCCTTATATTCTTATTTGAAATATAAAAATATTTTTTTATAACCAATAAAGATGGATACATTCCATTATTATATTTGTACCACTGAGGCAATTCCGATAATATGCCGCACTTGTAACAGTGGCAATAAGTACAGCAAAACAGGGCTAGAGTGAATCGACAATGAACATTGCCATTTATCCCGGAACATTTGATCCTATCACAAACGGTCATTCTGACCTTGTTGAACGAGCTTCACGCTTATTCGATAAAGTGGTAGTGGCAGTTGCTACGAGCCAAACCAAACAACCTTTATTTCCATTAGAAACGCGCACCTCGCTCGCCAAAGAGGTTTTTGCTCATTTGGATAATGTTGAAGTGATTGGTTTTGACTGCCTGTTAGCAGATTTTGTAGCACAGCAAAACGCCAATATTATTCTACGTGGCCTGCGTGCTGTGTCAGATTTTGAATATGAGTTTCAGTTAGCGAATATGAATCGCCAACTAGCTCCACAGGCAGAAAGTCTCTTTCTAACACCTGCAGAGCACCTTTCCTTTATTTCTTCTACGCTGATAAGGGAAATTGCACTACTAAACGGCGACGTGAGCAAATTTGTTCACCCAGCCGTCAATAAAGCGTTACAGAACCATCTTGCAGTAAGAAAAGACTGCAAAAATTCTTCTTAGCAAGAGAGGTAGCCACCATGGCATTAATTATTACCGACGAGTGCATCAACTGCGATGTATGCGAACCAGAATGCCCAAATGAAGCTATTGCTCCGGGTGAAGAAATTTATGAGATCGATCATAACAAATGCACCGAGTGTGTAGGCCACTATGACACGCCACAATGTGTTGAAGTATGCCCTGTAGACTGCATTCCGAAAGATCCGGATCACGTTGAAACTGAAGATCAGTTGATGGACAAATACACCAAGCTGACCAGTTAATCGATTCTCAAATTGGGAACATTAAAAAGCAGACCATTGTCTGCTTTTTTATTGCCTAAAATAATACCTCACTTACGAGCGATGCTTTTTTCGTTCCTTAGATACACGTGTTCGAGTCTTATTCAGCGCAATGTTTTCTTTCGGTTGTGGTTTCTGGGTGTTAGCGGCTGTCTTGTTTGAAGTGGCTACAGCACCGTTAATGTCTGCCATTTCTTTTTGCGTTAAATCTCTCCACTGACCAGGTTTTAAACCTGCCAGTGAGACATTCATAATGCGTGTGCGCTTTAGCTTTTTAACATCATATCCCAAATACTCACACATACGGCGAATCTGACGATTAAGTCCTTGTGTCAGTATAATTGTAAATACAAAACGACTTTGAATGGTGACTTGGCAAGGCTTAGTGACCGTATCAAGAATAGGCACACCACCGGACATTTTATCTACAAAGCGTTCGTTCAGAGGCTTATCCACAGTGACTACATATTCTTTATCATGAGCATTTTCTGCTCGCAGAATTTTATTCACAATGTCACCATCACTGGTGAGGAAAATCAAACCTTCAGAGGGCTTATCCAAGCGCCCAATAGGAAATATTCGCTGCTTATGTCTGATCGCATCGATAATATTACCTTTCACGTGGCGTTCAGTGGTGCACGTAATACCTATCGGCTTATGGTAAGCTATATAGATGCGATCGGATTTATTTTCAGCGCTGGCATTGATTCGCTTCCCATCGACTAAGACGGTATCCGACGGTGTCACTTTTGTACCAAGTTCGGGCTGTTTACCGTTGATCGTGACTCGCTTTTGCTCAATTAGCTTGTCAGCTTCACGTCGGGAGCAAAAGCCCGATTCGCTGATATATTTGTTGAGACGTTTTTCTAAAAGGGTACTCACAATTTTTTCCAACTGTTTTACTTCGCGACAACGTAAATTAAAACATAATGCGCAGTGCAAAAGCTGCTTTGTATTAAAAAGCAGCTATAGTTTTAACTGGCGATTTTATCTAACATAAATCATACCATGAAAGTACAAGTTATAAGGGTGCCATGAAAGCTCCAAAACGATTACAGCCCCTAATAGAAGACGGCTTAATAGACGAAGTCCTACGCCCACTCATGAGCGGCAAAGAAGCTGATGTTTTTGTCGTCCGCTGTGGTGACGAAGTGCGTTGCGCAAAAATATACAAAGAAGCGAACAAACGCGGCTTTAAGCAAGCGGCTCAGTACCAAGAAGGTCGCAAAGTACGCAACAGCCGTCGCGCCCGCGCGATGGAAAAAGGCTCCAAATTTGGCCGCCATCAACAAGAAGAAACCTGGCAGAATGCTGAGGTAGATGCGCTTTATCGACTCGCTGCAGCTGGCGTGCGCGTACCTCAACCTTATGGTTGTTTTGATGGCGTACTGTTGATGGAACTAGTGACAGATAACGATGGCCATGTAGCACCACGCCTAAACGACGTTGCACTCACAGCTGAACAAGCCCGTGAAGATCATCTTGTCGTTATGCATTACGTTATGTTGATGCTGTGTGCAGGGTTAGTACATGGAGATCTATCAGAATTTAATGTGTTAGTAGATTCATACGGCCCAGTCATTATTGACCTTCCGCAAGCGGTGGATGCTGCAGCCAATAATAATGCCCAGAAAATGCTGGCACGTGATGTGAATAACATGACAACTTATTATGCTCAGTACGCGCCTGAACTAATGGAAACCCGCTACGCCAAGGAAATTTGGTCACTCTTTGAGAATGGCGACCTAACGCCAGAAGTAGAACTTACAGGCCTGTTTGCAGAAAGCGATCAAGCCGCCGATGTTGATACAGTTCTACAAGAGATCAAAGCAGCATGGTTAGAAGAGCAAGAACGGCAAGAGCGTATACTTGACGCTGAAGAGTCCGCTTAAAGCAAACTAAAGCGGAGATTAGCTAAAAGCACTTACCCACAACAAGTGCTTTTAGCTGCCAATCATAACGAGTAGTTCCGCTTATTTAGCTCGAATTCTTGATCCATCAAAGCACCTATCACATTTCCATCTGCCAAATGATGTGCATACTGCATATGCAAACAACGCACTTTATCCCACTGAGAAATACCACCAATTCCATAGCGTTCAAACATTTCAGTAAAACCTAATGCATCAATGCGCTGTTTATCCTGCGGCAGCATCAGCTCCCAACGACGAGCCACATACGCTTTCTGGTTCTGCAAAAAGGCTTCTTTAAGCTCGGCATCTTCCTGCAAACGAGTCTCTATCTCTTTAACCCAGCCCTTACCTTCTATTTGCCCTATTGCTTTGCATAGCTCCTTAGAAGATAACCAGTACAATGTAGGAAAAGGCACATTTTCTACGAGCGAGCGCATTTGGAGCACCAACGGAACACCCGCTTCAGTAGCGACAGAAATGCCGACTAAACCTTTAGGCTCCCGACCAATTTGCTCAGCTATCATGGCCAGTTGTTGTTCTGATACGCTCACATAAACCTCATTTACTGCTTTATTTAGTACTTATATTAATCTTAATGACAAATCTAAACATGCCCATATTCATCATGATGCCCTAGCCAACGACGTACGACGGCTTCCATTACCGCAGGTTGGCCGGCCAACTGAGCGGCCACTTGCTGCACACGTTCCAGCAAATCAGAGTCACGCTGCAAGTCAGCAATACGAAACTGCATCATACCTGTCTGTCGAGTACCTAGAATTTCACCCGGGCCACGTAGCTCTAAATCTTTCTCCGCAATACGAAACCCATCCGTTGTTTCTCTCATCACAGCCAAACGCTCACGCCCCTGCTTAGAGAGCGGCGCATGGTACATCAGAACACAGAAACTTTCGACTGAGCCACGCCCAACTCGTCCACGCAACTGGTGCAATTGAGATAAACCTAAGCGCTCAGGATTCTCGATAATCATGACGCTGGCATTCGGTACATCTACACCCACCTCAATAACCGTGGTAGCCACCAGCAAATCCAACTCCGCCGCTTTAAAGCGCTGCATCACATCCGATTTTTCTTTCGCTTTCATTCGCCCGTGTACTAGCGCAATTCGCAGTTCAGGCAATAGTTCCTGTAACATTGTCTCCGCCACTTCTGCAGCTTGGCACTGCAACGCCTCTGACTCTTCTATGAGTGTACAAACCCAATACACTTGACGACCTTCTACGCACGCCACTCTCACACGCTCTACCACTTCATCGCGACGAGAGTCAGCAATAACAACAGTATTTACCGGCGTTCTTCCCGGTGGCAATTCATCAATAATCGAACAATCCAAATCAGCATAGGCGCTCATTGTCAGTGTGCGGGGAATGGGCGTAGCGGTCATAATCAATTGATGTGGACTGCGCTTCCCGTCTCGACCTTTTTCCCGCAGGCTCAAGCGCTGATGTACACCAAAACGATGTTGCTCATCAATAACCGCTAAACCAAGGTTATAAAACCGCACCTCTTCTTGAAACAACGCATGAGTACCAATGACAATTTGAGCGGAACCATCAGCAATCGCTGCTAGCTGCGTAACCCGCTGCTTACCTTTCACTTTACCGGCAAGCCAAGCGAGCTTAATACCCAATGGCTCCATCCACTGCGAAAAATTTATAAAGTGCTGTTCTGCTAAAATCTCTGTGGGCGCCATAATGGCTGCTTGCAAACCATTTTCTACCGCTTGCAAGGCCGCCAGCGCTGCCACCATGGTTTTACCCGAACCCACATCACCCTGCACTAAGCGCAGCATAGGGATGCTTTTCTTAAGATCAGCAGAGACTTCTTGGCTAACGCGCTGTTGCGCATTAGTTAGACAAAAAGGCAACTGCGCTAAAAAAGGCTCAGTGAGTTGCTGTGAAGGCGGCAACATAGGCGCTCCATGCTCCTGCACCTTATGACGCAACTGCAAGAGCGTTAGATGGTGTGCCAATAACTCTTCAAACGCTAAGCGACGTTGTGCAGGATGCAGCCCCTCTAACAACAAGTGCTGGTCTGCATCAACTGGTGGCGCATGCAAATAGATCAACGAATCTTTTAACTCGGGTAAGCGCCATTGCCGTCTAACCGGTTCAGGCAACAACTCAGACACACTACCCGTTTCAAGCCATACCAGTGACTGTTGTACTAAAGTACGTACTCTTGCTTGCTGTAGCCCTTCAGTCATTGGATAGATAGGTGTAAGGCTCTCTTCTACTGGCGTTAAGCCATCAGCAGTACTAGCCCGATATTCAGGGTGCACCATCTCCAAACCAGCAGGCCCCGGACGGACTTCGCTAAAACAACGTAACTCGCTACCCACCGCTAAAGCATTTTTTTGGGCTGCTGAGAAATGGAAAAAACGCAAAGTTAAGGTGCCAGTCCCGTCTTGTATCCGACAGAGCAGACTTCGTCGACGCCCCATCTGAATATCTGAGGCTAGAATCGTCCCCTGAATCACGCATTCATCGCCCGGGCGAAGTGAACCAATAGCAACAATGCGGGTTCGATCTTGATAACGGGTTGGCAGATGGAACAATAGATCCTGGATAGTGCTAATACCTAGCCGCTCAAGTTTTAAAGATAGCGCAGCACCTACTCCCTTTAATGCCGTCACTGCTGGCGAAGATACACTATAACTCGATGAAACATTCACGTTATGATGCCGTCTCGATAGGAATGTTTACCTGACAATGACTCACCGCATCCACCAGCACATCGATCGCCTTTGAGCGCGGAAAACTCGCTCGCCATGCCACCGCGACACTCCGGGTTGGTTGAGGTGTTTTAAAGGGCTTAGTGACCACCATATCTGATTGGTAATAACCGTTAGTCGCCGACATTGGCAACACGCTCGAACCTAAACCGCTCGCCACCATCATACGAATAGTCTCCAAGGAGCTACCCTCCGTAACGCTGTGCTGATTCTGAATTGCCTGCTGTAAGGTAGGGCAAGACTCCAACACCTGATCACGGAAACAGTGCCCCTCACCGAGCAACAGCAGTTCAGTATTTGATAAGTTAGAGGAATCAATCATCTTTTGATCACACCAAGGGTGCTGCTTAGGCAACAGCATCACGAAAGGCTCTTCATACAGCATGCGTGTGACCACATCAGGTTCTTCAAAAGGCAACGCTATTATGATTGCATCTAACTCACCATTGCGTAATTTCTCACGTAAGCGCGCTGTAAAATTCTCTTCTATGTACAACGGCATATGTGGCGCGAGCTCTTGCACCTGTGGCACAAGATGAGGAAACAGATAAGGACCAATTGTATAAATAGCACCCACCCGCAAAGGGGAGCGCAGCTGATCTTTACCTACCTGAGCGAGATCCTTAACCACATCAGCCTGCTGCAGCACTTTTACGGCCTGCTCAACCACACTCTTGCCCACATCCGTTACCCGCACTGCGTTTTTACTTCTCTCAAATAACGCAACGCCCAGCTCTTCTTCCAGCTTTTTAACGGCAATGGATAAAGTAGGCTGACTAACAAAGCATTTTTCGGCAGCGTGCCCAAAATGCTGCTCTTTAGCAAGAGTGACGATGTAGCGCAGTTCGGTGAGCGTCATTGCTCATATCCTCTGTTATGATGCAGCTTTTTGGAAGGAATCAATTCCATGAACAAACTGCGTATTCTCATTGCTGGCTGTGGCGACGTAGGAAGTACACTGGGGGTTACGTTAGCAACACAAGGCCATCAGGTGTTTGGTCTAAGACGTACTATAAACCAGCTTCCTAGCTGCATTCACCCTATTTCTGCTGATCTTTCTGATAAAGATACACTATCAGACTTGCCAGATATTGATATCTTAATCTATTGCGCTGCAGCAACCGGCCGTAGTGAAAATGCATACCAGCAAGCCTATATAAATGGCTTTAAGAACATCTACACGGCACTACCTCAACCCCCAAAGCACACCTTCTTCACTTCAAGCACCAGTGTATATGGTCAGCATCAGCATGAATGGATCGATGAGCAATCGCCGACTCAATCTGAGCAACCATCCGGGCAGATCATGCGCCAAGCAGAGATTGCCGTTTTAAAAAGCGGTAATGCCACTGTGGTACGTTTTAGCGGTATTTATGGGCCGGGCAGAAACCATCTTATTGACCGTGTAAAAAACGGCAGCATTGCACGAGACGATTTGCACTACAGCAATCGAATTCACCGAGACGACTGTGCCGGCGTGCTTGCTCACCTGATTCAACGTGTAAATGAAAATAAGCCAGTAGACACGCTATACCTTGCCAGCGACCTAAATCCAACACCGATACGCGAGATAACCCTGTGGCTAGCAAAACAGCTAGACATAGAAACAACATACGCTGTAGAAATTAGACGCGGTGGTAGCAAGCGTTGTAACAGCCAACGCTTACAAGAGTCAGGGTATCAATTTTTGTATCCAGACTACAAAGCAGGATTCGCGCTCGCACTAAGTGAACAACCTTAGAAATTTAAACAGAAAGCACCAAAAGAGCATCAACCAATGTAGAAACAGGTTGATGCTTTTCTATAAAGTTCTTTTTATATATCCAACACCAAACGCTCACCTTTAGCACGTGATATGCAAGGGCAGATCGAGGTTTGCTGCTCAGCAGGAGTCAATACTGAATCACGATGCTCAGGTTCTCCTTCAAGCACTGTAACAGCACAAGATTTACAAACACCTGCCATACAACTGAAAGGAGCATCCACACCGGCATCTAGCATGGCATCCAGAATACTCTGATCACTGCTAACATGAATCTGTACACCCGAACGACGCAGCTCCACCTCGATAGGTTGAGCATTCGCAGCAGGCGTTGCTGAAAAGCGCTCAAACCTTATACGCTCTGGGCTTATATTCAATGCTTCAGCTTGTTTAACGACATCATCAATTAAGCGGTTTGGACCACATACATAGATGACAACATCATCAGGTGCAGCACTCAGCACTTCACCCACATTCAGGCGTTCTGAGTGTGTGGCGCGATACAGCGTTAATCGTTGAGAAAACTCTCTTGTTAAGCGGTCACTAAAGGCCATTTCGGCTTCACTGCGACCTGCATAATGCAGCTGTAACTCATTGCCTCTTGCTTTTAATGCCTGGGCCATCGCTTTAAGGGGGGTAATACCAATACCACCCGCAATTAATACAGCGGGACGCGCATCGGTATGCAGTGAAAAATTATTCTGTGGAAGATCACAATTTAACTGCAAGCCGATGTCAAAGCGTTCATGCACCATCTTGGAGCCACCCGTACCTTGCGGCTCTTTCAATACAGCGATTTCATAGACATCTCGGCGTGCGGGGTTAGAACAGATTGAATAATGACGCTCGGATAACTCTCCGTTTTCCAACCGTACTGGTACGCGTAAATGTGAGCCGGCTTTTACGGTAGGCAACTCTGATCCATCAAGTGATCGCAATTCATACGCTCTGACACGCGGGGTCAGCTGTCGGACACCTGATATCATTAATAACAACTCGCCGTGGCCCAGCACTGACAAGGTGTTTGCCTGATTATGAGTTGTTTGCTCAACTGTTTTGGCAGCTAATTCTGCATCCTTGGCTTCTAAAATCGCTTCCACGTCCGCTTCGGTGTATCGCGGCGTAATATGCTGCGGACAATTCCAATCAAATGCCTCTATATCAATAACAAAACCTCGCTCTACACGTGCTCGATAGTCATCCACTTCAAGTGCGGCTAGCAGCTCCGTTTCATCTATGCCAATCAGACGAACTCGTCCCAGCACTTTAAGACGGCGACGGTTTTTGTAATCCATTAGAAAAAGAGAAACACGGTTATCTTTACGTAAATTACCCACACTTACGTACTGACGATTGCCACTAAAATCAGCGAAGCCTATTGTTTGTGCATCGATGATTTTAATAAAACCTGCAGGCCCACCGCGATGCTGTACATATGGCCAACCAGTTTCGCTCACGCTCGCCATATAAAAACTATCACGATCATTGATGAAATCTGCTTCATGCTGGCTGAGCAAGTGGTTGTAATCCTCTCCTTCATCCATGCTGGCATACCCTGTACGGCTGCCCAGCTGTTGCTGTACATCCCGGACAGATTCAGTGAATGCGATCTCTGCAAATTTGTGTCCCATAACATGAACCCTCCGGGGTCTTTTTTAATTATCAGTCGCCAAGCTTACGAAGCCAACTGAAGATCTATTTTAGGAAAATCGATATCAACACGACTAGCTTTACCCAGAATATTGGTTAATGTGTTCATCCCCACATGCGTAATGATCTCTACAATATCAGATTCGCTATAACCGGCGGCACGTACTTCAAGCAACTCGGCTGTTGTGATATCACCGCTATGCTCTGATAATGAGCGTGCAAATTTAACAGCGGCCGCTGCCTTTGCATCTTCACTTGAGCCTGCTCGATTAGCCTCAATCTCTGAAGTAGACAGCCCAGCTTTGCGACCAATTGCCGTATGAGCAGATACGCAATACTGGCAAGCATTCTGCTGAGCAAGCGCTAACGCGATACGCTCACGGGTCTGTTCATCCAAACTGCCTTCACCCGCAATACTATGTAACCCTAAAAAAGCACGCAGGGCAGAAGGAGAGTTAGCAAATATTTTAAGAAAGTTAGGCACCATACCTAACTGTGATTGGATAGCATCAAGCAGCTCTTGTTGTTCTGCGTTGGCATTGTTGTTATCGATTACGTTTATACGGTTCATGTTACTTCTCCTGAAAATCTCATTAAGTGTTTAGTTCACAACACCACTGCGTTGCGAGTAGTGACACTATGAAGAATTCCACTTAATATAAGAATAATCATAAATTACAATTTATAATTCCGCCAAATGGAATTATAGACTCAGGCCACACAAGGAACCCCAATGGACCGCTTCCATCTTATGAGTGTTTTTGTTGCCGTTGCCGAAGAGCAAGGCTTTGCAGCTGCAGCAAGGCGGTTACGTATGTCTCCACCCGCAGTGACCCGCGCCATAAGTGCCTTGGAAGAACACTTAAACGTAAAACTACTCAACCGCACGACACGCTATGTACGCACCAGTGATGCAGGACAACGTTACCTTGAAGATGCACGCCGGATCTTGACTGAAGTTGCATCTGCAGATGAGGCAGCGGCAGGTATCAACGCCGAACCTCAAGGCCACTTAGCCGTCACAGCCCCAGCTTTGTTTGGACGGCAATTTATCACGCCTGGCATTGTGGACTACTTACAACGCTATCCAAACACCGAAGTATCAGCCGTCTTTCTTGATCGGGTAGTCAACTTGCTTGAAGAGGGATTAGATGTCGGCATACGCATTGGTGAACTTCCTGATTCAAGCATGCGCGCTCTACGAGTGGGGTCTGTGAGACGTATTATATGCGCCTCCCCTGAGTACTTACAGCACCATAAACTACCGCATAAACCTGATGATTTATTACAACACTCAATCATCGCATCAAGCGCCATAGCAGGTTCACTTGATTGGCATTTAAATACGACTGATGGCAAACCTTTACGCATAAAACCGAGGCTTACCGTCAACACCAATGATGCTGCTCTAGAAGCGGCACTGGAAGGTTTTGGCATTACACGATTACTTTCATACCAAGTCAGCCAGAAGCTAGCTTCGGGAGAATTAATCAGATTACTAGAAGCATACGAGCCAACCGCTTGGCCTGTGCATATCGTGCATCGCGAAGGCCGTTATGCCTCCGCAAAGATTCGTACATTTGTCGACTTAATGGCAGAACGCTTACGTGCAGATACTTCATTAAATTGAGAGACAAAACACAACAGAATACTCGCAGCCAATAACCCTACTAAACGCCTGCAAATATAGTCAGAGTCGATAAATAGTAACGCCATATAAAACAGCACAACATAGCAACAAAAACAAAACACCTGGGCGCATCTTTTGGATAAAGCGCGGTAAGCACTTTGCATTAAATATATAGGCAGAGGTTAGCAACATTAAACAGCCTGAAATCAAGGCAGCCGTGCCCCAAAACTCAGAAAAATGGCGCATTGCATACCAAAACACATTCCAACTTCCCGCGGCAAACACCACAAATGCCATCGTTTTTCTAAACCATGCAGGTAACTTCTGCACTGTACGCAATACGGGCAATCGTGTTGCAAATAACAACCCCGTCACCATGCATCCCGCCATAATTGTTCCCATAGGAAGCACACGCTTCTCCTTATCTTAAAAATACTGATAACTACACCAAAACACATATCGTATTCTAACCTACTGTAGAGTATGACATGAGTTCTTCAGTTCAATTTCTATCCCACTCAACGGTAACGCTCCTAATAAATTCCATGCAAATGGATGCACACCTCAAACCGACTTATCTGCGCACACCAGTATGTTACAAAGGTCACCATTAATAGCTTGCTCAACAGATTTTTCTTACCATTCTTGCACTACACTATAAGTGTCTGCTTTCATATAGGCGGTGATGCACGGCTCGCCGGCAAAGAAGCGAGATTAGGCCCGAAGAGCCTTCTGGCTGAAGGGAAATCGTTAGCATAATTCGACAGGTGAAAGTTCGAGGTTTAGCCAAAAAGAACCGCGTCTTTATGCTGACGATATGCAGTTTGAATTTGATGCCAATGATGAATATAGTTCTTGTCGCATAGGGCCCAGATCGGTCATACTCAGTACTTTAATGCAGCCCGATGAAGATGCATACAACAATCTAATCCGAAAAGGGTTGAGCGCTAACGGTGAAATGGAACACTAAGACGTACGAATCCTCACTTATTGCTATTATCATTTGGCTGTTCGGCTACTCCATTGCTTCTGCTGCAACGTTAGCGGTACTTTACCCGGAAGTTAAAGCCCCCTATAAACAGATTTTTGAACAAATACTTGATGGCATTGCCTCTCAACATGATGAGCGCTTGCTTAAAGTCTCTCTCGGAAAAAAGTTTAATAAAGCTAATATTTTAGCCGACATGGAAGCAGATAACGTTGAGATGGTTATTACTTTGGGACGTCGTAGCTATTCATTTGTATCAGAGTTAAAGGATCGTTACCCTTTTGTCAGCGGAGCCTTGCCTCTTGCACCTAACGGAATATCGGGTGTTAGCTTAATTGCAGACCCAGAGACTCTCTTTATTCGACTTAATACTCTAGCTCCCAAAGTGCGACGTGTATTTGTAGTTTACACACCTAGAAACAAGTGGTTAATAGATTTAGCTCAACAATCTGCTGGCTTGAAAAAAATTGATTTGGTTTCCTATGAGGTCACAGACCTTTCCCAAGCCGTTGAAAAATACCAAGAAATACTTAAGCAATCCAAAAGTTATGTCGACGCAATATGGTTACCACTAGACAAGACCACTGCTAATGAAAAAGTCGTATTACCGTTACTGCTGAAAGAAGCATGGCGTCATAAAATAGTCCTATTCTCCAATAAGCCATCCCACGCTCAGAGAGGTGCGCTATTTTCCATCTACCCAGATAACAAGCAGTCAGGAGTACGATTGGCACAGATGGTCCAAGAAATACATCAACTGCAAAACAAACCCGGAGTAGAGCCATTAAAATCATTGAAAGTCGGAGTCAATCTACGAACGTCTGCACACCTAGGCTTGGAGTACAGTCAAGAGCAAATACATTCTTTTTATGTTGTATTTCCAACACCCTAATGACTTATTGAATTTATGCCGATTATAGGACGAAATACACCACAGACTCTTCGACGCCAGCTGCTTACTTTTCTTCTTCTATCCATTGCTTTTCTGTCAATTGTATCTTCCTTCGTTGGCGCTTGGATCGGCTCAACCCAGTCCCACTCGATGCTCGTAAACAACTCTTTACAGATAGCCGAAAATCTAGCAGAACGCAGCGTGCTCTCTCTAATAACCGGCAGCCAAACAAATGCAGAAGAGGCCACATCTCAGGTATTAGGTTTTAGCGATATAATAGGCGTTGCCATCTTAGATGAAAAACTCATCCCATTACTAATTAAAGGCAGTCTTGAATTCGAGCCGGACAGATATATATCGCTAAAAGACAACAGTAGCCCCCAACTAGCCGATGTGGACTCAGTGTCTTGGCGAATCTTTGCTCCAGTCTATTTTCCTGATATCTATGAGGGAGAGGATCAATTTGAAATGGAGGCAGTGGAACCCAAAATAATGGGGTACGTAATAATTAATGTATCAAAAGAATCCCTTATTACTTTGTCAGACAACCTACTGACTTACAATATTTTAATTAGCCTGATAATTACCGCTACTATGGGAGTGCTAATGAACCTAGGTATTGGCCGCCTGACTCAACCAATATTTAACCTTTCCCGCAGCATGAAACAAGCTCGAGCAAGTGGCGAACATACCTTTGTTCGGGTCGAAGGTGCCAAAGAGATTCAACAAATGGCCGAAAGCTACAATGGGATGATGAAGGCCCTAGAAAAGCAGGAAGATGAATTGATAGGCATGAATGCTTCGCTTGAATCCGAAGTTGAAATTCGTACCAAAGAACTTGTTCAAGCTAGAGACGCCGCCTTAGTAGCAGCACGAACCAAATCCGAGTTTTTAGCGAATATCAGCCACGAGCTTAAAACCCCTCTACAAGCGGTCATGGGCTACATAGAGCTGGTTAAGGAGGAGCTTGAATGTGAAGCAATGGACCAGCAAGTTGAAGACCTTGAACAAGCTATGAAGTCCTCACTACGGTTATTAGCACTTATTGGCTCTATTCTTGATTTAGCACAAAGTGAATCTGGTAAAATGGAGATGAATCCTCAGAAAACCTCACTCCTAGAAGTCATTAGTGACCTAAATACAATCGTTAAGCCTCTAACAGTGGAAAACAATAATCAACTAATAATCCCCCCCTCTCTTGTTGATATTATTTTTGTCGTCGATCGAGAGAAGGTTATGCATGTCTTGTTAAATCTGCTATCCAATGCTTGCAAATTTACTAGCAATGGAACTATCAAACTTACTTTCAAGCAAACCAACGAAGCGCTAAAGCTGTCTGTTTCGGATACGGGCATCGGTATTTCCCGAGATCAACACAAACTGATTTTTGATGAATTCCGGCAAGTTGACGGCAGCATTAAACGCCAATATGGAGGCACTGGACTAGGGTTAGCAATATCAAAACGATTTGCTCAAATGATGGGGGGCAATATTTCCATTGTTAGCAGTTTAGGTAATGGAGCCTGCTTCACGTTATCTCTTCCTTTAAAACCATCAATGAATTTGATAGTTGAAGATAAACAAACTCTTTAAGCCTAGTCACAATTTATTTGCCTATTCTGCAACCATTGATACGTCCGTGAAAATAATAAAGAGAAAGCAACCTTACCCGTTAAACCTCAATGGCAGAGCTTTCTCAATGACTAGTAGCTCACTATCAATTCATGAGCAAGACTGGCTTAGTATTTGGGTGCAAGCAGGTTTAAATTAGTGCTTCCCCAAATACGATGAAAGTGCTTTACGAGTCAAATCTGTATTGCAGCTCCATCCTGATACTACGCCCTTCCATCGGATAGTCGTCCGGAATAGTCCCATTGCTGGGTTCACGAGCGTCTTCGTCAAATAGATTGAAAACACTGACAGTCAAATCAAGTTGAGGGGCTATGTCTTTGCGCCGAATGGCAATGTTGACCAAGGAATAGTCATCGATGTTCTCTCTCAAATCTCCTTGCGCCCGCTTTCGACTCCCCACCCAATTCAACTGAGTATTCACTAACCACTGAGGACTGACTAACCAGTGAGCGTTAAGATAAAATTGCTTTCCAGGGGCGTCATGGGTACGTTGTTTAGTATCACTATCTTCTGAGCGTTGCCAAGAAAAGTTAGCATTAAGACGTAAACTCCGGCTTGCCTTCCAACTCGCTTCCCATTCAAAACCATAACCATCTTGGTTTCTAGCATTTTGAGCGGTCTGAGTGGTGGCACCAGAATCTGCAACAAATTCGATTAAATCCTGCGCTTCATAGGTAAACAGGCTAAGCGTACTTTGAAGCTCTGGCATGGGTCGGTAATTTAATGACAACTCCAAAGTATCGATAGTTTCTGGATCAAGGTCCGGATTACCTAAACTAACTGGATTATTCGCGATAAACTGCTCAGAGAATGAGGGTGCGCGAAATGCACTTCCATAAAGCAGTTTAGTGGTCAAGTTATGCTGTGTTGCCCACACTAATGCTACACGAGGATTGATCGTACTGCCGAAGTCAGAATAGTTATCGTACCGGACTCCCGCTGTTAACTCCCAGTCTGGCGAAAATTGCCACTCATCCTGTAAGGATAAATAATGAATTGTTCTTGAAGAGTGCGGTAAAAAGATAAATGGGGTGCCGGTAACATCAGTTAATGTCCCATCCACCACTGATTGGTTACCGTCAATAACGCTCGGACCAAAGTTTTTGGTTTCACTGCTATCATTTGTTTGGTGACGAATGCCACTAGCAAATCGCCAGCGATGATTATACATCCCAGTATAAGAAGCAACTACTTCCAGCTGGCTATCCTTTGCCTTACCACTAGGGTTGCCGATAAGTCCATCAGGGAAAGTAACAATTCCGGCAGGATTCGCAAAGTTAAGATTTCCGTCTGAACCAATAGGCACCACTGCTCCAGGAGGCAATAACCTGAAGCTCGTTTGAGTATCATAGAAAAAATAACTAAGGCGAGTATTAAAATTCCAGTCAGCCACTAGATCAGATGTTTGGTAAGATACATCTACAAGGAAAGCATCATCGGTTTGTGTGCCGCTTGGGTCAAGCGCTTGTGCTCCCCCAGCTCCAATGCCTGAGCCATCCTGATTCCAACCCCAAAAGCCCACCCGCCAGTTATCGTTTTTTAAACCAAGGCGGGTCTCCAAATATTCATAATTAGTTGATAATGATCCCGGTGCCAATGACGCATTCGTGCCTAATGCACCATCCAACATAGTCTGAAGGTCAGAATTGATAATTCGGTCAGAATCTCCATTACTGCTTTGATAGGAAAGACCAAACACCACATCTAAACCATTCCATTGACCTCCAGATTGCAGCCATAGATCACGGCTATCAAAAGAACCAATTCGCCCTCCAACGTCAGTGCCATCAATAGATTTGGCATCTTTTGTAATCACGCTTACCACACCTGAATAAGCGTCTGCTCCATAGACAGCAGAACCAGGACCACGTATAACTTCAATCCGAGCAATGCTGGCAACCGAGAGGTTAAACAACTCTGGCCGCCCTCCAGTACTAGGGGTTTGCAGAGGAACTCCATCAATGAGTAATAATACTTGCGAATTATAACCAGTATGAACACCCCTTATTGAATAAACAGGGTTAATTCGACTTAACGTTGACATCGAAACATGCAGACCCGGTACTGTCTCCAACACTTCATTGAGGCTCCTAGCACCAAGCATCTCAATGTCTCGAGCTGTGATAACAGAGGCTACTGCAGGAGCCTTATAGATGGGTTTGTTGCTACCGGTGGCGATACTAACAAACTCCTCACCACCATAGAGATCCTCTAGCCCTTCTTCCTCGTTGAGTCCGCTATTCAATTGAGCGAATGCTGGCATAATAGCTAATAGTGCAATTACCCCTACTCCGAATTGATGCACTCTGCGCATGTTTGACCTCGTTATTGTAAAAACAGAAAAAATAAACGTCAGTTTTTCCAGCTCCATCCAGAGGGCTTGATAGTCAAACGGTTAAGATACCGAGTTCTTAAACCTTCCAGTCTATATCCCTTCTGTATACTAATACTGAGCCCCTTTGATGCGCTCACTCATCGGTAGAATCATTCGTATAGTTACCACTTACCCTTGTGCTTCATAAAGCGTGTTGCCCAGAACAGGCATCACCTCCATCTAATCAAATACGTCTATCCTCTTGCAAACTACCAGAAAGATTGCCTAAAATCCTTTGCCGTTATAAAGAGCCTACATCGACACTCGGAGCTTTTTCAGAGTTACTTTAGAAATCAGTGTACCGTCATTGCTATGATTCTCAACGTATGCACGCGCAACATCAATGATCAAATCTGTAGTGCCAGAAACGAGAAGTTCACTATATTAAGAAACCTTAGATTCGTAATCAGAGTCTCGGATACCTAACTCTTCAATCGGTTTGGGGCGGCCTAGATAATACCCCTGAGCATAATCCACTTTAATCTCTTTGAGTAAGTTCAATACTTCCTGATCTTCAACAAATTCTGCTACCGTTAGTTTCCCCAGAGCACTGGCAACTTCACGTATCGCTTTCACTAAAGCCAAATCTATACTGTTATTGGTCAACTCTTTAACAAATGAGCCATCAATTTTTACGGTATCGGCAGGTAGGTTCTTTAAATAAGTAAAAGTACTGAAACCGGTGCCAAAGTCATCAATTGAAAAGCCACAGCCCATTTCAGACAACTCAGAGACCATCCGTTGTGTCGCCGACAGATTGGATAGACTAGCTGACTCTGTCAATTCAAATATTACTCGTTGAGGGTCAACGTTAAATTTTCTCAGCTTATCTTCTATCAAAGGAACCAGCCGCTCATCACTAAAAGCTTGGGCTGAAAGGTTGATAGCAACCTTCATTAACTCGGGGTACTCAGCAAGTGCCTTAATCGCTTTCCCTACTACCTGATGATCTAATAAGTTCGCATCTTCAAGGCGCTCCAAGGCCGGTATAAAATCATCGGGAAAAATCATTTGATTATCAATATTTAGACGGACAAGCGCCTCATAATAAGCAATTTCACCAGACTCAATATGGACAATCGGTTGGTAATGTAACAGAAGATTATCCTGCGCAATGGCGTGCTGAAGCTTGTGCAACCATTCCATACTGGATTTTATATCTTCGCTGTCTCTATCTCCCGATGTATAAACATGAACCAAATTACGACCGTGACGTTTAGCAACGTAAAGAGCAATATCAGCTCTTTGCAAATATTTTTGTGCTTTTTCAGCCTGCCCATCTATAGCGCTAATACCAATGCTGGCACTAATCTTATATATTTGATCACCAAATCGATACTGATCTGTAGCCACTAACTTACAAAGGTCTTTGGCGATAGACTCAGCTTGGATGATGTCAGTATTACTAAGTAATACCGCAAACTCATCGCCGCCAATTCGGCAAAGAATGTCACTGTCTCGTAGCCGATGCTGCAGCTTGTACGCAACACTTTTAAGAATATAATCCCCTTTATTATGTCCTTGGGTATCATTAATCGCTTTGAAATGATCTAGATCCAAATAAAGTAGCGAATGTTTACTGCCATTATGCCGGGATTGAGAGGCTAACCGACGAAGTGCGTTATCAAAATAGTAACGATTATAGAGCCCTGTCAGGGTATCGTGAGAAGCAAGGTATTCGAGCCTTTTCTCAGCACTTTTTCGGGCAGTAATGTCGTCAAGAGCAACGGATATAGCTTCAACGTCATTCTCACGTTTAACACGATTCAAACGGGCCTCCACCCAAATTTCCTGATCGTTGCTATCTAATAACTTAAACTCCAACCGACTGTGGTCAATCTTTTGCTCATAGAGGTTACTAATTACACTTAAAATATTGTTAGCGGTACGCTCATCATCTACTCGAACACAGTCACCAAATGGTTTCTTCAGGCTACCCGCTGCTGTCAGTCCCGTCAGTTGATACCAGGCTTTATTGGCAAAAACAATGCAGCCTTCACTATCCAGCTCCAGAATTACCGTGCTAAGCGTATCTAAAACATTCTGATGTTTTTTTGCCTGCGAAACCCTCACCCTCTCATTTTCTTTGAGAGAATCAACCGTTTGAGCAAACTGCTCATTACTGATCAAGAAATCCTCTCTGCGAGAAGCCACCTCACATACCTTGCGCAGTTGCTCTGTCCGAAACGGCTTAGAAATAAAATCAGAGGCGCCTTTCAACATTAGCTCTTCAGCCAGGTCCATACTGCCATGGGCTGTCATAATGACGATTGTCTGGTTAGGGCTTTCCTGAAGAATTAGGTCCATAACATCCGGGCCTGAGATCCCTGGCAACATAACATCGAGAAGGACAATTGAGTGCTTTTTTTCCTTCCACATGTCAAGTCCAGTTGGACCATCAGGAGCAACATCAACATCAAAGCGATTACGTAATATGCGCTGGATTAAATGAGCCGTATCGGGGGCATCTTCAATTGCTAAGACCCGGTCTTTTCGCACTGTTTCTCGAGGAGTAAGGCTGTTTTTAAGAAGATTATCTAATTTTTTATGCTGAGCGAAAGGAAGCAAATGATCAATATCAAACTCTCTCGCAGTAGTTTCTGCAATACGCTTACACCATGTTGAAGTAACAATGATGAACGGCGTTGTTTCACTGCAAATGAAAACCCCTGAGCGCACCATTCGCGCCAGTCTCCAGCCATCCAACGCGCCAATATATATGTCACTAATGACACAAGAGATATTCGACTGTTTTAGCACCGCCGCAGCATCTTTGCCACTCTCGGCTTCTATAACATCAAAGTGTCCACTCAATTTTATGTAGTTGCAAAGCGTTTTTCGTTGTTCATTATTGCTGTTCACTAACAAGAGTTGAGGAAGCACAGTCATCCACTAACACCCTTACATTAAGACCCGAGCCACTGTAGTTGTAGAAAGATCAGTCGATTATATAGATCGAGACTTTAAAAAGACGAACGTTACTGTACGTTCAAAAAATGTGAACCAATAAGTTATTACTACCAACCTCGCCTTAACATATAACATTACGATTTTAGATCGCGTTTATTTATAGCCTATTTTAACGATATTGGCTACACGCTGAATGGCCATAAAAAGAGACTCCTGGCATATATACATCCACGCGCAGAGCGGCTTTCCTGAATAAGTTATGGAGCAACAATTGTACCCACCCCTGTATTATCACGAAAAAACTTACAGCCTGTAAGGGCTGTCTTCACGACCACACCTACCTAAGATTCATTGTAATCAATCGGCAACCATAGCCTGCTCACGCATTTTAGTAATACCACCAACAAAACGACTCAAGGTATTTGATAAGTCTCCTTTCTCGATAATCGCTTCAATCAGATAAAAATTATCGTCATCTTGTACAGCCTCTTGCAGTGCGCACTTTAACTCTTTACGGTTGGTTGCCCGCCGGCCAACACCCCCTAGCTCATCTCCTATACGCGCATAATTCAGCTGTGGCAGATCGTTAAATGCCGATTCAGGCTGAAACGTACGCAACATTTCCCAACTACTGTTATTGAACACAATAACAATCGGATTCCAGCCATAGCGTCTAGCATTCAGTAACTCCCAGCCCGTCATTTGAAACGCACCATCCCCGACGAGAACAATTGGCCTTTTTCCGGTTGCCGCTTGCACACCGAACCCAGCGGGCACACCATAGCCCATGGTGGCATAAAAACCCGGGGCTACCAGATCCGTTTCTTTGATATCCAACGTAGTAAAAAAGCAATCCCCCATGTCTGCAGCAATAGGCATCGCTCCATGCTGCTGAAACAAATCATTAATTGCAGCGGCAATATCGGTAGGCGTTATTTTCTGCTCATCCGCCGGTAGCTCACAAGGATAATGATGTGTAGCCGCCACGACCTGATTGTTAACAGTTTCAAGTCTATGCGCACGTGTGTTTAATTCGGCAATAAATGCCTGCAAAGGGATCTCAGGATAGATGTGATACCCCATTGAAACATTACCATCACAGGCAAGAATCACCTTACGAAAATCCAGCTTTTGCTGTGATATGCCAAAGTTACCATCCGTGAGAGTTACTCCTAACAGAACGGGCATATCCGATTCTTCTACCAAGCGCGTTAATTCGGCATCCCCCGCAACACCCAGATAGGTACCCTGCAACGGGACATCCATATCATTAAGCAGCCCTCGCCCCATCAAGGTCGTTACTACTGGAATACCCAGTTGTTTGGCAAGATCTGCTGTTTGTTGCTCAATACCGAAGCGCCTAATTTCAACGCCGACAACCAGCACGGGTGACTCAGCACGCTGCAGTTTTTCAAGCGTTGCACTCACGCAGGCGTCCAGTGCACCAGTGTGTATTTGATGCAGATTTTCCGACTGATAGGGCAGTACTGGCATGCACTGATGAAAAACAAGGTCCCTTGGGACCTCAATGTAAACCGGCCGAGAATGCCTGATACAGCTTGCTAAAACTCGCGCTATATCAGCGGGGGCTCGTTCAATATCATTTAAGATAACCTGATCGCAGGTAACTTCCTTATACACTTGCAGCTGGGAATTAAGACTCTTTGCTTGATGATGCACTAGCAAACCCGTACTTCTATCACCTTCACCGGGCCCTCCGGAGATCACCACGACTGGCGATTTTTCTGCATATGCTGCAGCGATCGGATTGACCATATTGAAGCCACCCGCCCCATAGGTAATGGCCGCAACCGATGGCTTGCCGTGACAACGTGCTGCGGCATCCGCCGCATAGCCCACCGTTGGCTCATGGCTGAAAGTATAGAGAGGTAAAATCTTGGATTCTTCAGCCACCTTAAAGAAAGGCAAAGCAAAATCACCAGGAATACCAAAAATTTCAGAAACCCCGTGCTCTTTTAGTGAGTTAAGCAGTACTTCAGCCAAGTTCATCGGATTGCCTCAGTTAGTGTCATAAATGAATTCATAACACAGTACTCGCCACAACCATCTAAAAAAAGCATAATAATTGCGTCAAGTTAATCCAATAAATAGATATTGTTTTATCATACATTGCATTACTGACGCACGACCAGTGCCTGTGAAATTTACTCACAGCCTAAGACTCTTATGCGCAGTTATCTAACCAACGCACGGACAGCACTACGTACGCTGCGCCAGCGGCTAACCATTAGTGCACTAAAAATCAGTACACAGCCACCTAACTGCATAGCGGTCATTGTCTCGCCAAACCATACTGCTGCCAACATAGCAGTCCATACAGGCTCCAATGTCATGATCACAGCAGCATTACTCGCATTGGATAAGCTTTGCGCCCAAGTCTGCATAAAAAACCGCAAGCTGGTCGCAATGAAGATGCTGGCAATCATCCACATCCAGATTTCAACGGGCCATGCTAACGTCCATGTTTCAGTCAGAAATGACACAGGAAGTGCCACCAGCCCTACCACCATTAACTGAACTGCCGCCAGAGCAATAGGTGATGTTTTCGCAGCTGCACGGCTATTCAGGACAAAAGTAAACGCAAACAATACAGCTGAACACAGAAATGAGAGCTCACCCCACCCCATCACAAACTGGCTATCAAGTGATAGGCTGGCAAGACCTATAGCCGCCAGCGGAAGCGAAAACCATACCGCCCGGTTAGCGCGTTCACCAAACAAAGTTGCAACAATGGGCACGAATACAGCCCCTAGGCAGGATAAAAAAGCACCCACGCCTATATGATGAGCATGATGCAGCCCTAAGATCCAAAAAATCATAGCCACACCGAATGACATACCGACCAAGGCTGTCCGCAAGATCCCTCGTTTATCAAGCGCTCGCAAGGCCTGCCAACCAAATAGAGACAAAACCAGCCCGGCAACTAAAAACCTCAAGCCAATAAACATCAAAGGAGGGATACCAAAAAGCGCTTCTTTAGAAAAGATCCATCCAGCCGCAGCAAGCAGCGTTACGACGACCAGTATCAAGTCTGATTTAGCGGCATTTGATTGAATCACAAAGAACATCTCAAGAAACTATGTAGGCTCACACATACAAAAACACAGTAGCGCGTGCTACTGCTTCACTGCGTTCATATGACTATGTACGGACATTAGACTTAAACGTATCGATCGCCTGCTTAACCCGTTCAATCAATGAAAATTCGGTAAAGTCTTTAAACTCACCCGCATCAAAAAAGACACCATTACAATAAGCACATGCTTCAAACTCAATATGCAATTGTGAACGATCCACCATTTTAATCATTCGCTTATGACACTCAGGGCAATCGATATCTCTAACGGGGTTATAGGCAGCCCCTGCATTGGTTTTGACATCATCAATGGCCTCAATGCCTTCAATAGATCTCGCCAACTCATGGCTCCCATCTCGAAACCAAATTCCATTACATCCTGAACATTTTAATGCTGAAAATGCCGTGTCTTTAATTTCGTTCATTGAGCTATTACATTTAGGACATTCCATATTACTTCCTTTTAAAAACAAGAATCGGGGATAAACTTACTACACTAGAAGGGATACCTTACTCTATAATCAGCTCAACTTTATAGACCTAAATGAGAAACAGTATTACCCAAATTAGCGTGATAGCCTTTCATCAGAAAGGCCTGCTATATCAATACACTGACTCGCATGAGCGAGAAATAACATTGCAATCGCTATCTCGATAATAAGTACAGCCATTAGACTCAATAACCGCAGCACAGCTGCCGTTATCATCATAACTGCTCCCTCCACCTCCAAATAATAAACTCAATGTCCATAATCCAAGTAGCGCGGTAATAACCCAGCGTACCGTTTTAGAAAAGTGCTGACCTTTCCATAGACAATATAAACCCAGAGGGAAAAAGACAATAAGCAGAAAAATAACAACCACGCGGTTACTAACACAGCTATCAATTGCTTTTTGGAAATCCATCATATTGCTCCGTAATATGAATATAAACTCCCCCACAGCGCTTATCGTGCCACCTTACTCCAAACAAGTCGTTACAGGAAAGCACCTTCAACTGTATATAATTTGTACAGAAAATAATACAGATGATGCTGTAGAATTCACCTTACAAAGCTCCCACTAAAAGCACTTAATAAAAAACAGGAAACACTATGCATTGGAATATCTACCTCTCTGGCGAAATACATACCGACTGGCGTCAGCAGCTTATCGATGGCGCAAGAGCACACAACCTACCGGTAACCTTTAGCTCTGCTGTCACTAATCACGAAGCAAGTGATGCTGCTGGAGATTTGTTAGGCGCAGAAGATAATAGTTTTTGGCGCGACCACAAGTCATCTAAAGTGAACGGTATCCGTACTAAAAACCTTATAGCAAAATGTGACATCGCCATTATTCGTTTTGGTGATAAATACAAACAGTGGAATGCTGCTTTTGATGCAGGATATTGTGCAGCTCTAGATACGCCATATATCACGCTACACGCTGATGACATCATCCACCCTTTAAAAGAAGTGGATGCAGCAGCCATGGCATGGGCAACAACGCCGGCACAAGTGGTTGAAATACTTAGATACGTGATTCTAGAAAAATAAGCCGCTGATTGAACACGGTTTGTAATGCATGTGAACTCTCAAGAGAAATACCTTTTCTTGGGAGTTAGTTCTGTATTGGCTAATATTGGAAGTTTATTTTTGAAATTAGCTATTAAAAAATTTATAAACCAAATAAATTATCAACCCAATAAACAGCAGCTTAGCAACACTCACATTGCTTTCGACTTTTTGCACAGACGCTCCCTCAGATGCATGCTCATCGACATAATTATCAATCAGCTCCTTCGCTTCTTTCAGGCCGATGCCTCTTAATGACCTTAGCGTTTTGATAGCATCAATTTTTCTTCCTGCATTTAACGCTGATAATACTTCAGGCTCAAACTCAATATGTGTATTCAATTGATAGTCCTTTATTAAAGCTACCTTCCACATAGTAAAGCATGAAGGCAAGCAATTATCAGTAAGTGTAGTTGATCCTTGGCCAGAGACTACGTTTCAGAGCAATTATTATTACACGCTTACCCTGAGCCCCTGTCATGCGTTATCTTTTTGGCAATTCCAGCAGATGTCAAAAGAGGAATCATTATGCTCAGAACAGTTCTCACAAACCCATTCAGCAGCATTTTTGCGGCTGAGAGATGTTTCAATAATGTTTAGAGCTTGCTCATAATCTGAATCACTAAAAATCCAGACTTCAGGCCACGCATCAAAAGCGGATGTTTCACCTACCGCTCCCTGCGCAAACTCATTCTTCAGGAATGTTCCAATACCTTGTGCCTCAATGAGATTTTTAGCATTACACACTAAGAACTGATTCTCGCTGGTATAAACCATCTTCATCATTAACCCCCTAATTGCGCTACGATTAAGAACTACTTAATTTCCACTTCAATCAAGGTAATGTCAATTTCTGAAGGGTTAATCACGTTATGCTCAACACCTGCATCTCGGTAATAACACTCGCCCGCCGTTAGCTTCACCGGCTTCGCACCGCCCCCTGAATCAATAAGCAACTCACAACTATTCATGGGTACAATCACATAATCCCTCTCATGGCGGTGCCAACGCGTTTCACTTCCTGCAGGAAAATGAAGGTGATTAACACAGGTACGTGAATTATCGATTTGTTCTGTCATTACAAACGTTGGACGTTCAGTCATTTTTTGTGTTCTCTTATTTGTTTAATATTACTCTCTGACAAATCTTTTGCTCGTTCGTTTTAACGACTCAAATATTCTGTTGGCTTAACACACTGGGAAAATGCTTCTTTAACGAAACCAACTAGATAAAAAAGCTAGCGATCACCCGTTCTATTTCACACTTAAAAATCTGATATAGTTTGCATCAAAAAATGGATCGTTGCATTCTCGCCTGAAATAACAGCTAAGAGTATTTATGCTAGTACATATCTGGTTCGGTTTTTTCGCCACCGCATTCATCGCTGCTCTTTATCAATGGCTGGTATTAAACCAAGCTGATATCTTCGGCCTGCTCATTCAATCTACCTTCGATATGGCCTCGCTCAGTGTGGATATTTCTATTGGTCTGGTTGGTGTGCTGTGCCTTTGGCTAGGTTTGTTTAAAGTGGCTGAAAATGCGGGATTAATACAGATTCTCTCTCGTGGCCTGGAACCATTATTTTTAAAACTAATGCCTGGCATACCTAAAGGGCATCCTGCACACGGCAGTATGACGATGAATATCGCCGCTAATATGCTTGGGCTGGATAACGCTGCAGCGCCAATGGGGCTGCGAGCTATGCGGGACTTACAGAATTTAAATCACGGTTCAGATATCGCAAGTAATGCACAAATCTTGTTTCTCGTTTTAAACACTTCTTCCGTTACATTATTGCCGGTAACTATCTTTTTATACCGCGCTCAACAGGGTGCAGCTGACCCCACATCCGTATTCATTCCTATCTTACTCGCAACCTCTGCATCGACAATAACCGGTCTGATGGCAGTGGCCTGGGTACAAAAAATCAATTTATTTAATCGCGTTGTTATTGGTTATTTTTCTGGGTTTGCCATCTTATTAGCTGCGCTCGGTAGCTGGTTAGTGAGCTTGCCAGCAGAACAGATGTCGAGCAGTTCATCCTTGCTGGGCAACCTTATTTTATTCGCAATCATTATGTTGTTTCTATTTTCAGGCTGGTATAAGAAAAATAATATCTACGAAGATTTTATCGAAGGTGCAAAACAAGGATTTGATGTCGCAATCAAACTCATACCCTATTTAATCGCCATGCTGGTCGCCATTGGTTTGCTACGTACCAGCGGTGTATTAGAGGGTGTTATATATGGCTTAGAATATCTGTTCTCTTCACTGGGCTTTAATACTGACTTTATTCAGGCACTACCTACAGCGTTAATGAAACCATTGAGCGGTAGTGGCGCTCGCGCAATGATGCTAGAAACCATGAGCACATTTGGAGTGGACTCATTCGCTGCAACTATTTCCGCCATCATGCAAGGCAGCACAGAGACAACATTTTATGTGTTGGCCGTTTATTTTGGCAGTGTTGGCATAAAGCACGTACGCCATGCAATTACCTGTGCCTTACTCGCCGATCTTGCAGGCATTATCGTGGCTATTCTAGCGGGGTACTGGTTTTTTCATTAAAACATTACTCAGCCAGTGCCACTTGGCCTATTACGCTATCGCAGACAAATGTTTTTTTAGAGCATTTGGTATTTTAATTTGATGGTTATCACTGCAACTCGTCAACAACCGTAGAAAGCAGTTTGTTGCATTTACCAAAAAATAACCTATTCTTCTTTACCGCCATTACTAACAAAAAAGAACAGGCTATTTAAGCAATCTACTTATTGAGTAACAGAGCGAGGGATAGGTAATCTAACCTTAGGATTAAGGTTAGGGCGCCCTTCCTTCGGGTCTATATGTAAGTTTTTAATAAACTTTGGATCGACTGTAGGCCCTTGCGGCCTGCCGTCTTCAGTGCATGTATGCCTTACATTGACATCCTTTTTAAACCCATTATTCTGCTCGGCGTAACTGCCTTCAACGTATTCTTCAACCTCGTTTCTTGAATCTACAACAGCAACAATCCGATGCTCACCAACGGCAGGAAACTCTAGACTTATTACTGAGACCATTATGGACTCACCTGGATCTACTCCCCTACCAATACCAAACTGCCTCTCTGCGCCCAGTTGCGATGTGGTTAAGCTATTGGCGCGTAACGAAAACAAACCACTTCCTTCTGCTCGCTCATCGCCTATGTTTGCAATAGTAACGCTAAAATTTGTACAGCCTCCTTTTGCGGGCAGAGATAAAAATGAAATATCTTCAATTATTAAATCAGCACCAGCAAACGAATGTGTAGAAAAAATACTCAGCACAGCGCATAGCAACAATCTTTTTTTATTATTCATATTCAATTCCCTCTGTGTTTATTATGCTTCCCAATTAGGAACCCAAAATACAACGCGTATACATTCATTTTATGAACAGATATGCACAGAATGACACCATGCTTGAATAACTATATGGATAACCTTTCCTTTTTGATGTGACAACACCCACAAAACTAATGCATACAAACACCATAGCTATATCGGTGTTCTGGAGCAAGCCTCTGAGCCATCACTCATAAAACGAGTTTTGCCATATGACAGGCAATAAAAAACGGCCATAAAGGCCGTTTTTTATCTTCACTTACTAAGCAAGCAGTACTCACTATTGCTTATCAACGCCCATTTGATCAACGTTAGGTTTGTAGTACTGGTAACGGTTGAAGCGGCTTTCCATATAGCGGAACAGGCCTATGACAACGGCAGCCATTACTAGGTAAATAACTCCAGCGGCAGTAAATAGCTCTACGGGCGTATAGGTACGTGCTTGTATCGTACGTGCCATACCCGTGAGATCCAGCAACGTAATGGTAGAAGCTAGTGCGCTACTTTTGAGCATCAGAACAACTTCGTTACCATAAGCAGGTAACGCAATACCGAATGCGCGCGGTATAACGATACGCCGCGTTTTAAGCAACCAGTTCATGCCAAAGGCATCTGCGGCCTCAAGTTCACCATTGGGTATTGCCTGAATCGCACCACGGAACAGTTCAGCGCTATAAGCCGCTGTATTCAGCGTGAAAGCGATAATCGCACACCAATAAGGCTCTTTCAGTATGACCCACAATGCGGATTCACGTACCGCTTCAAACTGAGAGGCTCCATAGTAGATCAAAAAGATCTGTATCAGCAGTGGCGTACCACGGAAGAAGTAGATGAAACAGAACGGAAAAACCCGTACCCACGGTGTTTTTGAAGCGCGCATCAGTGCAATTGGCACCGCCAGCATAACGCCTATTAGACCGGAGATAACCACGAGTTCTAGCGTTAGCAGAGCACCATCCAACAGTTTTGGATAGTACTTAATTATGACATCCCAATTCATCCTTTGTACCTCGCTTGCGGAGTACAGGCTCGCTCCATCCAAAGTGTTCCAGCCGTTGCGATTGCTGTCAGTATCAAATAAATACACGCAGCCGCAAGATAAAATGTGAACGGTTCTTTTGTAGAACTAATTGCTGTCGTGGCTTGGCGAATAATATCTTGCAGGCCAACCACCGATACCAAAGCTGTATCTTTGAGCAGCACTTGGAACAAGTTTCCTAAACCAGGTAAAGCTACGCGCCAAACTTGCGGAAGAATAATACGATAAAAGGTTTTGCTACGCGTCATGCCTAATGCTTGCGCAGACTCCCATTGTCCCTGAGGAATAGAAAGGATAGCCATACGAAAGACTTCGGTTGCATAAGCACCAAAGGCGATAGACAGTGCGGCCACACCCGCCATAAATGGATTTACTTCAATGTATTCGTCATATCCAAACATACTGGCGATTGCCATTACCAAGGCAGAACCACCAAAGTAGATAGCAAACACAATCAACAGCTCAGGAATACCACGAATCAGCGTAGTGTACGCAGTCGCCATTGCCCGAAGCACTTTATATTCTGATAATTTAGCGGCAGCACCTAACAAACCAAAAACCAGGCCTAACGATAGACTGACAACTGCCAGCTTGACGGTGACCCATGTTCCAGCCAATAACAGGTGACCAAACCCATGCAGATCTATCACGTTATTATTCTCTTACAGCGAACGTTAGTGGATTATCCATTTTAAACAGTGCGCGAGCTGTTATAGCCCGCGCATTGAGCCGATCAATAGATAGAGAACGGGAAGTATTTAGCATTGATGACAGCGTAAGTACCGTTTTCAACGATAGTCTTCAGTGCTTTGTTGAACTTCGCTTTCAACTCGCCTTGGTTATGACGAATAGCGATTCCAATTTTATCAACAGATTTTGTTTTAATCGGCTCACCTTTGAATTCAAATCCATTACCTGCATCTGTACGCAACCAGTCATAAGCAGGGAATTTATCTGATACCAAACCATCAAGACGGCCTGTTGCCATATCCAGATAAGCATTATCCTGCGTATCATAGAGTTTTACAGAAACAACATCACCCAGCTCATCTTCCAAGTACTGACCTGCGATGGTCGCACGCTGTGCTCCTAGCGTTTTGCCTTTAAGCGATGCTTTATCAGTTTTTAGAACCTTGTCTCTTGGACCAACAAATGCCAATGCGTTGGTGTAGTAAGGGTTAGTAAAGTCTACAGCCTGCAGGCGTTCTTCAGTGATCGACATAGAAGCCACAATCGCATCAAATTTACGGCCTTTCAGAGCAGGGATCATACCATCCCAATCCTGTTCAACAATCGTGCAATCTGCTTTCATCTCTGCACACAATGCTTTAGCAATTTCGACATCAAAGCCAATCAGCTCGCCTTGTTCATTTTTCATATTGAAAGGTGCATAAGCCCCTTCAGTAGCGATACGGATTTTATCACCCGCAGAAGCTTGGGTAGCGGCAAAAGCGCCAGCGACTAATGTAACAGCTGCAATAATTTTACGAACACTCATCAGGTTTCTCTCTATATTATAAATAATTATTATAGTGAATCTCTTTTGTGTGGAGCTGAAATCAATTGTGGCTAGACATAAAGTCACGTACACGTTGCGATTTCGGGTTTTCAAACACTTGCTCTGGTGGCCCTATTTCTTCTATCTGTCCTTGATGTAAAAATACGACCTGACTTGATACGTCACGCGCAAAACGCATTTCGTGCGTAACGATCAACATCGTTCTGCCTTCGTCAGCCAATTCGCGCATCACGCTTAATACTTCGTTCACTAGCTCAGGGTCCAATGCAGACGTTGGTTCATCAAACAACAACACCTGTGGGTCCATCGCTAAAGCACGTGCTATCGCAACACGTTGCTGCTGGCCGCCTGACAAATTACCGGGATAAGCATCTTTCTTTTCGAGCAGGCCTACTTTTTTCAGTAATCCTTCGGCACGCTCAATAGCTTGCTCTCGGGATTGCTTTAAAACATTCATAGGGGCTTCGATGATGTTGCCAAGGATGGTTTTGTGAGGCCAGAGGTTAAAACTTTGAAAAACGAATCCGATACGCGAGCGCATATCTTCGAGTTGTTTACGGTCTGCTGCTTCGAGGTCACCGGACTTTCCGGCCTTAAGCTTTAGCTCTTCGCCGCCAATGATTACCTGCCCTTTGGCGGGTTGCTCTAGCAAATTAATGCAGCGAAGCAGTGTACTTTTGCCTGAGCCACTTGAACCGAGAATCGAAATGACATCCCCGTCATTCGCCTTAAGTGAAACGCCCTTAAGTACTTCAAGACTTCCATAGGATTTATGTATATCGGTCAATTCGAGCGCGATCGAGGTTTCAGACATAGTGTTTTCCATTATTGTGCGCATAATTAGTCAGTAAAAAAGACCATAATACGCCATCTTATTTCTTATATGAAACATTTGACTTATGGGTCTATTTTCCTGATCTGAATTAAAAACGCAACGATTGCGCTCAATTCTCATGTTGAGATGTCTGAAAATACTAAAAAAAGGTCGCCACAACGAAAAAGAGCGCTAAAAAGCGCCCTTAAAACAGATCAATTAATGCTAGCTAGCAAAATCTCTCAATAATTGTTGCTGTGCACTAAAGGGCTCTTCGCCCTCCTTGGGTTTCAACAGCGTATAACTACCGTCAGCTTTTAACTCCCAGCTTTGCGTATTGTCTGCCAAATAGTAATCCAACTCTTTCTTTACGCGCTCTCCTTGCTTGCCCGTAACGGGGAAACACGTCTCGACACGATTAAGCATGTTACGCTCCATCCAGTCGGCACTGGAACAAAGCACTTCTGGCTTTCCGTTATTACCAAAATAATAGACACGAGTATGCTCTAAGAAGCGCCCTATAATAGAACGCACTGTGATATTTTCCGATATTCTGGGCAAACCTGGACGCAAACGACACATACCACGAATAATCAGTTCTATTTTTACTCCCGCTTGGGAAGCTTCGTACAAAGCGCGAATCATCTTCGGCTCCGTTAGGCCATTCACTTTAACGATGATATGCCCGGGCTTGCCGCTGGATGCCAGCTTTGCCTCATGCTGTATCAGCTCCAACATTTTGGCATGCAGGGTAAATGGCGCGTTATACAACTTTTTGAGGCGCTGTATTTTGCCCATACCGGTTAGCTGCTGAAACACTTTATGAACATCTTCGCCAATTTCATCATTCGACGTCAGGTAACTGTAATCAGTATACAAACGCGCCGTGCCCGAGTGATAGTTACCTGTTCCCATATGGCAATAGCGTACAAGTTTGGTGCCTTCACGGCGCACAATTAGCATCGCTTTGGCATGTGTCTTATAGCCCACCACACCGTATACAACCAAGCAGCCTGCTTCTTGCAGTCGGCTTGCTAGATGTAAATTACTCTCTTCATCAAAGCGTGCACGTAACTCAATAATAACCGTGACTTCTTTACCGCCACGAGCGGCTTCCACTAGCGCATTAACAATATCGGACTTATCCCCTGTACGATAAAGCGTCTGTTTAATCGCTATCACGTCGGGGTCTTTAGCCGCTTTCATCAACAGATCAACAACAGGCGTAAACGACTGAAACGGATGCATTAATAGCTGATCACCCGTTTTTAATGCTTGAAAGACATTCGGCTCTTTCTCTTTTTTCAGCTTACCGGGCACACCCGGAGAGAAAGGCGGCCATTTTAATTCTTGGCGCCCGGCTAAATCTCTTACTGTCATTAAGCGCGTCAGGTTTACAGGGCCATCGACTTTATAAACTTGCTCTTCATCCAAATGGAATTCTATTTTCAGGAAGTCCACCAGCTCTTCTGGTGTGCGATTATCGACTTCTAAACGTACCGCATCGCCATACTTTCGCGAATGAAGCTCACCACGTAACGTACGCGCCAAGTCATCCATTTCTTCAAAATCAAACGTTAAATCGGCATTTCGGGTAATACGGAATTGGTAACACCCGAGAACCGTCATGCCAGGAAACAGCTCGGCTGCGCATTCATGTATGACCGATGATAAAAATATTAAATTATCCCCCCCATCACAAAGTTCGTCTGGCAAACGAATCAAACGAGGAAGAGAACGCGGTGCAGGAATAATCGCCAACCCGGTTTCACGGCCAAAGGCATCTTTACCATCGAGCTGTACGATAAAATTAAGGCTTTTATTGACGAGTTTAGGGAAAGGGTGTGCAGGGTCTAAACCTATCGGGCTAATAACCGGTACAACTTTCTCTTCAAAGAAATTTTTAATCCAAACCAATTGCTCAGGCGACCAATCACGACGGCGTAAAAAGTGAATACCGCATTTTTCCATCTCAGGAAACATGATCTCATTAAGAATACGGTATTGGCGCTCAACATTGACTTGGCAAATTTCACGGATTTTCTCTATGACCTTTTTCGGGTACATCGCATCTGGGCCAACCGTTTCACGCCCGTATTTGAGCTGGCGTAGTTGCTCTGCTACACGTATCTCGAAAAACTCATCCAAGTTACTGGAGAAGATCAGCAAGAACATCAGGCGCTCAAGTAGCGGATAACGATCATCCAACGCTTGCTCCAGCACCCTAACATTAAACTGCAACTGACTAAGCTCGCGATTGATATAGAGTTCTGGCGCTTTGAGATCAACCGGCTCAACCTCAACAGGATGGTCTACCGTTGGTAAAATTTCGCGGCTCTCCACCAGCGCCTTTGCGGCCTGGTTCTGCATTACTTCTTCACTCATCATCTCTACCTGTTTATCAATCGCAGTGACCTGCTCAGTCATCTCTATCTCCAGTATAGTGAGAGACCGACTACTCGTTCATTTGTTGCGCTGCTCGCTTCGCGAAGTATGTCAGGACACCATCGGCACCAGCACGCTTAAAGGCCAATAACGATTCCATCATAACACTACGCTCATCCAACCAGCCGTTCTGGAAAGCAGCCATATGCATCGCATATTCACCACTGACCTGATAAACGAAGGTCGGTACTTTAAATTCATCTTTTACCCGGCGCACAATATCCAGATAAGGCATGCCGGGTTTAACCATAACCATGTCGGCCCCTTCTGCCAGATCCAAGCCCACTTCGTGTAGTGCTTCATCGCTGTTGGCAGGGTCCATTTGATAACTATTCTTGTTGCTCTTACCTAGGTTCCCAGCAGAGCCAACAGCATCACGAAAAGGTCCATAGTAAGCACTTGCATACTTGGCAGAGTACGCCATGATACGAGTATTCACATACCCACTTTCTTCCAATATTTCACGTATGCCGCCTATACGGCCATCCATCATGTCACTTGGAGCCACGACATCAGCCCCCGCCTCTGCATGTGACAACGCCTGCTGGATGAGCGCTTCTACCGTGCGATCATTTAACACATAGCCCGCGTCATCTATGATGCCGTCCTGCCCATGCGTAGTGAATGGGTCCAGTGCCACATCCGTAATAATGCCTAAATCAGGACACGCATCTTTAATCGCTTTAACTGCTCTTTGTGCTAACCCATCTGGGTTATAGGCTTCTTCTGCAAACTCTGACTTCGCAGAAAGCGGCGTTACAGGGAACAGCGCCATTGCTGGAACACCCAAGGCTGATATCTCTTTTGCTTCCTTCACGAGTAAATCAATACTCATACGCTGCACACCCGGCATAGAAGCAACACTCTCTGTACTATTGTTGCCCTCAATCACAAATACAGGATAGATAAGATCGCTGGGTGTAAGCTGATTTTCTCGCATTAAACGGCGTGAAAAAGTATCGGCACGCATGCGTCGTAAGCGTGTTTCTGGAAAAAAGCGCTGGCTATCATTAAAGGCCACGGTGGTATCCTTTTAATCTAAGTAAATTTAACAACATCTATATGACAAACTAATGACAAACGCCATATCCAACTGATTCTACGCTGCTTTGAGGCAGCAGGTCATACATTCATCTTAACGTATTCTAGATCATTATGAATATGACGGACATCAGTAGGACACGCCCACCAACAGCAACGACAGCGAGTAAACCATTACAATGTGCTGAGGCTAATCTCGCCGGCATCGGCCTCGGGAGAGAGACGCTTGTACTTTGTTTTTTCGCTTCCACTTGTCAAGATGTTCACAATCAACACGCGTAAAGTCTGGAAGCCGTACGGACTTCAAATGGGGTAAAAGAAAAACCTCTGTTGGATTCCGTAACACAACATTCGATAAATCGAGATTTGTGAGGTTTTCTAAAGTGTATAAAGGGTGAATTCGCCTAATGGGGTTTCTACTCACATCAAGAAACTGCAGAGAAGTTAAAGACTGCGCCCCATCCAACCTTTTTATATCCATATTAGGACAATACAGACTACGTATAGAATGAACGGAAAAGTCAGCGCCACTACTACTTGGGTGTATACCCAAATACCGGCTAAGCTCAGTTTTAATACACTGGTAGAAATTCTTATCTTCTATCTGAATAGCATCAAGTGACGCCATCATCCACTGATCTCTCTCTTCTATCTCAGCTGTAAACTGCTGTATACCCACCAAATGCTTAGGTACTTTCTTAGACTTTTCAGCGTCTGTACCCGTCCCGCTTTCTAGCCAGATAAACAGTGCTAAAACAACGACACCACTAACGGCAACAAGCTTAGGAGTGAGTTTAACCATATCGAGCAGCCCTTATTGATTAACTATTATCTTTTTTGATTTTGACCAAAACAATCTACTCAGCTTTAAACAGAGATTTACATCCCATCGCCCTAAAACACATATTTTATATCTCAGAAATACGTTAAATGTTCTAAGCCCTGTGGTAACAATTAATTTGCATCTTTTTCCTTTTTAAGGGAATAGGATAAATTGACTTAGGTAAGTAACCTCCATAATATCCCAAGCGCTGGTTGACAACTAAATAGCATGTTTTTTAACCCTCACTTAATAATGCTACAACCTCGTTAACTATATAAAAGGTTAACAAATATAAGGAAATAAAATGCACTCCATGGAAGACTTAGCATTCTATATGGCTTCAGAAATGAAGCGAAATGCCCGTTCAGTCATCGCCCAAAATATTAAACAACATAATACGAGTGTATTTGATACTTACCAAGCCTTAACGAAATGGAAATCGATGGTAGGAAACAGGCGTCCCTGGGATCATAAAAATCATATCAAAAACACATATGGGGAATGGTCACTTGATTCCTTATCAGGTGCACAGTTTAATTACGACATCTGGTCTAACCTTCATTACGGCTATGTGGGCAGAGGGGTAGGGTTTTCAGCTTGGACATTAAAAGCAGGGGCCGGATACGCGCAATGGGCCGCTGGCACAAACCCTGATGGGTACTGGCAGAGAAGAGCCGAAAAATTAGGGGATGCAGACGTAATAGCCGCTTTTGATGACCCTAATGATCAAACAGCAATCACGCTTGGCATTCAACTCTGGGATAGCTACAAATCAAACATTGATGCACGTATCATTGCTGCCCTTCTGAGAGAACACCACTCAGACCTACAAACTAAGTGATCAATAATGAAATACTTTTATATATTTACGATCGGATTATTAATGGGCTGCAGTGACGAAGGTAACAACATGAAACTTCTAGAAAGTTTACATAAAAACGCAACACTGTTAGAGCCTATAGCACACATCATATCAAACGAAGATCACCGTGCGATTATCGACTTACGGGATAAGCCCCCAAGAATTGAACCCGAGACGCTTGCAGAAAAAATATCTGAATCACATCTCAATTTACTCAAAGGCGCTGAGGTTAACTTTGTCGCAAATGACCCAAGTTTTGGTGGTGTTTTATTTGAAAAAAGTGGTGTAGGCATTGGTATTTCTGGATCATCTACCGGCTATATATACAGCCACACCACTCTAAATATAGAAGAGTCGGACGATCTCTACTCCGCTTTTAAGAACCAAAAAGAAAACCTGTCACTGGTTGATGGAAGCTCAGATATAAAACTAGTACAACCCGCAATAAAGAATTGGTGGTTATACATAGAAACTTTTTAGGGAAGATGCGGACAGATCGAGATTCAGTATGGAGCAGCTGATGTCTGACAACATATAACGGATAATCTAATGAACAAGCAATTGGAAAATGTCTACTTAGTAGGCGGCGCGGTAAGGGACTCATTACTTGGCCATACATCGCATGATCTGGATTATGTCGTGGTGGGTGAAACAACCGACACAATGGCTGCATTAGGCTTTCAATCTGTCGGGAGTGATTTCCCTGTGTTCTTGCATCCACACACCAAACACGAATACGCTTTGGCCCGTACCGAACGCAAAAGTGGCAAGGGTTATACCGGCTTTACCGTTGATGCCAGCACATCTGTCACACTAGAAGAAGATTTAGCTCGGCGTGATTTAACCATCAACTCAATGGCAATGGATGCTAACGGCCAGATCATCGATCCTTACAATGGCCAGACTGATTTAAAAAACAAAACACTAAAACACACCACAGCGGCCTTTGCTGAAGACCCAGTGCGAGTATTACGTGTAGCTCGTTTTCTTGCCCGTTTCGGCGATGAGTGGACGATACACCCTGATACTTGCGCACTCATGAAAAAGCTAAGAGATAACGGTGAATTAACTCATCTTGTACCTGAACGAGTATGGAAAGAAACAGAAAAAGCGCTGGCGGAAAAGTACCCACACTTATTTTTTGAAGCACTTAATGGGCTGGGAATATTTCCAGAAGTAGAAATAATGGCCGGTGTACCTCAGCCTGAAACCCATCACCCAGAAGGT
Source organism: Neptunomonas sp. (assembly GCF_016744175.1). Lineage (GTDB taxonomy): Bacteria > Pseudomonadota > Gammaproteobacteria > Pseudomonadales > Balneatricaceae > Neptunomonas. The sequence continues at coordinate 738 of NZ_JADGEV010000023.1, read as the reverse complement.
GACGTTTACACGCATACAATGCTTGTTGTTAAACGGGCAGCCGATTTAAATTTTGATGTAGAAACCCGGTTTGCAGCCCTGACCCATGATTTTGGTAAAGCTCATTGCTACCAAAAACGAAAGAACTTACGCGGTCATGAACAAGAAGGTGTTGCCATCATTGAAGCATTTTGTGAGCGTTTAAAAGTACCCAACCATTTTAAAGCACTCGCCACCCTAACCAGTGATAACCATACACGATGTCACACACTATTTGAGCTCACGCCAAAAACCGTGCACAAATTGATTGTTGAAAACATGAATGCACTAAAGCATCCAACGCGTTTTAAGCAGTTTCTTCAAGCATGCTTATGTGATGCACAAGGCAGAGGAGACACCTTTGTTAATAGGGCTTATCCACAACTGTTATTAGCTGAATCATTATTAGATGCCTTAACACAACTGGATACAAAAGCCGTTGTGCGGCAAGCCCTATCACAAGGAAAAAAAGGCCCGGATATAGGGGGCGCAGTGCGCGAAGCACAAATAAAAACTATCCGCGCCTATTTAGCTAAGGAGAAAGCAGAACAAAGCACATAGCCGGCACTCCAATAGCAAACCCAATGCCCAGTCAGGAAAGGTTAGCCGATAAGAAATACTCCTTCCTCATTAAAGTTAGGGCTGATGATGATTTTCCACTCGTGGCCATCGTAGATAGCGGCTTGATCACCGCTGGCAATCATTAATAAATTATCGCGC
>NZ_JADGEV010000001.1:203797-222431 GCF_016744175.1 Neptunomonas sp. | reverse complement strand
ATGATCTCTGATCCATGGTTTTATGCTGTTGCCATACCCGCAGTATTGATTACCGCCATTTCTAAAGGAGGGTTCGGTGGAGGTCTCGGCTTGCTCGGCGTGCCAATTATGGCGCTGATAATAGCCCCCCAACAAGCAGCTGCAATTTTACTGCCCATTCTCTGCTTAATGGATATCGTCGGCATATGGAGCTTTCGAGGCAAAGCAAACCGCCATGCCTTGCAAACATTACTTCCCTCAGCCTGTGTTGGTATCATTATTGGTGCATTGACTTTTAAATACTTTTCAGCTGATAGTATCCGTATTATTGTTGGACTCATTGCCGTTACTTTTTCACTTAACTTCTGGCTAAAACCTAAAAATAGTGAGCCTAAGAAACCTAGCCGATTACGGGGTAGCTTTTGGGGAACCGTTGCTGGTTTTACTAGCTTTGGTGTACATGCTGGAGGAGCGCCACTCAACGCTTACCTACTACCCTTGAAGTTAGAAAAATATGATTACGTCGGCACCAGTATTATTTTCTTTAGTACCATCAACTTTATAAAACTAATGCCTTACACCTTTTTAGGGCAGTTTACTTATGAGACATTAAGCACAGCCGCAGCCTTAGCCATCTTCGCCCCGATAGGGGTATTACTAGGCGTCCGCTTGCATCATAAAATACCCGACAAATGGTTCTATCAACTCTGCTATGCATTCTTGTTTATAATGGGTCTAAAATTACTGTTTGATGCACTTATTATTTAACTTCTGATTAACAAAAACCACTTCAAAAGTACTCAATGGACAGTGACTGTATTAATGAACTTCGAACCGATAGGCGTAATCCATTCTGGATTTAAAGAAAAATTTGGAATTCCTCGTCAACCAGGGCTAGCTGAATCAATGCGGGCGACTATTGAACTACTGCCTGATTTTGCCTCTGAAGAAATTGTCAGAGGGCTAGAAGGTTGCTCACATATTTGGCTAATATTTATCTTTAGCGCCTGCACTAATAAAGGCTGGAGCCCAACTGTTCGACCTCCAAGACTAGGAGGAAATCGTCGCGTCGGTGTTTTAGCGACACGCTCTCCCTTTAGACCCAACCCTATCGGCCTGTCAGCAGTCAAGCTAGACGCCATAATTTGCAGCCAGGGTAAGGTTCAACTACAAGTGAGTGGGGCTGATTTAATGGACACAACGCCCATTTTAGATATAAAGCCATACTTGCCTTATTCTGATCAAATTCCGTCAGCGCACTTTACGCTAGCGGAAAATTATCAAGCTCTAGAAATCCCTGTCATATTTCATAATAATGCCAAACAACAGTGCGATATTATTAATAAAAAAACAGATTTACCTATAGCGCAACAGATTACAGAAATATTGCGTTGCGACCCTCGCCCAGCTTATCAACGTTCAGCAGAACGCGAATACGGTATCCGTCTGCACGATTATAATATTCGCTGGTCAATAACGGACGATGAAGCTATCCATGTACACTCGATAGAAATAGCTGAAGATGTTCAAAATAATTAATACAATTCAGCTTGGCCCCAGAGCACAAAAATATTATTATATTAGAATACTCTAAATTAATAATTGGAAAGCAACATGCCCGATTCACCTTCTGCAAACACAACTACCCGCAGACGCTTACAACACTTTCCTGTAGCTTTTTTTGCCATGGTAATGGGGACGCTAGGTTTAACACTAGCATGGCAGAAAGCAGCTCACGTTTTAGCGCTGCCACCTATAATCTCGCACATCTTCCTTCTTGTATCAGCTACAATATTTGCCGTTATCGTGAGCGCCTACCTGTTAAAAACAATTCGCCATGCACCTGAAGTCATTGCTGAGTTTAACCACCCTATTAAGATGAGTTTTTTCCCTGCATTTTCTATTGGCATTATTCTGACTAGCATCGCTACACTTGAGATTTCCAGTGAGTTATCCCGGTTTTTGTGGGTACTAGGCAGCACTCTTCAATTAATATTTACTATCAATGTTCTAACTCGCTGGATTCACCACCAGCACTTTCAAGTAGCACATAGCACCCCAGCATGGTTCATTCCTGTTGTAGGGAATATACTTGTGCCTATATCGGGTGTGGAGCATGGCTTCTACGAAATTTCATGGTTCTTTTTTAGTATTGGTATTGTTTATTGGATTCTTCTTAAGACGCTAATTTTTAACCGCATGATTTTTCATGACGCATTACCTGAAAAACTACTTCCCACCTTATTTATACTCATTGCTCCGCCTGCTGTAGGTTTCCTTTCCTATATGAAGCTAAACCATGAAGTGGTAGATGGATTCGCACGCATCCTATATTACACAGCTGCCTTTTTAGTGCTGCTATTAATGACTCAATTTAATCGATTTTTTCGCATTCAATTCTTCATGTCTTGGTGGGCCTACTCATTTCCGCTTGCCGCCTTCACCATAGCAACACTCGTAATGTACTCAAGAACAGGCATCCCTGGATTTGCTGTAATAAGCTACCTGATGCTTGGTACTGTATCTGTGGTTGTAAGCCTTCTTCTCTATAAAACCGTCAAAGGGATTATCAGCGGACGTGTGTTTACGCCAGATTAATCGAACCATATACCCCCCTATACCTAGTCAGCACACTCTTGCACTCCATCCTATATCGGGCTCTAATAGAGCCCATTTTCATATAGCAGAGGCAGAAAGGATGACAACCATTAGCGCCGAGCAAATCCAATATGATCAGGATCACATCTGGCACCCCTACTCATCAATGATAAATCCACCTCCGGTTTATCCTATTGTTTCTGCCAATGGAGTTCGTCTTAAAATGGCGGATGGGAGAGAGCTCATCGATGGCATGGCATCTTGGTGGTCGACCATTCATGGCTATAACCACCCAGCACTTAATGCAACTGCACATCATCAGATCGATCAAATGTCACACGTGATGTTTGGGGGAATAACTCACGCCCCGGCTATAGAACTGGCTAGAAAGTTAGTAAACCTAACACCAGAGCCCTTAGATAAAGTATTTATTGCAGACTCAGGATCCGTTGCTGTCGAAGTTGCTATTAAAATGGCAATACAATATTGGCATGCACTAGAGAAACCTGAAAAGCACAAACTAGTTACTATTAGAAATGGCTACCATGGAGACACTTTTGGTGCGATGTCCGTATGCGATCCAGTCAATGGTATGCATGAAATATTTACCGCTGTTTTACCCAAACACCACTTTGCAGAAGCACCTAAAATAGGCTTTCAACAAGCGTGGGATGACGCCGATATAGCTTCTCTAAAAAGCATTATCGAGCAACACCACCAAGAGCTTGCTGCATTAATACTTGAGCCTATTGTACAAGGGGCTGGGGGTATGCGCTTTTACTCTCCGCACTACCTCAAAGCCGCAAAAACGCTATGTGATGAATATGGACTCCTCCTAATTGCTGACGAGATCGCCACTGGATTTGCTAGAACAGGAAAGATGTTCGCCTGCCAACATGCAGACGTAATACCCGATATTATCTGCTTAGGAAAGGCAATAACGGGAGGGTATATGTCACTAGCCGCCACCCTTACAACAACACACATCGCCGAAACAATCTCTGCAGGTGGCGCGGGCTGCTTTATGCACGGTCCTACTTTTATGGGTAATCCACTGGCCTGCGCAGTTGCCAACACGAGTTTACAACTGCTAACCGAATCTGACTGGCAATCCAATATGCAGCGTATTGAAGCAACCCTTAAGCTAGGCCTTGGGCCAGCAGCATCAATAAATGGCGTTGCAGAAGTACGTTGCTTAGGCGGCATAGGTGTTATTGAACTACAGCAAGCAGTGGACTCAGCCAAAATACAACAGATGTTTGTAGAAAAAGGGATTTGGGTAAGACCATTTGGCAAGCTCGTGTACATTATGCCGCCCTATGTCATGGATACTGAGACACTCAATCAGCTGACCTCAAGCATCATTGACGTAATTCACAGTTACCTAAAGAACTGAACGGCAAAATACCAAACCGCTTAAGGCTTAGTAGCAACACCTTCCAGCATCGTACCTACGAGTGCTGGAAGGGCATTATGACGATATGTCAGTAAGTTATCTGTTAAAAATCCCGCCTGATTAATCAACTGAAAGGTGTCTCTTTCCAGGCAACAGCCACATGCTAATGGACGCCACATAGGGTTCAAAGCCTGTTGGAAAGCATGCGTTAACCGATCATCACTTTTAACGTGTTCAAACAATACCAAATGGCCTTCAGGTTTTAAGACACGATATATTTCACACAATGCTCGTAGTGGATCTGGAATAGAACATAACACCAAACAGCAAAGCACTGTGTCCACGCTATTCGAGGGCAGTGGTAATGCATGCCCATCACCCTGCACAAGAAAAAATTTATCCGCCTGCTGAGCAGCCAGCACAGCTTTTTGTTTAGCCGCACGCTGCAATAACACCGCATCAGGCTCTATAGCAATCAATGATTTAATGTTAGAAGAATAGAACGAAAAGTTAACGCCCGTCCCTACCCCTAGCTCAAGAACATCCCCTGCTAAGAAAGGTAAAATACGCTGCCTATCTACATTCAATTTTTGGGACACCTTATCCAGAAGATAAGGGAAAATATGCTTTCGATAAAGGTTTATCATCTCGCCCGCTCTGCTAAGATGTTAGAAATTGCTGTAATTTAAAAGGAACCTATATGGCGCGAATTAAAATTGACATGCCGGATCATTATACATTCACTACTGAGCTTCCGGTCAGAATAAGTGATATCAATTATGGCGGACACTTAGGTAACGATGCCGTACTCTCGATGATTCACGAAGCGAGAATTCGCTTCCTCAATTATTACCATTACACTGAATTAGATGTCGAAGGCGCAGGCATTATCATGACCGACTCTGCGATTGTCTATCGTGCAGAGGGTTTTCATGGAGATGTGATACAGCTTGATGTTACCGTTGGAGATTTTAACAAATACGGGTGTGATATCTATTACGTGCTATCCAACAAGAAAACTGCAGCAGAAATCGCCCATGCCAAAACTGGTATTGTATTTTTTGATTACGAACAGCGCAAAGTTGTATCTGTTCCTGAAGGCTTCAAATCCAGCATGGAAAAAGACGCGTAATTTTAAAAAGTAACATGAGGGCAATAATGAAAACATTGCCCTCATAAACTAACCGGTAAGTGCAGTTTCCTGGTTGATGCCTAGTTATTCATCAAAGTCTGCGTAACTTCCTTTAGCCAAATTTTCAAAACGCGTGTATTTACCAATAAATGCCAGTTTCAAAGAGCCTATCGGCCCGTTACGCTGCTTACCTATAATAATTTCAGCGATACCTTTATCGACTGAATCTTCGTTATAAACTTCATCACGATAAATAAACATGATGACATCGGCATCCTGCTCTATTGCTCCAGATTCACGTAAGTCAGAATTTACCGGACGCTTGTTAGGTCTATTCTCCAAACTACGGTTAAGCTGAGATAGCGCAACAACTGGGCACTTCATCTCTTTAGCCAATGCTTTTAAGGAGCGAGAAATTTCAGAGATTTCTTCAGTACGACTGTTGGCCTTACCCGTTTTTATCTGCATTAACTGAAGATAATCGACCATTATCATCCCCAACTCGCCATGCTCGCGTACGATACGTCGCGCTCTTGTGCGCATCTCATTTGGGCTAATACCCGAGGTATCATCAATAAATAATGGTTTATCTCGTAGCATATTGACGGCAGTTGTTAGCTTTGGCCAGTCTTCTTCATCCAGTTGACCTGAACGTACTTTGGTCTGATCAATTCGCCCCACAGACGATAGCATACGTGAAATTAGCTGATCTGCTGGCATCTCCAAACTGAAAACTAAAACGGGTTTTTCATCTGCCATCAATGCATTTTCAACGAGGTTCATGGCAAAGGTGGTTTTACCCATGGAAGGTCGCGCTGCAACGATAATCAAATCTGATGGTTGCATGCCTGCGGTACGATCATCAAGATCATCAAAACCGGTTGTTACACCCGTTATCTGATCACTGTTATTAAACAAAAAATCTATGCGATCAACAGCACGCTTTAACAGCGGGTTAACGGGTTCTGGGCCACCTTGATTTGGACGGTTTTCAGCAATTTCAAAAATACGCTGTTCCGCATCGTTTAATATCTCTTCCGAACCTCGCCCTTCAGGACTGAAAGCGTTTTCTGCTATTTCATGCGCGACACTGATCATCTGACGAAGCAACGCACGATCACGCACTATCTCAGAATAAGCTCGAATATTTGAAGCACTTGGTGTATTTCGGGCTAGCTTAACTAAATAATCGAGCCCTCCTGCTTTATCAAGTTCAGCTGTGCGATCCAGCTCCTCAGACAAAGTAACAACATCAACAGGTTGCTGGTTATTTACCAACTTCTGCATCACACGGAATATAAGACGATGGTCATGACGATAGAAATGCTCTTCAGTAACCACTTCGGATGCGGTATCCCAAGCATTGTTATCTAGCATTAAACCACCGAGAACAGATTGCTCAGCTTCTATTGAGTGAGGTGAAACCTTAACGTTCGCAACCTCTTCATCATGTAAGTCGGCAAAATCCATCGAAAACCATACCCCTGAAAATAAAAAAGCACCACGTATATTCTACGCAGTGCTTTTCATTACTTGAATGTTTTTTTGCGAATTAGTTCGCGCCAACAACACTCACGATTGCAGTCGCATTTACTTCAGCATGCAAATGTAGAACAACTTCAAATTCACCAGTGTGGCGCAAAGCACCTTCAGGTAAACGAACTTCGCTCTTATCAACAGCCTGGCCTGCTGCAGTAATTGCTTCAGAAATATCGCGAGTACCGATAGAACCGAACAATTTACCTTCGTCACCCGCTTTAGAAGCGATAGTAACAGTAAGACCAGATAACGCTTCAGCGCGAACGTTAGCAGCATTTAGCTTTTCAGCAGCAGTTGCTTCTAATTCAGCACGACGTTCTTCAAATTTTGCAACATTAACAGCTGTTGCAGGGACTGCTTTACCTTGTGGAAACAGGTAGTTACGTCCGAAACCAGATTTCACAGACACTTTATCGCCTAGCGCACCTAGCTTACCAATTTTCTCGAGCAGGATAACTTCCATCTCGTAAACCTCATTTGTTCTGCAGTTGACTCACTGCAGTACTAAATCTCAGCTGGTTTATAATTATGTGATTTCTGAAAAATCACTAACCAGCCCCGTAATCACTTAAGCGCTATTTATTAATGTCCAGTTAGGGCAGAAACAAATAACTATGACTTACTGATGGCTATCAGAGTAAGGCAATAATGCAAGAAAACGAGCACGCTTGATAGCAGTAGCCAGCTGACGCTGGTAACGAGCTTTAGTACCTGTGATACGGCTTGGTACGATTTTACCAGTTTCACTTACGTAGCCTTTTAGTACTTCAAGATCTTTATAGTCGATCTCAGTAACACCTTCAGCAGTAAAACGGCAAAATTTGCGACGACGAAAAAAACGAGCCATCTTTATATCTCCTAATTGTTAAATTATTCAGCAGCCGCTTCAACAGCAGGCGCTTCAGCAACAGGGGCAGCAGCAGGCTTTTCTTCCTGGCGCGGCTCTTCAGTACGACGAGGCTTACGCTCTTCACGTGCTTCAGATGCTTTGATTGGAGATACTTCTGTGACCGCTTCTTTACGACGGATCATCATGTTACGCAAAACAGCATCGTTATAACGGAACATATTTTCTAGTTCATCCAGAGTTTCCTGGTTGCACTCGATGTTCATCAGAATGTAATGTGCTTTGTGAGCATTATTAATTGGGTAAGCCAGTTGACGACGGCCCCAGTCTTCCATGCGATGGATTTTACCGTCAGCACCTTCGATAACACCGGTGTAACGCTCTACCATTGCTGGAACTTGTTCGCTCTGGTTCGGATGAACCATGAATACGATTTCGTAATGACGCATTGTAGCTCCTTACGGTTTGAAGTCTTTGGACAAACTAAGCTATTTAAAAATTTAAACAGTGCCAAAAACAAGGAGGTTAATAGTATTCTCTCAAAGAGAGCGCGAAATTATACGTATTTACAGTAATAAATGCAATACACGTAAAATCAAGGCTCTCATTAAAATGAGTGTGCTATATTTAATCCGATAGGGGTATTGGAACCCCATACACTTTCGGAGTTAAAAATGGGTTCTATGAAACCACTGCTGTTAACAATATCGCTGTTAACATTATCTTCTACTGTTAGCGCTGATTTTGTGTATAAGTGCCAAAGCCCAGAAGGCAGAAAAGTATTCAGTGGTTTACCTTGCGGCCTAAATGCCATTAAAGAAGAGTATAAAAACCTCGCCCCTGCCCGCAAAGTGAAAGAAGACTTACCTCCTAGACAAGGAGAACTGCTTAACGGAAAAGCAGCTACCAAAGAAAAATCATCAGAACCTAAAGGAGAAAAATCAAAGGAAAGTTGAAAATTGCAGCGCCAATATATTCAACGCTGCAACAGCTTATTCCACAATTTCTACAATTTCGTGACTATGTGTAATTTCCACACCGCCACGCTCAAGCATCAAAGAAGCAGAGCAATATTGCTCTGCCGATAACTTAACTGCTCGCGCAACCTGTTTTTCTTTTAAACCACGCCCACTAACAATAAATTTGACGTGAATTTTAGTGAAAACGGCTGGAACAGCATCCGCTCTTTGTGCAGAAATTTCGGCAACGCAATCAACAACATCTTGTCGTGTTTTTTTCAAAATACCGACAACATCATAACTAGTGCAACCACCGAGCCCAAGCAGCATTAGCTCCATTGGGCGCGGCCCCGCTTTTAGCTCTCCATCCAAAGTAATATCAAAACCAGACCCTGTGGTTCCTTGGAAACGTACATCTCCATCCCACTTAACTGTCGCATTCATTGTCACTATATTGTTTCCTAATTAAAAAAAAGCTCTTTTAATTTCTCACCAGGATCTTCCGCCCGCATAAAGGTTTCACCTACTAAAAAACTGAAAACCTTATGATCCCGCATAGCTTTCACGTCATCGACCGTCAGTATGCCACTCTCGGTCACCACTATACGATTCTCAGGAATATACCGTAATAATTCCAATGTCGTATCCAAACTAACATCGAAGGTATGTAAGTTTCGGTTATTGATCCCTAACATTCTGTTATCCAATCGCAGCGCTCTTTCTAATTCATCCCCATCATGCACTTCAATCAATACATCCATATCCAATTGATGCGCGATACGGTTTAACTCCTCCATCTCAGCATCCTCAAGTGCTGATACGATAAGAAGAATACAATCAGCGCCCATTGCTCGAGATTCAAATACCTGATATGGATCCATCATGAAATCTTTACGAATAACTGGCAATGAGCATGCTGCACGTGCTTCTTTAAGATAATCTTCATGCCCTTGAAAGAAGTCTGCATCTGTCAATACGGACAAACAGCTCGCACCACCTTGTTGATAAGATTTTGCAATTTCAGAAGGTCTAAAAGGATCCCTCAACACTCCTTTAGAAGGGCTCGCTTTTTTAATTTCTGCGATGACTGCCGATATATTACCCGCAACTGAGTGAGCCATAACATTGGTAAACCCTCTTGGCGTCATCTCATTGTCATTTAACTGACTTTTAATTTGCTTCTCTAAATCAGCCAAAGGAACATCATAACTACGCTGCTCAACTTCTTCATACTTACGATGTAGAATTTTCTTTAATACTGTTGGTGTGTCTGACATATTTTTACTCTTTCAATCCTTGACTAAAGGCCACTAATTCAGCCATTTTATTCGCAGCAGAGCCATTCAGCATTACACCTTTAGCCATAGCCACACCTTCTTTGATTGTTGCAGCTTGATCAGAAGCATACAACGCAGCACCTGCATTTAATGCAATCATATCTATAGCTTGTTTATTTTCACCAGAGAACGCAGCCTTTATTAATGCGAGACTTTCAGCCGAACTCCCCACTTGTAAACCAGTCAACGCTTGCCTTTTTAAGCCGGCATCTTCTGGAAAAATGGAGTACTCAGTCACCTCATCATTTATAAGCTCCGCAACATAGGTTTCACCAGCAAGACTAATTTCGTCCAACCCTTCAGCAGCATGCACTACCAATACATGCTTAGCACCCAGCGCTTGCAAAGCCTCAGCCAACGGTCGGCACAAGCTTTTATCGAAAACACCTAATAGGTAATGCCTGACACTGGCCGGGTTAGTCAACGGGCCTAACACATTAAAAATTGTACGCAATGACATCTCTTTTCGCGGGCCAATTGCATATTTCATGGCACTGTGATGCTGCGGCGCAAACATAAAACCAACACCAACTTCGTCGATACACAGTGCTATTTTTTCTGGCGTAAGTTCTAAATTCACCCCTGCTGCTTCCAAAAGATCAGCAGAACCTGAACTAGACGACACAGAGCGATTACCATGCTTAGCGACATGCCCACCCGCCGCCGCGACAACAAATGAGCAGGCCGATGAAACATTGAATAAATTAGCGCTATCTCCACCGGTACCTACAATATCGACTGCATTTTTTGCTTTAATAGTGACAGGAACCGCTAATGATCGCATGACACTGGCTGCCGCAGTTATCTCATCTACAGTTTCACCTTTCATGCGCAGCCCAATCAATAAGCCGCCAATCTGAGCATCAGTTGCTTGCCCTGACATGATTTGTTGCATAACAGTTTGCATATCATCGATAGTAAGATCGGTGCGATCAACAACCGCTGCCAATGCTTGCTTAATATCCATAAATGATCCTTTTATTATTAGCGGCGTAAGAAATTTGCCAGCAATTCATGCCCTTTGGATGTCAAAATAGCTTCAGGATGAAATTGCACGCCTTCTATATCATATTGGTTATGCCGTAAACCCATGATCTCATCTACTTCTCCCGTTGCTGTCTTTGTCCATGCTGTTATTTCTATACAGCTTGGCAGCGAATCCTTATCAACAACAAGAGAGTGGTACCGAGTTACATCCAATGGACTGCCCAACCCCTCAAACACGCCATGAGCGGCATGGACGATTAGAGAGTTTTTCCCATGCATAACCTCTTTGGCGCGTACGATCATACCACCAAATACTTGCCCTATAGCTTGGTGCCCAAGACAGATCCCTAGTATAGGCATTTTTCCTGCAAAATATTCAATTGCCTCTAAAGAGATACCCGCTTCATTCGGTGAACACGGGCCAGGAGATATTACCAAATGGCTTGGGTTCAATGCTTCGATTTTCTGCAAGCTAATCTCATTATTACGATACACTTGCACTTCGACACCTAACTCACCGAAGTACTGCGCAATATTAAAGGTAAACGAGTCAAAATTATCAATCATTAACAGCATATATAGTCCGATTTTCTACACAGACGCAATGCTACAACAAGGTCTGAAAAAATAAACTTTAACACATTTAACATTTGCGAATGTATCCATCAATAAACACGTACATTATTGCTATTAAAAAGGCACTGAAAAGCCCTTATCACTAGTGATATCAAGTCCCCCCTCCTTCTATGGCTAACAAATTACAACTCTAATAGCGCAGTTCACAGGAAACATACTGGCTTTTCAGCTACCACACCCTCTTAGTTAATATTGCTCGGCTAAAGTATTAATTTGAGCATAAATCGAACTAGTACCATCTTTTTTCAATAACAGAATGGAGTATGGAGTAAACCTATCCCCCATCTCCATTCCAGGGCTACCAGCAGGCATACCAGGAACAGCCAAACCAATCGCATCAGCCGGTGCATTAGATAAAAACTGGTTAATATATCTTGAAGGAACATGGCCCTCAAATACATACCCCTCAACTGAAACAGCGGTATGACAAGACCGATACATAGGCAAAATACCTAGCTGGCTCTTTATATCACCTAAATTTTCAGGGTGGACTGGATCAACCTTCCCCCCCTGCTTTTCCATATGCTCAATCCAACTTGTACAACACCCACATGTAGGACTTTTATAAACACGAAATACTTTACTGCTATCTACGCTTTGTAGCTTACTCTCCTCATTGAACACTGCCTGATTGCGAGATTCACTTGAATCAGAACAAGCCGTAAGCGCCACAGAAGAAGCCAAAATCATTACCGTTAGAATTTTAATATACATACAAGCTCCCTTAATGAGGTTTAAGAACACTCAAAAGGCATAAATTAATAGGTGTCATTTACATTCGAGAGCTAATGCTCTCCTTGACAATATCACTCGAGTTAATAACGAAATGAAAACCCGTAGTCTATTGGAGGGCGGTCTTGCCGCACTGCTCGTGAAAGCAGCTTTTGAGGAATAACAGGAAAATACACAGAAGAAACTCTAATACCTAAAAAGATAATTGAGGAGTGAAGGTAACCATTAAAAATAGAACAATTGACTGTACAAATATCACACTCTTCACAGCGAGCGTGCTCAACACACTCACTACATATTTGACCCTTAGCAAGCTCATGATCTACAACCAAGATATTACCCAGCTCACGTTCCTTATCAGCAGAATCGGATATAGCTAAACTAACAACCTCACCTCCATAGGAGATATTCACTTTATTAAGCTCTACAGTGCTAATAGCTAGCTGGGTAGTCAACGCAACTAGCAACAACATCAGGACAGTGAATAGATTAGCTTTATAAAGCATACAGGCATCCCGTAAAAGAGTCCTATATGCTATAGCGGAATAAAAAACCATTCAAGCTACCGAAAAAAGAACTTGATGCTCCTTTCCCGAATACACTCACACTACAAGGGCTGGCAGTGTGAGCCCTTAAGTACCGCAGGAGCGCTCAAACGAGCTGAAACGCTACCTCGAAGAGCCAAAAGAGTAAGGCCCGGAGCATCCGGGTTGATTTTAAAACCTTGATCCATCAACTCTTTTACTTTATCCCCTCTTTGCTTACCACTTTGCGCACCGAGTAATACGACAATCAAACGGTTATCTCTTTTACGTGCAGAGGCGACTAGATTATACCCAGAACCACATGTATAACCCGTTTTAAACCCATCCGCCCCTGGGTATGTATTTAAAAATCTATTATGTGATACGAACGACTCACCTTTGTACTGGAATGAGCGATTAGAAAAAAAATAGTAATACTCAGGAAAATCCAACAGTAGACGCCTAGCCAAGATAGCTAAATCACGCGCACTACTAACCTGACTAGCATCCGGAAGCCCAGTTGCGTTCGTGAACATTGAATCCCGCATACCCATTCGCCGAGCTTGAGCGCTCATTTCTTCAGCAAATTTTTTCTCAGTACCACTGATACCCTCAGCTAACACAACAGCCACATCATTAGATGATACTGTAGCAAGAGCTATGATTGCTTTACGAACCGTGATCTTTTCACCTTTTAGTACCCCCAACTTCATTGCGGGCTGCACCTGGGCCCTAGCAGATACTTTTAAAAGGGTATTTAGAGACAAGTCATGTTTTTTTATGCTTTGAAATGCCAAGTACAATGTCATCATTTTAGTCAACGATGCAGGATACCAAGGAACATCAGCGTCCAATTGCTTTATAACAGTACCTGACTGCGCCTCAACTACTATGTAGGGCATGCCAGCCTGAAGACTCTGAGAAGCCCCACAACACATACACAAAAGCATAGAGAATAATATCTGTCGCATTTTTCCAAGACGCCTACTATTTAAACTTCATAAAAAACCATATCAGGATTTCCCAATTCCACCCGCTTGGGAAAATAAAGTAAGGCCATCAACACCAGAGAGACGCGACTCTACATCAACGCTTTCTTCACTTAGAGAATGCTCAATCCAATGCCTTGCTTTCGTAAACGCAGCAGGGCTAACAAAATACAGCGCGACGATAATCACAAGCGCAACCATAGCAATGGAAACCACTAATAGCCCCGTTCGCCCCTGAGAAGAATCTCGATTAACAACCTCCATTCTAGTAAGCGCTACAATATCCTCAGAAAAATGGACACCATCCTGCGAGAAACCTACAGGAGGGTGAGGATCCACATAAAAAGACTCTGGGGCATGTTCACTTTCCGTACTACGAACTTGGACCAGGACCTCTGGCTCTGGCTCTGGCTCTGGCTCTGGCTCTGGCTCTGGCTCTGGCTGTATAGCCTGATCTTCATAAACATCTTCAGCCTCAAACTCATTTCCAGGAGCTATTCCAGCAGGTAGCAATTGCTCATTTCTAAGCTCTGAGATAACTAACTCTGAAGCCTTAACTCCAATTTCGCTTAGCTCCTCAAGACTCCCGTATAAGAATAAGCGACTACATATAAGGTTTATTCTTCTCGGAATACCCTGACTGTATTTAAAAATTATGGGGTAAACAGATTCACTTATAGAAGGATTATTTTTCCAACCTGCTATCTCAAGGCGATGTCTTACATACTCTTTAGTTTCATTTTCTAATAAAGGCTTAAGAAAACAAGTTGCAACTAACCGCTGGTGCACTTGCTCCATTTCAGGCCCATGTATCAGGTCCTGAAGACCCTCTTGGCCTAGCAAGAAAATCTGTATAAGAGGAACACTTTTTAATTGTATATTTGTTAACAGCCTAAGCTCCTCAAGAGCCGAAATAGAAAGCCCCTGCGCTTCGTCAATAATCAACAATGCTCTACCACCATTTTTATGATTACTAACAAGCATCTCTGACATACGCTGCAATAAAACAGCCTTATTATCAACTTCTTCTTTAACCCCAAAAGAATAGGCAACCATTCTCAGCAAATCATGAGCTTCCATTTGCGTTGATGTCAGCATGGCCACTTTTACACTGCTAGTAGACTCAAGACTGTGAACTAAATCATTTACCAGTGTGGTTTTTCCTGTGCCAGGCTGCCCTGTAATCATTACAAAGCCTTCAGCACGCTCGAAGGCATATTGCATATACGCCTGTGCTCGAGCAAAGCTTTTATGTCCATAACAAAAACGAAAATCTGAGCTTAGACGAAACGGCTCTTCAGTAAGATGATAATAAGCTTCATACATCAGTATTATTCCATAACCTGAAAACATCATTAGCGATATATCGCCACAAAAAAACTTTATCGCTCTACAACAAATATCCTACGATAAACAATGAATCGCACTTGAGGCCCTAAGCCTGAACGAGTAACCTTTAGCATACCATTATGCGGATTCACCGACACTTAACAGAAGCCTATATTCTAGTTTGTTTTGCTAATAGCTAGTCAATATTGGAATTTAAATATTCCTTATAAACACACCCTCATGGAAATACGAAAGCCTATGCTGGAGATTAGATGTACGAAGAACATTACGGCTTAAACGCAGACCCCTTTCGTCTGACACCAAACGCAGGCCTTTGCTTTTTACATCCCGATTTCCAGAAAGCTAAAGCATCACTAGATTCTTCACTACATCATAAAAAAGGCGTTACTGTAGTCACCGGACAACCCGGCACAGGAAAGTCTACTTTGATTTGCGATTTAATAGCACACTTACCTAGTACAACAAACCTCACCCAAATCACTTCATCTCGTCTCATTTGCGAAGACTTACTTTACCAAATCTGCTTAAATTTTAATTTAGCACCCACAGTAAATGACAGTGAAAAATTACGTCATTTGCTTAATTGTTATTTTTCGGAACAGCATCAGCAAGGAAGACACTCACTTCTTATTATAGATGAAGCACAAAACTTATCAGAGGCCGCTTTAGAAGAGTTGCGCATCCTCGTCAAAGCACAAACAGGTAACGCCTCCCTATTACAAATATTTCTTATAGGACAAGATAAGCTGCGCTTCACTATCGCTGCTTCAAATCAATCGCAATTAAGAGACGAAATCACGGCGTCTCATCACCTGCTTCCTCTAAGCGAAAATGACACACGCGAATACATTATTTTTCGGCTTACTCACTGCAACTGTCAAAGCAATCCAATCATAGACAAGACAGTTTATTACTACATTTTCCGCTTTAGTCATGGCATTCCCCGTGTTATAAATCTTATTTGTAGCAGGCTTTTTTTACACGGCTGGTTAACCAAGCAGAACACTCTTACCATTCAGAACTTGCATACTATTATTCACGAACTGATACAGGAAAAACTTCTTCCTATAAATAAAACAACAGAAACATAGGTTTGCAAGTAGCAATAAAAAGGAATTAGCTCATGACAGAACAGATCGAAGTAGAAGCTGACAGTGATTTTATTGATAGCGTTTTAAGTCTATCTAATTTTTTGCACAATCACGAAAATATCGACGCATCTCTCAACGAGTTAGCAGGTCTGTTAGCAAAAACTTTAAAAACAGAAAACTGCTCAATAATGCTTCTTAAGGATGAGCACCCTAATGAAACCTTTCCTCTGCGTATTCATGCCCACTCAGGAACCCTCCCAAGCAGCGCTTACACCAAGCCAACTTCAGCTTCAGGAATTTCGGAGTACGTTGCTCGTTCCGGAAAGCCGTTATTAGTTCCAGATATAACACTTAGCCAATTTGCCGCAACAGCCAGACAAAGCGGCGGATTTATATCCCTGCCCATTTGGACAGACGAAGTTATCATAGGTGTAATCAATATTAGCAAGCCATCCGATGGACGCACCTTTGGCGAGCCAGACCTCGAGCTTGCCACCATTCTTGGCATGTTTGTCAGCAAGTCAATTCAAGTACTACACCTGCAATATATTTTAAGGTCTAAATTCGCGATAGCGGCACTCGAAAGAGAGCAAAACGTAAACAAGCAACCTATTGGCGATTTCACGAGAAGCCCGGAAAAAGTTGCCAAAATACTTGCAAAAGGCTTCTACCACGAGCTCTGTCATGCAGGAATAGAATCAGATCACATTATTATTGCTGTATCTGAAATCATCACTTTGCTTAACACTCAATTAGAAGACAACAAAAAACATCAATGAGTAACAGAGTCTTTTTCAAGAGGGGAAATAAACGCTTTATGAAACAAATGCCTAATTAGCAGCCCAAATGGCATTCTCAGGTAATGCCCACGCACGAAAAGTAACTTTCGCGCAAAAGCTGCTCCTGGGCGACGAGCACTATCATGAGGAGGCATAATAACTCTATTAAACAAGCCATCCATAAACCACATTGGCAGAGCAGGTTGCCAATGATTGTTACAACTCGTCAATACATTTTCTGGCATTGGAGTATCAAACATACAGCGGCTATATCTAAGCGCGTAGTAGAGCGGAGGCACCAGATTCATCTCTACTGCCCGAGCCACCAAATCCGGCCAATTAAAATCAGGTCCTGTAGCATCGCGAACCAACCCATCAAAATCTAATAAATCTCTGAAAGCATGATCGAACTCAGTATCCATAAATAAGTGCGTTGCGCTGTGCAGCAACATATCAATATCCGATAAAGCCCAAACCCCCTCAGCCACCTCCCGCGCATCACTTAACAGCTTACTTGCAACTGGCTTCAGCGCCGCGGTCAAAGGCAAGATTGTATGATGAATATCGATAACAGTTTGGCGCTTAACATGCATTAAAGGAGGAATTTCATGCATCCAGTCTCGATAATACCGCTGATCATAAGCACTTTGCTTAACCCCTCTCCAACCATGCCACTGCAAAGCAGATTCAAGCTCCTCAAGAGACTCCTTAGGAACCAGTAAATCTATATCAGAAAACGTTCGCCCCTCAGAACTAGGCTTCCCGGCAGTTACGTATGCGGCTCCCTTGAGCAAAATAAGTGGTTGCTTTAATGCGGCAAAAACAGGAATAAAATACTTTACTTCTAATAAAGTATCTCTCAAATATTTTTCGGAAACGAGTGACGCCGACTCTAAATGCCACTGCACAGAAACAGGCACATCTGATAACTGCCCACGCCGCTTAAGCCTAGAATAAAGCATGCCTAACACGTGTGTACTGCGCCCCTGCTGCACAATAACATTCCACTCATTTAGTGAAATATCCGAAGCTCTTACACCACCACAAAGCAAAGAACACAGCGGCCTAAAACGACTTGCACTCATGATACTAAACTCTCAAATTGTGCGATCGCCTCGTTCAAATCACTATATACAAAATCATAACAATCAGACTGCTCAACCACTTTTGAGAGCGCATGAAAAGCATGAGACCCTAACAAATGATAATTAAAAGCATTCTCAACCAAAGACATGTAAGCGAAGGCTTTTTCTTTTTTCAACAACTGCAAGTCGTTACCCGATTTGTACTGAGGAAAAATAACAAACGCTGGATTAGAAACAACTGAAGCAGAGCGAACACTTTCAGCGGGTGGCTTCACATGAGAAACGACACCCTTCACCGTATCAGTACAAAGATGTCCGAAAACAGCTTCTGGCCAAAATTTTTGAATAACCTGAATTGAGTCGTTTTTCAAACTCATGGGTTTTGGCAAAGGCTGCAGCGTTGAATCTTTAATAGAGATTAGCGTTAACTCGTCAGACAACAAACGCCAACCTTTTGAAACTAAGGCTGTACATAAGGTACTTTTCCCTGAACCAGAAGGCGCAGGCATGATAATCGCTTTTCCATTACGTTCAATTACTGCAGCATGCAATATCAAATACTGATGCGCATGGGCAGAAACACACCAGTTGATCCCCCACTCAGTTAGCGCGGGAGACTGGTTCAATGACAATGGAGTAAACGGAACATTCCCATTAAAAGTAAATTCAGCCAG
>NZ_JADGEV010000001.1:149972-203697 GCF_016744175.1 Neptunomonas sp. | reverse complement strand
GTAGTACCAGGAAGCTCTACTGACATTCCACCAATAAAGGCCGGGAATACGTGCTCAACAAGCTGAATTGCAGCCGCCGAATTCGGTTTCCCAAATAAATTCTCACCAGAAGATGCATTAAGTAAAGCTGCAATCCCATGCGCCTCGATGCTTGTTGTTGACCCTTCCAGTACTTGTGACATAGTCATCATATTAGAGAAAGGTGCAACTGAGCCTGGTGTTGCACCATCCGGCAAATAAGTATCCCACAGACTTGGGTTTTGCTTCCAAAAAAGAGGGCTTTTTCCGGCAGCTGCAGAACATTCATCTATACTCGATTGAGGTGCATGCGATGAAAAAGTCATTGAATTAAATGCTGAAGGACCACACAACCCCCCACCCCAAGCCGTTCGACTCGACATCGTAAGTATTACAGGCACCGCAATCCCGGCCCCAAATAAACGACGACGCGATGCATCAACACCTTCTAACTTCTGGTGAGAGCCATCACTCGGATTTTCAGCTAATTCATGATCTTGTGGATGATCCATTTTATCCTTCATTTGAGTGCCTACTATTATTCTGTTAAATAACGCTTTCAACTGCGTTAAATCATATAATTCAAACAATGCAATAAACACACCAACAGCATACTTCGACTGATTTACGGGCAGTTTTCAGTAATTATTAATACAGATCTTGCACTACACATACTGACCTGTAAAAAAAACTGACACCAAAGCATCGTTAACTGAAGACATAAATGTGTTACATCTTGCTGACTCTCAACTGCATCTGAGAATACAAACCAAAGTCACAAGACAGACCACTCTTCCTACATCAATAAAAATTATTATAGCATTAACTGATTCTTTGTATTTCCCCGATACAATATCTTTTTAAAATATCGAATAAATATACTTTAAAGTTATTATGCTTACCGCAGATTTATAGGAGATTAATAAAGACACCTTTCACTATCCCGCACCTTTGACTAGACTTGTTCTTTTGTAATGACAGCACAATCACCCCATCAACAAGTGCCTAATGTAACTTCAACGAGAGCGACTACAATGTTCGAGGATGTCGGTTTTTACAGCCACTTATTTGCGTTTATTGCTTACATAATATTAGGTGTTATTTTATTAACGTCTAACAAAATCAATAAATCCATCACACCTATAAAAATTGCAGTGCTCGCAACATCTACCTGGGCAATAATAATAACAATATCTTACTCTACATACTCAATACCAGCTCAAGTCATACAAGCGTCAGAAATAATTCGAAATGTCGCATGGTGTTTTTTCTTACTGAAAGTAATTACCCCTGACAATACAAGCTCATCAAACCCATTTATGAATAAACTTGCTAACTCACCGCTCATTCTACTATCTGTAGTCGCAGCACTAAGCGGAATGATATTCGCAACTAACAGCACAACCCTAGAGCTAAACACGCACTTTAAAGACATATCCTTAATCGCATGGATGTTTTTAGCTATATCAGGACTATTACTAATAGAACAAATATACCGAAACTCTTCAAAGGAACAACATTGGTTTCTGAAACACCTATGCCTTGGGCTAGGCAGCATATTTGCCTATGACTTTTTTATATATGCAGACGCTCTTCTTTTTAAAAACTTAGACAAACAACTCTGGGATGCTCGCGGAATCATCAACGGAATTGCCGCACCTCTTATCATCATTTCTCTTACAAGAAACCCCAATTGGTCTTTAAATTTACAAATCTCACGCCAAGTAGCATTCCATACAGCCACATTGACTGGTGCAGGCATTTATCTTGTACTCATGTCCGCAGCTGGCTATTTCATTCGATATTATGGAGGAACGTGGGGATCCGTCTTACAAATAACATTCCTTTTTGGTGCCGGGCTGCTTCTATTCATTCTTTTATTTTCTGACAAAATCAGATCAAGTGCTCGTGTGCTATTAAGCAAGCACTTTTTCAACTACAAATACGATTATCGTGAGGAATGGCAAAAATTCACTCATCAGCT
The DNA here is from genome assembly GCF_016744175.1 of Neptunomonas sp. GTDB lineage: Bacteria > Pseudomonadota > Gammaproteobacteria > Pseudomonadales > Balneatricaceae > Neptunomonas. Next base: position 201,695 of record NZ_JADGEV010000001.1, on the reverse strand, counting down.
ATCAGAACACGAGCACGAAACCCCTGAACGAATCTGCGCCGCTATAGGCTCTCTTGTGCAAAGTAAAGGCGCTGTAATTTGGGGAAGGGATAGCAATTCTACCTATCAACTACTTACGAATTGGGACATGGCTGCGCTAGAGATCAACCCTAATGACCTACAAAGCATTAGTACATTTTTTGAACGAACTGAATGGGTAATTGATTTAGATGAGTACCGACTCACACCTGGTATTTATGATGATTTAACGCTACCAGAGCAACTTGTAGCCACACCTAACGCATGGCTAGTAGTCCCCCTTCTCTTTAATGCTGAAGCTTATGGGTTCGTGCTTGTAAAGCACTCTGACATCCAAAAAAATATCAACTGGGAAGATAGAGACTTACTCAAAATAGCAGGAAAACAGGCCGCGAGTCTTCTCGCACAATATCAAGCAAATCAAGCACTTATACAAGCACAGCAATTTGAAGCCTTTAATCGTCTCTCTGCCTACATAGTTCATGACCTCAAAAACATTCTAGCCCAACAGTCGCTCATTGTTTCAAACGCAGAAAAGCATAAACACAAGCCTGAGTTTGTAGACGATGTGATACTCACTGTGCGCAATTCGGTAACAAGAATGACACGATTAATGGAGCAAATGCGTAACGGAATGCGCGGCACAACACCGGTACCTATTGACTTAAAGCGGCTCCTCCATAATGTCACACATCGTTTCAGCATGCGTCACCCACAGCCATCTTTTAAAGAAACCGATATCCAAGCAACGGTATTTGCTGATAACGAGCAACTAACGAATGTTTTTGGTCATATTGTACTTAATGCCTTAGAAGCAACCAACGAAGATGGCCATGTAGATGTACAGTTAAACTGCGATACATCTAATGCTATTATTGAGATAATAGATACTGGATGCGGCATGGATGATAATTTCATTCAGCAAAGACTATTCAAACCTTTCGATTCTACTAAAGGATTAACGGGAATGGGGGTTGGAGCGTTTGAAAGCCGTGAAGTGGTACGCTCCCTTGGCGGCAATATTCAAGTCCAAAGCACACTGGGGGTCGGTACTACCTTCATTATAACCCTCCCCCTACACAATAAATCCACATCCTAAGCACTATAAGAACAACTAAGGAACAATATATGAATGGATCAAAAAAGAACCTTCTTATCGTTGAGGATGATGAGGGCTTACAAAGCCAATTACGATGGTGCTTTGATGGCTTTGAAGTAACTATATGTGGAACAAGAACAGATGCAATTGCACAACTGAGACGCCTTCAGCCCGGTGTTGTATTACTTGATTTAGGTCTGCCACCGGATCCTGGCGGCGTAACTGAAGGCTTTGCAACACTGAAAGAGATACTCTCTCTAACACCAGAATGCAAAGTCATCGTGGTCACAGGCGATAACGACAGAACAAATGCAGTCAAAGCTATTGCTCTAGGCGCATACGATTTCTACCAAAAGCCTGCCGACCCTGAAATTCTTACACTAATTGTCGAGCGAGCATACAGAGTTTATGAACTTGAAGTAGAAAACAAGCAATTACAGCAAAGCCATCATAGCATGCCTCTTGACGGCATCATTGCAGCTAGCCCTCCCATGCTAAAAGCCTGTAGAACTATTGAAAAAGTTGCCCCCTCTGACATTACGACATTGCTCTTAGGCGCAAGCGGAACAGGCAAAGAACTGTTCGCTCAGGCCATTCATAAACTTAGCCCCAGAGCCAATGAAAAAATAGTCGCCATTAATTGCGCAGCCATCCCAGACAGCCTGCTTGAAAGTGAGTTATTCGGCCATGAAAAGGGAGCCTTCACTGGAGCAACCAAACAGACGATCGGGAAAATTGAATTAGCTAACGGCGGAACTCTTTTCCTTGATGAAATTGGCGACCTTCCCTTTGAGCTTCAAGCTAAACTTCTACGTTTTTTCCAAGAACGTGTAATTGAACGAGTCGGCGGCAGAGTAGAAATCCCCATCGATGTCCGCATTGTTTGTGCCACACACCAAGATTTAGGTACGCACATTAAAGAAGGACGTTTCAGAGAAGATTTGTATTACAGAATAAGTGAGATAACCGTACAAATACCTTCATTGAAAGAAAGAGAAGGAGATGCCCTTTTGCTCGCAAAGTCGTTTTTAACACGACTAAACAAAGAGTACGGAAAAACCATCCGAGGGTTCGATTCAGAAGCTATTGCAGCTATCGAAACTTATAATTGGCCAGGAAATGTCAGAGAGATTGAAAGTAAAATAAAGAGAGCTGTCATAATGGCAGACGGCTCACTTATAACAACGGAAGATCTTGAATTATGCTTAGAAGAAACTGATTATGCCCCTCTCAACTTGAAGCAAATAAGAGATGAAGCAGAAAAAAGGGCAATAAAAAGAGCACTACACCACGCTGACTTTAGTATATCGGATACTGCCAAAGCCCTAGGTATAACCCGACCAACGCTTTATAGCATGCTCGACAAGTACAACCTTCACCCAAAAGCAGAATAACGTTTCAGGCATGCAGAGAAGCCCACGCTTCTCTGTAAAGAACTCAACTATCGAGAGCCTTTCTTAAACAACACAACCTCGACCGTTTGAATAAGTATATACATATCCAAAAAGATACTATGGTTTTTGATGTAATAAAGATCATACTGAAGTTTTTGGATAGAATCTGCGTCCGAAGCACCATAGGGATAGCATAACTGCGCCCAACCTGTAACTCCCGGGCTCAGTCGGTGCCTTTCTTCATACAATGAATTCAAATGATTTAACCTAGATACAAACTCAGGTCTTTCAGGCCTAGGTCCTACCAAACTCATATCACCCGATAAAACGTTCCAAAGCTGCGGCAACTCATCAAGTCTATACTTTCGAATAAAGTTCCCGACCACTGTTACGCGGGTATCATTCTCAGTAGCCCAGCGAGCTTTGCCATCTGCTTCAGCATCAGTTCTCATACTACGAAATTTTATAACATCGAAATCATGACCATTACGCCCCACTCGCTTCTGACGATACAATATATCACCAGCCCCCCGACTCTCTATAAATATAGCCAAAGCTGTGAGAAGCATAAAAGGAGAGAAAACAACTATAAGCCCCAGACTCACTAACATATCAACTGAACGCTTCTTAAATGCACGAAATACATCAGGAGAAAAGCCTTTAGCAAAAATAAGCCATCCAGGTTGCAATAGATCTAATTGAATCAGCCCTCTTTCTCGTTCAAAGAAATCAAGCATATCAATTACATCAATACCGCTCATGCGACAATCTAACAACTCCTTCACCGGAAACTTAACACGGCGGTCGTCTAGCGCTATAACAATTTCATCAACATCACGTAACATTGCGAAATTACGGATGCAGCCGCCTGAAGAAACGACTCTTTCTTTTGAAACAAAGCTTTCGTCGGCAGGGTTTAGCTGTATAAACCCGACCAAATCAACCCCTCTCATGTCAGCTTTGCGGCGCAATTTATCTATATAGGAAGCCCTGTTTCCTGTTCCTAATACAAGTATACGACGCCTTAAAACCTTCCCATCAATGAAAGAATAAAACAGAGCCCTAACTAGCATCAAGGAAGCCAGTGAAACCAATGCAGTTACAGGTAGAACGGCATAACCGCCATAGGTATATGGAAAGAAATAATTGATAACGACGGTCAACGAGATACCAATAACAATAGCCACCACAAGGCGAGAAAGAACACCTACCAAGCCTTGCCTTTGCCGTGTATCGTATAATCCCATTGCACATAAGTTTAACGACACCAGTACCACAGGCAATAAAACACTTGAAAAATCACTTACCAAAAGCCTTTCACCTTCCTTTAGAAAAGAAAAATGGACCGAGTAACTCAAGAAGCCTAGAAGTGCAAACTCAAAAAAGGCCAACAACAAAAACTGCGCATGAACATAATGCCCAAAAACACGAAATTTTCCATGACAGAAGCGCAACTTTACCCGCTGAGCAGATGCTCTAGATTCGACACTCTCACGAGCTGAATCAGATCTATCATAACGAGCATTGACTTTATCCATGAACGATTCCCTACTTAACAATTGTAAACGTAAACTTCATTTTTCATTTTGTAATAAAAGGTAGCATTTTATATAAACGCTATAGATTTTATATTACGATTAAGAGCTAGGATACCATCCTGAAATGACCTACAGCTGAATAGTAAATATACATCAGAACCCGACTTTTTTCCTGTTTTGATAAGACATTTCTTACTATATCATCCAATTTAACTAGGCCTGACTCCAAGGACAGCAGCATGCCCACACATACAAAAGCCAATACTTTTAGCTTGTTACATATAGATGTTGCCCGAAATTCCACAGATGATTTCAACCTTTTCCATGACAAAAAAAAGTGGGAGCAAATCTTCAAAAACCCTTTCAACGGGCCAATCGCATTAGGCTTTCAATTAGAAGAGTTCATTGAAGGAGCTATTAGGGATCATCGATCCAAAAACCAAGAAGAAATCTTAATTTCCCAACACAACCTGCAATACAGCAACTACCAGTTCTCATTTGCCAACCCTGTAAAGCCCGAACAAGAAGTTGAAATAAAAATTAACAAAAGCTTATTCACTAACGACACCAACAATCCCACGCTTAGCAATAGAGTCAGCATCAAATCTTCCGGAAAGCTTTGCATGATGGGGTATAAAAAAGAATCTACTCGCCCTTTATTTCTACCCTCTCTCAATTTACCCGACTTAAGTAAACTACAAAGCTCTTCTGACAGAGAGTTTTTAGAGGACACGGGGTTTTTCATTAAAAGAAAATTTATGAACACCAGTAATGCGAAAAACTTTTTATCAGGCTCTCTTGTTGAACAATCGATTTTTTTTGATGAAATCGAAGGGAAAGCTAATTTTCCAGAGATTTTTCCCTGCTCGCTCATTTCGTGCGCTTTATTAGAGAAAGCTATCAAAGAAAAACTAGACTTTAAACGAAACCCTATGGTTTATACGTCACACAAAATAAGTATTGATAGAAATCGTCTATCGTACTTAAAAAGTAACGACAGCCTCCACATATTAGTTAAGCCATTCCAAAGCGAGAAGAGCACCTCTGCACTACAAACTTACGAGTGCTACGGCATCGTAAACTGTCAATTTTTACTCTTCAGCTCGCTTATATCTCTAACACCCCTTAACTCTCCCGCCTAATTCATTACCCCAACATTCTTTTCGTTAAAACCATACTGAATTTAGGGATTTATTCGAGCAGACAAGCATGTCTCAAAAAGCTAGCACATACGACTAAGCATTACTGGCACGACAAATGAATGAGATGCAAACAATCTACTCTGGAAAAAAAGATCTATATTCGGCACAAATCTTAGTATGAATAGCTTCATACAGCTCTTTCAATTCTGGCTTCATATTATCTAATGCTGACTGCGTCGTAATGAAGTAAGGAGCTCTTACACCATGATAATCCACATCACGGCCAGCACGATGAAATACGATACCAGATCGCTTCAAAAGCCTAGGCAGGAATGGTTCCATCATTGCGAAGACATTTGTCCTTTTCGTCAATACAGTTAATGATGTTGATGCTAGAAAAGCAGATACTGCAATTAATGGAAAAACACGTCGTTCCTCATCACCAAATGTTAGTTCTCGAGCATTACCAAAACGGTCAACACCCTCATTGGGTCGTCGTCTAAAAGAACTATCTACTGCCAGTCGCGAAATTTCACAAACAGTATTCCTATCAAGAGACAACCCATCAACAAACTCATGATCTATACTATCTAAACAGTATTTCTCAAATGGCAGGAGAGAAGACAGTTTTTCAATTTCTGCAGGAACCAATCTTACACACCCCGCAGCAACACCCGACTCTTTATGCCTAATAACACAATGCAAAGAAAACTGATCATAATCATCAAACTCTTGCTCATCCGGGAAGTTCTCCACAGATTCATATTCAAATTCTTTGCAATAAACATTAAATCGTGTCCGAAACACTTCACTCTTCACATGCTCATCAAAGGCAAAATCAACTGTAAAATATCGCTGAAAATTTTCTGCTAAAGTACCTACCATGCCTATGACCATCCATACTAGTGTTATGTTAAGCACATCCCGATAGCTCTAGCCCGATTGCCCCAGGTAGAATTACAGCATGATTGTTTATTAAAAGATTAGCCCTCACCTCACAAAGCAGCAAGAATAATGTCAAAAATAACTAACGATATTGTTTTAGCTACATACTAATGTTAAATATAATACCCTTAAAGTTCACAAGGAAGAGCGTTACAAATGCCAAGCCGCCTTAAAGCCCATACCAAAGCACTCATCGCAACTACTAGTTTAGCAGCACTTCTTGTCATTCAAGGCTGTAACGGCTCCTCAACAACACCTGAGCAACACCTCAAAAATGCTCAAAAAAGCTTTGATGCACAAGACTTTAAAACCAGTGAAATCGAATTAAAGAACGCTCTTCAACAGAATTCCAGCTACAGTGAAGCCCGCTTACTTTTAGGCAAAATTTTTCTAACTACTGGCAACTCTCGTACAGCATCAATTGAATTCAAAAAGGCGCTTGAATCAAGCAACAATAAAGACGCTATCCTTCCACTGCTGGGGGAGTCTCTTTTACTTCAAGGTAGCTCTGAAGAAGTAATAACAAAGTTCCAACCCGTTGATACAGATACACCAGCCTTACAGGCTGAAAAGAATATTTTTCTAGGCGAGGCATACCTACAGCTAGGAGATATTTCGACTGCAAACAAACATTTTTCGAACACCCTTAGCCTAAACCCCGATTCAAGCAGAGCTCGCCAAGGTCTTGCTAGAATTGCGATGGCCAGTAAAGATTTTGATAAAGCATCTACTCTGATTAGCGAAGCCATCGATAAAAATAGCGACAATATACGTGCCTGGATCACGAAGGCTGATATTGATAGCATCCAGAAAAAGACAAACGAATCTATTGATTCATTACTACAAGCAAAAAAACACATCACGAATAAAAAGAATTACTTACAATTTATTGTGAGCAGGAACCTTGCATTCACATACATAACGTCAGGAGATATGGATAAAGCAAAAGACGAAATGAGCGCACTCAATAAAGGCTATTATAAAAACATGATAGCCAAAGATGTTAAGCTCATTTACACACAAGCATTTATAGCACTGCATGATAAAAACTACACCGCAGCTAAAGCTTTTGGTGAACAAATCATTGGCTACAGCGACAACTTCCCAGGCATATTACTTCTTTTAGGGACAGTCAATGCTGAAGAGAAAAATTTTGAGCAGGCAGAGCGGCAGCTAAATGAATTTTCTAACAAGTTTCCTAATCATATTCAATCGAGACGCCTACTTGGACTCGTTCAAGTTTTAAAGAACGACCCTGACCGCGCACTTGATACTTTAAAATCTGTTTTGGCAAATGAAAATCCGGATCTTCCCTCTCTTGCATTAATGGCTAATGCTGCACTAATTAATGGCAACCCTGAAGAAAGCAGCCGCTACTATGCCAAGGCACTAGAGCAGAAACCTGACGAAAGCGCTTTGCTAATAGGGTTAGCACGAAGTCTGATTGCTCAAAACAATTACGATGGCGCGATAGCAGAATTAAATAAAATTCCTAAAACAAGCAAACAATACTCTGCAGCTCAACTGGCCATAGTTCAAGCCAACTTGAAAGCAGAAAACTTCCAAAATGCCTTTAAAATAATCGACGCGCTACCCAAAGAGCAACAAGAAACTGCTCAGCTTAAAAGTCTATCTGGTACCATTCATTTAATAGACGGCAACTTCCCCGAAGCCGAAAGATTATTCAATGAATCTATCGAAGCTAAACCCGGCTACGCACCTGCCTTACGACAGCTAGCCATAATAGCTATTAGAAAAGGAGAAGCACAAAAAGCCAATAACCTCTTTGAAACTGCTCTTAAATCGAATCCGAACAATTCTGAACTAATGATCGAATATGCCGAACATCTTATAAATACCCAGAAATTGGATCGGGCAGAATCTCTACTGATAAAAGCTAAAGATATTACTAAAGACAATGAAAGAGCGGGAATCACGCTTGCCAAGCTTCTACTCAAAAAAGGTAAGCCCTCTCTTGCTATTAGGGAGCTCTCTAACTTCAAAGACAATAAAAACCCACTGGTTTTTATTGCTTTGGGTAACGCGAGAATGATGCTAAGAGAATATGATAGAGCACTCGAGGAGTACAACACATCGATAAGCCTTGTGGACAATTCCTCACTTCCTCACTACCTTAAATACACTGCGCTTCAGGCTCTCAATAAAAATGCTGAAGCCAAAAATGCATTGCACGTATCAATCGAAAGAAATGCTCAATTCTTACCCGCCCTTCTTGCTCTTGTAGAAATATCAATTCAGGAACGAGACCTAGTAAAAGCGAACGAATACCTAAACACTGCTGATAGCATCGCAGCCAACAATATTTACAACAAAATCCTTCGAGCAGACATAAGCTCCCTAGAAGGTGATTTCAATACATCTCTAAAGCTTTATCTTGATGTATTTTCACAAAATTCGAATGACACTATTGCTAAAAAAATTCTACACACATACTGGAAGCTAGGTGATGACAGCGGGGCCATTCAATTTATAACAAGGGCCTTAGAGTCACAACCCAACAACGCTAACTTGCTTGCCCTCCTAGGTGGTCTGCACCTTAAAAACAATGAAAACCAAGCCGCCATCTCTGCTTACAAGAAGTCTGTTGATATTGAAAATAACAATCCTGTCATTTTAAATAATCTAGCATGGTTATTGAAAGATACAGACCTACAACAAGCACAAGCATACGCAGAAAAAGCATTACTTCTTGCACCAAATAGCCCCGAGATCAAAGATACTTTAGAAACAATCAAGCAGTTAAAATAAATACTTTATCAAATAGTATCTATTCCTCCTTCAATACGAGCATGTATACAAAAGGTAATCTATTCTAAATTTAGAATATGATTACCTTTATCTATACACAATGAAGCTAATACGGACTTCATTTGCACATGGACCACTGACAGGAGCTTACAATGTTTAATTACTCCCAAGCATTTTCTAGAAATATAGGCTGGGTGACAGAAGCTGAACAAACAACTATTCAAAATAGCCGTATAGCCATTGGAGGACTAGGTGGTGTCGGTGGTAGTCACCTAATCACTCTAACACGACTAGGCATTGGTAATTTCAATATTGCTGATCTTGATGATTTTGACTACCCAAACTTCAACCGCCAATATGGAGCGACCCTTTCTTCCATAGGGCGACCTAAAGCAGCGGTTATGAAAGAAACTATTTCAGACATTAACCCTGAGCTAGATATCAAACTCTTTGAGAACGGCATAACCGAACAAAACCTCGATGAGTTTCTAAAGGACGTAGATATATATGTCGACAGCCTTGATATTTTCGCCTTAGAAATACGACGCAAAGTTTTTGCACGTTGTTATGAATTGGGTATTCCCGCCATTACCGCAGCCCCAATGGGTATGGGGACAGCCTTTTTAATTTTTCTGCCAGGCAAAATGAGCTTTGAAGAGTATTTCGCATTGGAAGGCCTAAGCTTTGAAGATCAAATTATTTATTTCATCATGGGCGTATCACCCACTGTTTTGCAGCGAAAGTATTTAGTAGACAGGTCCTCAGTCAACTTCTTGCATGAAAAGGTACCCTCTACCGTGATGGGCATTGAAATAAGCGCAGGCGTTGCCTGCACACAGGTTCTCAAGCTTTTGTTAAATAGAGGGGATATTGTATGCGCACCACACGGATTACACTTTGACGCCTACCTAAACAAACTGAAAAAAAGCTGGCGCCCTTTTGGAAACAAAAACCCTATACAAAAAATCATGTACCGAAGGATTAAACAAATTCTTAACGACAACTAATTACTTTTCATTACAAACAGCAATAAAAAAGGGAGCCAATGGCTCCCTCTTTTAGTCCAGCTAAAATATTAGCTAGCTAGTTTTTTCGATGTTTTGCGCATTCTGAATCCACCTAAACCAAGAAGACTCAAACCTAACAAAGACAACGTACCTGGCTCAGGAACAGCGAAACGTCCGCTTCCATCATGATCAGTCGAAACAACAAATGTATCAGCTACAGGACCAGGAGCAAAAGAACTCAAATCCACATCACTATCGAAGTGACCAGTGAAATCAATATCTAACTCATCAAGACCGGCAGGACCACAAGCAGACCAAATATCAAAGAAACCATTTAAACCACCACAAGCACCAGCGCCACCAACATTGAACAAGTTATTGAAACCTGCATCAACTGCTGTGAAATCTACAGTTCCGCTTAACAAGCTACCAGTACCAGTAACAAAGCCGGTAGTCATGTTAACATCCATAAAGTTGTTATATGTCACACCGCTATCAGTAGTTACATAAAACTCTAGAAGTCCAGTACCATATGTTGGGAATACATTTCCAGAACCATCGACTGTAACAGTACCAGCCCAGTCTTTAATTCCGAACGTAATGAACCAATCTCCGGCAGGACCATAACCGTTGTCTGAGTCACCAATAGTTTCAGCAGGAAGAAAACCATTTACATAGTTAGTACCCAGACCACCATTGAAGAATGTACCAGTAGAACCGTCATAACCAGCATTAGTAGTAATAGCATCACCTGTAGTAATACCATTCATGTCTGCATCAGTGATTGTTGATACAGAGTTGTAGGTAAAACCAAACTGATCTTTCAATGAAGTACACGTAGCGCATACTTTATCATCAGCTAAGCCAACACCACCAAAATCAACGCCATTATCTAAATAAAACTGCTGAGCCGTTACACTTCCACTAGCTGCGATCAATGTTGCTGCTAATAATAATTTTTTCATTTCGTTCACCCTTGAGCTGTAAGGTACTTTATTTCTAGTAGTAAGTTTAAAGCAATTCATATGCCAACATTAAAAACAAACCTAAGCATATGATTTAAAAGACTTATATTTCATTCCCTTTTATTTACTCTTCTTCCGTGTAAAAAAAACCGACAGACCAATCATTGAATCTCTACTTAAAACCACCAGCGCTTTTAACTCATTGATATAACTAAACAAATAAACGTTAAAAAACCTGACACATTGCTATTAAAAACCATTATCTATACATCTTTTCAGGTGTTCTACTAAACCTTCCGCCCCAAACTCGATAGAATTCAACACGTTATAGAATCCCTCATCGTTTCCATAATATGGATCAGGTATTTCATACTCACCCTGACCGGTTGCATATGACATAAATAGCATGACCTTACTTTTCACCTCTATAGGTTGCATTCTTTCAAGAGCAGATAAGCTATCTCTATCAACAGCCAAAATAAAGTCATATTCCAAGAAGTCATCCTCTCGAATTTTTCTTGCTCGAATCTTGGAAATATCCACTCCATTTTGCTCAGCAACTCTTACTCCCCTAACATCCGGTTTACTACCGGGCTGAGAAGCATACGTACCCGCAGACTCAACTCTAACCGCACCAGCCAAGCCCTGAGCAGATAAAGCTTTTTTCAACACCCCCTCAGCAATAGGTGAGCGACAAATATTCTCCATACACACTACCAGCACAGATAATGACGGCTTTTTCCTGAACTTACGAAGCAATACAGACAACACATCCAAGCCCCTCTTACTAGTAACTCTGTTAAAGACCTTTCAACAAATGATGAACATACTTAACAGGAATAGCATAACTAATACCCGATGGCCGCTCTAGTACAGACTCTTTTGTACCTTTAACAAACACACTGTTAACCACCCCTAAAACACGCCCACTATTCACTTCATAGACAGGACTACCACTATTACCTGGGTATGCAATAGCATCCAATTGATAAACCTGCAAAGGGGATCTTAAACGTTTTATTTGGGCCGCCGTCAGCTGCTTGGAAGATTGCGCTGGAATAACAATTGGCGTGATAGAAGCAATAATCCCTTTATGTGTTATTGGGTAAACACCCAAAACCATGCCGATAGGGAATCCAGTAAATGCAACATCTTGCCCCTCACGCAACCATTTAGTTCCTGCAAGCTCCATCGCAGGCAATGCAGGCCCATCAAACTCTAGTAGTGCTAGATCATGATCAACATCGGTGCGAATAACCTTTACTCTTCTCGCCTTAGCCTTTTTCCCACGCCCGCTAAATACTGCCAACACTTCATTTTTATCTACATCTAATTTTCGGCCAGCAATAACATGATAATTGGTGATTACTTGACGTCCATTGCCTATAACAAACCCCGTACCACTATAAGTCGCCTTAGGCTTTCGACCAGCAACTTGCTTATTAGGATAAACGCTTCCAACTGCAACAATACTTCCTCGAATTTTATCAATAGTATCGGGCAATCCAGCATAAAGATTCAGGCTCCATACATCCAAACACAAAAATACCAATAACATAAAAAATTTTCTACAGAACATAACCCTTCCTTTGATATCATTTACTGCAAACCAGTATACAAGCACTACAGCCGTTCATATCAAGTTATAATAAGTAACCATTAGGGACTATTCTCATCGTTTCCCTACCATAAGGATGCAACATGCCAGAATTACTACACGACCTGATTCATAAGCAAGCTAATATAACGCCAAATGCCATTGCTTTGCTTTTTAAAAATGAGGTTTTTACGTATTCTGATTTGAAGCACCAAATAGAGCAAGCCAGCCAAAAGCTTCTTAGGCTAAACACTTTGCCTGGGGAAAGAGTTGCCGTCTACTTACCTAAAATACCTGAGACGGTTTTTAGTATTTTTGGTACAGCACATGCTGGCGGAGTGTTTGTCCCTGTTAATCCACTACTAAAACCGACACAAGTCTCTTATATTCTTAAAGACTGCAATGTCCGCACACTAATAACATCATCTGATCGCCTTAAGCTGCTTGAGAGCACCCTCATCGATTGCCACGACCTTCGATCCATTATTCTCATCGATGAACGTGAAATCCCAGAGGGTTTACTACCTCAAGTAACAATTACTCGCTGGAACACACCTCCTACTGAAACAAATACGAAAACCTACACTACTCGACGCATAGATACAGACATGGCTGCTATTCTGTATACTTCCGGCAGCACAGGTAACCCAAAAGGCGTCATTCTTTCACATAAAAATATGCTTACTGGGGCATCCAGCGTTGCAAGCTATTTAAAGAACACCGCTACCGACCGCTTACTAGCAGTACTTCCCTTCAGCTTTGATTACGGCCTTAGCCAACTAACCACAGCTTTTTCTGTGGGAGCCTCGGTCGTGTTAATGGATTACTTATTACCACGAGATGTTATTAAAGCGGCTGTTCGATTCAAAATTACCGGGCTAGCTGCAGTCCCACCTCTATGGAATCAATTGGCTGAACTTGAATGGCCCAATGAATCACAAAGCTCTATCCGCTATCTAACGAATACGGGGGGAGCAATGCCAGTAGCAACAACCCAGAAACTTGTTAGGTCACTCCCTTCTACAGAAATTTTTCTTATGTACGGTTTAACAGAGGCATTCAGATCAACCTACCTTCCTCCAGAGCAAGTCGCCATTCGGCCTGAATCAATGGGTAAAGCGATACCAAATGCTGAAGTTTTAGTCCTCAGAGAAGACGGAAGTGAGTGCGCACCAGGCGAACCAGGCGAACTAGTACATCGAGGGTCTTTAGTTTCCATGGGCTACTGGAATGATCCTGCAAAAACGGCTGAACGCTTCAAGCCCATACCAAGCAAACACTCTGAGATACCACTCACTGAGATCGCTGTTTGGTCGGGTGATCAGGTTAAAAAAGATGAAGAAGGTTTTTTATATTTCATTAGCAGAAAAGATGAAATGATAAAAACATCTGGCTATCGTGTTAGCCCTACTGAAGTAGAAGAAGTTCTATATAACTCAGGATTAATAAAAGAGGCTGTGGCTTTAGGAATAACACACCCCCTATTAGGACAAGCAATCTTACTTCTAGTAACTGCTGACCCCGAATGCAACGAACAACCTCTTATTAAGTATTGCCAAAAAGAACTCCCCAATTTCATGCTACCTAAAAAAATTATATTTGTAGATACGTTACCGCGAAACCAAAACGGCAAGATTGATCGAAAAACACTTGCTGCCGAATTTAAAGACATTTTTCAGGAGTCTTCATCTTAATGAAAGAAGCACCTAAGCATGCCAACATGGACTGGTTTCCGGTGATTGACAATCACCTTCACGCCGGTGGGATATCTATTGAGCGCCTTGCTATACGCACAGGGAAAACACCTTTTTACGTTTATGACCGCAACATCATGACAAAAAAAGTTAAAACCTTACGCGAATCATTGCCAGAAGGACTGCACTTACATTACGCCATGAAAGCAAACCCTATGCCATCAGTGGTCCAACACCTCTCTCAATTGACTGATGGTATTGATGTTGCCTCTGTAGCAGAAATGCAGGTAGCGTTAAACACAGGCATTGACCCGCTAACCATAAGCTTTGCCGGCCCAGGAAAAACGGATGCAGAACTAAGATCAGCTGTCGCGGCGGGTATTATCATCAATATGGAATCTGAAGGAGAAATGGAGCGTATTGCTCAAATAGGTGATGTTATTTCTGTTCTTCCAAATGTATCTATTCGTGTTAATCCAGACTTTGAATTAAAAACATCCGGCATGAAAATGGGTGGCGGACCAAAGCCTTTTGGCGTTGATGCGGAACGTGTGCCTGAAATGCTGCAGCGCTGCGGACAACTTAACCTTAACTTCAAAGGCTTTCATATCTTTAGCGGCTCTCAAAACCTTCGCCCTGAAGCCATTATCGAAGCACAAACCAAAACCTTTGCTTTAGCATATCGATTAGCTGAGTTTGCCCCACAACCCATCACCTGGTTGAACATTGGCGGCGGCTTAGGTATCCCTTACTTTCCAGGCGAAGCAACTTTACCCCTAAGTGAAATTGCAGAAAACCTGAAGCCCTTGATAAAAGAGGCACAAGAACGCCTACCTGAAGCAGAAATTGTCATGGAGCTAGGGCGATATTTTGTAGGTGAAGCAGGGCTTTATATCAGTGAAGTAGTGGAATGCAAGGAGTCGCGCGGAGAAAAATATGCAATAACCAACGGCGGGCTACATCACCACTTATCCGCTTCTGGGAACTTCGGACAAATTATTCGCAAAAACTACCCTGTTTGTATCGCTAATCGCGTAACAAGCCAAACAACTGAAAAAGTTAATATTGTCGGCCCTTTATGCACACCGTTAGATATCATCGCTGATAAAACAGTATTACCTGAAGTGTCTATAGGTGACTTGATAGCCGTTTACCAATCTGGCGCTTATGGCCTCAGCGCTAGTCCAAGGGATTTTCTAAGCCATCCCCATCCTGCAGAAATTTTGGTATAACCCACTCATCAAATAAACGTAATGCGTAAACCCATTCAAACATGGGTTTACTTTATACTCACGCGACTAACCTTATTAAACACTTTTCCTAACTCTGCTGAAAAAGCTCTTCTAGAATATTTGTGTGCAGCCTCCTTTGTTACGCCTGTTTCTTTTCCAGCCCGAACTTTTTGAAGAAAGGTATCTAGACCGGCCTTAATAGCATCCTTATCATCTAAAGCAACAATTGAACCTTGGCCCGCTTCAAGTAACGTTTTTGCAGTATCTCCCCGGCTATCAGTCAATGCTAAGATAGGTCGCTGAGCACGAAAGTATTCATATATTTTAGCGGGAATTTGATGATTGCAGTTCGATGCCTGAAAAACCAATAGTCCATCGGCGCTCAGCATTTCAGACAGCGCCTCTCGATAAGAAACTCCATCCGCCAACGTAACCACATCATTAATATTCAATCTATCTAGCACAGACTGATAAAGCTCATCATGCCCAGTCGCTCGCAAAACCACACTAAGATATTGACCAGATACCTTACCTTCATTTTTCAATTCAGAAATTGCATCAAAAAAAGCATGAGGGTCGCGTTCAGAGGGGTACAGCACTCCACTGTGAAGCAATAAAAAAGGCTTCAGCTCACCCGCTTCTAGGTTACTCTTAGATTCAATTTCAACTTCTTTGAATATTTCTTCATTAAAGCCATTGGGTATCAAATGCCACTTATTATCAGAAATATGAGGGTAACGTAGCCTATATAATTCAACCGCGCCCGGCGTAGTAAAAACTGCAGCAGAACAAGCCTCTACTACTTTTCTTTCGATCCAAGCATGGCATCGCCTCCTAGCCCCGGGAGCTGGATAAACATCATCTAGCATTGCATCTCGAAAATCAGCCACCCAAGGCAGCCCCGTTAAACGCTGTAACACTAAACCTATTAAGTGCGCCGTAGCTATAGGATAAGTTGACCAAAGAACAGTAGGCTTTTGAGACCGTACAAGTTTCAAGCCTGACATAACACCACCTAACAACCAACTTACCCACCTATCAGGTAAAGCCAGAATATCAAGGTAGCGCCCTTTAAAAGAAAAGTGCCGAGCAGAGTCTAGCGCAAAAGCTCGTTTAACAAGCGTACCTTGAGGAATATCCCTTAGCTGTTGATCGCTCACAGAAGGGTAAGCTCTAGGGTTAGCGGAAAGCACTATTGGCTGCCAACCGTTTTCGGGTAGGTAACGCGAAAAAGCGAGTGTTCTTTGAATCCCGCTACTTACATTAAGCGGCGGATAATGAAAGGCGATCAAAAGAACCTTGTTTAGAGCGTGCGAATCCAGTTCACTGTCCATGTTGCTACTTTATCTCTCCATTCACGTTTAGAAAAAGTATGATCTGCACTTTTTAAATCTTCGCGTTGTATTCTTTTTTGTTTAAGTAATCGTGTAAAACTTTTTGACCCTTTAACCGCATCATCAAATTCAGCAGCAGTGAGGTCATTTCCGCTCATGATGTATTGAACAGGGCCTTGATAGGCTTTAAGCGAAGACTGTATTTTTTCTGGTAAGTTTGTAGAAGGTTGCTTAAGAGGCTCAACAGTAGAAGCTATTTCACTTCCCTCAACACTAGTCTCTTCAGAGCTACTAGTGCGTTTAAGCAGAGATACTAAAGAAGCCAAAGAAGCGGATATATTGAAATCGCCCTTTATGACTTTTGACCAAAGTTGACGAGAAAACAAACGCTGCAAATAATAATGCTTCAAAAATGCTTTAGCTTCACCGGCCTCACTTCGTACCCACGGGTTCAAAATCACTAACCCCACAACTCGCTTATCACTCGGTGCATAAAAGCACGCCGCCGACGCCGCGTCACACAGACCCCACAACACAACACCATCAAGTCCAGGTACTTTGTGCATGAAGTTATCTATGGCGTGTTGAATATCTACTTGGACATTTTCAAAACCTAACAGGTCGCCAGAAGCATCTCCCATCCCGCGATAGTCAAAACGCATGACAGGAATATTTTCTTTAGCTAAGTGCCGTGCAAGATGTAAAAATTGACGATGGCTACCAACACGGTATTGAGGCCCACCAACAATCACTAACACACCAATTTCCTTTGCTTTTTCAGGACTATTAGGCAAATGCAGTACAGCAACTAACTCCTCACCTTCACAAGAAAACACAAAAGGCTGCTCAGAATTTAATGCTTGCGCTAATCCCTTCGACGGAGGCTCACATTCAGGAACCACGAGCTCAGAGTCAGTCAACCTAGATGCTGGCAATTCAGTTGAAGAGATACCTGACGTCAATGAAGGCGTAATTAACTGTGTTGTTTCATCAACAAGATTAGGTGCTAGCGTTATCTCTTGAGTTGTCCAAAAGGGATCACCAACAACCGCTTTAGAATAAATTTCAATATCTTGAGATTGCCACAAAGCGATTAATTTTTGTGATACAGGCAATAAAGCTCGCCCTTCAGAGGCAACTATTTCCAGCCAATTAATTTTCAGTGGCCGCTTTAAAGCCATCTTCTTTAATGAAACTTGATCCAATTGAGACAACATTGAGGGAGCTACATCATACCCAGCCACTTCAAGCTTCTCTCCAGCACTAAGCCGCTCTCTCAACTGCGCAACCGTTTCTTGCTCGCCTGCCATCATTCCGGCAGCCATGCGCAGTCTTAAAAACTGCGTCAGCATCTGCTCACCGCTATGGATAGGCTGCCACAGAATTAACTCAGACACACCTTCTAAACCTTCATCTATTAGGTCTAGTGCCATTAATGCACCCATTCGCAACCCCCACAAGGTAATCTTTTTAGCACCTTGCTCCTGAGCGCTCAAAACCAAATAACGAACATCCAGCTTCCACACATCCCAATTTGCATCGCCGAAATCACCTTCGCTATCACCCGTCCCAAATAGATCAGGCACAATGACTGTAGCACCAGCACTCACAAAAGCAGCAGCCTGAGCTCGCACCATGCTTCTTGACTTATTCATCTCTTCTGCAAATGCAGGTAAATAAATAACACATTCTGATGCAACAGCAGTCTTAGCAAAGTGCTGTGTGATAAACAGGCGCCCCGAAGGACCATTAACAAACTGGGGAGTCATAGAGTTTTTACTACACTATTTACGCAGAAACTTTATCATTTACGAAACTAAAGAGTGTCCCTATCGTTTCAAACACTTCAGCACTAATTTCATCATCCTCAACAGCTACACCATAGTTCTCTTCAATAGCGGTTATCACCATCACTACAGCCATCGAATCAAATTCAGGAATACTGCCAAGTAAAGGTGTAGATTCATCATAGTCATCAACTCTAGAACCTAGTTGCAAAGCATCCCCTATAAGCTGCTTCACTTCATCCAATGTAATCACACAAAACTCCCATCACAAACATGCCATTAAGGTAAAACTCACGATCGCCATGTTAACATCTCGGAATAATTCGGCAAAATTGCTACGAACATAAATACTAATCCGAAAAGCAAAACAATAACGACATTATTAAAAAAGCACGATAAACTGAGTACCGTTTGTGTATAGCATAAACCATAAAATCTTAACAATAGCAGACACTAAGGCATAAAATGACAGGGAATGTAGTAAATAGCTTACATAGCCATGAAATAAATGACTCTTCTACGCCACTGTTAACGCCTGCATTTTATGGTTGGTTAGATACTACAGGCGCTACTAATGGCACTACAAATGCCATGAACATGAAACAAGCACTGAATAGTCCGCTGACAATTACATCTATACCAATTGATAACTCTTCGCAAATGCACCTAGCCTCAACGGCTGAGGTTCACGAAGCGAATAACATTAGCGTTACTGTCATTGGTACGCCTTGGTGGCCTACAAAGGAATTAACAGAGTTAGCAGAACAGCAGAACCATGCTGCCACGTTACTCAGTTTATACAAATCAGAAGGCAAGGAATGCGCTAAACACATTCAAGGTTCTTTTGCTTTTGTCGTTATTGATAACAACAGTCAGACACTATTTTCCGGTGTTGACCGCCTAGCCAGTATTCCACTGTATTATACCCAATGCGGCAAACGCATTATCTTTGGTAGTAGTGCAGGCACCGTACTTGCGCACGATTCCGTAAGCACAAAACTAAGAGATCAAGGATTATACAACTACGTATACTTTCACATGGTCCCAAGCCCAACGCCTATTTATGAAGGTATGAATAAGCTACTAGCGGGCCATTCCATATACTGGAAAGAAGGCAAAATAAACCAAAATAGATACTGGTTACCAACGTTTAAACAGACTCAATCATCAAGCTTTGAAATCAAATGCGAACAGCTGCGCGTAATATTAAAAGAGTCAGTACAACGCGCAGTCCCTCAAAATAAATCTGTAGCCGCATTTCTCAGTGGTGGTTTAGATAGCTCAACGGTTACAGGAATGCTCTCTGAGTTGAGCGACAACCAAGCACACGCTTATTCCATCGGTTTTTCTGCTAAAGGCTATGATGAAATGGCTTTTGCTCGCATCACTGCAAAACATTTTGGCGTAAAACTACACGAGTATTATGTTACGCCAGAAGACATTGTGGATGCTTTACCAAAGATCGTTGCTAGTTATGACGAGCCCTTTGGCAATTCTTCCGCTCTTCCTGCCTACTTTTGTGCAAAAGAAGCAGCCAAAGATGGTGTGCAATTACTGCTAGGCGGTGATGGTGGTGATGAGCTTTTTGCTGGCAATGAGCGCTATGCGAAACAAAAAATATTTGAAGTATATAACAGCATCCCTAAAGGCTTACGCTCTAATGCGATAGAACCTTTATTGAAAGCATTCCCAAAACAATTGCCATTAGTAAGTAAAGCAAATAGTTACGTCAATCAGGCAAACATATCTCTTCCCGGTCGTATGCAGACTTATAATTTCCTTAACCAGCATGCACCGTCAGAAATATTCGATGATGACTTTGTAAATCAAATTTCGACCAGTTACCCTCTGGAATTATTAGAGTCAGTCTATAGCGCTCCCGAGAATGCAACATCTTTGAGCAGAATGCTTTTTCTAGATTGGCAGTTTACGCTTGCTGATAACGATTTAAGAAAAGTTAGCCACATGTGCGCACTAGCGGGTGTCGAAGTTGCCTACCCTATGCTTGACGATGCGATGTTGGCACTGGCCTGTGAAATACCCGATGACTGGAAGCTAAAAGGACAAAAGCTGCGTTATTTCTATAAAGAAGCCATGACAAACTGGCTTCCAAATGAAACGATCACCAAGAAAAAACAAGGATTTGGTCTTCCATTCGGGGTTTGGATGCAAACACATAAACCCTTGCAAGACCTAGCCTATGAAAGCTTACTGAGATTAAAAGAGCGTTCATATTTTAAAGCAGAGTTTTTGGATCATTTGATAAAACTACACCGCGATGGACACGCAGCTTACTATGGCGAGCTTATCTGGATTCTTATGGTGCTTGAGCTATGGTTAGAAAGTAAGGACAAGGGATGAACATGCAACAAAAAAATCGGGTTTTCTACCCTTCACCGGCAATCCCTTTAGCACCAGTATTGTCTGAAAAATCAATCAAATTCTCATCTAAATCCCGAGAAGTTAATTCAATACTATCCAACTCTCAACAAATTCATGTTACTAGTGGCCGGGCAGGCATAGCACTGGCCTTAGAGCATGCGGGCATCGCTGAAAAAGACGAAGTGTTAATCCCTGCATATCACTGTGAATCAATGATATCACCTGTATTATGGCGTACAGCCACACCTGTTTTTTATCAAATCAATGCAGATACTTCAATTAATGATGACAATATACTAAGTAAAATCACTTCATCTACAAAAGCCATTATTGTTACTCATTACTTCGGGCGTATCCAAGATCTGTGTAAAGTAAAAGAGTTGTGCAAAGAAAAGAGCATTGTCTTAATAGAAGATTGCGCTCATGCCTTTTTCGGTTCAAAAGGTGGTGTACCCGTAGGCACCATTGGAGACTATGCAATAGCGAGCAGTATGAAGTTTTTCCCTTGCTTCGACGGCGGTGTATTAGCCTCATCAAAACACTCTCTAAACGCAATAAATCTTGAATCTCAACCTATATCACTGCAATTGAAATCATTTTTTAACATTGTCGAGAGAGCAATAAATTACGGGCGTTTTGGCTTTCTGGGTAAGTTATTAAAAGCTATATTAAAAGTAAAAGAGTTGGCGTGGAACTCTATCAAGCACCTTCGAAAAAGTAGTGGTAGCACCGCTATCAGCCCTTCATCTTCTGAAGGTGGCTACGGCCTTGATCAAAACTGGATCCATAAAAACACTTCAACTCCCTCTTTGATGACCATCAAAAAAAGCGACTACAAACGAATCATCTCTAAACGCAGAGCCAACTACGAAAAGCTGTACACTGCTCTTGTCGGTCTTGAAAATGCTCACCCATTATTTAACACTTTAAACGAAGAGTGCGTACCCCTTGTTTTTCCACTATTTGTAAACACTCCCGAAAAAGCATTTGATACTCTCAAATGCCAAGGAATCCCTATTTGGAGATTTGGTGAGTTTCTTGATGACCAAATAAACCAAGAGGTTTGCCCAAATAGCATGAGGCTTTCTGCTCATGTATTTCAATTTCCTTGCCACCAAGAATTAACATCTCAAGAACTCGACTGGATGATTGAGAAAATCATACACGCGATCAAATAACGAAGTGGACGACACGATGCAAGTAACAGGCTGGAGCCTTTACCCTATAAGTGATTTTAAGGCTCATTCAAATCAATGGGATCAACTCAACAACGAGACAACATCTACACCGTTATTAGACAGCAATTTTGTAGTGCCGCTCATCACACACTTTGGCACAGGAACTGAAAAAATAGCCATATACCGAGCAGGGAACGCCATACAAGCTATGGCTATTATTGTACAAAGCAAATTCGGTTTTTGGAGTACATTTCAACCATCACAAGCTCCTATCGGATGCTGGATGCAAAAGCCCGATGTCTCGACAAAAAACCTTGCTCATTCTCTACGCAAAAAAACTTCATTTACTTCTTTGGCTTTAAGCATCACTCAACAAGACCCAGAATTACTGGCTGTGCCAGAACAAAGCAACCAACTCAGTACTATGCCTTATATCGAAACGGCTAGAGTGACTATAAAAGAAAGCTTTGAGGAGTACTGGGCTAAACGCGGAAAAAATCTAAAGCAAAACCTTCGTAAGCAGAGAAACCGTTTAGAAAGAGAAGAGATTACTACCCGTCTTATCCAAATAACTTCTCCTAATGAAATGTCATCGGCTATTCAAGCATACGGAAAGCTAGAAGGTGCAGGTTGGAAATCAGAGTTAAATACTGCTATTAGCGCTGATAATGATCAGGGACGTTTTTACACTGATATGCTGACCAACTTTGCAGAAAAAGGTAACGCTATAGTTTTTCAGTTTTGGTATAACGATGACTTAGTAGCTACCGATTTATGCATCTTAGGTAATGACTCCATTATTATCTTAAAAACAACTTACGACGAAAGCATCAAAATATCTTCACCAGCATTATTGCTTAAACAAGATGCTTTTGAGTATATATTCAACAATAAGTTGGTAGAACGCATTGAGTTCTATGGAAAAGTAATGGAGTGGCACACGAAATGGAGCGATGAAATCCGTACCATGTACCATATCAATGCGTACTCAAAAGCGGCCACTTTGCTAAAAAAATTAAAACCATAAAGACACCTGCACGATTGCCTGTATTGATTGGAGAGCTCAATGAGTTTTTTTGTTTTATATAACAAAGATAAATTTCAAAACACCGTCAACCGCCATATAAAAACTATGGATAAAAACGGATTTTCGAAATGTATCTCAATCAATTTGGGTAGTAGAGATCTTATCTTATTTAATGACCTGTCAGGTAACGCTCCCGCATTTCAACAAACCGAAAATGGCGACTTTATTGCATCATTAGGCACTTTTTCCTACCAAGGTAATGCATCACTTTTGGGCTTGAGAAACTTCCTAAATGATTTCAACACCGAAGCTTTTACATGGCAAGAAATGACAGGAACGCATATCGTTATTCTAAGAAAGGCAGGTTTTACTTACTTCATCTCTGACGGTTTAGGTTGTAGCCAAATCTACGTCGACGCCCAGTGCTCGGTATACTCGAACTCATTTGTCTCCATGTGTGATATAACAGAGCCTAAATTTTTCAATACTCAAGCTTGTTATGAGTACGTTATTAATGGCGCTGTTTTTGGAAACAAATCACTTCTAAAAGGCATAACCACTTTACCAGCAAACTCCATCCTAGAAGTTACAAGCCAAAAAACACAGACCATTCAGCTCGAAAGCCCAGTTTTAGATAAAGATGACTGCGCCTCCCATATGACACTTGACCAAGTGGCTAGCTACCACTGTGAGCAGCTTGATAGCGTATTTGAGCCTACTGCCAAAGCATATGGAGATAACATAAAACTTTCATTTTCAGGGGGGTTTGACTCCCGTTTATCATTGGCAATGTTGATGCGACATGGCGTTAAACCGAAGCTTTTCGTATACGGCAACGATACTGATGAAGATGTTGTTATTGCTCAAACTGTGGCGAAGGCCGAAAACCTTGAATTAGAGTGTATAAATAAAAGCACAGCACCAATCGTCGAACCCGATAGCTACAAAGAAATAACTCAAGCAAACTTCTATGCTTTTGATGGTTGGAAAGTTGAGTATGGGATCTTTGATTTTGGTACCGACCGCACTGATCGCCTCAAACGCCATGTAAACGAGCAAATACCTTTAAATGGGTCTTTAGGTGAAATATATAGAAACTTTTTTTACATCCCCGATAAGAAGATGAGAGCTCAAGACGTTGTTTCTACATTTTACTCTCAGTATAACCAAAACGCCTTTAGCTCAAAATTTAAAGAACCAGAGTACCGCTTAGAAATGGCCGAGTGTATGAGAAATGCCATTAGGAGCAGCAATGAACAACTAGAGCGCTACCAAATAGAGCAGCTATATCCTCATTTTAGAGGGCGTTTTTGGACAGGTCGCGACGCACAACTAAACCAACGCTTCGGTAAAATGCTCTTTCCTTTTCTTGAATCCGCGGCGATTTCAAACACATCAAAAATACCTTTAAATTATAAAGATTTAGGGTACCTACAAGGCCGTATGATATCCCAAGTCAACTCTCGCTTAGCCAACCACCCTAGTGATTACGGTTTCTCATTAAATGGTGTAAGACCTTTAAAATACAGACTAAAAACTTTTTTGAGTACACAACGCCCACCGTTTACTCGAAAGCTATCATTTAGATTTAAAAATAGACATAAGGAAACATTTGATACGCCCCTATCTCAGCCGTATTTATCACGTGTTATTGATGGCGATTTCCCTATTATGAGAAACCTTTTCAATATTGGCCTGATAAATTCTGCCAAGCAATATGGGCTCATAGCCACTTTAGAATACTTAGGTGAGCGTTATAACTTAGAAGTTGAATGACAAGTAATAGTGAGCTACTGAATTCTCATTACATATACTTCGGACACTTTACTATTAACAGCCAAGTAGAAGAGTGCTTTAATTCCACCAACATCCGCTATAAATGCCTTATTGCCAACAAAAGTACCTGCTTGGATTTTGTAACCTGTAAACGAAAAAGGTGTGTACTGGCTAGTGGCTAAATCAAGTACATACCATTGGCCTCTTAACGAGCCATAACTAAACTCACGTAAAACGGAGCCTTTACTTCCCCAAGAAGGAATATAGACTCCTGCTTGCATTTCTTGTGTATAGTTATGTTCTGGTAATCCGTAGGTTTCTACTAGATCACCCCAACTCTCTGTTTCCATATCAAATATTGCATAGACACTTCGGCTACTTTGGGCATCAAAATTAATCGCCATAAGACGAGTATCATCCATTTGAAGCACCAAATGTTGCCCTACAAAATTAATTCCATTGGGGGGAGAGCTTATGTCTTCAATAACTACACTTTGAGACGATTCAAGCTTATTCCAGCCAAAGTACTGGAGTTCAGACTTTAAAATACCAAAAGCTTGATCTCTATATGAAAAAACAGCATTTTGAATGCTTGTCATAAATAAAGACTCGTTCTTTATCCAATTCTCGATCTTGTACTCTTTTGTTTTAAGGTTATAAGAGTACTTTCTATTTCTAGTAGTGAATAAGAGGTCGCCTATTTTCACAACCCCACCGTATGTATGTTGGGATGGAGGTCTACCATCCGGAAGAGAAAAATGAATTCCCCCTGCATCGTCCATATATGTAGTGAACGTTCCATCCCCTCCTCGATTTTTATAATTCGCGGACCATTGAACACCAACTCTATTAGGATTAGAAGGCATAGATTCAATATCAAATTTCAGCTTATCAATATTAAACTTCCAAATCCCATTAATCGATGAATCAGCATGCCCTCCTCCCCACGGGTAATAAGCAATGTTAGCTGCTCGATCAAAAGCCTGCCCCACCCACGCAGTAAAGGTACCTTTAACCCGGGAATAGCCGTACATTTTTGATGTATCAAAACCTCTATCTTTTAATAAATTTGTAATATCAGAAACTGGATTAAGTTTATCGATTTTAAGTATTTGAGGATTATCTAATGAACTAATAGGCAATCCCAACCAAGAATTTTTCTCAACAAGCCCATTTTCATTTCTAACAGGCTTCCAAGTACCACTGTTAACCTTCAAGCGGCTGTCAGTAGAAAAAGGGTAACCAGATTGATAATTCTTAAAATCCCATTGATCGCCTCGATCATTAACTTTACTACGTAAAATATTTGCAATTTCGGCAGCACCGGGGATTCGATTCTTAGCTGCTAAAGCAGCCCATGCATAAGCATATTGAGCACGGTTATGATATGTATAAAACATACCATCAACTTTAGAGTCAGCTGCAAACAAAGAGTTTTTATCCCAGCCGGAGTAGGTAGGCATATCCATTTTATATTTAGGATACTCCGTTACCTTATCCCAACCATTACTAGCAGCCCAAGCTCTCCCACTAGCATAATCTGTAATAGCTCCACTAGGGGCTCGATTTGCAAAAAATACATGGTCGTTATCCACCGCTTTTATTGACCATAGATTCATACGTCGGTTCAAATGTTCGAACTGCCACTCAGCTATTGGAAACCAATCATTAAAACCAAGCTGTACAGCATAGTTGATGACTTGGCCAACCATGCTTTCCATCCAGCCTGTCCACCCAAATGAATCATAAGTGACAGAGTTAAAAACTAAAACACGCCAAACATCATGATGCTTATTCTCAGGTTTACCAGACATAGCATTGTTAAGAAAATTATTTTTTGCATTTTCCAAAGCAACTAAATAATAAGAATTTTTTGTTAGTCCACGTTTCTCCAAATAAGCTAACTGCACCAACTGCCTTAAAGGCCACGCGAGATAGCGGCCTGCTTGCTGCCAACTTACCCAGTTATCATATGGCTTATTCATTTGGTTACAAAAAATGCGATAATAAACTTCCATATGATCTAAGTATTTAGCATCACCTGTCATCAAGTAAGGTAGCCAATACAAGTTAGGGGCATGCCCAAAACTGAAAGAGGATGGCGGCGGCTGGCTTGCCGCTTGTAAGATTTCAGGTAGTAACTCAACTCTGCCAGCTAAAAATGCTGCATGATCTTCTGGAAAAAGGCCAATTTCCCCGCGCTCCCCACCTTCACCCGACCATTTAATATCGGTGTCTGCTGATATATTGTGCCCTGGATCATCGTAAACAGGAAGCAAACCTAGTGCCTGTAGAGCAGTTACATTGCCATACGGCAAGCTAGTCATAACCTCAGAAGCCGAGAGCGAACCTATGTAAAAAAAGAAGCAAAAAATAACATTCACATAAATACGCGGCTTCATCATATAGTCCTATAAATATATAATATTTCAATCGCTTTGTTATGAGCAACTCAGTATAAAATGCTCAACGATATCTCTTATAACTTTTGAACGACTCATATTAAACTTACCTGCCAAAACATCTAGCTCGTTAAATTGATTAGGATCTAGCCTAACATGACACGCTTTCATTCTAGAGTAACTAATAGGCTCACTACTAGCGCTTTGTACTATTTCACAATGGTCGAAAGAGGCGATAGATTTTTCGGCTAGAGGCTTATCTATTATTGCTCTTACTGTGGCCGAAAAAGATTGTTTTTGCGCCGATGATAATTCATTGAGAAAATTTATCTGTGAAGAACTTAGATTAACTTCAACATAGTATGTCGAAGGTAAGTTTCTTTTCGGTAAGGCAGTCTGATTCTTAGGTAAGAAAGACACTCCTACCCAAAGTAAATACAAAAGAGCACCCGTTGCTAAGACGATAACAGCACTTAACTGAACGACAAACCATCGGAAAAAAAGCATATTTATAGAGAGTAGATTTATACGATCAGGGCCCAACAAAAAGTCAACTCCTGAGTAATTCAACCCATATTTATCAACATTACCAACCAAACCTTCATTTAATAAAAACCAACCGACTGGCACTAAAACAATAGATAGAACACAAGCCGATATAATCTTTATAGAGGTAGCATTAATAAATGAAATAGAGAGCATAACTGCTGAAAAAATCACTGTAAAAACAAGCAAGTAAAGGTAGCCACCTCCCCCTATCATCCAAGGACCATCAATAGCTACCAATTCAGTCAGGTTATCGGTAGATGACAAGTCAAATGCTATGACCTTACAAATCGCAAGCCAAGGCAACATACACCCGAGATAAATAAGAAAATATCTTAGAATCCCTTTTTTTCTTTGTGGTAGCAATAACCAGCGGGTTTTAAATAGAGCTGCAAAAAAAACACTAAACAGAATTAAAACAGGCCCAAACAACACTCCAATTCTTACAATAGGTTCAACAGGATTTGTAAGAGAACGCAGGTTATCTGTTCCAAAATATCTAACAAAATCCATGCCGGGCTGCCCAAAAACACCTGCAACTTCCAGTCGTTGCACCCATACTGAAGATCCCCCGATATCACTTATGCTCTCAGGAGTCACGCTCATAAAAAGACAAAGATAAAAAAGGATAGAAACCGTTATAGCAGCCAATGGAGCAATCACGATAGGTTTTTTGCTTAGAGAAATAGCATGACCTATCCACGCAGCTCCTAACCCAAATAATAGCAGTGCCAAACTTAAAAAAAACAAATCTGGACCACTTCCTTGAAGCCAAAAAAGCTCACGAACATTATAAGGAACACCAGGCAACCGAACTACAGAATAAAAAACAGCCATAATTGATACAGCAACTACACCACCTGATAGAACAACCAGACAACGTCGCCTAAAATCACTAATACTTGCGCGGCTAACTATTTCTACAGGCTGTGAAGACTTTACAACAGAGCTTTGTGATCCATCGATAGTTATCGTTTTTTTGAGATAGACATCCGAGATCCTGAAAAAAAACAAACCACATAACAACACTAATATGGGATCAGTAATTTCGGCTGAATGGCCATTAATCCACATTTGAAGAATTTCAATACTAAGGAAAATAGCAAAAACAAAAGCGATAGCTTTAAAGGAAAACCACCCAGATTCATGAAGCAAAAAGAAGAGCGCCCCTATAACAAACAACTTTTGAGCAAAAACGCCCGAGCTTACTAACATAGACCCACTCAGAAAACCAGAAAATGGAATCCACCCGAAACTAGCATCATTA
Source organism: Neptunomonas sp. (assembly GCF_016744175.1). Classification (GTDB taxonomy): domain Bacteria; phylum Pseudomonadota; class Gammaproteobacteria; order Pseudomonadales; family Balneatricaceae; genus Neptunomonas. The sequence continues at coordinate 172,596 of NZ_JADGEV010000001.1, read as the reverse complement.
GATACCCATTCAAAAGGAAACAAACTTACTGATACGGTACCAATTAGCAACATTAGAAGTAAGTAAAGCGACCTTTCTGTAAGACTTTTAGGAAGTAACGGCCACAAAAATAAAGCGAACAAAGAAGACATAACATCTGTAACAGACAAATCATTTTTAACAATGACTATTTCGAGTAAGGAAACAGCCGTAACACCGGCTATCAAGAGTAAAAATTTTGCTCTTATCCTACATAAGTAGAAAAACAAATGAGCTGCAACTAACCAAGCCGCCGATAGAAAAACAAACTCATAAAAATCAAACTCAGGCTCGACTAACAGCGGCTTTAGTGCGTTTTTATAGGCCTGCAGGTCAATGCTTGGAACAAAAGGAACTAATCTTGAAGCCACCCACAAGCCAAGCAATACAAGAGGAAAAGAAAACGAATATAACTCAACACTATTGACAAAAGTACGCACTCTATAAGAATACGCAAAAATAATACCTAATAATAAACCAAGAATGTTCCAATATACATCAACTAATGCGGGTGAACGACTTAGCAAATACAGTTGTGCAACTTGGCATACAAACGCAAGGACAACCCCTAGCACAGAAAGGATAGCAATTAACGCTACACTAGCTTTGCTTTTTGAGAATGCAACTAAGCCCAAAAAACCATAAGGCATAAAAAGAATAACGTTACCTAACACATCACCTATACTGGTTTGGCCATTCCACGAATTAAAAAATGATAAAAAATCAGCACTATCAATGTTATTTGAAAAATCGAAGGGAAAAAGCGAGCCATAAGCTATGAGAAAGCATACAAAATAAAAAATAAATCGCATGAAATAGATCACTCTTAAGTAACAGTAACATGTAAACTATCGATCAATGGCAAATCATAACATTTCGACTATGATTCGTAACCGAACAATTGCTACCGATAAAGATAAATACACAATTAATGATGGCAGAACCAACAATGCTCACGTTAACTCTGTCACCCGGAATATAAGCTAAAATACAAAAAAATTTATGGCCAATCACAAAAAACTATTAACACTATATTCAATTATAACAACCATCATTATTCTTATACTGCTCCCTAAAGCCAGTATCGCTCAATTGCTGAACGCTAAAACACTAACAGGTAACGATCACCTTGTTTTAACGCCGTTCCAAGTAGAGATGCAAGCACACTTAAAGCGTGTGGACAAAAATACAACATCAGGATCGGTTATATTTTTAGGTGACAGTATAACTCAGGGAATGTCTGTTTCTGACATTTCAAATAAATCGGTCAATTTTGGGCTTGGAGGTGATACATCCCAAAATCTTCTATCTAGAATCACCACTATGAAATCAATAAAAAATGCTGAAAAAATAATCATCGAAATTGGCATTAATGATATTCAGCAAGGGTTCACAAACACAGTGAAGAATGTTGAAAGTATTTTAAATTTTATTGACGCAAACGTACCAGTGTTTCTATTAGCAATTTTACCTGTAGATGAATCTAAGACAAAAAAAATAAACAAAGTAATAACTATTACTAATACAGAATATAAAAATATTTGTGTACAAAAAGAAAACTGTACATTTATAGAAAACTATCAGCGTCTTATGAACTCAGAACAACAATTGAACAGCCAGTATCATTCAGGCGATGGAGTCCACTTAAATGAAAGTGGCTACTCCACATTAAAATCAATACTTTCCCAAGTAATATCAAGATGACAAAAAATAACAGATTTGAAGAATTAGATGTATTTAGAGGCCTGGCTGCACTGAGTGTTGTTTTGTTTCACTATACAACGAGATACGATCAGGTTTACCAGCATACAACTCCTGCTGCTTTCTCAGTACCATGGGGGCATTTAGGTGTACAGTTTTTCTTTATAATATCTGGTTTTGTAATTTTTATGACACTAGAAAAATGCCATTCATGGAAAGATTTTAGCGTCTCTCGCCTTTCAAGGTTATATCCAGCATATTGGGCTGCTGTTTTACTCACATTTACAATTGGCTACCTTTTTCCCCTACCTGATCAAAACCTAACTTTTTCACAACTAATAGTTAATCTAACAATGCTCCAATCATTCTTCTATGTTCCCGCTGTTGACGGTGTCTACTGGAGCTTAGCATGGGAACTTAATTTCTATTTTGTGATGCTTTTTTTATTTCTAACTTCTAGAATAAAAATGATGAACCTTATAGCACCACTATGGCTTAGCGGAATGATAATTACTTACTTCTTATTAGCCACTAATATTGATGTTCCATGGCGCATACAAACATTTTTTGTTTTACAGTTCACACATTTATTTATTGCCGGTATATATTTTTATAAATGGAAACAGGAAGGGATTTCATTTTACAAATTATTTATTTTACTGTCTTGCTTAGCTGCTGAACTAATAACTGGTAATATTGTTAGTAGTGCATTTAGTGCTTCATTTTTTATATTATTTTCGCTTGCAATCAATAATAAATTGAATTTCATAAAGAAAAAACCTCTTATATGGCTTGGAAGCATCTCTTATACATTATATTTAGTACATCAAATGATTGGTTTTAAAATAATCTATACACTTGAAAAAACCGGACTAACAAGTTCATTAAGTATATTCATAGCACTAATAGTATCTATATGTATAGCTAATATAATTAGTAGCACGATCGAAAAACCATCAATGCTACTAATAAGATCAATTTACAATAGAAAATAAAACTCAGCCCAAATTCTTTAAAGATCTATCGATCTCTTTGAAAACAGCCTCCATCTGGTTTTCATAGTTAAGCTCTCGAATAAAAGTGTCGTGGTTACTTTTTCCATAATCATTTACGAGAGAGTCAGAGCTATCATTTAACCTGAAAGCGAGCTCTTTACCCGTTGCTTCTATAAATCCAAAATTATAAATATCATTCATAGATGAAATAGAATAATTCTCTAGTGAAATAACTAAATGACCCGAAGCCATATGCTCATAAAGTTTATTTGGTGCTGCAAACTTAGTATTTAAAGTTTCATTACTCCAAGAGACTAATCCAATATTGCATGTATCTCTTATGGACTTTAAATCTTCAGCATTAATAAAACCATGAAAAAATACATTACTTCTTTTTGCAACTTCAGCTAACTTGCTTTTATAAGCATCTTCTACTATTCCAGCAATATGAAAAACTGTATTTTGATCAATGAAATTAGCAAAAGAAATAATTTCATTGGCTAAAGTAAGGTCTCCTATTCTTCCCTGATATAATACACACTTCCCTGAGGCCCCTCCTAATAAATCAGGCGAAAAATATTTAGGTGGTGCATTATGCGCAAAAAGATGAGTCGCATTTTTATAAATACTTTTAGCGATTTCTAGTCTATCAATTTGAGGAGAAATACAAATATTTACAGAGTCCCTATAACTAGATGTCAAATTTCCACATTTTTTTGTATATTCCTCATTCCAAATTTCAGTAAAATTTTGAATAATCAAAGTATTTTTAGATAAAAAAGCGAATAGTTTACTATCATAGGTGGTTATTACGATTACTTTGTTGAAGTATGATCCTAGAATAATTTTTATTGTTGAAACCTGTAAAAGAAGTTTCAAAACAGGTCTGATTAAATATTTACTGGCTTTATAGCTATTTCTGAAGGTTTTAAAATACGCAAGAGGCTTCTTTAATGACTCGCCAACAATAATTCTTTTCGTATCAAAATTCTCAATCTTATATGGCTTTCTTATTTCTTCGTAAATTTCTACTGAGTGGGTGTCATACCCTCCTCTCTCCTCTAGAGATCTTAGGAAATATATATACTGTGGAGAACCATAACCAAGCGTTATATTAGAAAATAGGTAAACGTTCATGTGAGACACTCATGATTTAAAATTAATAATTATACTCAAATATTATTTATTTATTTTTGGTAACAAATACTTCAATCTTTTAGCTAAAGGAATTTCTAAGTACTTGTTAATCAACCAAGAAAAAAATAACATTATAATGACTATGACAAAAATTAAAAAATACTTATTGTTATCATTCAGATATTCCTCAAGCCAAATCTGACCCAATGTATGAATTAAGTATAACGGATAAGTTAAAACCCCAACTGCAGAAACTGCTTTAAAATCAAATCTAATTTTACCCAAGGACATTAAAGTAAAAAAAGCATAGAGTATTACAATAAATGAAAGTCCAACAATCGGATTAAAATCTACAGAAGTTAAGCGCTCTTTTAAAAGCATATACCAATAACTCAACTTCAATGACTGATATAAAGCTAATAACACAAGAAGTAATTTATATAATGATATGCCATCACGGCGAATCAAATAAAAAACACACCCTACAATAAAATAATGGCTCCACTCAACCATAAAGATAGTTTTAATCCAAATATTAAAATCAAAATAATATGAAGATATTGAAACTAAAAGCCACACTCCTAGTATTATAGAAAAGAACCTATAAACCTTCAGGTAAATCACTAATGCTATTATTATATAAAACTGTAGTTCAATGGCCAATGTCCAATAAACTGGATTTATATCTTTTATAGAGAACCACGAGTGAAACATTGTAAAATTTACTATAAAGTCTAAATAATTATCAGATAGTACCAATGGGGTCCAAACAATATAACCAATGAAAACAAAAATAGTACAAACCCAATAAGCTGGATACAAACGAACTATACGTGAAGAAATAAAACTAGAAACGCTTCGGTTATCTGCTGACATAATAATAACAAAGCCGCTTATGATAAAAAAAGCATCAACCCCTAAATAACCATATTTGAAGATTTGACTAAGAAATGGAAATGGCATTCCTGTAGCGCTCTCCATATTCCACATTCGGAAAGCGTAATGATAAAGCACAACAAAAAATGCGGCTATAAAACGTAAAACATCTAACTCATAAAACCGATGATCTATAGTTTTCATCAAAATGTCTCATTATAAGAAAACAAATCTGTAAATGTATATGGAGTTTCTTTTCGATTAAGAGTATACACATTATAATGTGCATATCTCATCAAGATATTAATTAACAGTATTGCGTAATATACTTGATTTATTAGAGTAAATGAAATAATCATTTACGATTAAGATAATTTATAAGGATTTTGATTATGAATTTAAAGAATAAACTAAGCATACTTTCCAATGTAAGTAGCTCACAATTAGTTTTAGAGCCATACCCTCATATCATTATAGAAAACGCCTTAGATAAAGATATTTTTAATGAATTACAGGATAACTTCCCAAATGATGAGACTATAGTAGATGGAAGAGACCTACAGGATACATGGTATGACTATCCTGCGTGCAAAGTTTTGGAAGATGATAAAATACACGCTACATGGAAAACTTTCTTTAGACATCATACCTCAAAAGAATTCTTCGACGAATTAGTTGAAGTTGTTGGAGATTCCATACTAGCACTTAACCCAACACTCGAGGATAAAATTGGTACCTCAATTGATAAATTCAGAGTTAGTATGAGACCTGGAGGAAGAAGCGATACCCTTGCTCCAGGTGCTGATATTTCTATGGAATGCCAATTTTATGTAAACTATTCCCAAAAAGTCAGAACAGTCCGTGGGCCTCATATAGACAGACCCTCTGAATTATTTGCAGCTCTCTTATATTTCAGACAAGATGGGGATTCTTCGATAGGGAGTGACCTCAATGTATGCCGGGCAACTAGCAATCTTTACCCTAGTTCGTCTTCAGTTAAAATTTCTGAATTGCCAGCAGAAATCGATTCCGAATTAATTACAGTTGTAAGTACTGCCCCATATAAAGAAAACACATTAGTGTTGTTTCTTAACTCACCTAAATCGATACACGCAGTAAGCCAAAGAAGCCCAACGAATTTAACTCGAAGACATATAAACTTTTGCTGCGATGTTCCTTTTGATCTATTTGAGTTAGAGCTTCCTTTAAAGTTAAAAATAAAGGATAAATTATCTTCTATACCTTTAGGGTGGCGCTTATCTAAGTATATAAAGTAAATTTACTTGTTATGGAAACCAGGGATGCACTTCCATGTGCATTCTCACTATTTCATTACAGCATCTATAATATCGGACTTTACAAATTTTAATGATATAAACCAAACCAAAACGAATAGGGTCCCAGAAATTAATAAAGCGAAAAAATCACTAACATTATTTAGATATTCCAATCTGGAGATATAATAAATTGAAATAAAGCTAATCACTGTCACCGCAAAAGGTTTCACTAAAGTTGAAAATATATCGTAAGCTACCATATTTGTTGCACTGCAAAGATAGTAAGTTGAAACAATAAGGCTGACTAATCGAGCCAATACAATACTCATCAATAGTATTTGAAGACTAAAGAAAGATGCCGCTATTATAATAATGAATGAAAGCGCTTGAGAAATAGACTGATTTTTAACATCTGAATTAATATTTTTAGTCGCAACAAACACATGCGTATTAATTGAGTAAACCGATACTATTGCACCAGCTAATGCTAGCCATGTTACTAGCGGCGCTGCCAAAACCCAATTAGCTCCATATAAAAAGCTTATTATCTTTTCACTCATTAATGCTAAAAATATAAAAAATGGCCATGCAACAATACAAATATAGTTAACACACTTTAAATATTCTTGTTTAATATCTCCTTTCTTTTTCATTTCGTTTACTAGGTGTGGTAACAAAACAGGGACAATTCCTTGCATAACCCCCATATGAAACAACATTACCAAACCATTGGCACGGCTATAGAGTCCTACATTTACCATCCCGAAAAACTTTCCAATAATAATCTCAGGTAACTGGCTTACAGACATGAACAATATATATATGTATGAGGATTTTGAGCCAAACATGAAAACATTTTTAATATTATTCGAACTTGGAAATACTAACTTAATTTTTTTTCTAAAAAATGAGCTCAAACAAACAGTAGTAAATGTAGTAGCAATGCTTCCCCACACTAAGCTCATAAAACTAAAGCCATTAAACGCCAAGCTAACAGAAACTATTGCACCGACTAAAGCGGATGTAACATTAACCTTAAATAAGGCTGAAAAATTCATATCCTTCCGTAATAAACTTAATGACACTGATCCAAAGGGTATAATAAGAAAGTTGAAAAGAACGTGATTAATTATGATATTTATTTCTTCACGTTCAAAAAAGTCAGCTATATTTTGAGCGTTCAAAAATAATAATAATGCAATTGTATATGACCAAGTAAATGTAACAAGAAATGCAGATATCAATTTTTCATCTGTCAAGTCATCTTCTTGAACTATATAGGAAGACACGCCGAAATCTCGAATCATATGTGCAATTACAATAATTGTTGCAACTATAGAATATAACCCTACCTCTTCTGGTATGAGTAATCTTGCTAAAATCACACTTGCACAAAAACCAATCAGAAGTTCACTGTATTTTTGAGCAAATGAGAGCACCAGTGATTTTTTAAGATTATTCACAAATTAAACGCCACAGGTAAGTTTGTTAATAAAGCTATCATTTCTTATTGTTGCACCAGATAATTTTTGAAGGCACGTTTTTACTTCATTAGATTTATCTATGTTATTTCTTAGCTGCTCGGAAAAAAGTACTCCGAGGCTATCTTCTGAATCAATCGCAAGTAATCCATTCTCCCTTGCTATGTCAAAAACAGGATAACTCGGGTATTTTTTATTCCAACCATCCGGCACAACAACTTTCTTTCCTAAAAACAGTGGCTCTAAAACATTGTGATCTTTACCAACATAACAAATGGAACCGCATTCATAGAAATTTCTTAATTCACCAATTGTATCTAAAATTAATACCTGATGATTAAAATCTGTTATTTTCAATATACTACTCTTAAAAATATAGCTCATGCCATATTCGCTAAGAATCTTTGTTATTATTTCTAATTGCTCATTCTTTTCAGGATGCCGTGGTACAAGAACATATACGGCATCTGGTGTACCAATTAACACATCAACAAATGCTTTCGTAACCTTTCTATACTCATCTTCATCAATTAAGCACCCGGCAACAATAACATTATTATGCTTCATTAATGTCGCAATTAAACTATTCGATATTGCATCATGAGCAGTAGTAGCTAAATTGTTTATCGCGTCAAATTTCATATTACCTGTAACTTCGATTTTTTTACTATCAGCCCCAATTTCTACCATTCGGCGTTTTATCTCATTAGTTTGAACAGCAATCCCATCAAATATATCAAAATACTGTGTCCTAAATAAATACCGTTCAACTTTATCTTGAATACATGCCGGTTCATTTTCATACAACCAACCATTGATTATAAACATATTCACTTTTTTATTTTTTATTTCACGTAATATCTCATACGGTAATCGACAAGGTGCATCATTTGGTGAACATGGTATTTCACAAACATAAAAGTCATTTGGAACCAAAATTTTTAATAGTGAACTAATTTGATTATCATCAGAATTGACCTCAACAACTAATGAATCAGGGAACTTATCTAAATATGAGGATTTATAAAAAATCCTATCGGTCAAAATAACTACTTTTCCGTTCATATATTTACGATTTATAAAAGGAGCACATGCATTCAACTCACCTATAGTAGAACAAAAAAACCAAAAGACATCGTCATGCTGCATTAAAGAGTAATCTTTGATTAATGTAGTATTAACATCGTGTTTATTTTTACTTTTCCTTAATGATACTAATTTAAGAAATAATACGTATAAACTCCAGTTAACAGCTTCTTTAATTTTCTTAAAATACTTATTCATAAGTTCTCTAAAATGCATATACTAATTTTTCAAAAACTATATTTGCCTGAAAATATATTTCTGTTTATCATAGGGCTGGATACAAGTAGGAGCATATTATCATGTTTTTTTTATCTTTTTCACGAAACTACAAAATTTTATTAGGTAGCTGTCTCCTTGTTTTTTGTATCTCAGCACATGCAAATAGTAGTAAAACTAGTGCACCATGGATAGGAGACACCTTAGCGGGTAGTTCATGTCAAGGGAAAGGGCAAAATTATGGTCCGTACGACTATACACAGCGAAGCCAACTCACAAAGCAATTAGGCCTAGTTGAGGGAGCTCACTTTAACGAAAATGTTGAAAGCTTACGAGGTGGTGCTAAGCAAAAATACAACCTCTATGGCGACATTGACTATACTCTTAGAGCTTTCCCAAATCATCATCGTGCCCTGAATTCAGTCATCAAGCTGAGAACTCTCTATGGAGCAAAACATTATAAACAAAAAATGAGTACGCCTGCTGAATGCTACTTACAACGTGCTATTAACTTTTCTCCGAAAGATGCATCATCATTTATGCTTTATGGAATTTTGCTGCATAAAATAGGGGACTTTGATAACGCCCTTATTCAGTATAAAAAAGCAGAACAACAATCAGCAGGTAGTGCAGAAATTCAATATAATCTTGGCCTGCTCTTCATAGAAATGGAACGGTTTGATGAAGCCAAAGTATATGCTCTAAAAGCCTATGCTCAAAAGTTCCCTCTAAAAGGTCTAATGAAAAGGCTTAAAAAATCAGGACATTGGTAAAAATCAAAATTTTACCTTTTTTTGATTTAGTAATAATCTCAAGAAAAACTTATCTGCCCTCTTATCCCACGGTGTAAAACGCGCAAGCTGATAACAATCACTATTGCGCGTAGATACTCCCCATGTAGTAGAAACCGCAGCTTCAAATCCAGCTTCTTTTACGATTCTAATCTGATTTTCCAAATAATCGTGGCCTAATTTCCCGTTTGGGTATGCAAAATACTTTATCTTTTTATTAATAATATTTTCTAAGCATTTTTTCCCATCAAATATTTCTTGCTTAGCTTGAGCGTTATCTAGTTTTGCTAATATCGGATGACTAACTGTATGGCCACCAATCTCAACCCCGGCATCTGACAAGTTCTTAATTTGCTGGTCTGTAAGCATCAAATCACGAGGAAGGGTATGCTCTGCTAGAGATTCTATAAACTCAACGGCCTCTGCTCTACTTTCTATCTCACGATGTTTAATTTCTGTAAGAATCTCCTGTGCTGCTATTTTTTTGGACTCTTGATCATGAAGTGTATACTCACCGAGCCCTAGTTTTTGTAAATCGAGATGCTTATCTATTCCTTTAAGAGTCTCAACCACCGTGTCATTCCACATGCGGCCTCCATTTATAAAGCCTGTAGATATAAACACAGTAGCAGGAATATGCCATTTTTTCAGAATAGGTAAAGCACAACTTTCATTATCAGCATAGCCATCATCAAAAGTTACGCATATCGCATTTTCGGGCAATTCGCCTCGATTCATTAACTCTAAAGCATCAGCCAATGAAAGAGGATTAAAGTAACGTGAGATAATCGACATCTGCCAATCAAACTCTTCTACTGTTGGCTCTGATGGTCGCATAAAGTCATATTTAGGCAATACGCGATGATAAATCAGTATTGATAAATGCTGCTTACCCTTTGTCTTTAGTATGAAAGGCACAACCACGCTAAGGGCCTTAAAAATGCACTGCATCATCTTATTTACACCTAAAGTCATATTTAAATATTAAAGCATAGAATTTTTAAATTTTACTGGCGGAAGCTTTTCATTTTCCATATCAATTTGATGACTTATGAGTAAGGTTATTGCAACTAAGTGCCACGGCAAATCAAAATATGAGAGACTCAAAAATGCACCGCCTGTTAAGTATGCAATAAAGCTTATCTGCAACATTCTAGCCAATAGATTCTGTTGTTCCATACCAGGATCATCACGAGTACGTTTAATAATTCGTGACAAACTATTCCATGTGAACATTAATACTAAAAGAAACAGAAGAAGCCCTATCCACCCATGATCGGCTAATACATTAAAATAAATACTATGTGCGACAACCACCAACTCAGCGTCAGGTGAATACATAGCATATGTATTACTTGACCAAGAGTTAAACCCTCCTCCTAAAAGTCGGTCATTCGCTATATTGATACTGTATATCCATGCATTAATACGTCCCATCGCTGACACATCTTCTTCATAGTTACTTATTGTATCCATTCGTTCATGCCAACTTTCAGGCATAAAGTTCCACCCAGCAGCAACGATAAACAGGATAGCAAACGCAGATATAAACTTACTTTTTGTTTTAAGCCAATAAAATCCCAACACTGCAACAATCGCAATAAGAGCACCCCGTGATTGCGACCCAATGACGGATACTAAACTTAATAAAATGGCGCCTCCCATAGCATACTTTGCCCAGCGATTATTAAGCTGAACAAGTAGATAATACATCAGTGGGATAATCATTAAGCACGCTAATGCAAGCTCATTATTATCTTCTATAAAAGAGCCAGCAGGCCCCCAGACTCTAAATGCTCCACCAGAAGAAATAGTGAAAACACCACCTTTTATGCTATAGAACCCTATTGAAAGTGTTATTACCCAAATTAATTTATTTATTCTTTCTTGGTTAGTTATTAGAGCCATTGTTAAAAAAGTAAAAATTTGAATTTTTATAATACGTATGTATTGGTCGGCTGCAAAATCTGGATATATCGCAAAATATGTAGTTAATGATGCCCATATTAAGAATAAGACCCAGACAACTATCGTTCCGCTAAACGGGATTTTTTGTCTATCTTTATTAAATACAAACGCTATAAAAATAACAATGGCAATAATCTGAGCAAACGGCATATCGTAAGCAAAACCATAAGCCAACCTATGTGGGTTCATATAGCTTAACCATGACCACATTAATATCCCTATGTAGGGTCTGCGCAAAATAAATGGAATGCTTCCAAATACAATCAATGTTATAAGGATATCACGCATTAATATTCACTATCCTTTTATATAAACTAGTTTGATTTTTTATCGTTTGGTCCCATGAGAATTTTTTCGCGTATTCTCGTGTCAAACCTCTATCTACTTTTAATGATAAAGCCTTATTGATAGCCTTAACTAGACCAGAAGTGCTTCGCTCCTCTACTAGAACACCCGCCTCAGGAGACTTAACTAGTTCGGGGGTACCACCCACATTAGTTGCGACAACAGGGGTTCCGCAAGCCATTGCTTCTAATAGCACGTTAGCCCAACCTTCACGACTGGACGCCAGTACCAGCAAATCAGCCGAGCTGTATACCTCCACTAACTCTGCTTGCTTCAAGGTTCCCATAAAACGAACACGTTCCGACAACCCTAAAGTATCAACAAGAGCCTTAAGTGACCTATCTAATTCTCCACCACCAACGATAATTAGCTCGCAATCGGGAAGGTTTAACAAACTTTTTATAATAAGATCGTGACCTTTTAACTCTGTTAAATTCCCAACACTCAAGAGGGTAGTGCTTTCTAATGAGAGATTATTGCGCATTTCTTGGTAATTTTTCGGAGAAAATAACACGTCATCAACTCCATTTCTTAATACATGTATTTTTTTTTCTTCTGCACCTAAGGCAACCATTCTCTCTTTCAATGCAGAAGAAACAGTAATAGATGCATGGGCTTTTGATGCGGCCCATAAGATCATTTTTCGTGGCATTGAATAATTAGGAATTAAATTTATATCTGATCCCCTAGCAGAAATAACAAATGGCAACTTCAAAAAGTGTGAAGCAATTGCTACAGCAACACCATCTGGATAAAAGTAATGAGCATCGATTAAATCAAATTGATACCCCTGTTTTCTTACCTTAAATATAGTAAGAAAAATAGCCAATGCTAAAAAAAGTGGTGTGATGAGCATTCCAACTTTAGGGATAACCAAATAACGCGGATGATATATATCTACACCATTCCTATGTTCTTTCGATGGTATATCTACATACTGCGAATACTGACTGAAATGTTTACTTTTAAGAGGGAACCATGGAACGGGCGCAACAACAACTGCGTTAACTTCGCCGGTTTCCAGAATTTTTTTCAATCTAGTTTCTACGAAAATCCCATGACGATGTTGAACACTATTAGGGAATAGTGTCGTAACTACGAGTAAGTTAACCATTATCCGTTTTTATAAATCTTAGGGTATACATGTTCATACTGACCAACACTCACCGGCCAATTCCGTTGCTCTTCTACATATTTTCTTCCTTGTTGCTTGAAAGAAATCCAATCATCATTCTGATCCAGCATCTCAAGCACAACCCGCGCAAGATCTTGTTTATCCCCTGCTTTAAACAAACGACCGGTTTTACCGTCATCTATCAATTCTTTATGTCCACCTACATCTGATGCGACCACTAGTTTTCCTTGAGCCATCGCTTCAAGCGGCTTTAAAGGTGTTACTAATTCCGTTAAGCGCATTGCCAAACGGGGATAGATAAATATGTCCACCAAGCTATAGTAAGCCTGCACGTCGGTATGCGGAACGCGCCCTGTAGTCACTACATATTGCTGTAAATTTAGTGACTTAATTTTACTTTCTATTAAATCATTCTGTGGGCCACCACCTACCAACAACAAACGAATGTCCTGATTTTTACTAATCATCTCAGGCAAAGAGTCAAGCAAAAGGAGCAGTCCTTCATAAGCATAAAATGAACCGATAAACCCTAAAACCTTTTTACCCTGAAGCTGGAGCTTTTCTGCTAAAGCTTGGTCACAGTGAGTTATTACGCTAAATTTATCGATATCAACAGCATTAGGAATCACTGTTATTTTCTCGCGACCAATGCCTCTTGCTTCAATGTCTTTACGTAACCCTTCGCAAATCGTTGTTACCGCATCAGCATGTTTAAATACGTAAGTCTCGAGCGCTCTTGTAAGCTTGTATCGCACGCCATCTTCTTTACATGTACCGTGATCAACGGCCGCATCCTCCCAAAACCCCCGGCACTCATAAACTACCGGTATACCATATTTTTTTCCTGCTCTTAGTGCAGCGACGCCTGTTAGTGCAGGGGAATGAGCATGCAGAATATCCGGATTCGTTTCTTCTATTACTTCATAGACTCTTTTTGTTAGCTGATCAATAATGGATAACTGATTGAACAATGGCAGCTTATCAAGGAAAGAAGCCTTAGCAGGCGTCCTGTAAAACAAAAACTCTTCTACACTTTCTACAGGCGCAGAGTCTAGCGTGTGCTTACCAGACGTAACATGCACGGTTTCCCACCCTAAGGCACGCTGCTGCTTTAATATTGAGCGAGTCCGAAATGTATACCCACTATGCAGTGGAATCGAGTGGTCTAGAATGTGTAAAATTTTCACGTGTTATCTTTCCCTTATCTGGATCAAGCCGCAATATCGAGTTCACGTTCAAGAAATGCATTAAACATTAGCAAACTCCAAATAATCACGCTGTAGTCGCGCGCTCCACTTTGGTGCTGCTTAATGACTTGCTCGATAAATTCCATATTAAAAAGGCCGCTCTGGCGTATCGTATCGCCAAGTAAACTTTCATTTACTTTCTCTTTCAACGGTCCTCTAAACCATTTAGCAAGAGGCACTCCAAATCCCATTTTGGCACGATACAGCACGTCATTAGGCAGGTATGGCTCCAGTGACTTTTTAAGCGCGTATTTTCCTTCTTGTCCTTTCAATTTTAGGTTTGATGGTAAGCCTGAGACCCACTCAATAAATTTATGGTCTAATAGCGGAACTCGAACTTCTAGCGCATGCGCCATACTTGCTCGATCAACTTTGGTAAGAATATCGCCTACTAGATACGTTTTCATATCTAGGTATTGAATGAGTGACAACGGGTCTTGTGTCGGTGCATTAGCCACATATTCATTAAAAACTTCTATCGACTTATACCCTTTTAGAGCAGTTTTTAACTTGTCACTAAACAACTGATCACGCTGCTCTTCTGATAACAAAGAAACGGTATGTAAATACGCTTCAACGGAGCTTCTTGCCAGCCCTTGGAAAGTAGTTTTAGCTCTAAATACTCGTGGAGCCCAATCTGCTTTAGGGTACAACTTCCCTAACATACCAAATACGGGCTTTCTGACACTCAGCGGTATAGCCGCTCTTAGCTTTTCTTCATTCATATGCCAGCGATAACGACGGTAACCCGCAAAGTTCTCATCACCACCATCTCCGGATAAAGCTACAGTAACCTGTTTTTTTGCAAGCTGGCATACACGATAAGTCGGTATAGCGGAACTATCTGCATAAGGCTCATCATATAAATCGGCCAATGTATCTAACAGGTCAAAATCATCACTACCAACAAGACCTTCAAAATGATCCGTTTTATATTGATCAGCTACCTGTTTGGCAAATTCTGTTTCGTTAAACTGCTTTACATCAAAGCCTATAGCACACGTATGTACCGGTTTTTCTTGCAACTGAGCCATCATGGCAACAATCGCACTAGAGTCAACTCCACCAGACAGAAAAGCACCTAATGGAACTTCAGCAACCATACGTACATCAACCGCATCTCTCAGGCGCTCTATAAGCTCTGCTTTTAAGCTTTCTTCTGATGCGTAATTGACAGGCGTAAACGGTATATCCCAGTATTTTTTAGGTTCAATGGCACTAGAGCCATGCTTCATTAACAACGTATAACCAGGGCGAAGCTTATAAACCTCTTTAAAGATAGTTTTCGGTTCAGGGACGTAACCGAACGTAAAGTAATTCTCTATAGAAGTGGGATCAATCTCCCTAGGTAGGTTATCAAGGGATTTGAGTGCCTTCAGCTCTGAACTAAAAGCAAATGAGCCATCAGGTAGTGCAGTATAAAATAAGGGCTTTATCCCCAAACGGTCTCTAGCAAGAAAAAGTGTTTGCTGGTTTCTATCCCAGATAGCAAATGCAAACATCCCTCTAAAATGTTCAACACACGCCTCTCCCCACTCTTCCCAAGCATGAACAATTACTTCAGTATCGCAATGCGTCTTAAACTGGTGTCCACAAGCTTTAAGTTCTTCAGAAAGCTCAGGAAAGTTATAGATTTCACCGTTGTATGTAACGACGACAGATCCGTCTTCGTTAAACAAAGGTTGCTGACCGCTGGACAAGTCAATGATGGACAACCGACGATGTCCAAAACCAACGCCAGGTTCGATGTGAATTCCCCCTTCATCTGGACCACGATGAAATTGGGTTTCATTCATTCGCGAAATAAGCTCACGTGAGAACTCTCTTTTACCTGTTAAATCGAAAACGCCAACGATTCCACACATCGGTTTTAATTATCCTTCTCTACTCTTACTCTGATTGATCGGCTGCTACTTTTTACTTCAATAACCCATCATAAACTGCTAAGTAATTGGCTACGGTTATATCCCAATGAAACTGCCTCTGGACTTTAGCTAAACCAGCAGCACCCATTGCGGATAGCTTGCTCTTATCGTTGACGATATCCAGCAAAACTCGCGCCATTTCTTCACTATTACCCACTGGTACTAATATACCGGTGTGATGATCTTCTATTAGCTCTGGGTTACCTCCCACCCGTGTTGCTACAACAGGCAAGCCAGTCGCCATCGCTTCTAATACTGTATTTGATATACCTTCACCAAGAGACGGCAATACAAAAATATCCATAGACCTAAGTAAATCAGGTATATCCTTCCTATCCCCTGCCAACCAAATCTTATCTTCTAAACCTAAGGCACTAACCTGCTCCTTTAATGCCGTAAAAAGTGGACCATCTCCGACGATTACTAATCGCAACTTATCTGATATATCAGAATCACATTTAACAAGAATATCGAACGCTTTTAAAAGAGTAAGCTGATCTTTAACTGCTGCGACCCGGCCAACAGTGCCAATAACCAAACAGCCTTTTGCAAACTCAGGTGGTAGAACGTCTGTTTTTATGGTGTCGTCTAATTGGTTAAAGCGTGTTAAATCAACACCATTGTACAGCTGCTGAACCTTTTCTCTGGGAATATTTACCGTTGTCAACAGCCAATTTTCAAGATCCTGGCTGACTGCAATATAGCGATGCACCACATAACTCATAACCTTTCTTAAACGGTTATATTTTTTATTCTGTCCATGTAAATCATAAATATCTCTACCATGCTCGCCATGAACACGCTTAACGCCAGGTAATAACAAAGTGAGAGCTTGCATCTCTAAAGCAGCAAGATTACGGGTATGCACGATATTTGGTTTTAGCGTCCAAAGTAACTTTTGTAAACGCCAGTACACTCCTAAATCATGCCCCTCTCGTTTATGGAGTTCGATAACGATGACGTTTGGTGCTGTTATTCTTTTTGCAAAATCAGTTGCATGCGTTAGACAGATAATGACATGTCGATATTTATCAGTAGGCATGCGGTTGATAATATTAACCAAGCCATTTTCTAACCCTCCAGTTCCTAGGGCATAGATGATATGAGCTATTAGAGGCGGCTTATTAGTTTTCATTTTGTTTTAGCTACTTTTCTTTCAACCGCTTTTTCCATTTGAGGCAGCATCTTCTGTACAAAATTCTCTAATACAACCGATCGTTTATCAATGCTTTCACTTTCATTAAAGGGTAAAGCAAAAATAACTTCACCCTCATCCTGTCGAGCAAATGTTAATCGATTAAATCCCTCGAGAAGCTTAGCAATATATCTATTTGAGGTGTAATGCTCACCAATACGATACCAAGACCATACAAGTAACTGGGTGTCTGTTGCCTTTAGCAACGTTTCATTAATTTCTAGATTATCTTCGCCAATTTGTATTGATCTCTTATTATTACCGACTATTCGCCAATCACTCTGATCAGAACTTAGTAATGTATTTTGCGAGCTAATCAGCTCTACTCCTTTTTCTCTGACAAATAAGTACTGTAAGTAGACACCGATTTGCACCTTTCCTTTTTCGAAAAATTTCTCCGTTTTTTCTGCTGCTTGATTATTAGGAGCCCAGTCCCATCGAACCTGATCTAGTGATTCCCACCCATTTATCTCACCAAAAGACAGCTTATCCGTGGCATCATTCGTTCGGTATGAATTGTCATCAATGATATGTGCAAGTGCTGGCCAAATACCAATTAGACAAAGAGAAAGGAAAAATGCTTGCAGGGTTTTTGGGAAACTATAATTAGTATTGCTCTCTGTAGCTGGTGACTCAACACCTTTAAAGGAATCAGCATCATCACGAAACCTAGAACCCGCTAAAATCATCAAAAATATTATAATGCCGAAAAACAACCAGCCATAAACCAAATGATCTACACCTGTGGCAATAGTCATATCACTAACATGGCCAAGCATTACAATCATGTAAGCTCTTAAGCCATTAGCTATAATAGGTACAACTATTGAAACTGCTATAAATAATAGGCGTTTTTTTAAGCTGCTATAAGTAAGGTATGCATACAAACAACCCAAGGTAAGAGAAGCAATTAAATATCTAATGCCACTACAAGCTTCAACAACAGACCAATGACCTGTAGGCAAAGAAAAAAACAGCCCTTCTCGATAAACAGGTACACCCGACAACCTGACCAAACCTATAGTGAAGTCAGCAGTAAACTCCATCATCATCGGTACTAAATCTTCACCAAACGGAATAAGGAAGACCAAAAAAGCCAATGGAAATGCTATAGCCCAAGCAATACGATTGCCTAGGATAGCCCAAACTCCACCAATGAATGCAGTAACCCATGCTAGTTGTTGTACAACAGTAGCATCGACCAAATGACCTAATAGCCACAAAAAACCTGCACCAACGAGGGACAACATTCCTATTAGGGAAGGCTTAGGAGACAATCCCCGTAAGTAGTTTTTTTTCTCCCAAACAAGCCAGATAGAAATGGGTAAGATTAAGAAAGCATGGGTGAAAGTTTCAGACCGAATCCATATAGAAACCATAGATTCGACGGTGCCATAAAAAAAAATAGTTAATAAAACAAGATAGGCTATTACTGAAGGCAGAAAATAACGCCACGATGTCTGCTGTTTTGCGACTTCCATATTATCCTTTAGCGCACTAGTCATGACAGCCTCTGCTGCAGGTTATTTTCCAAGTGTTCCATTACTACAGGTAGACTTTCAGACCAGTTAAAATCTGTTTTCACTCGTACTCTAGCCGCCCTTCCGAGACTTACTGCTCTAGATTCCGTTATTTCATTTATTGCCTGTATATACTCATCAGCAGTATCGGCAACTAAAACCTCTACTTCATTCTTAGCACTAATGCCCTCCAACCCCATTGTGCTCACTATAACTGCTTTTTCCATAGCCATAGCTTCCAACACTTTGTTTTGAATCCCTCTAGCAACTCTCATAGGAGCAACACAAAGATATGAATATTCAATATAAGGCCTGATATCTTCAACGCGCCCTGTGACAACAACACCATCAATCTGTGCAAGCTGGCGTACTTCATCGCTTGGATTGCTTCCTACAATATAAAACACTAATGCAGGATTATGATGATACAAAGCAGGAAACACCTCTGCTACAAACCATTTTACAGCATCTATATTTGGCCAGTAGTCCATTGCACCGGTGAAAACAACCGGCCTTGTATTTATAGAGTAAGGATTAGGCAGATCACCAGACACTGAAAAATATTCGCTATCTACACCATTATTGTAAAAGCCAACCTTATTTTGCGAATGTACAATTTTTTTCTTAAACATCTCAGCCTCAGCAGACGAGACGAAAAAACTTGTGTCGAAATCATTCACAGCATCTCTTTCATATTCCAGCAGCGTTCTAGCTTCACGCTGATAAACCCAACTCATAGGCCACGTTTTCATAGTGGAGTACTGCTTCCATTTATCAGAGTCGATATCAACTAGATCAATGATTTTGTTGTCTAATTTAATACCCGGATCTGCCAAAAACTGAGCCATTACAGATGAAACAACCATAGCTTTTTTGATTCCATGGGTCTTAACCGTAGAGTTAATCCATTGCTGCAGCGGTTTGCTATTATAATAAGGCACTGATAGTGCTTCACCTGTAAAAAAGCCTTTAAGACACTTGATTTTTGCCTGCAAAGGGTCAAGCTTTATAAAGTGACTGCTCTTACACATAGCATCCACATCTGATACGTATTTCCAATCCAATGGGTCATCAATAAAGGAGCCCAAATGGACATCATAGTGCTCTACTAAAAATTTTAACAAATGATAAGCGCGAATTTTATCTCCTTTATTAGGAGGATACGGAATTCGATGACATAGTAATAACAGAGCAGGCTTCATTATCCTAAACTCCTAGATAATAAAGGTCCTAATTTATTTGCAACAGGAACAGGGAGCTTTTTCCACATATCTATAAAAAGCTTATATTTAGGATTGTTCGGGTTCACTTCGGGTATTGAGTCAGCCTTTACCAAATAATATTCATAATGAAGATTTTCAGGTTCAAAGCCCCACCCTTTTTTGAATAGAAATGGGCCAGTACCTTCTTTACTACGTCCGAAATCAAATAGCTTCACCCCTTCATCAGCTGAGCGCCTCATCAACTCCCAATACATAAAATCATGTGCTTTATGTGCTTTTGCCGAATCATAACTACCGGCATAGTAAGGTAATACTTGGTCTTTAAAATAAAAACTCATCAGGCCAGCTACATCTTTTCCCTCATGAGTAATCATTAGCACCCTACAGTCATCTTTAAAAACTTCCCTAAGCACCCGAAAGTATTTTGCAGAAAAAACTGGAGTCCCTAGATTACGAACGCTCTCAGCATACGTGTTATAAACACGCTCCCAACCATTATCTTCTTCACTGATTAATTCGCCCTTTATACCCTGGCGAATCATCGCTCGCCTTTTACGGGGAATAGCCAACATATTCGCTTCATTATCATCAGAAATTGAACGACGAAACGTATAATATAATGATTTAGTTGGCCAATCTTGGCCCGATGCTAATGTATTTCTTAACTCAAGGGAGTCAACTTTTAACTCTTTAGCTAGCAAAGTAGCAGACTCTATTAATAGACTTGCAGCCTCTGAATTATCGGCAATCACACCACCATAAACACAAAAGGGAAGTGAAACTAAATTGTTTCCGAATAAAAAACTTTTCACTTGCGCTAATGGCAAAATGCCTTCAATCTCACCATCTCTTTCTGCAAAGAGAAATTGAACATTATGCCCAAATGATTCTTCGAGTACCCGCTTCCAACCGGCACGATGGAAGAAAGTTGAGGAGTCATTGTTCTCAACATATGCATCCCACCTAGCTATATCTTTACTTTGCAATGCTAAGACTTCGAGACTCATGAGTACTCCATTACATTTTCATTTTAGGCTTTTAGCCTTTGATGTTAACAATTCAATAACGTTCAGCGAGCTAAACTATTGCGTGCTACTTACGAGAAGTATTATCTAGAAATATCTCATCCATTCGACCCCAACGAAAATCTTCCAATAAATACTCTAGACGGCCATGCATTTTAGACAAATTAAGGTAATGTCTAAAACGAGTTTTCAACGTAATACCATCAATCTTTGGCTGATGTGGGTCTATTTCCCATGGATGAAAATAAAAATTACATGGCATATTTTCTTCACTGTTAACCTGTTTTAATGCCCAGCGTGTAAACCCATAAGGAAATAACCGAAACCATCCGCCACCCCCACAGTTAATATTACGCCCAAGAACAGGAATCGTTGTTACCGGAATTTCTAGCAGCCGCCCATCAGCAACCTCAAATGCAAACCTGGAAGCATCTGGCATGCCATAATGGTCATGCTTAATCGGCACTATACTAGAACTATAGAGGTACCCTTCATCAGCTAAAACATCTAACGCCCAGAAGTTTTTTTCACAAATGGAATAACTCGGAGCACGATAGCCTTTGATAACATGACCGGATATATCTTCTAAAACAGACTTAGCACGTGATACATCATGCCTAAACTCATCTCTATTTTGATTGGTAGCACGCTGATGGTCCCAGCCATGACTAGCAAGCTCGTGCCCTTGCTCGATGATGCGATGAATCATCATAGGATACCGCTCAGCTAACCATCCCAATGTAAAAAACGTTGCTTTAGTATTATGAGCATCAAATAATGCTAAGATCCGATCAATATTTTCTTCAACACGACTTGAATGGCTTGCCCAATTATTTCTTGACACTTGTTTCTCAAATGCAGAGACCTGAAAATAGTCCTCAACATCTACAGTCATTGCATTAACAACTGGCCTTTTATTTTCCTGCATATCTTGCACTCTAAATCGAAATATAACAGGCATAATAACGCACAACGAAGAGGTATATTCCTAATCATTTCAACCAAGAATATTGCCTAATAATTAAAGCCTACGGAGGCGTATACACTGCACAAGGTTAAAAAATAATAATAACTTTCGCTACAAACCTTTATAAGCTCGATTTAAAGGAGAGCTGCAATCGATTCTCTTTATAATCATTACTCAAATCATCAGACTCTCGATCAACAAGCCTATAAGTAAGCTTCAAGTCGCTATCGGCACTCAGTTTTCGTGTTACACCTAGACTGTATTCTGCTGTTACAGCGTCTGCTGTTCCTATGCGCTGCTGCTGGCTTAAAGAGTAGCCAGCAACTGTTTCGAGTTTTCTTGATAACTTTCGGGTCATCGAAACATTATATTTTTCTAATGTTTCGTCCGGACGCCCATCTTCATACTTCTGAACGGAATGACTACCCGCCAATGTTAGTGAGCTTCGCTTTCCTGTCAAAGTATAAGACAAGCTTAAAGCTTCGTTTACAAAAAC
>NZ_JADGEV010000001.1:108915-149872 GCF_016744175.1 Neptunomonas sp. | reverse complement strand
ATCTTCATACTTCTGAACGGAATGACTACCCGCCAATGTTAGTGAGCTTCGCTTTCCTGTCAAAGTATAAGACAAGCTTAAAGCTTCGTTTACAAAAACCCCCTTTGTGATGTTAATAGTAGAATTAGACAATGGGACTGGATCGATAGGATTGCCAAAAAAATCTTCTGTTTGAAATGCTCGCTGCTGGCTAAGAAGCTCTGCAGAATCAGTTAATTCCCTTGAATAGCTAGCTGTTATTAAACTTCTACGGCTACGATGGCTAAAATCAAACGTGGGCACACTTCCAAAAAATCTATCGCCGTATCCAATATTTAGTGATGTTTTACTTGTCGGTGTCCAAATAGCAGCCATGCTCCAACGGGTACCGTCATTTTCTTCTCGACTTGACTCAAAATCATTTGATTCAATTCCTATTGAACTAGTTACTCGCCAGTCCTGGTTGAATCGATAGCCCAAACTAACATCAGTTGCAAGTAATTCACTGTCTGTTTCATCACTTCCTGAATCGCTATAGTTAAAAGCCGCTCCCCAGGTTAGACGAGTAAAATCGGTACCATTTTTAAGATTCAATACAAACTTCTGTGTATTGGTATCACCAACATCACTATCGCTATTTAATTGATAGTTATAAGTATACCGACCGACAACTTCTGCCAAGCCCTTAAAACGATGTGATAGATATGGGCTTATCTGATAGTTATAAGTGTTTGTTGTATTATTTGAATTACTTAAACTGTCTACACCACTTGGTGAAAATGCATCTATTGTATTTTGTGTAATATTTGCTGACGCATCAATAAAAAACAAATCTTCAAATATTTCAGCATCTGCCTTGGCTCCCAATCTAGGATTGAAAGCATCTCCATCGCTAGACGAATTCGCCTCTAAAGAAGCATTCAGAACCACATCAGCCTTAGCACCATCACCATTTAATGAAATACTCGGTGCTATTGTCGTAATAAATTCACTTGTTGTATTACTATGAGTTAATTCCTTATTATCCGTATAGATCTCACTAACAGTTAACGATGTATCACCTTTCCAATCCGCAGAGTGAACATAAGAAGCCGTGCTATATCCACTCAGCAAAACGCAAAACAAAAATATTTTTTTGAACTTACCCTGCTTTTGGATATTCATCATTTCACATTATCTTCTTTGGTTTCATGTCTACCGCCATAGCCATAGCCATAGCCATAGCCATAACCATAACTCCCTGAAGTCTGTCTCTGAGTCTTATTCAAAACCATACCGACAATACTGTCGCTACTTAAATGCTGCAAGGCTTCGACAACCGCTTCTTGCGAGGTTTGCTCTGCTGCCACAATAAAAACAATCTGCCCCATAAAGTTAGACAACACTCTTGCTTCAGTGGTTAGCAATAATGGTGGAGAGTCGAAAACGATTACTCGATCGGAATAACGTTCTGATATCTCTAGCATTAAAGTACGCATATTGTTACTTGCTAACAATTCAGTAGAACGCTGGTGTAAATTACCAGCCGGCAAAATTCTCAGATTAGGTATATTTGTTTTTACCACCACATCTTGAAAATGCATCCCTTTATTCTCAAGCAAATCTATTAGACCCGGAGCTTTATCAGGAACCCCTAACAATCCGCCAGCAGAAGCTTTTGACACATCTGCATCAACAAAAAGAACTGACTTATCCTGCTCCATTGCAATGCTCATTGCGAGATTTATTGCAGAGAATGTCTTTCCTTCACCTGACAACGCACTTGCAACCATGACAAGATTTGCATGATCTACTTTTGAAGCCCCGCCACCTTTTAAATTCTGTAGAAGAGGCCTTTTAATTGCACGGTACTCTTCTGCGATAGTACTTCGAGGCGCGCTTGGAGTCACCATTCCTAATGCACTCAATCTTGCCAAAGGAATGTGGATTAACTGAGCAGCAACATTTTCCACAACTTTAGAAGATGGTTTTTTCGTAACTGGCTGGCTTTCAACAGGAGCGACAACCTCATTAGGAGCTGCACTCTCTACAATTTTTTTATTCTCAGGCAGGCTTTTTGGGTCTAGCTTCTTTACAGCTCGCTCAATGATACTCATACGAGAACCTCCTGAAAGTATCCATCAACACCTGCAATCAAGAAGTCCATTCCATGAAATACAGATATCCCTACATACACCACTAGCAGCCCCCCTAATAGTGAAAAGAAAACTACATTAGCTCTCAATGCTTTCCTTTTAGCTACAGGTGACTGTATTTTCATTACCGTCCCAAGTACTGGCAACCCTGTAACTTGCGCTAAGGTAGCCCTATTACTAATCACAGGACGAAATAGAGATATTAACAACGCACTACCCAGCCCGCCAGCAAGCGCTAATAACATGACCGCAGCATTCATTAGAACCTTATTTGGTTCATTCGGCCTTTGTGGGACAAAAGGAGGATCAATGACACGAAACTTAACATCGTTTGCTTGCTGACCTACATTTTCTGATATCAAAGCCGATTCACGTCTGCTCAACAAAGTTTTGTGCTGTTGAGAAATCACACCATAATCACGATCAAGTTGCTGCAGTTCACTTTCTATCAAAGGAATATTATCTACTTTTGCTTCAAGCTCATTCACACGTTTCTGATATTCTTCAACACGTGTTTTTAACTCGGCCTCAGTAGCCTCAGTTTCAGCCAGCATAGTTCTCATTTGCTGATAAACAGGGCTATCCAACAAACCGGAAAATTGATCAGGCGCAGATGATTTAACTCGAGCCTCTTCACGACGTTTTTTCGCCTTTAAAGCAACAATCATATCGTTTGTCTGAACAACATCAGGGTGCTTTCTTGTGTACCGTAACAACAAAGAGTCCAAGGAACCTTCAAGTGAAGTAATGCGTGTTTCCAAAGCCTTTATCTCAGGAGAGTTTTCTATTTGGCTTGTTAAGAAAACAGGCTCTTCCCCTTCTATTTGGCGCACAAGCTCATCACGCCGAGTGCCGAGTTCCCGCAGTTGCAACTGAGCCAATTCCAACTTACTTTTCTCAGTTTCTAACCGCTGATAATAGCCTCCCGTTTCCCCAGGCAGCACACCAACGTTTCGCTGTTTAAAATCAGCAAGGCGTTTTTCTGCATCGACAAGACGTTGCTCGTAATCAGCTATCTGCTTATCTAGAAATTCCTGAGCACCAGAACTGTCTTTTCGCTTATCACCTAGTGCACTTTCCACAAAAATGGTAATAAGTGACTGAACCACTTTTTTAGCTGTATCACGATTTTCGTGCATAAAAGAAACTGAGTACAATGATGCATTTCGCCTATCACCAGCGAGCGTAATTGACGTCAAAATCTCATCCAAGAGTTTGTCTTTATCTGCATCGTTCTTTATATAAAGATCCATGTCGGCCATACGCATAAGCTTTTCCAGATTAGGACGACTTAACAACGTCCTACTCATCAAAGCTATCCGCTGATCAACATCTGGCTGAATAGCCAACCCCCTCAACAGAGGGCGAAGTATTGTATTCGTATCAACATGAACCCTTGCTGTTGCTAAATACTTCTCAGGCGTTAAGGAAACAAAAACCCACCCACCTAAAGCAATCAACCATATAATAAGCAAACCAATCCAACGATAACGCCAGACACCCCAAATATATTCAGATAACTGATTTAAAATATCACGCATAAGTTATATAACACGCCAAGTTATTATTAGTTCTAGAACCACGCTTCAGGGATAATGATTATATCACCGGGCTTCAGCGCCAAATTAGCGGTTATATCTCCGTCTTTCAAAAGGCTATCTAGACGCAAACTATATGTATTTTGCTCGCCATCAAAACTTCTAACAAGAACAGCATCATTACCTTCAGCAAACTCAGTCAACCCGCCCACTTGAATCATCAGATCAAGTAAGGTCATGTGTTTACTATATGGAATATTTAGAGGTTTCGCTCCCTCTCCAACAACTCGAATCTGCTGACTCGGAACAGAGACAAAATCATCAACAATAACAGTGACTACAGGGTTTTTAATATACTCAGAATAAATCTCCTCGATTTCTCGAGCCAACTCAGTAGACGTTTTACCGCTTGCCTCTAAGTCTTCAACTAAACGCGTTGTGATTTTTCCGTCTGGTCTTACAGGAACGGTTGTTGATAACTCACTATTCCCCCAAACAAAAATCTCAACGTCGTCACCCGCACCAATAACATAATTATAATCTGCCTGAACAAAGCGCTCTTCTTCAGCGACAGGAGGGTATGCGCTATTACTAGCACAACCAGAAACCATTGCTATGAATGATGCAGCCAGAAGCACCTTGATTTTTTCTAACATTTTCCCTTGTAAGACAAGCATTTACAGCCCCCTAACCCTTAATAGATACGCAGCTTTTATTTCACTACGCTTCGCTGCTATTAAATTTAGCATAAACTCTTAACATTATCTCACATAATATAATCTTCTTAGACCGCCCACACACCCACATATACCTAGCAAGCAGACCTAAAAAAATCTACTTGCATGGAAGAAACAAGCATAAAAGCCATGCATCCAATTTAATCACAACACATGAAAACCCAGAGATATAAACACACAGAACATTAATGCTTTATGAAAAACACTGAAAAAAGAGAATATGCCCAAGATGCCAGAACGGCATCCTAGAGACTATCTAATAAGTAAATTTATTAGACTAAAATACAAACCTAATCCTAGATATTCTTTACCGCTCCTTCAACCCTCTAAGCAACCCGCTCTTCTAGGACAGCAACAAATGGAATAGCTTTTCTATCTAGGCGCGCAACCGAAAGCAAGTGCGGCAATGACTCAAACCCTTCTTCAACAGGTAGCAACACATCATGCAAAACCTCGTACTTGCAGCCTAATTTCAGATGAAGCTTCTGAAACAGACGCGTACGCGCACTACCCGTAACATAGAATGAATACAAATACCCTTGACTCAAAGCAACTTCTATTAGTTTTTCACACAAGTGCAATACATCAACTCTATTCCTAAACTCGGGCTTTATAGCCAGCCTAGACCACTGACAATAACTGTCTGCTGCTAACAAAAAGTCTGAGCATTCATTTCTTAATAAAAATTCCGAACTTTCCACAGGCAATTGCCCGTAATCCCCTGGTGTATAACCACTAACTCGCACACCACCTAAACATACATCTCCTTCTCGGATAATCAGAATTTGACCTGGAACATCATGGTGATCTTCACTACCGTCAAATAACGACAACCCTAATTCAGCCCTAAAACAACTTTCTCGTATTCTATAATATTGCGCTAACAAAAAAGGATCATTACTTAATTCATAGACTATAGCCATATTCTAACCATCTCATAATGTTATTGACCTACATCGATGTAATTATTATTTTTCTTTCATCCTATGAAAAAAACGTGCCAAAAATCCCAACCCTTTGTATATCAACAGTATCAACTGCACCGACAACACTAACAAACCTCAACCTACGAATAAAGCAAATATACTGTCTCTGTTTGGATACAAGAAAGCAGACCTTTCAAGCAAAACATTTAATTTTCATACAGATAGCACACATAAAAAAAGCGACAGTACATAATTTGTTAATTAATTATTATTTTTCGCAAGGCTCTTTTGAATTATATAATTTGCAACAGAAGTATTATCCATTAACGCCAGTGCTTATATTTAAGCTTCAGACTTACTAGTTAATCAATAATTGATTAACTATCACTACTCCAAAAGCTTCAACAAACTATTTATAACTTTATCCGGGCAAGACTCCATAATATTTACCCCATGGTTATATCCATAAGAAACTGCAACAACGGGGCATTCAGCCGATCTTGCAGCCGAAACATCACTCATTGAGTCCCCTACCATCAATACCTGACTTGCAGAAAGGTTATATTCTTGAATCAACGTGTTTAAAGGTAATGGATCTGGCTTTTTAGCTGGGAGAGAATCACCTCCCAATACAGAAGCGAAGTACGAATCAACCCCTAACCCGCGTAATACTGGATGAGTAAAAGCAATAGGCTTATTTGTCACAACAGCCATCGGAATTTTCATTTCTTTTAAAAGCGTAAGTGTTTCCAGCACACCCGGATAAAGGCGACTACGACTCGCAAGACAGCACTCATATTCTTTAAGGAACAATAAATATGCCTGATCAAACACCTTCTCAGGCACTTCTAGTAAAACATGTCGTAATGCACGTTCAATTAGAACCTGCGCCCCATTGCCCACCCACAGCCGCACATTAGCCTCCCCTACCTCCGAAAGACCTAAAGCTAACAAAGCACGATCAACAGCCAAAGAGAGATCAGGAACGCTATCAACTAACGTCCCATCTAAGTCAAAAATAACTAGCCGAGGAAGATGACCATTAAACAGTGTTTTTATTAACACTTCATTCCACTTACCTTGGCAAGCTCGGCACGCATTTCTGTTATTGTTTGTTCGTAGTCATTCGTATTAAAAATTGCTGAACCAGCAACAAAGGTGTCTGCGCCAGCTAATGCTATTTCTGCAATATTAGCCACACCCACACCACCATCAACCTCTAAACGAATATCTTTTCCACTTGCATCAATGCGCTGCCTAACTTCTCTCAGCTTATCAAGCGTACCCGGAATAAATGACTGCCCTCCAAAGCCAGGGTTAACCGACATAAGCAATATCATGTCCACTTTATCCATCACGTAATCTAGATAATGCAATGGAGTTGCGGGGTTAAACACTAATCCAGACTTACAACCCCCATCACGAATCATCTGCAATGAACGATCGATATGCTCTGACGCCTCAGGATGAAATGTAACGTATGTTGCTCCAGCAGCCATAAAATCAGCAATCATTCGATCTACCGGTTTCACCATCAGATGCACATCAATAGGCGCCGTAACACCATGATTTCTTAAAGCCTTGCATACCATAGGGCCTATCGTTAAGTTTGGAACATAATGATTATCCATCACGTCAAAATGAACGATATCAGCACCAGCCTTCAAAACATTATCGACCTCCTCACCTAAGCGAGCAAAATCTGCAGATAAAATCGAAGGGGCTATTTTAAAATCGGACATAGCATTTACTTTCCATCACTGTTTTAAGAAAGTTCATTGTACCCAAGCAGGAGTCTATTTACAGCGCCAGACTTGCAGGATAGTTTTTTTTCCTGATAATCAACGAATGAATACTAAAACACGCAATTTCTACAATACTTTTTTTATAATCGTACTTTTAAACTTTGCTTGCAGTCATGCATCCTGGGCAGAAGACATTACCAAAACAACTCAAGACCAACCAACAACGCCTGCCACACAATCCGAGACCCAACAAAGTAAAATCAGAATTGAACCAAACCCACAGCAATCTCTTCTCATTGACTTATCAAGAATTCAGAACAATCAAAATGCAGAGGTAATTCAACTAAATACCGACAGTGATAAATTTGATGCTTTTTATAAAGAAAGTAGCGGCGCAATAACACATGGCGGCGTAATCATATTACCTGACGACAGAACACACCCAAAATGGCCTCTTATTACCAACCCCCTCAGAGTGGGCTTAACCGATTTTGGCTGGTCAACACTTGCTATCGCCTTACCCCCACCTGTCACACCAAACCACCCCATCAGAACGCTACCTTCATTAAAGGTCATCAAAAATAAGCCCCTACAAAGCGAAGGCGAGCCAGTAGAGCCGACGGCTCTTGATGAATCCATAGCCACTCCAGCAATAGCCAAAGAGAGCAAAACCACAGACTCCCCAATCCCACAGACTTATAATAATATTATGCAGCGCGGTACTGCAGCTATCCAAGCCTTACAACAAAAAGGAATCAATCGCATTGTGCTAATAGGCACAGGAACTGGGGCAACGTGGGCAGCAGCACTAGCCGCTAAATGGCAAGACCAAGCTAACTTTAAGTTAATTATTATCAATGCAGAACAATCGAGTGATATTAGTGCACCAGCACTACTCGAATTAATACCAGAATTAACACTAACGACATTAGATATGTATAGCGCCAACCCAAAGAGCGCTTCAACAACCCAGAAACAACAACCCCGCCAGCGCATCGAGACTGCACGTAGAAACCAGCTCAATAACTACCACCAAAGCAGGCTCCCAAAAATAACGAACAAACTACCAGGTCAAGAATGGCTAGTTCGTTACACTAGAGGCCTTCTGACTACTTATGTTATTAATGCAGAAGAAAAGGTGATAAATACCCCGCCAGCACCACCTCCCTCTACCAACCAGCAACCCGGGGCCCGCAAAAAGCAGACGCCCATCTAAAATCAGCCTTTGAGTGCCGTTTTTACACGATCATATGCAGCTTGAATTTCTTGCGTTTTTTCTTTGGCAAGCTGCATCATTTCCGGCGGCAAACCTTTTGCAACCAGTTTATCTGGGTGGTGCTGACTCATTAGCCGCCTATAGGCCTTTTTAATATCAGCCTCCGCATCACTATCCTCAACACCCAAAACACCATAAGCCTCTTTTAGCAAACTCTGCTCAGAGGCTTGCTGAAAATGCTGATGCTGCTGATAACTCTGCTGCTGAAAAGCCTGCTGAGCTTGCATTCTCGACATCAAAGCAGCCATTTCCGCACCTGACATACGCAGCAAAGTGCACACTTCTTGTACGACCGCCAGTTCAGCAGGACAAATCTGACCATCAGCCATCGCCGCTTGAAGCTGCATTTCAACAAACATGATTTTCACAGACGCCTGCGCCTGTATGACACGAGACAACGGCCTTAATACGTCTGCAATATCAAATGCTGCATCTTTCCCTTCAGAAAAGTACCCCATAGCCTCACGCTTACGCTCCTCAGACAAATTCATACGTGCCATAACATCACGTGCAAACTGAATTTCATCTTCTGTAACGCGCCCATCCGCTTTTGCTACCTTTCCCATAACAGCAAATGTCGCTTTAAAAAATGCAGCTTGGGGAGACGCCCCGCCCGTCAGCGCTTTAACAACCGCCTTACTAAGCAACCCACCAATCACTCCACCAAAAACTAACCCCCAAACTCCCCCGCTCAACATTCCGACCACAGCACCGATTATTATCCCATTGCGGTACTTTAAGATTGATGTTCCAAAGTTGCGCCCTACTTCCTGCGAGTCAAATGCCATTTCATGTATTCTCTTTTATATAATTTTCTGCTTGTTCTAAGCGCTCATGAGTACCCACATCAATCCAACTCCCATCATAAACTGCCCCACTTACCTCTCTTTTTACAATTGCACTTTTAAGCAACCGCCCCAATGGGAAAGCATTTTCAACACAGCCAGCAAACAGTTTTGGTGTTAATACACTGATACCAGAAAAAGTATACTTATCCCCTTGCATATCAACCAAACCATCAGGCATACAAGAAAAATCCCCCTCCGGGTTATGCTCAGGGTTATCTACCAGTATTAAATGGGCTACATCAGGTTCTAGCCCTCTAAGTGACGAGAAATCAAAGTCCGTTAAGATATCACCGTTAACAACAACAAATGCCTCCCCTGCATTTGAAAGCTTACTCAACACCCGATAGATTCCTCCACCCGTCTCTAATGGTTCACCTTCTGAAGAATAAATAATATTAACTCCCCACTTAGCCCCATCACCCAAGGCCACCTCTATTTGCTCACCCAACCAAGCATGATTAATCACAATATCTGTAAAGCCCGCCTTTGACAGGTTCTCTATATGATACTCAATCAATGCTTTACCATTGATCAACACAAGCGGCTTAGGTGTTTTCAGGGTCAAGGGGCGCAACCTAGTACCTAAACCTGCGGCTAAGATCATCGCTTTCATAGAGGAGCTTCATCGAAGCCGTTTACTGAACTCATTGCCGGCTCAACTCTAGACTCGATTAGTGCTTTAAAAGATTTAAGCTCAGGGTACTTATGACAAACAGCAGTAATATATTTTAATGTTCTCGGTATATCCTGCAAATAGTTATGCTTACCGTCACGCATACTTAAGCGCGAAAAAATCCCAATTGCTTTTAAATGCCTTTGCATTCCCATCAAATCAAACCAACGCTCAAATACAGCCTTGGAAACATCATGAGACAGCAATCCTTTTTCAACGAGAGCCTCCCGAAAATCATTAACCCATAAATATACGTCAGCATCAGGCCAGCTAATATAGCAATCTCGCAATAAAGAAACTAAATCGTAAGTGATGGGACCTTTCACTGCATCCTGAAAATCAATAACACCCGGCGCCTCAGTAGAGGTTATCATTAAGTTACGTGAGTGAAAGTCACGATGCACACACACCAACGGCTGAACCAAAGCAGCGCCTTCAAGAAAAGAAAAAACCGATTCCATCGCTTCAAGTTCGCTAGGGTTTAAATCAACATGAAGTTGTTTTTTTATAAACCACTCAGGAAACAGTGACATCTCTCGATTCAGCAAGCCTCTGTCATAACCTAGAAGGGGATCTGTATCGCACTGCTGTATTTTAAAGAGTTCATTGATTGCACATTGATATAAGTAATGAGCATCACCCTGCAACAGGGCAGGCAGATACAGGCGATCACCAAAATCACTCAGCAACATAAACCCTTGCTCTAAATCTGCACTAATAACTTCAGGGACATTTACACCCATTGCAGACCATGACTTAGCAATATCTACAAAAGCTTTACTATTCTCATGTTCAGGTGGAGCATCCACCGCAATCCACGATCGCCCTTTTGAAATAACTCTGAAATATCGCCTAAAACTCGCGTCACCAGAAACAGGCTGCAACTCCCACCCTTCTTCAACATCCACTTCACGAGAAGCCCTTAGCCCTTCAATCCAACCCAATAAAGTAGATAACCGTTGACCCATTATGCTGATTCCTCTGGTACATCATCGTTTGAATGTTTATTATTCCAGACTTTGCCAGTTACACAAATGAATATAGAGTCAATTACTACTTATGCTGGCTGCTTATCCGCTAATGGAACCTCTGGAATGCCTTTTCTTAGACAACAGTCATACACACTCACTATTGCTATTACAGCAGCGCTACTCGTTCAATATCAACCAGCATTTGCAAAGCAAAATGGTTGGAATTGCAAGAAGTCTGAAGAAACGTGGGACTGCTCAAGCACTATTGCCGCGCCTCAAGAAAAGGCTGCTCCTATAACAGAAGCAGAGCCAACTCATAACAATAGCATCAGAACAACCGGCAGCAGCAAGCAAACTTCTCTAAATAGCCCAGCTGAGCCAAAAATAATTAATAATTACAAAAAACAACCACCGCTTGTCAAAGCAGTGCCTTCTTTGGTAAAAACCACCAACTCTATAAAGAAGACAGAAACCAAAACAACAAACGCACCTAATGAAGAAACAAGCACACAATCAGTCAACATTGATTCGCAATCACTGCCCGATTCTCCTTATGCTCATTTAGGATGGCAACCTTACTTAGACAACGAGGGAGCACCCAACCATTGTAGTGGGCGCTACATTGAGCCACCTTTGCCCGAAGATGATGGCACACCCTTTCAACTTCTACCTATTCTTGTTGATGCCGCAGAAGCAAAGTCCGAACTTGGGCAAGGCACAACACTGTCGGGAAGTGTCAAAATTGTGCAAGGATCACGCAGCCTTTACAGTAACTCGGCAACCATAAATCAAGAAACGGGTGATATTAGCTTAGTGGGAGGAGCAACATATCGGGAGCCTGGTTTACTTTTTACTGGAAAAACAGCTGAATCAAATACAAACTCGCAAAAAACAATACTGAATGACGCTGAGTATGTTTTATATGAAAACAGTGTTCGGGGCTCTGTTTCTAGAATTTCTCGCAATGAAGACGCGACTATTACGATAAAAGAAGGTGATTACACTCAGTGTCCGCCCAATACGAACACATGGAAAGTTTCAGCTAAAGAGATACATTTAAACAAAGAAGAAGGCTTTGGGTGGGCCAAACATGCCACGTTACGTGTATCTGACGTACCTGTACTCTACGTTCCGTACTTCCACTTTCCAATAGATGACAGGCGTCATTCAGGCTTTTTATATCCATCTATTGGCTACTCCGACACCGAGGGCCTAGACCTTACCATCCCTTACTATTTTAATATTGCCGCTAACATCGACGACACGTTTTCACCTAGATTTCTTGAGAAACGAGGATTCATGCTAGAAAATGAATTCCGATATATGAATTCATATTCGCTTAACTCTTTAAGCACATCATATTTACCCGATGACAATATAACGGGAAAAAACAGATGGTTACTCGGCATTCAGCACAGTGGAACACCTAATGAGCGCTGGAGAAGCAAAATAGACTATCTTAGCATCAGTGATAACAACTATTTTGATGATCTTGGCACAAGGTTAGATATCACCCAAGAAAGCCACCTAAACCAAAGCGGCGCCCTTTCTTACTATGGCAATCAGTGGCAGGCTGAGTTCCTTTTACAAAGCTACCAAACTATTGATGTTGACAACATAACGCCTTACCGCCGTTTACCTCAATTTCAAATCTCTGGTAGTCCATCACTAGGTTCAGACTGGCTATCTGCTAACTATTTACTTCAATTAACACAGTTTGATAGAGACCTGACAGGACTAACAGGCAGCGACCGCATTACAGGAAGCCGTTTACATGCAGAGCCAGAACTTAGCGCAACATTTCGCAGTCTGAGTGGATACATCAAACCTAGCATTAAACTATGGCACTCGCAGTACTCACTTAACAACCAACTAGACGGCTTAAATGACTCACCCTCAGTTACTGCCCCGGTTATAAGTATTGACTCAGGTTTATTTTTCGATCGCGACTTTACATTGCTAGGAAACACATACCAACAAACTCTTGAGCCTCGCTTATACGCACTCTATGTATCCAACCAAAACCAATCAGACATACCTGACTTTGATACAACAGCATATAGCTTTGATTACGCATCTCTTTTTCGAAGCAACCGCTTTAGTGGATACGATAGAATAGGCGATACTCAACAGCTATCTCTTGGGGTGACTAGCCGACTGATCGATAAAAAAGGGCGAGAGGCGGTAACCGCAAGCATTGGGCAAGCTATCTACTTTGATGATCGCTTCGTAGACCTTGGTAACAGCACACCTGCGGATAGCACGTCCAACTACTCAGATATTGCTACTAGCGCTACTTGGCGGCCAAACAGACGAATGAACATCAACTTCAACGCCAACTTCAATCATGAAGATCTTCAAAATACCGAGAACAATTTATCTGTTCGTTATCAAGAAGATATTAATCGCATCATCAGTTTTAGTTATCGTTTTTCTGATGATGTGCGTGAACAAAGCACAGCATCTTTTATCTGGCCGATAAGCAAAAGCTGGTCAACCCTAGGTGTTTGGCAATATGATTGGCTTACTAATGATAATATAGACACAGCTTTAGGTTTTGAATACGAAAGCTGCTGCTGGAAAACTCGTATAATTACACGCCAGTGGCTAAAAGATAATGATGAAAAAGATACTGCTTTATACCTCCAGTTTGTTCTTAAAGGACTCGGTAGTTTTGGTAGTAGCGGCAGCACCGATTTCATCGAAAAAATAACCGGATTTGAACAACGTGAAGAGATAAATGATCAATTCTAATCTTATGAAAATACGTAACTTTAGCCTTGCAGCCCTAGGCACTTTGTTTCTTAGCAGTCACCTACATGCAGCGCCTATTAAGCTAGACAGTGTTGTTGCAATTGTAAATGATGATATTGTTTTAGAGTCAGAATTCAAGCAGAGAATTCAGATAATACGTGATCAGCTGACGACCAGAAAGCAACGCATACCACCGGACAACATCCTTCTTCCTCAAGTACTCGACAGACTAGTTCTCGACAACATTCTACTTCAGTTGGCAACTAGACAAGGAATACGAGTCACTGACCGTCAACTCAACGATGCTGTGAACAATATTGCCAGCCGAAATGGCATGACACTTGACCAATTCAGAGGCGCACTGATCGCTGAAGGTCAAGATTACACTGCTGCTCGAGAGCAAATTCGTCGTGAAATGCTTATCGCCCAAGTTCAACAAAGTAACGTAAGTCGACGTATTCGCGTGTCAGATCAAGAGATCAAAAATTTCCTAAAATCTGACGCAGCAACCATTAACCAAACAGAACTTTTAATCTCTGTGATATTAGTGGGCATACCTGAACAAGCATCTTCAACGCAAATTCAGGCAGCACAAGCAAAAGCGAATTCTATCCACCAAACCTTGATGGATAAAGCAGATTTTGCCGAAACAGCTATTGCAACGTCAAGTGCGCCCAACGCCTTAAACGGTGGAGATTTAGGCTGGAGAAAGAGCAATGAACTTCCTGAAGCATTGACCTCTATTGTTGGCGATATGCAACCGGGTGACATTAGCTCTCCTATGAAAGCACCTACTGGTTTTTATATTATCCAGCTAAGAGATAAGCGTGGTGGCAAACCTCAATTGGTAAACCAAACAAAAGTGCGTCATATTTTGCTTAAACCAAGCGAAATTCGTACACCTGCTCAGACTAAGAAGCTAATCGAGCGCCTTCACAAACGCCTACAACAAGGCGAGTCTTTTGCTGAGCTTGCAAAAGAACTAAGCGACGATCCCGCTAGTGGATCTGAAGGAGGCGACCTTAGCTGGACTTCTCCAGGACAGATGGTTCCAGAATTTGATCAGGTCGTGGCACGAACATCCATCAATGAGATAAGTTCACCTTTTGAATCCCGTTTCGGGTGGCATATTCTGGAAGTACAAGACAGACGCACGCAGGACATGGGTGATAAAATTCTTGAATCTCAAGCAAAAGCTACCATCAGTAAGCGCAAGTTCACCGAAGAACTAGGCAACTGGGTTCGCGAAATTCGTTCAGCTGCTTATGTTGAGATAAAACAATAATGTCAAACTGTAAACGACTCGCGATTACCGCCGGAGAGCCGGCGGGCATTGGCCCCGATTTAATTATTCAATTGGCACAAAACGCTCATTCCAACGAGCTCATTGCCATTTGCGATCCAGAGTTACTCTACGCTCGCGCACGCCAATTAGACTTGCCCATCGTTATAGAAAAATTTAACCCACAGGATGATCCATCCCCAACGCAAGCGAGAACTATAAAAGTACTGCCTGTTCAATTGAGCAGAACAGTCACCGCAGGGGAGCTAGACAGTGAAAATGCCAAGTATGTTCTTGAGACATTAACACTGGCTGCAAATGGCTGTATGAACGGCCAATTTGATGCAATGGTGACAGCTCCTGTACATAAGGGGATTATCAACGATGCAGGCATCAATTTCTCGGGCCATACTGAATTTCTAGAAGACCTCACTGATACTAAAAAAGTTGTTATGATGCTTGCAACCGAGGGCCTGCGAGTGGCCTTAGTAACCACTCACATCCCTCTCAGCCAAGTTTCAGCCGCCATTACAGAACCGTTGCTACACGATGTAATTGAAGTACTGCAACACGATCTCGTGCATATTTTTGGTATTGAAAAACCAAGAATAATCGTTTCTGGTCTTAACCCACATGCTGGTGAAAGTGGCCATATGGGAAGAGAAGAGATAGATACCATTGAGCCAGTGCTTGAAAAGCTACGTAGTAAAGGCTACCTGCTACAAGGCCCTCTTCCTGCCGACACTTTGTTTACATCAAAATATTTAGACCAATGCGATACCGTTTTGGCGATGTACCACGATCAGGGTCTACCTGTACTTAAATACAAAGGCTTCGGCAATGCCGTCAATATTACACTTGGCATGCCTATTATTCGAACCTCTGTCGATCATGGAACCGCCTTAGACCTTGCAGGAACAGGCAAAGCAGATATTGGCAGCTTAACGTTAGCTATTCATTATGCGGGCGAGATGTCACGCAACAAGTCAAAGAGTCTTCATGAGTCATAAACAACCCGCTATGCACAAAGCTCGTAAACGCTTTGGTCAAAACTTCCTACAAGACCAAGGAATTATTAGACAAATCATCCGATCTATAGCCCCCCACCCGAGTGACCATATGGTTGAAATCGGCCCTGGGCTTGGCGCATTAACAGAAGAAATTTTAGCAGAAGCGGGAGCGCTTGATGCTATTGAGCTTGATAGAGACCTACCTCCTATTCTGCGTACTAAGTTTTTCAGATACGAAGATAAATTTCGAATTTTTGAAGCTGACGCTATGAAGTTTGACTTCAAAAGCCTATGCGAAGATGACCGACCACTAAGAATTGTTGGCAACCTTCCCTACAATATTTCAACACAGCTGATCTTTCACTTGCTAAGCCACTCAGGCCAAATTTTAGACATGCATTTCATGCTACAAAAGGAAGTTGTTGACCGGCTTGCCGCCAAAACAGGTGAAAACAATTACGGCCGTCTTGGCATTATGGCGCAGTATTATTGCGATGTTGAGCCTCTGTTTGTTGTCCCACCCGAAGCCTTCAACCCAGTACCAAAAGTAGATTCAGCGATTGTGAGGCTAACTCCCCACAAAAAGCTTCCCTTTGTTGCTAAAGACCCTGCTGTGCTAAAACAGATTGTCAAAACCTCTTTCGCTCACCGCCGTAAAACACTACGCAATAACGTAAAAGAGCTCATCAGCACAGAACAGTTAGAAGCGCTTAATATTGACCCATCGCTACGTCCAGAACGTTTATCGTTAAAGGACTTTATTACCATTGCTGATTTTTTGACGCCACAATTGAGATAACTGAGCTTTCATGGATCAATTCGACCCCAGCACACAAATAAAAATAGATATTGAGACCCGTTTTCTTCCACAGCAATCGGATCCAGAATCACACCGTTTCGTATTCTCTTACAATATAACCATCACAAATGAGTACAACCAAGCAGTGCAGCTTCTAAGCCGACGCTGGGTTGTAACAGATGGCAATGAGCATGTACAAGAGATAGAGGGCGAAGGTGTTGTAGGCGAGCAACCACTGATCCAACCTAATGCTAGCTACCAGTACACCAGCGGTACTGTCTTAGCTACAAGAGTTGGTAGTATGTTTGGCCATTACACCATGGAAACTGCTGAAGGAGAGCGTTTTGACGCGCCCATTCCAGCATTTACTCTGGCTCAGCCCAACGCTTTACACTAACCGAGTAAGAAAAGGTAACGTATGGCAACGTATGCTATCGGCGATATTCAAGGTTGCTTCGATGAACTCGAGAACCTTCTAAGCGTTATTAATTTCAATCAAAATGACACACTTTGGCTATGTGGTGATTTAGTTAATCGCGGGCCTAAATCGTTAGATACGCTGCGCTTTATCAAACAACTCGGCCCGCGAGCGATTAGTGTTCTTGGCAATCATGACCTTCATCTTTTAGCGGTTCATAATGGCGCTAAAAAGAAAAAAAAGAGTGATACGCTTGATGCCATTTTAGACGCACCTGATCGTGAAGAACTAATGCATTGGTTACAACAACAGCCTTTATTACATACTGACGAAAAACTTAACTTTACCATGGTACATGCCGGCATACCCCCTTTATGGTCGATTACCAAAGCTCAACAATTAGCTCGGGAAGTAGAAAAAATACTTAGCTGTGCCCCACAAGCCAAGATTTTTTTTAAGCATATGTATGGAAACACACCAACCACGTGGGATGACCATCTTAAAGGCTGGGATAGAATTAGAATTATCACTAACTATTTCACGCGCATGCGCTTTTGTACTCTCCAAGGAGAACTAGAGTTTGCATCTAAAGGCGGATTAGAAACACAGCCAGGTGGCTATCTCCCATGGTATAAACACCCTAAGAGGAAAACAGCCGAGCAGAGCATTGTTTTTGGCCACTGGGCTGCATTACAAGGAAAAACAGATGCAGCTAAAGTTTTTGCTTTGGATACCGGCTGCATTTGGGGTGATAAACTAACGGCATTACGGTTAGATGATTTAACGTATTTCCAAGCACCTAGCCTACAAAAGACATCGTTTACTAACAGGTAATAATATGGATCAATATACGTGCATCAACTCAGAACAAGCCATTGAGTGGCTACAACAAGGCGCTGTAGTAGCAGACATAAGAGACACTCAAAGCTTTAATCAAGGACATATTCCTGGTGCATTTAACCTATCCAACGACAACTTACATGAATTTATGATGGCTGCAGATTTTGAAACACCTCTAATCGTCTGCTGCTACCACGGAATTAGCAGCCAATCAGCGGCCCAATACCTTGTACATCAAGGATTCGAGAAAGTAAGCAGTCTTGATGGCGGATTTGAATCCTGGACGGTATCTCACCCTGATAAAATAGAAGCATAGCAAACTTCATGAAGATATACCTCGTAGGTGGTGCCGTAAGGGATCAACTCTTAAACTACCCCGTTTATGATAAAGACTGGGTCGTTGTTGGCGGATCTCCACAAGAGATGCTAGAACAAAACTATAAACCCGTTGGTAGCGACTTCCCTGTTTTCATCCACCCAACTAGCGGAGAGGAATACGCCTTAGCACGTACCGAACGAAAAAACGGCAAAGGCTATACAGGATTCCAATATCACACCAGCCCCGATGTAACTTTACATGAAGATTTATCACGCCGCGATTTAACCATTAATGCCATGGCTCAATCTAGTGATGGTCAAATATTTGACCCATACGGCGGTCAAAAAGATTTAACCTCTAAAATTTTACGTCACGTATCACCCGCTTTTAGCGAAGACCCTCTTCGCGTTTTGCGAGTTGCCCGTTTTGCAGCACGATATGCACACTTAGGCTTTACTCTTGCCTCTGAAACACTGGAGTTAATGCAGGATATTTCAGCTACTGATGAGCTGGAACATTTAACTCGCGAGCGAGTCTGGCAAGAAATGGAACGCTCTTTAGGAGAAACGTCCCCTTTAGTGTTCTTCCAAGTACTGCATGATACTCACGCACTTAAAACACTCTTTCCACGCTTTTCTGTGCTCATCGGCTCACAAACGGCAACTGCACTACAAAAATCATTTTCCAAGAACACAAAACAAGATATACGCTTTGCCACACTATCTTCATTGTGCTTTATGGACAAAACCAATACCGAAAGTGAAGTACTCAACTTTTGCCAACAACTAAAAATACCAAACTACTATAGAGATTTAGCCATTCACGTTCACAAAACAATCAAGGTTATGCACCATTGGTCAGATAGCAGTGCAGAAGAGAAATTAACTCTCATCCAGACACTTGACCTACTTAGACGCCCAGAGCGACTGGGGCCAGTAATAGAGGCATGTCAGTTACTGAGCTTGGCATTATATCAAGGGAGTTTACCAACTGGAAAACTGGAAGCCCTCTTAAATAAGCTAAAAGATATTAACCCTCAAGAACTTATTAAGAAAGGCTATAAAGGAGCCGCTTTGGGGAGTGAATTAAAGCGCATACAATTAGAAATATGTCAGGATTGAAAAGTAGAGATCTGCCGACCTTTCCATTGAAAATCAACTGCCCATAACTTCTGTTGCTTTTTATCGTACTCATCCCAAAGTGTCTGATAGGACTTATCAGCAATAGGGTGAACATCAAGCGGAGCAACTTCTGACAATGGCCACAAGACAAATGCATTCGTAAGTATTTCGTCCCTAGGCAACTGAACCTTATCAATAATACCTACTTGAGTGTCAAACGTTAGAATATCAACATCTAATGTTCTTGGAGCAAATTTAGGCCCACCACGTACCCGCCCATTATCATCTTCGATCCCTTTCAGAATCTTCAACAGAGCACCCACACTCAATTTAGTATCAAATCCAACTACCAAGTTTAAAAAAGGATTTCCGTTAAATCCTACCGCTTCGCTTTCATAAACAGAAGAAATAATAAGAGGAGAAAAGAGTCCTTCAAGTTTGTTTAGGCCAGCTTCCACATGGTGATAACGTTTGATATTACTACCAATGCTTAAATACACACGAGAGATCAAAGAGGCGCACCTCTTTCGATGATAACGCCAACACTGGCCGCTTCAGGAATTGCCGTTGGCTTGCCTAAACCAAGCTTAACCCAAGGTACATTAAATTCTTTCATGACAATTTCCGCGATCTCCTCGGCCATCGTCTCAACCAAAAGAAATTCACTAGTACTTATAAATTCAATCAAACGATCACAAACACTTTTATAGTTTAGTGTATTTTCAATATCTTCAGTGAGTGCTGCTTGTCTAATATCAGTACCCATTTCCAAATCCAATATAACCGTCTGGCGAATTTCTCTCTCCCAGTCATAAATACCAATGACCGTTTCCACCTGTAAGGACCTGATATAAACAATATCCACGCAACCACCACCTAATTATCAAATGTTCAATTCTTATTAAACTAGCGACAAGATTCTAATAGATCCATTGCCCAACGTGGCTTAGCCTCAATCACCAAGTCACTTGACTGCCCCGCAAGCAAACGCTGACATCCTGCGTAGGCAATCATAGCGCCGTTATCAGTGCAAAACTCTTGACGTGCATAAAAGAGTTGAGATTTTTCCTTTTTAACCATTTTTTCAAGGCCGTCACGTAAGCGCTGGTTAGCACTAACACCACCGGCAATGATCAGCTGCTTTAGCCCTGTCTGCTGCAAAGCACGTCGACACTTAATAGCTAAAGTATCCACAGTGGCTTCTTCAAATGCAGCGGCGATATCAGCTTTATCTGTTTCAGATAGCAGCCCATCAACTTTATGATCGCGAATGGTGTTCATCGTAAAAGTTTTCAAGCCAGAAAAACTAAAATCTAATCCTGGCCTATCAGTCATCGGGCGAGGAAAGCGTAACCTAGTACGATCGCCCTTTTCAGCAAGCTTAGCAATTAATGGCCCACCCGGATAATCTAGTCCAAGCATTTTTGCGGCTTTATCAAAAGCTTCACCTGCGGCGTCATCTAATGACTCTCCAAGCAACTGGTACTGACCGATACCTTCAACTTTAACAAGCTGCGTATGACCTCCACTCACTAAGAGTGCTACAAACGGAAAGGCGGGAGGATTATCTTCCAACATAGGAGCAAGAAGATGTCCTTCCATATGGTGCACACCGATAGCCGGCACTCCCCAACCCATCGCCATTGACCTCCCGGTAGCAGCCCCCACCATTAAAGCACCAACGAGGCCAGGACCTGCCGTATAGGCAACAGCATCTACATCTGCTGCTTTTAAATTTGCTAATCTCAGTGTTTCAGTTACCAGTGGTAAAAGCTTACGAATATGATCTCGTGACGCCAACTCAGGAACAACACCGCCGTACTCAGAGTGCATTGCTACTTGGCTATAGAGAGTATCTGCCAGCAAGCCTTTTTCATTATCATAGAGAGCCACACCGGTCTCATCACAAGAGGTTTCAATCCCCAACACTATCATCTTTACAAATCACTCAATTAAATATCTAAGAACTACAGCATTATCACTTATATATCGCACAATTACACGAATATCACTTTGACAATTAATACACTTGGCCTTAAAATTTAGCGCCTCATTTAAGAAGACTCTCTTAAATGTGTTTTTATCAATAGATTTGGGTTTAATAAACATGCCTGCAGTAAAAGTAAAAGATAACGAGCCATTTGACGTTGCACTTCGTCGTTTTAAGCGTTCTTGCGAAAAAGCTGGTGTTCTAGCTGAAGTACGTAAGCGTGAATTCTACGAAAAACCAACATCTGTTCGTAAGCGTAAAGCAGCAGCAGCTGTTAAGCGTCATGCTAAGAAAGTATCTCGTGATATTTCACGTCGCGTACGCATGTACTAAGACGCAGCAACATCTTTTCGAGATTTAACCATTATTCAACACAGGCCAGGCCATAATGCCAGTACTCAAGAAACAGATTACTGAAGCGATGAAAGCAGCAATGCGTGCAAAAGAAAAAGCACTGCTGGGAACCATTCGTTTAATTTTGGCAGAAATCAAACGCATCGAGGTAGATGAGCGTATTGAGTTGGATGATGCAAGAATCATTGCCGTATTGG
The DNA here is from genome assembly GCF_016744175.1 of Neptunomonas sp. Taxonomy (GTDB): domain Bacteria; phylum Pseudomonadota; class Gammaproteobacteria; order Pseudomonadales; family Balneatricaceae; genus Neptunomonas. The sequence goes on along the minus strand of NZ_JADGEV010000001.1, from coordinate 127,960 downwards.
ACAAAATGTCCAAACAACGACGTGATTCAATCTCACAATATGACAAAGCGAACCGCACTGACCTGGCGGATATCGAGCGACAAGAACTGGAGGTGATTAAAACCTACTTGCCGCAATCGCTAACTGATGAAGAAATAAGTACCGTCCTAGACGAAGCTATCGCCGCCACTGGTGCGAGCGGAGCTCAAGATATGGGCAAACTCATGGCTGAATTAAAGCCAAAATTGCAAGGCCGTGCCGACATGGGTATGGTTTCGAAACTCGTAAAAGAGCGTCTAGCACGTTAAGATTCTCTTCAATCCCCATGATTGAGTAGAAGATGGCCGGACGTATACCGCAAAATTTCATTGATGATCTTCTTGCTCGCGTCAACATTGTTGACCTGATTGACGGTCGTGTAAAACTTAAAAAATCCGGTAAAAACTACTCCGGACTCTGTCCTTTTCATCAAGAAAAATCTCCCTCTTTTTCTGTAAGCCCTGATAAGCAATTTTATTACTGTTTTGGCTGTGGAGCAGGCGGCAACGCTATCGGATTCCTTATGGAGTATGATCGCCTTGAATTCCCCCAAGCGGTAGAAGAAGTCGCCAAACTTGTCGGCGTTGATGTACCTAGAGACGAACATCAAGAGCAACAGCGCAACGAATATAAAGCGCAATATAACATTCTTGATGAAGCCGCCATTTTTTACCAAGACCAACTTAAGTCAAACGCCCATCGCGACCAAGCCGTCACCTACCTCAAATCCAGAGGGTTAACGGGGCAGATTGCGAAAACATTTGGTGTTGGCTATGCCCCTCCCGGCTGGGATAATCTTCTTAAAAAAATAGGTTGTACTCCTACCAATTTAGAACTGCTTGAGAAAAGCGGCATGCTCATTAGGCATGAAGAAAAAGACAGTCTTTATGATCGCTTTAGAGAAAGAATCATCTTTCCTATTCGCGATATGCGCGGCCGCGTGATCGCCTTTGGCGGACGAGTACTTGGCGACGATAAACCCAAATACTTAAACTCCCCGGAAACTGATACTTTTCACAAAAGCCGTGAGCTTTATGGCCTTTATGAAGCACGTAAGCTTTCGCAAAAATTAGAGCGCATTATTATTGTTGAAGGGTATATGGATGTTATTAGCCTTTCTCAATTTGGCATAACATACGCCGTTGCCACTTTGGGCACAGCCACAACAACTCAGCATCTTGAACGCCTATTCAAAACAGTACCTGAAATCATATTTTGTTTTGACGGCGATAACGCAGGAAGAAAAGCAGCAGAACGCGCACTGGAAACAACACTGCCCGTCATAAAAGACGGTCAAGAAGCACGTTTTCTATTTCTCCCTGAAGGCGAAGACCCAGACACATTAGTACGTACTGAATCTAAAGAAGGTTTCGAAAAACATCTAGACGAGGCACTACCTCTTTCTGAATTTTTCTTTCGCTCCTTAGCGGAAGATACAGATATGACTACCATGGATGGGCAAGCAAGATTTAGCAACAAAGCATTACCACTGATACACCGCATGCAAACAAGCCTACTCCAACAAATGATGCTGGATCGCATCTGCAAGGTCACAGGCTTAAGCCTTGAGCAAATAAACAGCACTATCAACTTGACACAAAGCATACCCGAACCAGAAGCGCCTTACGCAAAAAACACGAAGCAAACAGCACCAACAGGTTCTCAAAAGCGAGCTTTCACGCACCCTAAACAACAAACTGCGAGCCTATGCAGCCATATTATCTCATTATTATTACATCACCCTGAGCTAGCAGCTAAAGTGCATGAACCCAAACAACTAGCCGATCTAAAGGAACCACATATAGAGTTACTCTGCCTTTTACTAAGCTATCTAAAACAATCGCAAACAAACTCTCTAGGCCCATTACTAATAGATTGGCGTGACGATCAAAATCTTAACACTCATCTATTGCAGTTAAGTGAAATTTCTCATCTAGATCCTGTATTAAATGGAGATCCAAACCTACTTTTTGATGAAGCATGGACAAGGCTTTTATCACGACAACAAGAGTCAGAGCTGGAAGAATTACAGAAAAAGCCTCTATCCTCTCTCACAGAATTTGAAAAAGAACGGCTGCGCTCCCTAACATCAATAAAATAAGCAGTTGTTTTTTCTAAATTCACCCCAATATCCTAAAAATAGACTAAGGTTAAACCTGTTAAACACGTATCGTGGGTTTAAGCTGGCTTTGGCAAGAGCTCAACGTTATAATGTCGCGCTCACATTTTATGTAGTTCAAAATCGCATCATCGTAGGACATCTATGACTGGCATCTCTCAGCAGCAATCTCGTCTCAAAGAACTGATAGCTCGCGGTAAAGAACAAGGCTATCTCACATATACTGAGGTGAATGATCACCTGCCTGAAGATATCGCCGATCCTGATCAGGTTGAAGATATAATCCGTATGATCAATGACATGGGTATTCCTGTGTCTGAAGTAGCACCTGACGCCGAAACTCTACTGATGAAAGAAGGTGATTCAACAGTAGATACTGATGAGGAAGCAGTAGCTGCTCTGGTTGAATCTGACGCTGGACGCACAACGGACCCTGTCCGCATGTATATGCGCGAAATGGGTACTGTTGAACTTCTAACGCGCGAAGGTGAGATTGTCATCGCTAAGCGTATAGAGGAAGGCATTCGAGAAGTAATGTCGGCTTTGGCTTTTTTCCCAGGTTCTGTAGAGATCATTCTTGAAGCTTATAATTCAGTGCTTCAAGAAGAAGGCCGCTTAAGTGATATCTTCAGTGGTTATATTGATCCTGATAGCGTCATCGCAGCTCAAGCAGCAGAAGCTGCTGCTATTCAGGAAGAGCTAGGTGAAGACGCTGAAGCAGAAGAAGACGACAGCGACGATGACGAAGAAGAAGGCGAACGCGGCCCGGACCCAGAAGAAGCCCGCATTCGTTTTACACTAATTAAAGACAACTTACTTGCCGTCTACGAAGCCATCGAAAAAAATGGCAGAGAAAGCAAAGCTTTCAGTACAGCGATGGATGAACTTGCTGTTTCTTTTTCTCCAATTAAGCTATCTCCACGTTTTTACGAAACACTCGTTGTACGTGTGAGAGATTACATTGCTCGCACACGTCAGCAAGAACGCACCATTATGCGTATCTGTGTTCAACGCTGCAAAATGCCAAGAATTTTCTTTATCAAAGAATTTCCAGGCAACGAAACAGATACAACATGGCTTGAAAAGATGATTGCATCAGGTGCAGACTATTCAAGAGCAATGAAGATCAACTTGCCGGATCTCCAGCGCGCCCAACGTAAACTGGTCCAGCTCGAAGAAGAAGCACAGATATCTTTATCAGACATAAAAGATGTTAACCGCCGCTTATCTATCGGTGAAGCGCATGCTCGACGCGCTAAAAAAGAGATGGTAGAAGCAAACTTGCGCTTAGTTATCTCAATTGCAAAAAAATATACAAATCGTGGCTTACAATTCCTCGACCTGATTCAGGAAGGCAACATCGGCCTGATGAAAGCAGTTGATAAGTTCGAATACCGCAGGGGCTATAAGTTCTCTACTTATGCTACGTGGTGGATTCGACAGGCTATAACGCGCTCTATTGCAGATCAGGCGCGAACTATTCGTATTCCAGTTCATATGATCGAAACGATCAATAAGCTGAACCGTATCTCTCGTCAAATGCTACAGGAAATGGGCCGCGAGCCGTTACCGGAAGAACTAGCAGAACGCATGGAGATGCCAGAAGATAAAATTAGAAAGGTTCTTAAAATCGCAAAAGAGCCAATATCGATGGAAACACCTATCGGTGATGATGAAGATTCCAGCCTAGGTGATTTCATCGAAGACGGTAATCACACATCCCCTGTTGATTCTGCGACTGGCGAAGGCCTTCGCGAGGCGACGCGAGAAGTTTTAGCCGGCCTTACCGCTCGCGAAGCCAAAGTACTTCGTATGCGATTTGGTATCGACATGAATACTGATCATACGCTTGAAGAAGTGGGCAAACAGTTTGATGTGACACGTGAACGTATCCGCCAGATTGAAGCTAAAGCGTTGAGAAAATTGCGTCATCCGAGTCGCTCAGATCACTTACGCAGCTTCTTGGACGAATAATTTTTTCTTTGCATATCAAGCTATTGCGCCAATGATACAGAATCTGTATTATTGGCGTCTCTTTGGGGGCCTATAGCTCAGTTGGTTAGAGCGCTCGACTCATAATCGATCGGTCGCAGGTTCGAGTCCTGCTAGGCCCACCACCCCCTTTGCAATAAAAACAATACGTTATGAGCTTTATATAGTTTCTCGTTGTTTTCAAAGCTCAATTGAAACATCTTACTTCTAGTGCAATTTAAGATCCTAGATATCTCAATAAGCCATTATAATTATCAATCCTACCTCTTTTTAATATTTCTCCTTAATCACTAAACTGCTCCTTTTTTATAACAACGAGAGACACCAAAGGCGTTGTTAACGTCACAGAAAAAACACGCGACCCTAGCCAAAATTAACAGAAATAAGTCCATTAAAGAGCGCACTTTTTTCTTGCTATCTTACGACTTAAATAAACACTCAGACTAATACCCGATGAATAGCTAACTTGACAACCCATTTTCAAAACTACACGGTACTTTCTCTCGCTCAGTCAGATAAATATGTATCGCTAACACCAACAGCAGTAGCGCATCGGCCGTTATAACCCAATAAGCACCTTCCAAACTCCCGCTAATATCCTGAACAACACCAGCCATAAGGTTACCAAACGCTCCACCTAATCCGAATGCCACCATACCTATACCGTTAATCTGCATTGTCACGGTTGAGGAGTAATATTTATGAACCCAGCCAGCAATAATCCCCCACATAGGAAAGTACATCAAACCATATCCAACTCCTGCGAACACTGCAAAATCTGCAGGATTGTAAACAAATGCAAACATACCTAAAAAGAAGCCCCCAAACACTAGTAGCAAAGCCATTCCATGACCCTTGCTGTCAGCGAGCTGTCCCGATAAGAACCCAGCAATCATCCCCACAACGCCTGCCACCATCCATGTATATCCACCCAATGCAGGAGGAAGCATTAGCTCTGCCAAATATGTATTCAACCAAGTAGAAAATGGCATCGCTGCAAAGCCAACAAGAAAGCAAATCAAACAAGCAAAGAACGCCGCCCGTTCATACATAATAGTAGTAATAAGCTGCCGCACCGATAACGCACCCGTGTTAGGCGCTGTTTTAGTGAGCGAACGCTGATTAAGGTTTTTCAACAGCAAGCACGTCAAAACAACCGTCATAGCACCCAAGCAGCCAGCTAAGACCCAGCTACTTCGCCAACCAAGCAACGGCACCACCAATAAAATAATCAATCCGTTCAGGCCGTAGCCCCAAGCAGTACCACTAGAAGCGCTTGATAAACACGTTGAGCAATATTCAGGACGTGCATACCTACTTATCAACTCAACGATAGCCCCCCAACTAATTGCGGCACTGGCCGCCATACAAGTAAGTACCAGCAGCACTAACTTAGCATCATCTAACACCGCCATAACAAAGAGCAATGCACTTGTCACCGAACCGCTTATCAATACCAACAGACCAGAATTAACCTTATGCCCAAGCACTCCGAGCAACATAGCCCCCCCAAGGTAAGATAGTTGTGTTAATGCCCCTATCGCTGCCAAATCCCAGTGACTGATAACTATGGACTCCCGCATCATAGGGACCACTGCAGCAAATAGGAATACACCGAAACCATGGCTGATAATTTGATTAATTCCAAAAGTTGTGGTCATTCGCACCAACACTCTCCCTACTTTAAGACGGCTACCCAGAAATTGTTTAACGGTGCAAACACCCTGACTAGGCATCATAATAGCTTGTCACAGTTCAATAAATTGATATATATTGAAAGTTATGATCAAAATTTATGAATTCTAAAATATGAAAGATTTACCAATTACCTTACTACGAACCTTTATGGTCGTTGCAGAGACATTAAATCTCACTGCAGCCGCAACACGATTACACAAAGCTCCCTCAACAATAAGCATGCAATTAAGTCGCTTAGAAGAACTTGTTGCAAACCCTCTTATGGAGCGCGGCCAGCACGGCGTAAGGTTAACGGCTACTGGGATGCAATTGAAATCTCATGCACAACAGCTTCTTAATCTACACGACCAAATTGTTGGATCATTTCAAAATATTGATGTCATTGGCCCAGTGCGTCTAGGGACTCACGACCAGTATGCAAGCCGAACTCTGACACCACTGCTTAAGGCATTTATCCTTAGTTATCCAGAGGCACAATTAGAAGTGTTCTGTGATCACAGACCCAACTATCTAACCGATATGCTTGAACAAGGGAAAATTGATATCGCATTAGTAGAAATGCCAGCAAATTCCGGTGGCGGAACACGCCTAAGGAGAGATAAATTAGTGTGGGTCAGAGCTAAAGAGCACCCTATTCATAACCAGCATATTTTACCACTCGCTGTATTTGATGAGGGTTGTTATCACAGAAACTATGCTATTAACACATTAGAGGCTACAGGAAGGCCGTATCGCATTGCCTTTACCAGCCAGAGTCGCTCCGGCGTACTCGCTGCTGTACGAGCAGGTATTGGCATTGCGGTTATCCCGAAGCATACCTTGGATAATGATCTACTAATAATTGAAGATGAGCTGCCTACCCTCCCAGAGACAGAGGTAACAGTATTTACAGCGGTTAAAATCAATGAAGCGACTCAGCGGCTAGTACAAACCATTAAAGAAAGTCCTTTATTTACGACATGCCAAGATCTTGAATAAAAGAGTTTAAAGAGAATGACTCTTTTGTCTCTCCACCCATAATAAATCAAAAATCCCTGCTTGAGGGTTAAATGCTAAAGGCGCACTCAACAATAGCGCTCTAATTTGTTCTTGGTCATAAGCCTCACAGGCCAGATTCAAGTCCTTTAAAAAATCTGACATCTCATTCCACGACAGCGATACTTCTTTCGCTGTACGAATTCTGGGATGTAATGTTGGCTGCTCATTTTCACCAATTAAAAGCTCTTCATAAAGCTTTTCACCAGGACGTAATCCTGTCACCCGTATCTCGATATCACCCTGTGGATTCTGTGCATCTTTAACTTCATAACCCATTAAACGAATCATTTTACGAGCGAGGTCAATTATAAAAACAGGCTCTCCCATATCGAGTACAAAGACATCCCCCCCCTTCCCCAAAGAGCCTGCTTGAATTACCAGCTGCGCAGCTTCAGGTATTGTCATAAAATAACGCTTTATTTCTTCATGCGTTAAGGTAATGGGACCTCCAGACTTTATTTGCTTCTTGAATAACGGTACTACTGAGCCTGATGACCCGAGGACATTTCCAAAACGAACCATGCAAAAACGAGTACCGGATTGTCGTTGAGCTAAACCCTGCAATACCAATTCAGCCAAGCGCTTGCTCGCCCCCATAATATTGGTTGGTCTCACGGCTTTATCGGTCGAAATTAAAACGAAAGTTTCTACACCTGTATTTACTGCTGCTTCAGCAGCACGCCATGTCCCAAAAATATTATTTCGAACACCTTCAACAACATTATATTCAACCAGCGGGACGTGTTTACAGGCGGCAGCATGATATACAGTCTCGACACCGTAGGCGCTCATTGCAGCTTCTAAACGATTTTGCCGCTGTACAGAACCCAATAAAGGCACGATCCGCACACCTAAATTTGCACTAAGAGACAGACCCGATAATTCCTGATCAATTTGATATAAAGAAAACTCAGACAACTCAAACAAAACGAGTGCTTTAGGTTGTTGATTTAATATCTGCCTACAAAGCTCGGACCCTATCGATCCACCAGCGCCAGTAACCATAACCACTTTATTTTGAACATTTGCAGCTATTAATTCAGGAAAAGGCTCAACAGAATCGCGTCCTAGCAAATCATCAATACTTACTTCTTGTAACTCACTCACCGTAGCAGTACCGCTAACGAGGTCTGCCATACCAGGAATGGTAAGAATTTCTAAAGGCAATCCCTCTAAGCCTTCAATAATTTCACGCCGGCGTTGCCGTGAAAGACTTGGCAGAGCCAACAATAATTTTTCTGCACCAAAACGCTCAACTAGCCAAGAAAGCCCCGTCGGTGAGTAAACGGTCAACCCTTGCAAGATACTTCTGTGCAGCACATGATTATCATCTACAAACGCAACCGCTCTGTATTCGTTACCATGCAGTAATGACGTGTTTAGCTGCCTACCTGAAGAGCCTGCTCCATAAATAATCACGGGAGTTTTTTGGCGTTTAGTCGTTTGGTTATATAAAGCCCTGACTAAAATACGAGCACCACCACACAATATCAGTACAAAAGCACCATAAAATACGGGTACTGAACGTGGCAGAAAAGCATGAAAGTAGTGCGCAGAAACGACCACTACAACGACAGACACACCAATACTGATTAAGATCGCACTAATAGCATGATGACTCAAATAACGTAATACTGCTCGGTATAAACCCAAACGAATAAAACAAAATAAGGTGATTGCCATTGTTATGAACAACACCCCCCAATGCTTTGCAGATGCTAGCAATTCAAAACTTTCTAACCTAAGGACATAGGCACCCCAGAAAGCTAGCGTAATGAAAACCACATCGAAAGTAAGACTAATAACACGCTTAACACTGCGTGGCTGCCTAAAAAGCCAGTCCATCACTTTTAACATCTAATTTCCCAAAAATTAACAGGGTGATATAGCGATAATAGAAAAACTGCCTATCCCTATCAAACACTATAAATAAAGCATGGAGAGCTATTGTATATTATTTTTTCGCCGACTCGACTCGATCACCTGCGCCCTTGCCTGTAATCGTTTTAAAAATGTACGTGAAATAGTTCATCAATGACATACTTAGGATCATTTGCGCATCAGTTTTTGCAAGCAACTGAGGTGTCGACATGTCTATCTCATTAATTTGTGCCAAGCCAGTAATACCAGGCCTAACATCATAAACACCCACTTCCTCACGTGCTTCAATTAATTCTTTTTGATTAAACAAATTTGGTCGCGGCCCAACAAGGCTCATGTCACCTTTTACAACATTCCACAACTGAGGCAACTCATCTAACTTGGTTTTTCGTAAAAATACACCCAAGTTCGTAATAGAAGAAGAGGATGCCAAGTGGCTCGCAACTGATACCGTTTCAATTTTCATCGTACGGAATTTTACTAATGTAAAAGCTGTTTTATTAATACCAACGCGCTCTTGAAAAAATAAAGGTGAACCTGTATCGAAATAACCCATTACATATATGATCAGTAATAATGGCGAACCTGCCAAAAGACCCAGCAACGCAAAAAAAATATCTATTATACGTAACATATTATTATGCCATCCCATAAAAACAATCACTTACCTCACGAAAGGTAGCTACCTTTCATAATAGATTCTTATACGCGAGATCAATCACTTACAGGGTAGTCGGCTACCTTAAAAACAATTTTAATGCCCTACTACAAACTGCAAAATTGTTGCTCTTACTCGTGGTATAGCAAGGAAAGCAAGCTAGATATAAATAAGCATCAACTGCACCGACAGCCCCCCCCCTTGCTCGGGAAGTACACCACTCTCTGTAAACCCAACACTATGCGCTAGTTCCCATCGACTAATACCTAGCGCATAACAAGAAATAACATCTCCTGACATTACTTCCTTGAATCTTTAATATACCAACTCATTGCAGTCGAGATGCCCTCATTTATTTTAAATGTTGGACTATACCCTAATGCTGATTCTGCTTTGCTTATTGAAGCTTGCGAGTGCCTTACATCACCCGCTCGAAAACTACGATATACCGGCTCTTTTTGCCTAATGGTAAATCCTTCTGTTTGCAGAGCCCCCTGAATCATATGAAATAATTCATTTAATGTGGTTCTATCTCCTACTGCCACATTAAGCACCCCAATCTCACTGGCCTGCTCCGCTGTAGCAGCTAAAATATTCATCTGCACAGTATTATCGATATAGCAGAAATCTCTACTCGTTTCGCCATCACCGTTTATAAAAACCTCTTCGCCAGAAATCATGGCTGCGGTCCACTTTGGTATGACTGCAGCATAAGCACCTTCTGGATCCTGCCTAGCCCCGAAAACATTAAAATAGCGTAAGCCAATGGCGCTAAAACCGTACGTACGTCCAAAAACGTCAGCATAAAGCTCATTTACATATTTAGTAACCGCATATGGCGAAAGTGGGTTGCCAATATTTTCTTCAACTTTAGGCAACGCAGGGTGATCACCATACGTCGAACTGCTTGCGGCATAAGTAAAACTTTTTACTTTTTCATCACGTGCAGCAACCAACATATTTAGAAAGCCACTGATATTCGTCTCATTGGTCGTTATCGGATCATTAATAGATCGCGGAACCGAGCCAAGCGCAGCTTGATGTAAAACATAATCAACACCAACACAAGCTGTCTGACAATCTTTAATCTGTCGAATGTCCCCTTCTATAAAGTTAAACCCTTCCCACTGGCTGGCAGACACTAAAGACTGTACCTCGTCTAAGTTTCGCTGATGCCCTGTAGCAAAGTTATCCAACCCTACGACTTTCTGATTCAACTTGAGCAAAGTTTCAAGTAAATTTGACCCAATAAAACCAGCGACGCCAGTCACTAACCACGTTTTAGGGCTTGCCAACAATTCTGTTTTAACTTGTTCGTAACGAGTCATATTTCTTCCTTAAAGGCGAAGGTCAGCAGCATCAGCTGGTAGGATATATTTAAGATCATAAAGCACATGCTCAGGCTTACCAAATGCACGAATACCTTCAGCGCCCATCTCTTTAAACTGTTTATGAGCTACCGCGACAATGACTGCATCATAAACACCCTGATCAGGTGCTGATACGGGTGTAATGTTATATTCATGCTCTGCATCTGCAGCACTGATCCATGGGTCGTAGCAATCAACACTAATACCGTAATCTGAAAGCTCGCCCACAATATCAACTACTTTTGTATTTCTCAGATCTGGGCAATCTTCTTTAAAAGTAAGGCCTAACACCAGCACACGAGCACCATCAACCTGAATTCTTTTCTTCAACATTGATTTAACTAATTGGCTGACTACATAAGCTCCCATACCATCATTTAAACGCCTACCAGCCAGAATGATTTCCGGGTGATAACCGACAGATTGCGCCTTATGAGTCAGGTAGTAAGGATCAACACCGATGCAATGACCACCCACCAAACCCGGCCGAAAAGGCAAGAAGTTCCATTTAGTTCCAGCTGCTTTCAGTACTTCTTCAGTGTCAATGTCTAGTTTATTAAAAATGACGGCTAACTCATTTATTAAACCAATATTGACATCACGTTGCGTGTTCTCAATAACCTTCGCCGCTTCAGCAACCTTAATAGAACTTGCTTTGTAAGTCCCTGCGGTAATAATTGAGCGGTATAGATTATCTACAAAATCAGCCACTTCCGGAGTTGAGCCCGAAGTAACCTTCAAAATACTGGTAACACGATGCTCTTTATCACCTGGGTTAATTCGCTCAGGACTATATCCACAATAGAAGTCCTTATTAAAAACAAGACCAGATTCGCGCTCTAGAACAGGAACGCACTCTTCTTCTGTAGCTCCCGGGTATACAGTAGATTCATAAATGACAACATCCCCTTGCTTTAGCGCCTTACCAATAACCGCACTCGCTTTTAGCAGAGGTGTAAGGTCGGGCTGCTTATGCTCGTTAATGGGAGTTGGCACCGTCACAATAAAAACATTACAGCTTTTTAACGCATCAATTTCAGCGCTATATGTTAACAATGATGCTTGCGCTAGCTCTTCATTACTGACTTCCAAAGTGCTATCAAACCCGCCCTGCAACTCTTCTAATCGAGCTTTATTAATATCAAAACCCAACGTCGCCACATGCTTGCCAAATTCGGCAGCCAACGGAAGCCCTACATAGCCTAAACCAAGAATTGCTATACGAGTATCATGAGTAGTAAAGTTCATTGAGACGCCTTTCAAAAAAGCTCGAAAACAGAGCAAAATATCATTAATTACGATTAGTGTTATTCAGGTACATTCAGAGAGTTAAAACATCTCTTATCCTGAGGTAAAGCACTTAAAATATAAACCAGCCATCCAATCGGATGACCTTCGCAAAACCACATAAAATATTTCTTTGGCATTAATCAGATAACTGGTAATTTTAGCACAGCAGTTGTAGCGGTACTACGACACCCTACGCTCTTCAATTACTATCGAATTATATTCAAACCATGTTCCCATATATTCGATCCTCATTACATCTTGCCTTACAATATATGTTTACATTTATGAGTAAATTTTCATGAAGCAGTGCCATGCTGAGCTTATCTGGTCTGAAGGAGCCCCCCTTTCTAAGTCTTTTGGTGATTTTTATTGCAGCCTGGCAGATGGTCTTGCGGAAAGCCGCTATGTGTTTATCGAAGGTAATAAACTAATAGAGCGTTACACAAACGAGCTTGCTTCTAGCTTAACCATTGCAGAAACTGGATTCGGTACTGGTTCAAACTTACTCTGCACCTTAGATGCTTTCAGCCAATTGTCTACTTATCCACTTTATGGCGTGCACTTTCTATCAACAGAACTCTATCCACTCACCTACTTTGATTTAAAAAAAGCTCTATCAGACCATCCTAAATTTCATCATTATTCAAAACAACTACTAGCGCAGTACCCACCTTATGTTCAGGGTATGCATCGCTTCATTTTTGATGGAGGCCGTTTTTACTTAACCCTATGCATAGGAGATGCTCTTACAAGCTTACGACAAGTTGATTCAGCCATTGATGCCTGGTATCTCGATGGTTTCTCTCCTGCTAAAAATCCTGCCATGTGGAGCCCCGAATTATTCTCTCAAGTTTCTAGACTAACCAAAGAAAACGGTACATTAGCGACGTATGCTGCCGCTAGTTTTGTGAGAAAAGGGCTCAGCAATGAGGGCTTCACTATGAATAAAAAGCCGGGGTATGGAAAAAAACGAGAGATGCTGTCAGGGACTTTTCTACAACGTAAAACCGCTATACCATCAGAAAAGTATCCATGGTTTACTCTCCCTGATACCAAGAAGCCAAGCACCGCCATAATTATCGGCGCAGGGCTGGCCGGATGCACGACTGCAGAAGCGCTTGCTCGTCGAGGAATTAACGTTCAATTAATAGATCGATGTAATGATATTTGCCAAGAGGCATCAGGCAATCGCCAAGGAGCGCTCTATGCAAAACTTCCCACCAAGCCAACACGTGGAGGTGAGTTGCATTTATGTGGTTTAGAATACACTCTGCGGCTGCTTAACATCTATCAATGTCTAGATAACCAAATAGCATCACAGTGCGGCGTACTTCAACTCGCCATGTCAGAAAAGGAATCAATCAAACAAAATGCTATCGTAAATAGCGGTGACTACTCTAGTGATGTTGTTTCCATCAAATCTCCCGAGCAAGCATCTCAGATAGCAAGTACTCCTATAACACACCAAGCTTTATATTTTCCGCGTGCAGGGTGGGTTCAACCCAGAGCTTTTTGCAGAAAAATTATTGAACATTCAAACATAAAGTTAACACTTTCCACGTCTATTACATCATTAGCTCAAGAGAGTGATAGTCGCTGGACAGTAATCGACCATAACGATCAGCGACACACTGCCGATATTGTCATCGTTGCATCCGCAGCACACGCTAATGAGTTCGAGCAACTTAAACACTTACCTATAAAAAAAATTAGAGGGCAGGTTTCTGTCACACAAAAACACGTCATGCAAAATGATTTAAAAACCGTAATTTGTGGCGAAGGTTACATATCTCCTCCGTTAGATGGACTGTATACATTTGGTGCTACATTTGATTTGCATGACCAATCCCCAGAGTTAAGAGAAGAGGATCACAAGAGCAATCTGTCAATGATACGTAATGCGGCAGGCTCTTTTGCAGAGAACCTTCCAGCCCTTACTCAATGGGATGGAAAAGTTGGCTATCGCTGCTCTACACCTGACTACCTGCCCATTGCAGGCCCAGCACCTGTTTATTCAGCTTATCTAGATCAATATTCTAAATTACAAGACGACAAGAACTGGGCGTTTAAAAATGCCCCAGCAGAATCACACCCAGGCCTTTATGTAAATGTAGGCCATGGCTCAAAAGGGCTAATTACAGCCCCACTCATTGCAGAGTATCTAGCATCAAGCATATGCTCTGAGCCTTTGCCTATTCCACGCGAGATCTGCCACGCTCTTCACCCAGCTCGTTTTATTATAAAATCATTGATTAAAGGAAAGAACAAGCACGTACCAACTATCAAGGAGTAGCCGTTGCAGCCGATAGTTATGCAATAAGCTAAAATAATAGTAGTAGGCAACCGCAACCTTTGGGAAATACTTATGTCGTTAATTGTAATTGACCACGGCAATCGCATTGAAACACCAGTAAAGTCAATCTTCCCGACGCACGGGGTTGAAAGCACCGCCCCCTCTAAAGGACTTCACGACAGCGCTGGCGTTGAGAAAAAAGTACACGCTGATGGCGAGAATTTTACTCAGTACCTCAACAGTGAAGGTGGCAAAAAACCTCAAGAACAAACGCAAAACACTTATAGCGCACTTAACCCCGAAAAAAAGAAGCAACAAGCAACCAAACTAAAAGCAGCTCAAGTAATGAGCCACCCTGTTCACACAATTGCGCGTGAAGTCACCTTCAAAGCAGCCTGGGCAAGAATGCAAGAGTTACATGTTAGCCACTTAATGGTAACTGATGCAGATAATGAGCCCGTTGGTATCATCTCGCATATTGATATTATCGAACACGGGAAGGAATCCCCTGTCAGTATTGCTAATTTTTATACTCGACAGTTAATTGCAGCATCACCTGAAACTGACATTTCAGTTATTTCCTCTAGTTTCATCGAATATGAAATCAATGCTATGCCCGTTTTTAATGCAAACAACCAGCTCCTTGGTATAGTTTGCCGATCAGATCTTTTACGCTTATTAATCAGCGGTTCACACATTGAAAGCTGGGCATAAACTATAAAATAAATACAAGAAACAAAAGCAATGAATTTTATCTATAAATATTCGAAGATGCCCTAGCACTTAACCTTTTAGACGCTCACTTAGCACCAAGTTAACTTCATCTGTTGCTTCATTAAATAACACTACAATTTCTTTATTTTTCAGCTTTTTCTTAACTTGCTCTACACGCAAAGCAAGAGGTGTTTCATCATAGCCATAATCTGTACCATCGCGTGTCACAAATTCTTCAATCATGCCTTCAAGAGCTTCAGCAGAGATAGACTCTATTGGCACGATCATGATGCAGCAACCCCATAAGAAACCAATAAGCTCACAAAGGCATTTTCGTCTAACACCAAGATCCCTAAAGATTCAGCTTTAGCCAGCTTACTACCCGCGCCAGGGCCCGCAACAACACAGTCCGTTTTCTTTGAAACACTTCCAGATACTTTAGCCCCTAACTGCTGTAATTTTCCTTTTGCATCGTCTCTACTCATTAACTCAAGCGTACCGGTAAGAACGTACACTTTATTAAGCAAAGGTTGATTCTCTAGATTATTTGACTCTAGCTTTGGCCAATGAACACCTGCTTCTTGTAAGGCCGTAACAACGTCAAGATTGTGCACTTGTACAAAAAAAGTTTTTATATAGTGCGCAACTACCTCACCAACATCAGGCACTGCTAATAATTGCTCCTCACTGGCCTCAACTACCGCACTAAGATCACCAAACACATTGGCTAAATTACGCGCTGTAGCCTCTCCGACTTCACGAATGCCTAACGAATAGATAAAACGAGCTAAAGTGGTGGATTTTGAATTTTCAATAGCCGCTATTAAATTATCCGCAGACTTATCGCCCATACGATCCAGCCCTGCAATGTCCTTATGCTGTAATAAGTAAATATCAGCAACGGATTTCAATAATTCCTTATCCACCAGCGCATCAATCAGTTTCTCACCAAGCCCATCAATATTCATAGCTTTACGAGATGCATAATGACGCAAAGCCTCTTTACGTTGTGCCGAACAACTCAAACCACCACTACAACGAGCAATTGCTTCACCTGCAATTTTTTCGATGTCCGAATCGCAAACAGGGCAACTCTGCGGAAAACAAACGTCCTCAGCATCAACAGGACGCTTATCAACAACCACTCTTACTACTTTAGGAATAACTTCACCCGCACGGTGAATAATAACCCAGTCTTTTACGCGCAAACCCAAGCGCGAGATTTCGTCCATATTATGTAACGTCGCATTGCTGACAGTAACTCCACCAACAAAGACAGGTTTTAAACGAGCTACCGGTGTAATAGCGCCTGTGCGCCCTACCTGAAATTCCACACTTTCAACTTGAGTCATCTCTTCTTGTGCCGGAAACTTATGTGCGATGGCCCAACGAGGGTACCTTGAAACAAATCCAAGTTGTTTTTGTAGCTGGTATTCATCTACTTTAAATACCAAACCATCAATCTCATAAGGAAGGGTATTTCTTAGCTCAGCCATACGTTGATAGTAACTAAAGCAACCTTGTGCACCCTCCACCAACTCTAAGTAGCGACTTATTTTGAAACCCCAGCGGTTTAATTGCTGCATTGAATCCACATGGGTATCCGGCATCTCACCGCCGGAGAAAACACCAATACCGTAACAGCACATTTCTAATGGGCGCGTCGCTGTTATACGAGCGTCAAGCTGACGCAAGCTCCCTGCTGCTGCATTACGAGGATTAACAAATGCTTTCTCGCCTTTAGCTAGTGCGCGCTCATTCAACGCATTGAAGCCCGCTTTAGGCATATAAATTTCGCCACGTACCTCAAGACGATTAGGGATACCTTCACCCATAAGTCTTAACGGAATAGAAGGAATCGTTCTGACGTTATGTGTAATATTCTCACCTGTTGAACCATCACCACGCGTTGCGCCTCTGATTAACTCACCATTTTCATACATCAAACTGACAGCTATACCATCTAGCTTAGGCTCACAAGCATAGGGTACTTCTAACAAACCATCTAAGCGCTCTCGCACACGCCGATCAAAATCACGCAGGTCTTCTTCAGAGAAAGCATTATCAAGTGATAGCATCGACATTTCATGCTGTACTTCTTCAAAACCGCTTATAGGCGCACTACCCACACGCTGAGTAGGAGAGTCATCTGATATATACTCTGGATGATCCTTCTCTAATGCCTGTAATTTCTGAAAAAGTCGATCATATTCAGCATCGGGAATACTGGGTTCATCCTGTATATGGTAGCGATAATTATGCTGATCAATCTCAGCGCGAAGCTGCTTAATTTCTGTTATTACGTCAACCATACCAGCATCACCCTAAAACAATGTTTTATCATCAAACATGGAATATTATTAAATTAAACGAGCGCACTAATACCTTTTGAGGCTTTGTCTGTATCCATACAAAAACCATCAAAGGAATAGTAACTAAAAACTAAGAATATATTAAGAAAGGTTACGCTTATGGAGTTTATGCATTTCGAATTCACGAATACGCTCACGATAATGCGCTTTTGTTTGTGGCCGCATAACTGAGCGGTTTTCATCTAATAGATCACCACCCAAATGGGTTGAAACTGTTTCGGCAGTCGCTAACATGCACTCAAACGCATTTTTTGCATCTTCAGGCTCGCTCATTGACATAAAGAAGCTTACACCTGGCGTTGTCATTTCAGACATATTTTCTAAATCAAAGGTCCCAGGATTAACAGCATTAGCCATACTAAACTGCACAGCCCCTTTATCAATACCCTCCTCAAATCGATGAAACAAACTCATGTCACCAAAACGCATACCACAAGCTAACACAACCTGAAGTAAGGTTTGTCCATCTAAAGGCTGTTGTTTGCCTACGACTGTTATGACAAGCACTTCTTCAGGTTCTGGAGCTTGCTCTCGAGCTTTACGATCACTTCTAGCACTTTCTAAGCGATCATTTTCAAACAAAGAGTCCTGCTCTGGCTCAACTAGATCATCTTGTTCGATCGAAATAGACTCTGGAATAACATCATTAGTTCCTTGCGGAGTATCATCAGAAACTTCATGCTGCAGAAAAGATTGATCTGAAATTGGTTCTTTTTCAGTAACAACTTGTTCTACTGAACTGATACCTTCGTATTTCTCTTGAGGCTCGCTTGCAGTTTCTAGAGAAGGCTCTTCCACATTTTCAACTGATTCTTGTGCATCCGGGTAAAAAAACATCTCCTCCTGTGCTTGAGAAGTTTCAGATTTGCTTATATTTTCAGAGGCTTGACGCATCAAGACCGTTATTGGCTGTTCAAGATCTAAATATTCAGTCGGGGCAGAACTCGAATGAGCATTACTAACGACTTCTTGTTTTCTAACAGGTGACAGGATTTCTGGTATTTCATCAAAAAGAGGATCTAGTTCTTCCTGCTGGTTGGACGTGTTAATAGACGTTTGAGATATCTGTTGATGCTTATACTCTGACGATGCGTTTGGCACTTGTTCGTAGCGAGTGTTCTCATGATGTTCTTTCGGACTTAAATCTAAGTCCTGATCAGAAGATAAATATTCCTGTTTGCTATCGACTACTTGAGCAGAATCAACTTCAGTTCCACCCGTGGCATAAGCGCTAGGTTCAACATAATCATTTAAATGCTCAAAACCTGGGTCGATGCGCTCTGAAGAATGAGACGCAACACTCGCTTCATGACCGTAAGACTGTTCACGTCCCTCTTCTGGTAAAGCACGAGCCCCGCCATTTGGCAGCTCAGGATTGTGAGCTCCTGATGCAACATCTGTCTCTACAGAATCAACGAAGCCTCTGTCTATGTCTATTTTTAGAGTGTTTCGCTGGCCCTTCATCCGACGCCATCCGTCGAAAATAATTAGGCCAATAACTAGAAGTCCCCCAATTATTAGCCACTCTCTTAAGCCGATATCCATGTTTAACCACTTGCCTCAGAAAACATTAACTCAATCATACGCTTACTATAAACCGAA
>NZ_JADGEV010000001.1:88846-108815 GCF_016744175.1 Neptunomonas sp. | reverse complement strand
AAGTCCCCCAATTATTAGCCACTCTCTTAAGCCGATATCCATGTTTAACCACTTGCCTCAGAAAACATTAACTCAATCATACGCTTACTATAAACCGAACCGCTCTACTGAACAATCTGATCAATAAGAAGGTTTACCGGCTCAGATAACTCTTTAACCGAAACAAGAACAGTTGCTGACTGCAAATCACCTGCAGCGGCCTGAGGCTGGCCAGTCATAGAAATTCGAGCACCTATTTCAACATTTGGGTGTAATGACAGCTTTGTTTGCGGCGTCATTGCTAAGCTATCATCAAGCGTTATTATTTTCGGTAACTCTCCGACCGTTAAACGTACCGCAGCTACTGGCATTCTTCCGCCCACAGGTTTAGCAAATACAAAGACTGTTTGCTCTGGGTTCAGCTTTCCACTCAGCTGTGAATCTATAGCAACTTTTAACTGAACCGAAGCACCGACAAGTTCAGGAACATCAGGCACTGTTTTCCCCTCTTGAACCAACTGCTCCAACGCCCTTTGGATACCTACTTTTAAAGACTCCGCAGCAGCAGGTTCTGCATTAGTCAATGCTTTACGCCAATAACCAATAGCTTCTTCCATACGAGACTGCTCAAACGCATCAATGCCCAATAAGCCCAACGAGGTTACTTCCAGTGGTTCTCGATCAAGTGTCCGCTGAATCTGTTGCCTCACTTCTTGATCCATTTTACCGCCCTTAGCAAAGTACAAACCTTGAGCATACTGACCCATTACGCCCACATATTGAGGTGCATCATTAGGCAATATCTCTAGTACACGTTTAAAACTGGACACACCTTTATCAAATTCTCCAAGACTCATATAAGTCGTAGCTAATACATACCACCCTTCAGAATTTTCTGGATTCGCTGTTAGTTCACTCACTAGCATCTGAATTGCTTCATTTACTGTTGGCTGCTCACCATTCTCGAGCTGTACTGGATGCTCCATTGCCACTTGTAATTGTCGAGCACTTCCATATTCAAAATATAAGCCAAATGAAATTACCGGTACAAATAGCGCCATTAAAGTTACGGTTAACAACTGTTTTGTACCAACTGTTTGCTTAACAACATTAACATCGTCATCACTTGCATCTTCTAGAAGATTTTTTTCAAGCTCTAGCTTTAATGCATCGTATTCTTGGTCTTGTAAATTCCCAGCAGCCCTCTCAGCATCCAGCTCAGATAAGCGCTCCTGAAAAATATCAATATTTTTGTGTTTACGGCCTACTTCAACGATTGCCTGTTCAGATTTTTTTGCTTTAAGAAAAGGGATAAACACAAACGAAAGCGCTACCAATGTTAGCAGTGCAATTCCTAACCATAATTGAATCATTTATCCTTTCCCTTATCGAGCAATGTTGCCAAGCGAACTTGATCCTGATCATTTAGTGTTTTATCAATAACATTTGTCTTTTTTCGCTTACGAGTCAGTAACAAAATCACAACAGCACCGATAGCAAGCAAGACGAAAGGGCCGTACCATAAAACCCACGTACTCTCCGTAACTCTTGGACGATAAAGCACAAATTCGCCATAGCGGGTCACCATAAAATCAACGATTTGGTCATCATTTTCACCAGCGCTAACCATCCTGTATATCTCACGCCGCAAATCAGATGCTATTGGCGAATTAGATCCGGCCAAGTTTTGATTCTGGCATTTAGGACAACGCAACTCATTTGTTAATTGCTGAAAGCGCTCCCGTGATACATCATCCTTAAATTCATACGTATCAATAGTTGCGCTAGCTACCATCGAAAACAACAATGTAAAAACCACTATAAGTAATCTCATACTTACCCCTGAGACTTTGTAGAAATTTGCTGCATTACAGTACGCAACTTCGACCATACTTTCTCAGTCACTGCACCTACATGCTTATAGCGAATAATACCCTGTGCATCTAAAACATACGTTTCAGGTGCACCATATACACCTAGATCTAAACCCAGCGTTCCTTCTTCATCATATATATTCAATGCATAAGGATCTCTGTAGCGGCGCAGCCACTCTTTTGCAGCTCCTCTGTCATCTTTGTAGTTAATACCGTAAATAACAACACCTTCTTCGCGCGCTATTTTATTTAACTGCGCATGCTCTTGCTTACACGTAGGACACCACGTGGCCCACACATTAACTAATGCTGCTTTTCCTTGTAAATCCTTTTGCGTAAGCATACGGTTGCCATCTTGCAATGAAGGCAAAGTAAACTCTGGTACAGGCTTATCAAGAAGTGCTGAAGGCAGCTCTGTAGGGTCTAGTTGCAAACCTTTCCAAAACAAGCCTCCCATTACAACAAAAATAAATAATGGAACAAAAAGTACTAAACGACGCATATTAATGTTCCTTAAGCGGCTACGGATTCTGCGGAGAGCGACTTATTTTTAGTCGTTTTGCGCGCTAGTTGCTTTCGGTAACGCGGATCACTTGCAGCCAAGACTCCTCCGAACGCCATCATTAATCCACCCAGCCATATCCAACGTACGAAAGGTTTATATTGAACACGAATAGCCCAAGCACCACCTTCTAACGGCTCTCCCATGGCAACATATAGATCCCCCAACAAGCCAGGATCAATATCTGCTTCAGTCATCACATTACCGCGGGCCGTATAAAGGCGTTTTTCAGGATACATAACAGAATGTGGCTTATCGTTTTTCAACACGGTAAGTACGCCCATATCTGATGTGTAGTTTGGACCTTCAATGCTTTTAGAGCCTTCAAATATAAAAGTAAAATTCTCGAATGCTAAAGTATCACCCGGCATCATTCTTAGATCACGTTCTTCATTATAAATAGAGACTAATGCTACGCCCGTGATAGATACAGCAACACCAATATGAGCCAGCATCATAGCTAGGTAACTACGAGATAAACCATTCAGGCCAGCAGAAACCGTACGTTTGTTTCTGATTTTATTGAACAGGTCACGTAAAACGGCTATTACCACCCAGAAAGCCAACACCATTCCTAGTGCTGTTTTAAGTTCAAATGTACCTGCGTAAATCAATGGAAAAGCACACCCAAGCGCAATAGCAGCTACAGCAGGAATACCCAGTTGTTTTAATAAATAGTTTGGTTCTGTTTTTTTCCAGCGTGCAATAGAACCAACTCCCATGAAAACGACCATTACAGCAACCAACGGTACAAATAACGCATTAAAATAAGGAGGCCCCACAGAGATCTTACCAAGAGACATCGCGTCTATAATCAATGGATATAACGTGCCGAGTAAAACCATCATGCACACAATGACCAGCATAATATTGTTTATCAGCAAAAAGCTTTCTCTAGATACCAATTCGAAAGACGACTCGCTTTTAACATGCGCAGCTTTAATGGCATACAGTAGAAATGAGCCGCCCACCGTTATACTAAGTAAGACTAATACAAAAAAGCCTCGCTCGGGGTCTGAAGCAAATGCATGAACAGATGTTAAAACTCCTGAGCGTACTAAGAAAGTACCTAATAAGCTTAAAGAGAAAGCAAAGATAGCAAGCAATACTGTCCAACTTTTAAACACGCCGCGTTTCTCTGTCGCTGCTAAGCTATGAACCAGCGCGGTTCCCACCAACCATGGCATAAAGGATGCGTTCTCAACAGGATCCCAAAACCACCAACCGCCCCAACCAAGTTCATAGTAGGCCCACCAACTTCCCAATACGATGCCTATAGTCAGAAACGCCCACGCTACATTCGTCCACGGACGTGACCAACGCGCCCACGCAGCATCAAGACGTCCACTCATCAGTGCAGCTATTGCAAATGCAAATGCAACAGAGAACCCCACATAACCCATATAAAGCATTGGAGGATGAATAATCAGACCTATATCCTGCAACAAAGGATTAAGGTCTCCTCCTTCCAATGGTGTATTAGTAAGAAGGCGCGTAAAAGGGCTCGATGTCATCAAGGTAAACGATGTAAAACCAATACTTATCATCCCCATGACTGACAATACACGAGCCACTATATCCAAAGGTAATTCAGAGCTTTTTACAGCTACAGCATAAGTCCAACCACCTAATATAAAGACCCATAGCAATAAAGATCCTTCATGCCCCCCCCAAATAGCACTAAACTTGTAGTACACAGGCAAAGCAGAGTTAGAGTTGTTTGCGACATACGCTACTGAAAAGTCATCTGTCAAAAAAGCATAGCCAAGACACATCATGCTGATTAGCAAGAATAGAAACAGCGCTTTAGATAGAGGGCGAGCAAAGCCCATCCACAAATTATTAGCAGTATACGCGCCAATAAGAGGCACTACTGCCAATAGAACAGAAAGACTTAAAGCCAATATGAGTGAGTATTGCCCAAGCTCAGGAATCATTTGTTATACGCCTCTTTAGGAGGAACCGGCATGTTCCCGGACTTTTCCAATGCATCAGCCACTTCTGGAGGCATGTAGTTTTCATCATGTTTTGCTAGCACTTCCACTGCCTGAAAAACCCCTTGTGCATCCAAAGAGCCTTGCGCGACGATACCTTGCCCTTCACGGAACAAGTCAGGAAGAATACCCGTATATTCAACCGCTACTGTTTTGGCATAATCAGTCATTTCGAACTTCACATGCAAACTTTGCTGATCCCGTATTACACTACCCTCAACAACCATGCCACCAGCGCGAATACGCGTATCTTGAGGTGCCTCACCATTAACAATCTGTAACGGTGAATAAAACAGGTTTATATTTTGATTTAATGCATACAACGCCAAACCTACAGCCACGCTAACGCCCACCACCAAAAATATTACGAGGGCCAGCCTCTTTTTCCGTTTAGGATTCATTGAGTATTGTTCTCCCTACGTAGGCGCCGAGCTAGGCTTTTCATTAGCTCTTTACGTTTAAATAATGGCAAGACTAGATTCCCGACAATAATCGAGACTCCAATCCCGTATGACAACCATACATAAAGTCCATGGCCATCCATCGTGATAAATTCAGACATTGTTTCGAACTGCACTACAACCTCACTTGGAAGCAATTAACTCACGAACCCAACCAGAGCGACGCTCTCGGCGAATAATTTCATTACGTAGCCTTAACATTAAAGACACAGAAAAAAAGCAGTAAAAACCAATCACCATAACCAACAAAGGCAACCACATTTCAATTGGCATAGCGGGCTTTTCAGTTAACGTGAATGTCGCCGGCTGGTGCAAAGTGTTCCACCATTCAACGGAATACTTAATGATAGGAATATTGACCAAACCTACCAAAGATAGAACAGAAGCGGCTTTTGCAGCCATGGACTCATTATCCATTGCTGCATACAAAGCCATCACACCCATATAGAGGAAAAGCAAAATAAGCATAGACGTTAAGCGCGCATCCCATACCCACCATGACCCCCACGTAGGCTTCCCCCAAATAGCGCCTGTAGCAAGCGCCATTACGGCAATAGAAGCACCAATAGGTGCACAGGCATACGCTACCATATCTGCAACTTTAATTTTCCAAATAAGCCCAACAGCCCCGGCAACAGCCATTAGCATATAACAGGACTGCGCAAGAATAGCGGAGGGAACATGAAGATACATGATCCGAAAACTATTCCCTTGTTGATAATCCGGTGGAGCAAAGGCCAGCGCCCATACAACACCAGCTACTACTAATAAAATTGCTGCTACAAAAAAACCTGGCAGTAACTTACCTGTAATATCATAACACCACCGAGGTGATGCCAGTTGAAAGAACCAGCGCGGCAACCAACTACTTCCTGCCATACTTCATAACCTCTTAGCCACTAACTGAGATGCGAACGGACGCACTAATTGCAAATGGAGCCAAAACCATACCTAAGGCCAACATAGCGCCAAGCAGTGCTAGATACCCCTCTAAGGGCAAGCCAGCTACTGCTGCTTGAACAGCTCCAGAACCAAAAATCAGCACGGGAATATATAACGGCAATACCAATAAAGAAATCAACACACCGCCGCGCTTCAAACCGACTGTCAATCCTGCTCCAATAGCACCGACAAGGCTTAAGACTAACGTACCAATTAGCAAGCTCATTACCATACCTAACATAGCTGTAGCTGGTAAAAACAGCATCACACCAAGCAAAGGAGACATTAATGCTAACGGCAGCCCCGTCGTCATCCAGTGCGCTATCACTTTCGCCAAACAAACTACCATTAGTGGTTGAGGGCTTAAAATCACTTGCTCTAAAGTGCCATCTTCATAATCTGAACGAAATATACCATCTAACGACAGCAGTGTTGCTAAAAGAGCAGCAACCCACACCACACCAGGCGCCACCTCTGCCAAAAAGTTTGGTTCAGGACTAACACCTAGAGGAAATAAGGTGGCGACCATAACAAAAAATATCAAAGGGTTTACCAAATCACTCTTTCGCCGAAAAGACAGCAACAAGTCCCTTTTCAAAACGGCTGAGAATAGTTTCCGCATCGATGATTCCGCAGAGTTAGTACACAATTCAGCCATCAAGTTCCCATTAATTGATCAAGATTAACCTTCGTAACCGCGCCGCAAGAGGTCAAATCATGATGAGTTGTTAAAATAACACTCCCACCCGAAGCTACATGATCAGCTAGCAGTCGTTCTTTAGCCGCAACTCCCTTTTTATCTATGGCAGTAAAGGGTTCGTCTAAAATCCATAACTTAGCAGTATTCATATACAATCGCGCTAGGCTCACTCTACGATTCTGGCCAGCAGATAAAGAATGACAAGGCACATCTTCATAGCCTTTTAGACCAACTACTTCTAGTGCACAGTTAATTCTTTCAACCAGCAGCGCAGGATGAATAGCGCTATACCATTGCAAATTCTCAACAGGCGTCAACATTCCTTTAACACCTGGCTGATGCCCGAAATAAAGTAACGATGAAAAAAAATCATCTTTTACCTTAGCAACAGGCTTACCACGCCAAAAAACTTCTCCTTCATAGTCACCAGATAGACCACTCAAAATTCTTAGCAAAGTGGTCTTTCCGCTACCATTAGAGCCCTCAATTTGCATAAGCTCTCCGCAGGAAAGATCAAAAGCGAGACCTTCAAACAGAATGCGCTCATCTCGTTCGCAATACAGGTCAATCACTCTTAACAACGGTTCTAACAACAGCTTTTCCTCAAATACTGCGCTTTAAAAAGTATCGCGCTACACTAAATAGGTTAATGGCCGATGCATTAGGAAAAGCATTATATACAAATAAGACTCAGCTGGGACATTGCTCTTGATCAGATTTACTTTAAAAAGTGTGTATTCATGAACACAATTACCCCTCAATCCCTATCCCTTCTCGATTCGACGGGTAAAGCGAGTGCGGGAAGTGCCAACAAACTTATTCCTGCCAACGGGAGCTTACAGGCAACTGTTCGACAGGTCTCACAAGATAAGCTAACGCCTAATGTATTCAGACTAAAGTTAGAGACCAACAACACCTTGATGGAGCTAAAGACTCAACACCCCTTACCGGCCGGTAGTAAAGTTCTAATTTCTCGTACAAGTGATGGGCAATTAAGCATTAAATTAGCGCCGCCAACTATTAGTGAAAAAGCAGCATCTCCTCCTACTCTGGCCAACAAAACAGATGCATCAAGAACATATCAAGTTCCAGTTTCTCCTATCATTCGCTCTGAAAAAGACTCTATTACGTTATTAAACACAATTCCGCGCGGCCAAACAGTCACCGCAAAAGTAACGTCACAAACTATTGGGTTACCAACGACAAACTCTCAAAAAACGGCCTCTCCATTAAATCCAACACTTTTACAACACTCAAAAACAGCAGTTCAATCTGAAACGATATCGACACCACCTACTTCTACTAAGTCACAACCAGCAACACCACAAACTATAAACCTACCTCGCACTGACGTTAGCACTGCAAACAAGCCTCAGCAGACTCAAACACAACACAGCCCTTCACCAAAAATCAACGACACTCAACCAGCACCAGCGGGTAATACGCAAGGAAGCTCAACACAAACGAAAACAGCACCCCCTTCCCCTCTAATACAAGCACCTCTAATAACTCAAAAGAATCAATCAACAGAACAAACCGCCAGACCCAGTCAACAGCAGACAAGTACTATTACACCAACGCAAATTCAGGGACCAAAATATACTACTGAGCAGCCCACCAACACTCTAACAGTGAGCATTAAAGGCTCAAATCTCACATTAAAAACATCATCCAACCTTCCCCCCTTACAACAAATACAAATTTCTCGTAATCATTCTGATCAATTCTCTATTAGCTGGACACAACCAATCGCTACGTCTTCCACTTCCACCTCAATGCCCGTACTTACACCCCAACAAGCAGTATCAATAAATAACAATTTACGTGAACTGCTTCCTCAACAGATAACTTTAACCTCAGGAATTCAGCAACTTTTATCCCTTTCTCAGGCGAGCAACACAAACACCGCAGGAAAAATTGATAAAGTTGTACAGTCTTTAATGCAACTTTTCGGTGTACAACCTGGCGCTGCAGAGGCCCAACAAACCATCAAACAAAATATTCATTTTGGTGGTCTCTTTACAGAGAATAAATTAAACAAGAATCAAGCATCTCCTACTGACATGAAGCAGTTTCTTGGAAAGGTGCAAGCATTAGCTGAACAATTACCCATTTCGCAAAAACAGATCATTCAATCAACAGTTGGCAAAATGTTAGCTCGGATAACTACCAACCAACTTAGCAGCCTACAAAGCAAACAGGAAAGAGTAGAGTCCAATGAACGTTTTTTTCAATTAGACCTGCCTATCCGCAATCAAAACGTACTAGAAAATGTCGAATTGCGAATCAGTCATAGAAGCCAACAGAATAGCCGACTCGAACATGAAACTATCTGGAAGGTACGACTACATTTTGATTTAGAAAAGTCTGGAAGTGTGGATGCAGAACTCAGTCTAAACCAAGAACAAAATGAATTAACTGCTGCCTTTGTTTGTTCAGACCATAATACTGCATCATCAATAAAAGATAGGCTTAGCGATTTCAAAGCTCAGCTCAACACGCTCGGACTTAGTGTACCGACATTAAGCTGCAAGCAAGGAAAGCACCAACCCCAAAAAGCGCCTGTTCAAAAACAACTAATTGATATCAAAACATGAACAAAGAAAAGAAAACGACAGCAGTAGCTTTAAAATATAACCACGGTACCTCAAGTGCACCAACTGTTGTTGCCAAGGGAAAAGGAGACATTGCGCAACAAATAATAGCTTTAGCGGATGAGCACGACATTCACATACACCAAAGCCCAGAATTGTTAGAGGTGTTAATACGTCTTGAGATAGGGGAAGAAATACCCGAAGCACTTTATAAAGCTATAGCCGAAGTGATCGCCTTTGCTTACAATTTGAAAAATAAAGCTTAATGCTTTTTTTCTAAACCGGTGTGGGTATGAAGCTCTTTATGCAACAAAGCCATTAACTCTGCTTCAGGCCTTCCAATACCGCAGTCTTTTACAAGATCATCTACATCTGCACCCATTTCCATTAATCGAGCAGCTTGGTTATAGGCCAGTTCACCAGGGTCTCTATTCTCAAGTTCTAGTTGTTTTTCTACGGTTATGTTTAGTTTTTTCTCAATATCAACTAAACGCTTTCCCATCCCAATAGAACTACCCGTCATTGAGCGAATTTCATTTCGCAAAACGGTCACTAAAGCTTTGTATTGGCGCTCATGCTGTTTTTGCCTATAAAAAGTAAACATACTTATACCGGCAAATAAAAAGACCACTACAACCAATAAAGAAATCAACAACACACTTGTTTCTGTCAACACACCACCCTACTTCAGATCAAGTATCGCACCTTAACCTGATTTACTTGCTTGTTCCAACTGAGCAACAAATGCCGAAATATCTACAACTGCACAACGCTCTGCCATGTAGGTCCCCAACATCCAAGGACGACCCTGCTTATTACTATTCATTTTAATACTACTGTGCGGTATGCGTACTGACTTTACAAGATCATCACATGCTAAAGCCCAATCCTTACCGTCAAGCACTACTAGTTCTTCATAACGAGAGAGCATAGGGTCATATCTATCTCCAAGCAACCAATGACCCGTATCTATAATTGTAGTAGATACGTGTGATTTTCCGAAGCTACCCAGAACCCAATCATATTCATTACTTAATTGTAATGTAACAGTACCTAAAGACAGCACGCCTTCGATACCATCAAATGGGATAGCTAATTTAAGCCCACAGACGCTCACCAAGATACAATTGAGTTCACCTTCAATTAAAACTGGCTCTGGCTCTGGCTCTGGCTCTGGCTCTGGCTCTGGCTCTGGCTCTGGCTCTGGCTCTGGCTCTGGCTCTGGCTCTGGCTCTGGCTCTGGCTCTGTTATCAGTGTGTCCATTGGTTCAGCCTGCGCAAGCAATTCTTCACTAGCAGAAGCAACTTTCGTTTCTTCAAGGTCATTATCTACACTGTTTTCGGCTTCCTCAGAAGGATCCATTAACAACGCTTCAAGATAATCAAATACAACTTGCTGCTGACGGCCTGTAGAGTTCTTCTTATTCATGAACCATCTACCTCCGCTGCTCAATTAAAGAGCGTAACAAGCGAGCATAAGCATGAACTCCTCGACTACCAGCATCTAGTGATGATGGCACCACCCCCTTCATGCTAGCGTTTCTAAACTTTGTATCAACAGGTATCACAGCGCTTGCCAACTCATCTGGGTAACACTTATGGAGCTCACGTAAACAACTCACCGATGCTTGGGTGCGTCGGTCGTAAAATGTAGGAATTATTGTATATTTTAATTTCTTCTTGCGGGCACGATTAATCATACTAATCGTTCGAACCATTCTCTCTAACCCTTTTAAAGCAAGGAATTCAGTCTGCGCCGGCACAATCAGGTGATTGCATGCCGCTAACGCATTTACCATAAGAACACCTAAAACGGGAGGGCTATCAATTAAAACGTAGTCATACTGATCTTTAAGATGATTTATCGCTTTGGCGACCTGCAACCCCATACCCTGATGCTCTATCGCTCGTCTTTCTAAAGTTGCCATGGCAGTAGACGCGGGTAATAACTGAATACGCTCAACAGATGTGTCGCATAACAACGAATTAACCTGACTCTTAGTAATATCGTGTTGTGTAACGAAAAGATCATAAACACTATGATCTAATTCATCAGGGTCATAATGAAAATAACTAGTTAATGATCCATGTGGATCAAGATCGATCATCAAAACATTGTAGCCCACTTCTGCCAACAGACCAGCTAAAGTCACTACTGTCGTTGTTTTCCCAACACCACCTTTTTGATTTGCAATTGCCCAAACCTGCATAGCATATTCCCAGTATAACTGCGTCTACTTTAACAATAATAACTCATGATATATCTTTTAATACAATGCTTTACCTTGAATACAATTCAAAGAAAACTACTTACCACCACTCGTTAGCAATCTAGATATATCATTCAGGTCCAATATGTCATCAGCAAGCCCCGCTTTAATAACAGCTTGAGGCATTCCGTAAATTGTACAGCTAGCCTCATTTTGAGCCCAGATTGTAGCCCCAGATTGTTTAAGCAACCGAGCACCATCTGCACCATCTGCACCCATCCCTGTCAAAATCAAAGCTAACACCTTATTTCCATAAACTTTTGCGGCGGCTGCATAGGCGATATCAACACTAGGGCGGTAAGTTAGCCGCTCATCTCCCAGCAGTATCTTGACTCGGTCTGGTTGCCGACTTTCTATCATTGCCTGATGTCCACCAGGTACTAATAAAGCACGACCTGGTATAAACCGATCTCCATCTTCCGCTTCTTTTACTTCGATCGCACACTGCTGATTCAAACGGGAAGCAAAAACGGATGTAAATGTCTTAGGCATGTGCTGAACAAGTAAGATGGGATACGGAAACGATGCAGGCAATTCTGTTAAAATAGTCTGTAATGCAGCAGGCCCGCCTGTAGAGGAGCCAATAACCACAAGTTTGCAGTTACTCGGAAAACTAGCTGTATGGCTCGTTCTTTTCACATGCCCTAAAACCTGCCCTGGCTTACTAACCACCGGTTTAGCAGACGCTAATTCCGTGGGCTTTCTCTCAATCTTTTTAGCGAGATTTGAACTAGCGCTTCCATATGTGTGAATGCTAGATGTTGCTCCTGCCTTCAAAGGCCTTGTTGCAAAAGCAGGCTTACGCCTCACCCCTTTACTCTGACCAAGAGCGACTACACGCTCAACCAGTGTGTTTTGCATCAAGTTAGATTTATTTATCCAAGAACGGATATCTTTCGTCAGGTAATCGGCAGCCCCAGCTTCTAAAGCTTGTAAAGTAACCTGAGCACCTTCATGAGTCAGCGAAGATAACATCAATACATTTGTAGGATTATCACGCATGATAATTCGAACAGCTTCAATGCCATTAAGAAGAGGCATTTCCACATCCATAGTAACGACATCTGGCTTCAGCTGCTTGGTCAGCTCTACCGCTTCACGCCCATTGGTTGCAGTACCAACAACTTCTAAACGGTGATCGTTCGATAAGAAATCATTGATACGCTGCCTGAAGAAACCGGAATCATCAACTATTAATACTTTTACCGGCATGATATCTCCTATTCAAACAGTATTTACTATGACGCATAACGTTTCAGCAAATTAGGAATATCAATAATTAATGCAATTCGTCCATCACCTGTAATCGTTGCACCTGACAAGCCGGGTGTTCCGTGTAAGATTGTACCCAGTGGCTTAATTACAACTTCTTCCTGCCCAACTAGTTGGTCAACCACAAAACCGACGCGTAACGTCCCAACGGTTAGAATAACGACATGCCCCTGCTCTGGAAGCTCAGCATTCTCTTGCCCTTTAACCAACCAGCGCTTCATATGGAACAGAGGTAAAGCTTGGTCCCTTACAATAATGACTTGCTGTCCATCGACGACATTTGTCTTCGTTAAGTCTAGATTGAAAATCTCATTCACATTCACCAAAGGCAATGCAAAAGCTTGGTTCTCTAATACCACCATCAGCGTTGGCATAATTGCCAATGTCAAAGGAACTTGGATAGCAATTCGCGTTCCCTGGCCCAAAACTGAATCTATATGCAACGTTCCATTAAGCTGTGTAATTTTTGTTTTGACCACATCCATGCCTACACCACGACCAGAGACATCTGACACCTCCGTTTTGGTCGAAAAGCCAGCCTGAAAAATCAAGTTAAAGCATTCTTGCTCAGACAAACGGTTAGCAGCTTCTTCTTCCAGCATCCCACGGCTAACGGCAAGCTTTCGAAGCTTCTCTGGGTCCATCCCAGCTCCGTCATCCTGTATTATTAACAGGATATGGTCACCTTCTTGCTCAGCAGACAGTAACACATGTCCTTCTCGCGGCTTACCCGTACCTTCCCGGATTACAGGAGACTCAATACCATGATCTACAGAGTTACGCACCAAGTGAATCAATGGATCAGCAAGCGCTTCTACTAAATTTTTATCTAGGTCTGTCTCCTCTCCGCGAAGCTCCAAGCGTATTTCTTTCTTTAAGCTGCGAGAAAGGTCACGTATCAAACGAGGAAAACGTCCGAATACTTTCTTGACTGGTTGCATGCGCGTTTTCATCACAGACATTTGCAAGTCTGCTGTCACCATATCAAGTATGCCGAGCGCCTTGGTCATCTCTTCGTCTTCACGAGCGCCACCCAAACGAACAAGCCGGTTTCGTACCAGTACCAGCTCACCCACCATGTTCATTATTTTATCTAATAGGCGTGTATCAACCCGAACATTACTCTCAGGAGTGACAATTTTATTCGACGAAGCAGCAGCAGGTGCCACCGGAGCACTTTTTTCGGCAACGACAGGTTTACTCGCTTCAACAGGGGCCTCTGGTTCTTTTACAGCCACTACAGCAGAAGGCTCTGCAGGTGAAACGTCTGAACTCGCAAATGCACCTTGACCATGCGACTGCAGCTCATCTAATAAGTTTTCAAACTCATCTTCAGAAATTAAACCACTATCTGCAGGTTTAGCACTCTCTACCACCTCAGAAGATCCCGATACGCCAGGCGCTCCATCACCGTGCAAATCATTTAATAACGCTTCAAACTCGTCTTCAGTAATCAAACCATCATCTTCGACACTCGACGTCACTTCCGTTTCTGGAGCAATATCGTCTAGCAACATATCAAAGTCATCACTAGAGCTTGGTTCAATAACATCGACGTTTTTGATTTCTTCTATAGGAGCATCTATAACTGCAGAAGCAGTCTCTTCAACAGCCTCCACTGAGCCTGAAGCATAGTCGGCAAGTTTTTGAAGCAAGACGGGAGAAGCTACTTGAAGCTCTTCTCCTGCCCTTACATTCCCAAACATAATATTGACAGCGTCTAGCGATTGTAAAACCACATCCATGAGGTCTGGAGTTACTTTGACACTACCATTACGCAGCAGGTCAAATAAGTTTTCAGCCCTATGACAGCAATCCACCATCGCATCTAGCTGAAGAAAACCCGCACCACCTTTTACCGTATGGAAACCTCGAAAAATCGAGTTAAGCAGGTCCACATCATCAGGCGACTTTTCCAGATCAACTAACTGTTCAGAAAGTTGTTCTAGTATCTCTCCTGCTTCAACAAGAAAATCTTCGAGAATTTCGTTATCAACATCAAAGCTCATTAGAAGCTCCTATTCAAAAACCTAAACTTGATAACAGGTCATCAACATCATCTTGATCACCAGCCACTTCTGGATTATTACTTCCAGCTAACTGTGGCCCCTCTGCTTCAATTGGGTCTTTTTTCGCTTTCTGATTAATATTACTTGCAGGCTTCTCTACATGTAGCCCACTAATACGCTCAACTTTTGCGGCCATATCCATCAATTGAACCAGGCTACCTTCAACTTGAGTCACCAGCGTTATCACCCGGCGAATAAGTTGTCCTGTTATATCTTGATAGCTCTGAGCAACTAATATTTCTGTAAGCTCTGCTCGTAAATCCTTTACTGTTTGCTCGGACTCTTTTGTGAGCTGGCATGTACGATCATACCCGCCACGCAGCCCTTCAAACTCAGCTTCCAACTGCCCTACCATTGATAATAAATCCGCAAAGCGTCCACTCTGCTCATCCATTTTATCAACCAATGCTAATGATTTATCAACACGATCCATTGTTTCATGAGATGTTTTTTCAGTCAGTTCAATAACATAGCTTAGCCTTTCCGATGCATCTGCCATTCCCTGAATGGAATTATCTTCAGCACCTTCAGCTTCACCCTGTACTTTCACATCATCAGAAAAAGATTTAATAGCTTCATGAAGCCCACGTGTCAGATATCCAACTTCATTATAAAAAGCCAGATGTTTAACCTGCTGCAAATCATTAATAATAGTCAGAGCGCCATTAATATCACCACTGCCTACGACTTCAACTAACTCTGCTGCTTTGTCTCGTAGCAAGGACTCAAAACCATCCAGCCCTTGCGGAAAATCTGCTTCAGTCATATTAATAAGGTCCTTAACAGATTAACTTTCAATGCGTTGAAAAATCTTATCTATCTTTTCTTTCAACACAGCAGCAGTAAATGGCTTAATTACATAACCATTAACTCCAGCTTGAGCTGCAGCGATAATTTGCTCACGCTTAGCCTCCGCTGTCACCATTAATATAGGCATACCTGCTAGCTTAGGATCAGCTCGCACTGCTCGGACTAAATCAATACCGGTCATACCTGGCATGTTCCAATCTGTCACTAGAAATTGTATGCCACCTTGTTGCAAGATAGGCAAAGCCGTTTTTCCATCGTCTGCTTCAATGACATTGTTAAATCCAAGATCACGTAACAGATTTTTTATAATACGTCTCATTGTTGAAAAGTCGTCAACTACAAGAATCTTAATGTCTTTTTTCAAGACAATATCCCCCAATTCAGAAGCATGTGAGTTAATGCACCCGATTTATCATGTTAGCCTGATTAGAATTTAGACCATTTTTCGGAAAAAAGGAGAGATCCGCAAAAATTTATTGCCATTCTCTCAATCGACCACGAAGTCGATGGGCTGCTTGACTGTGAATTTGGCTTACTCGAGACTCACTCACACCCAATACTTCCCCAATTTCTTTGAGGTTTAGCTCTTCATCATAATAAAGTGAAAGCACTAGTTTTTCGCGATCAGGTAATGACTCAATGGCGCCTGCCAATGCCATTTTAAAAGCGTTTTTTTCTGTATGAGCTATGGGACTCGGCTCTACACCTGACAACTGTTCTCCTGGACGATCTCCATCAGAGCTTGTCATTTCCTCAAAGCTAAACAGACGGCTTTCCACCGAATCTTTTAGTAAGTCGTGGTAATCACCAACACTAATATCCATTTCTGCCGCTATCTCAGTATCTGTAGCATCGCGCCCTAAGGAGGACTCTAATACTTGGATCGCTTGTGAGATACGACGACTATTACGATGAACTGAACGAGGAGTCCAATCGCCTCTGCGCACTTCATCGATAATAGACCCACGAATTCTAATACCAGCGTAGGTTTCAAAACTTGCGCCCTTAGTGGCATCGTATTTTTTTGCAGCCTCAAGCAAACCGATCATACCTGCTTGTATTAAATCATCTAATACAACACTTGCAGGTAGCCTTCCCATCATATGATAGGCGATACGTTTTACCAGTGGCGCATATTGCTCAATGAGCTCATGACTTGACGAAATTTCTAGCGGGTTATACATGGAGCCCCTTTCCAGACCCGAAATTTAAACACCCTGTACCAATCGTTCTACAAAGAACTCCAAGTGCCCTCTAGGAGCATCTTGCACTGGCCAGTCATCTACTTTCTTGGCGAGCTGACGATACGAAATAGCTGCTTTGCATTTAGGAAATGCTTTCAAAACAGGGATTTGGCGTCGTACTGATTTTCTTACATGCTCATCATAAGGTATTGAGCCAACGTATTGAAGTGTAACATCCAGAAAGCGATCAGTGACAGTTGAAAGCTTATTAAACATATTCCTACCTTCAACATCAGTATCTACCATATTGGCCAGCACCCTAAAACGCGTCATACGATAGTCTCTATTTAACAACTTAATAAGCGCATAAGCGTCTGTAATAGAAGTAGGTTCATCACAGACCACCACAAGTACTTCTTGGGCCGCCCGAACAAAACTTACCACCGATTCAGATATACCGGCAGCCGTATCGATCACCAAAACATCTATCTCTTCTGCCACTTCATTAAAAGCATAGACCAATTCTGCATGTTCATGAGCACTAAGCGATGTCATTTCTTGCGTGCCTGAACAAGCAGGCACAATACGAACATTATTTGTTACATCTAACATAACGTCTGTTAGGCGGCACTCTCCAGAAAGCACATCACTAATATTCTTCTTCGGACGCAAACCCAACATAACGTCAACATTAGCCAACCCAAGATCAGCATCCATTAATACGGTTCGACGCCCCACTTCTCCCAAGGCAATCGACAGATTAACCGAGACATTTGTTTTACCAACGCCACCTTTACCGCCAGTTACCGCGATAACTTTCACTGAATGCTGCTTTTTCATCAATTATGTCTGTACTCAGCCGGCTGACGAAAGTTCAGACTCTCCTCCCGTTGCAGACAACGCGCGAGCACGCTCTCTTTCCAGTGTTTTTTGCGCAGTAATAACTGCCCTACTCACAAGATCATTACGTTGGGCAACTTCAATATCGTCTGGTACTTTTTGCCCATCCGTGACATAAGCAATGGGTAACGCCTTCTCAACAACCAAACTCAAAGCCTCACCTAAACTACCAGATTCATCCAATTTACTTAAGACACAACCATTTAAGCCAATGCTATGATAATTATCGTAAGCGTCTTCCAAAACCTGCCGCTGACTAGAACAAGACAACACTAGTAGCTTTTTCAGCCGAACAGAGACGCTTGTCAGCATCTCTTTTTGCGCTTCACTAGGGCCTTCATGATGGCTCATTCCCGCGGTATCAATGAGAACTAAGCGCTTCCCTCGAAGTGATAACAACACATCTTCCAAAGAATTATTTTCATCTACGACTCTAACTGGAACATCAAGAATACGCCCAAAGGTCCTTAATTGCTCATGTGCTGCAATACGGTAGGTATCTGTTGTAACAAGTGCCAAGCTTGCACTCCCATGCTGAAGCACATAGCGTGCCGCCAACTTCCCTATCGACGTTGTTTTCCCTACACCTGTGGGCCCAACAAAAGCAATCATACCGCCTCGAGCAATATAGTCTTCACTTATCACCGGAACTGCATCTGTTAACTTAGATAAAGTAATACGCCAAGCTTTCGCTACGTCCAAATCACCTTCAAGGCCGCGAGTCAGCTGAGACATTAACGAATTGCTCAACCCTATTCTCTCGAACCGCTTAACCAGCTTTTCTTCAACGCTTACCGGCATAGCTGATTTTCGTTGAGGTGATTCTTCAACCCACACTTTGCGTGATGGAACTTGCATCTGTTGTTCAAGCAATGACTTCAGCTGCTGAATTTCCTGCTGCATACTTTCTATTGCAGGGTTTTCTTGCGAAAGCGCTATTGGCATAGCCTGCTTTGGGGCTACAGGCTCTTCGTCGTATTCATCCAGAATAGTTGCTTTACGTGCTTCTTGGCGATTTTTTAGCGATTCAAGAATCGCATGCAGATCATCTTCATCATCCTGCTCAATTTGAAGATTCCGCTTTCCTTCTGCGTGATAAAGCGGCTCACTCTCAATCTGCTCATTCGCTTCTGCAATGCGTACACGTGCTTTTTTAAGCTCATCATCTAAATCTAATCTACTTCGATCACCAGTCAATATACTTACTTGCTCATCTTTTCGCTTTTTCTTCTCATAATCACGTTTAAATTCAGATTGAGCCGCTTCAAACTCATGCTCATGCGCAGCAACAACCTCAACACCACCCGCCACACGATGGTTTGATACAATAACAGCATCAGGCCCAATCTCTTCTCTGGCACGTCGCATGGCTTGACGCATATCAGGGGCAAAAATACGTTTCACTTTCATAAACACCTCACCAATGATGAGTTACCCACTACCATCACCTTAAGCATTTTGACCGCCCACGGTTGCCACAATCGTTATTTTTTTATTTTCAGGTATTTCTTGATAAGAAAGAACATGAATCAGCTGTTCACTATAGCGTACAAATTTTGACATAAGAGGCCTAACAGGTGCTGCTACCAATAAAATAGAAGGCTGACCTAACATTTCCTGCTTTTGAGCCGCCGCTATCAACGATGTTTGCAATCGCTCTGCCATTCCCGGCTCAAGAACCATGCCACTCTCTCCAGCCTGCTGACTTTGCTGTACGGAATTTAACAACAACTGCTCAAGCTGAGGATCCATAGTTATTACAGGAATTTCTGCCTCTGATCCATTAACAGTTTGAACAATCAGTCTAGATATCGCCACTCGAACTGCGGCCGTTAATGCAACTGGATCCTGAGTTCGGGCCACTGCTTCAGACAATGCTTCAGCAATACTCCTGAAATCTTTCAATGGAACTTGCTCCATAAGCAAGCTTTGCAAAACTTTCAAAAGACTACTGATCGACAATTTTGCAGGAACAAGATCCTCAACTAACTTAGGAGAACCTTTAGCTAGCATATCTAATAACTGCTGAACTTCTTCATGACCCAAGAGTTCATGTGCATGGCTCTGCAGGATTTGATTTAAATGCGTAGCAACAACTGTACTTGCATCTACAACGGTATAACCAAGCGTCTGAGCCTGTTCACGCAAGCTTAACTCTACCCATGTCGCATCCAGTCCAAAAGCGGGATCTTTCACATCCACACCCTTCAACGTACCAAATACTTGCCCCGGATTGATAGCCAAATCGCGATCAGGATATATTTCCGCTTCACCGACAATCACCCCCATCAATGTAATGCGATAAGCACCAGGCATTAAGTCCAAATTATCTCTTATATGTACCGATGGAACTAAAAA